>JADJNH010000005.1:2042216-2672074 GCA_016714365.1 Candidatus Vicinibacter affinis | reverse complement strand
GAGTGCTGTTGCTTTCTCTGTCTTTATTTGGTTGACACCGGCCAAGATAAATGGGGTGGAATTGTTTTCTTTTTATAACAAGGTGGACAAAAATCAAATACAAAAGGATATTGAAAAATTCAATGTTTCTGGCCTGATTGCTGGAGCTCAGGCTGAAGATACCATAAAGCAAGCTTTGATTTACCTGGCTGAAGGGAATTACAAAGCGTCTTCTATATTGTTGGAATCTTTTAATGCTGAAAAATCTGGAATTCCTTTGGTGCAATTTTATTTGGGGCTTAGTTATTTGAATTTAGAGATGTATGATAAATCGGAATCTTTTTTTAAAAATCTGTGCAAGCTAAATGGTTTTGAACTTAGAAATGATGCCTGCTGGTATTATGCTTTGCAGATGGTTCGCAGAAATCAAAATACAGAGATAGCAAAATCAATATTGCTTGAATTGTCTTCAAACACTTCATTTAATAAGGCATCTGACGCGAAGGAATTATTAGAAAAATTGGATAATTGATTTCTGAATGTTGTCTTTTCTTAAAAATTTCTTTATTGTATTTTTTCTGGTCATCTTATTTAATAGTCAGGTCCAGGCCGGGCACAAAAATTATAAATTGAGAACTGTCGAGAAGGTTCTGTCGAATTTATACCGTGCTGCTTCGATTCCTCAAATCCACAAGCCAAAAATAGCTCTGGTAAAAGGCTCCAGCATTGGAGCTGTTTATGTTCCTGGTCAAAATCTTATCAGGATTGAAGAAAAGCTCTATGATATTTGCATAGAATTTAACAAGGATTCATTGAATGCTTTGGCGTTCGTTATTTCGCATGAATTAAGTCATGCCATTCAGAAGCATGTAAAATTCAGCAATGATGCTTCTAATTTCTTAATGACAAATAACATGGGTAAATCTAAATTTCATGAGGAGAAAGAAGCTGACCTTCAGGGGGCATTTATTTGTTATTTGGCAGGCTATAATCCTTCAAAAGTTTTAAAAAATTTAATTAATTCTATATACGATCAGTATAAGTTAAAGGATGAAATTCTTGCCAATTATCCTCCTAAATCTGAGCGAATTAATAGTTCGGATTCAGTTTTGGAAATGGCAAATGAATTATATCAATTATTTGAATGCGCCAATATTTTGATCATTCAGGCTGAATATAAATTAGCTGATTTGTGCTATCGGTATATTTTGAAAAAGTATCAGGGAGCTGAAATTTACAATAATCTTGGATTGGTGAGTTTGTATTTGGCTTTTGAATTGCATGATGAAGAAAAGGATTACTATGCATATCCATTCGAATTGGACTTAAACTCTAATCTAACTAAAATCAAAAGAGCCAGAGGACCTATTTCGGAAGAAGACAGGATCATTAGAAAAAGGCACATTGTTCAGGCGGTTCAATTATTTGAGAAATCATTGGAACTTAATCCTGAATATTCTACTGCCGCGATAAATTTAATTTGTGCGCTCAATCTTGAAGGAAATTATCTGAAGGCTGTTTCATTTTATAATCAGTTTTTAAAAACCAATAGAAGTTTATTGCCTGATAAATTGATGAAATTAAAAATGGCAGTGGGAATTAGCTTTGCATTGCAGCAACAGAGTAGTTGTTTAACTTACTTTAAATCAGTAATAAAATCACCTGTTTTATTACTAAAGCATATGGCTTACCACAATATAAATATTTTCAATAATTGCTTGCCGGGTCCTTTAAGTTCTGAACCTTGCTTACTTAAAGAGCCGAGATCAAAAGTAGATGATGTTATTTTGAGCTTATATGAATCCGATGTTAGAGCATGTGTGTTAGATGATCGGAATGGTGGTTTTAAATTTTTGTATCGTGTTGATGGTCATTTGATTAGATATCAATTTCAAGCGCCTATAGGACCTGTTTTTTCGATTCAAAGACATTTTGAATCCTCTTTGGAAAATCTAAATTATTTGCCAGTTTTAAATCAGGTAATTGGAAACAGCAATACTTTTTATGCCCAAACCCCCAGTGGAAATTATTTGCATTGTAAGCAAACGGAATTTGTATATTTGCTAGATAGAAAAGGGAATATAGTGGAGAAAATTACTGCGAGGCAATATTAATTTTTTTGAATTTCATTTTATTGTTAATTTAAGTTATTTATTTTTGAATCAGTTTAAGTATTATCACGGTTTTATTTTTTCAATCATATCGGTGTTGTTTCTGTTTTTATTGCACCACCTTCCTGTTAATCAATTATTTATAGATCCTTTTAGTGAAGCAATAAAGCATCAGGATTTGATTGATGTTTCTTTTTCAAAATTCAGGGATCACAGTGATCCAAAATTATTCGACAGCAGAATCTTTATCATAAATTCAGGAATCACTGACAGAAGAAAAGTCGCAACGACAATTAATTACCTTTCCAGGAAATCAACCAAGGTGATTGGTATTGATTTGCTTTTTGATACCTTGTATTCAACTCCTGCTGATACACTTTTGAGAAATGCAATTTTAAGTTCACCGAAATTGACTTTGGCATACTCTTTTGAAGAAGCAAAGTTGCATAAGCCATCGACTATGGAAATGCACAGTCACCCGTTTTTTACCAAGAGTGATAACCAAGCCTATGTAAATCTTGCCACAAACGATGGATTTTCTGTTCGCACTTTTGAACCATTTCATAATGTGGAAGGCAATTTAGTACCATCTTTTTCCACAAAAATTGCATTGATTTTTAATCCTGATATTTTAAGCAGTCTTAATGCCAGAGGTGTAGACAAGGAGTGGATAAATTTTAGAAGAGTTCAGCCAGGAGTCTCCGGCATGATTTATCCTATTAACAGTGGACAAAATTCACATTACGCATTGGTGAACATTGATCAGTTTCTTAATGATACCAGTTCATATGACGATAATTATTTTAAAGATAAAATTGTGCTGGTTGGTTTTTGTGGTGAACATGATGCCTCTCTTTCCATGAAAGATCGGTATTATACGCCTCTTAATGAAAGGTCATCGGGAAGATCTATTCCGGATATGTTTGGGGTAATCATTCATGCCAATATTATTTCTATGTTGCTGGATGAAGATTATATTGATGATGTGCCTGAGTGGTTGTTGTATCTTTTTTCCTTTTTTATATTTTTTATCAATTACTATATTTTTTTAAAAGTAGTCGAGAAAAAACTTTTTTTCACAGTGGCTTTTATCAGGCTTATTCAAATTTTACAGTTTGTTTTTTTATATTCTTGCTGCATTTTACTTTTGTGCGGATTAAATATCAAACTAGGGTTTATTCTAATTATTACATCGGTGATCCTTTCGTTTGAATTGTTTGAGTTTTATCAACATCGGTTTAAGCATAGAGTGAATAAAATTTTGTCAACATATTGATGTTGTGAATTGTTAATTTGAATATTTTTTACATAAAATGTAATAGACTTATTAATTTATTGATAACCTATTGGGTTTTTAGGTACTGTAATACATAGTCCAATTAAATCTAAATTTATGTCACTCAGAGTTGTAATTGTTTTACTTGTAAGTTTTATCTATTCGGTTAGTTTTGTCAAAGGTCAGGAACTTGCTGCCGTGTATATTCAGGGTAATGTCAAAGTATGTAAGCAATCCGAAAATTCAAATTTAGCCAAAATGCTGGTTCATGGACCCGTATTTCTGGATCAAAAACTGATTTTGGCTCAAAATGCAAAAGTTAAACTTCTTAAATCCAGTGGTGAAGTTTGTGAGATTTCAGCACAGGGGACTTATTTAGTAAATTCGTTAAAGTTTGTGGCCCTTCCTGAGAGCTCCATCTTCAGTCGGTTGGGAGATTATTTCCTTTCTTTTTTTACAACCCACACTTCATCCGAGTCTAAAGAAAATTACAATAATACCGTACTTGCTTTTTCCCGAGGAGAAGACGCTGCACCACTATTGAATTTTCCAATGTCAGGTCTGTTATCTGCTGATTTATATAATATAGATTTTAAATGGACTCATTCTTGTGATTCTTGTAATTTTATTCTTCAGATTTATGATTTTGATTCAAAAGCGCTCGTATTTCAGAGCTATGTAAATTCAGTAAATTATACCCTTGTAAGTCCATTAAAATATCTTACGCCAGGCAAAAAGTATTTTTGGAATATTCAGTTGGATAAAAGTGTAATAAAGTCAAACTCATCAAGTTTTACCGTTTCTAAAAAAGGTGATTTTAATTTAAAAATCAGTGAGATTGACAATGCCTTGAGCAAAGAGACACTTAAGTTGCAATCATTGCCACGTACTTTGATGGTTATGAGTAATTTGCAAGAAAATCAGCAAATAAATTATGCTTTCCAGTATGCCAAATTGTCAAAGGCCAAGCAACCTAAAGACAAGTTATTAGCAGAATACTTGGATAAAATTTACTTTGAAGAACTGAAGAAAAGGTTACAGCAATAACCCCTATTTGTTCTTAATAAATAATGCGTTAAGAATGAATAAATCTAAAGTCGACCTTACTTGGTGACTCAATTTAATCTAAATAATTTTTGTCCTTTAAAGATTCAGTTGCTTCCTTTGAGATAGAAGATTTTAGAACTTTGATAAAGGACTTTGAATCAATCTGAAGCTCTACAACAAAATCTTCAATTTTCGTTATTCTCCCTATCATTCCTGCTCCTGTTGCAACCTGATCACCCTTCTTAAGGTTTGCAGAAAAATTGTTTTGTTCCTTTTGCTTTTTTATTTGCGGTCTTAAAAAGAAAAGGTACATAATTCCAAAAATCAAAATCCAAGGCAGCAACTGCATAATCATTCCTTCCATATTCAAATATTTTTATAGCTGTATGTTTACTTGCAAAGCTAATTGCTTTTATTAATTGGTTTCATTTTCTTTTATTTTTTTGAACAAAACACCTTATAGTGACTTCATTTTGAGTGGGTTGTGTGTTTGCAACCACTGCAATGGTTTTGAGTTGCCAACCTGCTTTGTCATGGCTGTCAAAAATAATATTGATCTTACCGGTGTCACCTGGTCGGATAAAACCTTTTGGCCAAGCTGGAAATGTACATCCACAGGAAGAGTTGACATCATTGATCAGAAGTCGCGCATTGCCTTTATTGACAAAGAAAAAGTCATGGGAAACACTGTCTCCTTCTGTAATTGTTCCGAAATCATATTCCTTTTCCAGAAATTCAATTTTAGCAATTCGATCCTTACTATGTGGGGCATCTGCAGTGGCAGAAATTCTAATGGCATCCAGATAAGGATCCAGATACTCCTCTTTTTTAACCTTGGAATCCCTATTTTTGGGTTCGCAGGAATAAAGGCTTAAAGAGAATACAATGTATACAAGGACTAATCGCATCATGCAAATTAATGAACAATTTACAATTGATAAAAGCAAATGACTTTAAATAAACACATTGTTCTGATTGGAATGTCCGGTGCTGGTAAATCTACCCTGGCAAGAGCCTTGGCTGATACATTTAATTTGAATTGTTACGATACCGACCAGTTAATTGAATCAGCTTATGAACTTGATATCAATAATATATGGAAAAATTATGGTGAATTCGAATTTAGGGTTATGGAGCGAAAAGTTTTGTTTAATGTTCTAAACTGTAATCCGGGGGTGGTTGCAACTGGAGGAGGATTGCCATTTTTTTTTGATCATATGCACCAATTGAAACAATGCAGTACAGTTTATCTTAAAGCTGATTACCATCTACTTCTGAGCCGCATTGCTGAATTAGATAAACCTTTGTTTAAGAATGATATACATAAAGAAGATGCCATAAAATACATCTTAAATACAAGGCAATTTTTCTACAATCAAGCAGAGTTAAAATTGGATGCTGGACAGAAAACTGAACAATTGGTGAACATTTTAGGACGGATATTCTTATTAGAAGGCTAATTTTGCTATTATCAATTAAAGTTTCAAAAATGAACATTCATCATTGTATTATAATTGGGTCGGGGCCATCAGGTTATACAGCTGCCATTTATGCAGCAAGGGCTAATATGCATCCTGTACTTTTTACAGGTAGTGAACCAGGCGGGCAACTCATGATAACCACAGAAGTTGAAAATTATCCCGGATATCCTAAAGGGGTGCATGGTCCGCAAATGATGGATGACTTTAAGAATCAGGCTGAAAGATTTGAAACGGATATTAGATATGAAAGGATTACTGGAGTGGACTTTAGCGGTCCTGTCCATAAAATCTGGACAGAATCCGGAGAGGTGTTGCATGCTCATGCCATCATTATTTCTACAGGAGCAAGTGCCAAGTGGTTAGGATTGCCGGCCGAGCAAAAACTTATGAATAAAGGAGTTTCAGCATGTGCGGTCTGTGATGGTTTCTTTTTTAAAGGATTGGAAGTTGCAGTAGTAGGAGGGGGAGATACCGCTGCTGAAGAGGCCAGCTATTTGGCAAAGCTTTGCCCGAAGGTACATTTACTGGTGCGGAAAGATCAAATGAGGGCATCCAAAATTATGCAGGAAAGAGTTGCCTCAAATCCAGCAATACAGATCCATTACAATACAGAAACATTGGATATTTTAGGGGAAGAGGAAGTAACCGGCATGAAAATTATTAATACAGTTACCAAGCAAATATCAGAAATTCCAATAAAAGCTTTTTTTGTAGCTATAGGGCATAAGCCAAATTCTGACCCTTTTCTAAATTGGCTGGATATGGATGAACAAGGTTACATTAAAACCATTCCGGGTACCAGTAAAACTAAAGTGCCAGGAGTTTTTGCCAGTGGAGATGTACAAGATAGAATATATCGTCAGGCAGTAACAGCAGCTGGCAGCGGTTGTATGGCCGCTCTGGATGCAGAAAGGTATTTGGCTGAAAACGGGATTATTTAAGTTTAATATTTTATCGTTTTATACTTCTTAGATTTTACTCAATAGAGAATTTTAATAGGGAGCCTCATTTGAACTCCGGTATTTTTTTGGATGTTTAACCACTCCTCATAATATGGATAAACTGATCCAAGGTTTTCTTTGAGAATCTTTTTTGTCATCGTGGATTTTATATCATCTTCATCACCTTTGATTTGATCAATGAACTTTTGGACAGGATCTTTTTGTTGAGGATACTCTGTAATTCTATAACGATCTATTGAGGCTAAAGTAGCAGCGGATTTGATGGCGTCGTCTAATTCTCCAATTTTACTGATTAAGCCATTTTGCAGAGCCTTTGAACCTAACCAGATTCTACCTCTGGCAATCTCATTAACTTGATCAGTAGACATGTTCCTGCCTAAAGAAACTACTTTTAAAAACGTCTTGTAAGTGTGGTCAATATTCTCTTGAATAATATTAGCTTCCTCAGTTCCCCAATTTTGAGTCAGATTAAATTTGCTGGCCATAGGTCCAGTCCCAATTGTGTCAAAATCAATACCAAGCTTTTCGTCTGTCATTGTTTTTACATTTGGGATCATCGCGAATACTCCGATGGACCCGGTTAATGTATGAGGGCTTGCAAAAATACTGTCTGCGTGGCATGCGATGTAATATCCACCTGAAGCAGCATAATCTCCCATACTGACTACTACAGGTTTGCCTTCAGCCCTTGCTAAGTCGATTTCCCTTAGGATTTCATCAGACATCATGGCTGAGCCTCCCGGTGAATTTACCCTAAGCACTATAGCTTTAACATTTTTATTTTCCCGGATATCTCTGATGATTTTGACATACTTTCTGCCAATTTCTCCTTCCTGACCGGGTCCATCAATTATATTTCCTTCAGCAAAAACAACTGCTATTTTATTTTTTGCACTGTAATCCTGTTTTGACTTTCCGTTGGCTAAAAAATATTCATTTAAGTTGACAAAATTAATTTTAGCTCCGGCATCAAGACCAAGCTTAAATCGTAAGTTGTTCTGCGCGTCTATTTCATAGGCGATGGAATCAATCAACTTATACTCAAGTGCCTTCATGGGGGAAGAGGCTAGAAATTGATCAAAAATATTTTTTAAATGGGCATTTTCAAGGTTTCGGCTCTTCGCCACTTGTTCGGTATAGAGGGCAAATTGTCCATTCAAATATTCAGATAATTGAAGTCTGTTTTCGGGACTCATTTTACTAAGTCTGAATGGCTCTGTAGCTGATTTGAATTCTCCGGCATAATAAATGTTAAATTTCAAACCGATCTTTTCCATCATCTCCTTATAAAATGGAATTGAAGCACCAAAACCTTTTAACTCAACAAATCCGAGCGGATGCATGTAAATTTGGTCAGCAACAGAATTTATAAAATAGTTTTTATGATCAGTGAAATTTACATAAGCCATGATAAATTTTCCTGAATCTTTAAATTTCAACAAGGCATCCCTAATTATTTTCAAGGTTGCATAACCATGTGCGTAATTCGAACTGATCAGGTAAATTCCTTTGATTTTTGGATCTACAGCAGCATTGATAATACATTGGGCAATGTCATGAACGCCCAATACTTTTTGCTCTTTGAAGCTGAATCCGGAAAACTGAACATTATTTGTTTGTTCTGGAAGAAAATCAGGTATTTTAATTTTCAATACAGAAGGATCAGAAATGGTGGCACTTCCTTCTCCGTCCATACTTTTGGAAGCCATACTGGTTCCTATTCCTATGAGAATTAGAAAAAGTAACAGGCCTGCAAGTATGGTTCCTAAACAAGATGCAAAAACAAATTTTAAAAATTGTCCCATTTTTTATTTTTTTAAAACATTATTCTAATATGGTGGAGTCCAGGGTTATATTTATTGGTCAAGATGTTCTTAATTTCTCCATAATGGACAGGGTTATTAATAAAATCAAAATGTTCTGCATCTAACACCAAAACAGGAATAATGGTTTGCGCCTTAAAGAAATCAAAGTATGAATTTTGAACAGTCTCCAAATATTGGTCCGAAATATTCATTTCATATGGTCTGGCTCTCTGGATAATGTGCGTTTTAATTTTTTCAAGAGGGCGATGCAGGTAAAGTATTAAATCAGGTTTAGGTATTTGTTGACTCAACGATGTAAATATTCTTTGGAACAAGGCAAATTCATCCGGAGCTAGATTGTGTTTTGCAAACAACATACTTTTTATCAAAGAATAATCTGCCAGCGTGAATTCAGTAAACAAGTCCTTATTCATTATGGTCGCTTGAAGCTGTTTTTGCCTTTCTGCCAGAAAAAACAATTCAACGGCAAGCGCATAACGTTCCGGCTCCTTATAAAAGTATTCAAGAAACGGATTTTCTGCAAATTGTTCCAAGATCAGGTTGCTATTCAAATCAGTAGCAAGTTTTGTAGTTAAGGTCGTTTTTCCTGCTCCAATATTGCCTTCAATGCAGATATAGTTATAAGGGATATTCTTCTTCATCAATTTATCGTATAAACTTCCAGAGGGTCTTCACATTCTTCATAAAGTTCCTCAATGCTTTTTTTAAATATTGGGTGTATTTCGTTACCGGCAATTTCCATTAAGGGGACAAGTACGAAATTACGTAAATGCAATTTTGGATGAGGAATCTCTAAATCCATTCCTTTAATAACATTCTTTCCCCATAATAAAATATCGATGTCTATAATTCTAGGCTCGTTTTTCTCCTTGCGGACTCTACCCATTTGTTTCTCAATGTTATGAATTTCTTGTAACATCTGATCCGGTGTCAATTGAGTTTTAATTGCGATAGCCTGATTTAAAAAACTCGATTGATCAGGATTTTCCCAAGGTTGGGTCTCATAAAGCGAGGATTCTGACTGGATTTTTCCAATCAAATTTTCAATAAATCCTTTAGCCTTATCTAATTGATATTTCCTCTTCCCTAGATTAGTGCCAAGAAGAAGATATACGATTGAACCGTTAGTGTTTAATGGTTGAGCAGACATTTAATGGTTTTCGTTCGACTGCCTTTTGACAGTGTTGCAAAATACAAGCCTCCTGGAAGATGACCTAAGTCAACAATCTTTCGATCGCTTCCATCTTCTTTTAATATTTTTTGGATACAAATCTGACCCTGCTGATTAATTAGAGTTAATTTGAAACTTTCACAAAAGGCAGGACATTCAATCCATAGCTTTCCTTGATAAATATTTAGCCTGGTTTGAGAGATTATTTGGTCATCATTTTGGGTCTGTTCACTTAAGGTGAAATTTTTACTGGTACCATGTTCTATACCAGCCACCTCAATGAGGCTTGCAATGGTTGCCTTTAAAACATTGGAAGCGAAGGCAAGATCAAGGTAGTGAAGGCTGTCTTTTGGAGTGTGGTAATTTTTGTTTCTAAAATTTGCCCCGTCAGTCAACATCAATGCAGGTATATTTTTGTCCCAAAAATTAGCATGATCACTTCTTCTCAAGTCAGGTACCATACTCCCGGTACCAGGAACTTCCAAAGAAATGTACTTTAAAGAGGGTACATAATTCTTACATGCATTTGCAAAAATTTCTATAAGTTTTTTCGAATTGGTATTTCCGACATTGGTAATAAAATCTCCTTTTCGCTTATTGGCGATGACTTGATTATAAGCCTCCGGGAATAAAAAGTTAAATCCGGTTGGTAAATCCTGAGTATTTTCTTTTTCAGTATAGTAACCAATCATTTCAAAATTGAAAACTGACTCTACAGTATCTTTTTTATTGATTTGATTATTGAGATAAATATTAGAGCCAACCAAACCTGATTCTTCAAGATCAAAAAGAAGGTAGCGAACAGTTTTTTTGGCTGCATACTTGGATAGTACCCGTAAGATTTCCAATACGCCGGCCGTTCCCGAGCCATTGTCATCTGCTCCCGGTGATTGCCCATAACTATCATAATGTGCATCCACTATTTGAATTTTTCCAGGCAGGTCAGTTCCCCATTGATTGGATTCATAGTTAATACAAGTGTATTGAGGTACTGTGGACTTTAGCTCTGTTACCGGAAGATGAGCAGCCATTTGTTCAGTGAGATAAGTCCTTGATTTTTGTAAAAACGCAGGATCAGTCACTGCATTTCTTTTGCCTTGTAACGTAAGAAGATCATTTTCAAACCGTGTGACATTTATCTGATTTAAAATGTCAGAAATATCAATATTTTCGCGATCATAAGCACTTAATATGATTCTAATTTCACCTTGAAATCCATTTGGATTTGAAGTCTGTATGGTAACTTTCTTATTGGCTCCAGGATTAATTGGAAATCCAAAGTCTCCTGAAAAGTTAAGATTGGTGATTTCTTGATGTGCCTGAATACCATTCGCCCAAAAAACTTTACAACGAATCTCAAGCTCTTGGTTATCCTGATCCTTAAGTTCATAAAGCACTTCTATTTTGTCTGATCCAATGCGGTTTATAAGGCATTGTTCTAATTCTGGAATGGAATTGGCCCTTAAAACTTGAAAGATGCAAAGAAATAAAAGGATAAAGATCTGGCGCATAAGCATAAAATTACAGTGAATGAATTCTGATTTCCTTTGGCAGGTAATTTTTAAATTTTCCATTAATTTGTTTCAACCACCCAAGATTCGCCTCTTCAAATCGGGCAATCTGCCAAACTTGCTCGCTATTAGCTTCTGGTAACAAGTATTGGTTAGCCCGAAGATAATCCAAAGCTACATTTTTTTCTAAATTAACAAAAGTCAAATTTGAATTAAGAAATGGGGATTGAGATAAACCATGGGCGGGAAACCAATCCTTCCCCTTGTAATGACCCAATGGAATTCCTATGTGTCTGATTCTCAATCCGGATTCGTAAATTTTTAAGATGGAATCTTCTAAATGCGATGGAATGATTGATGGTGTTGACTGATGGATGATAGTGGAAGAATCAAACGGCAAATCAAGGAATTCAGACCCTTTTAGGGGCAAATCTTTCTTGTGAGCCCAAGCTTTTGTGTGATGTTCCTTATCAGGTTTATTTCCATGTTTTTTTAAAATTGAAAAACTAAATCCTTCGCCTTTATTTCTATGCGGAAAACTCTTATAAACGTGGACATTATTTTCATGGGAAGATATTAAGTCTATGCCATCAATTTCAGTGATTTTAATGGATTCAAAATTCCCATCACTTATGAAATTACTGATTCTGTCTTCATTTTCGAGCTTATTAAAGGTGCAAGTAGAATAGATGATAAATCCACCATCAGCCAATAAATCTGCCATTGATTTTAATATTTCCTTTTGCATACTAACACAGCCCTCGATTTTTTTTCTATTCCACTGAGTGCTGGCCTCCTTTTCTTTTCTAAACATACCTTCACCACTGCAAGGTGCATCAATCAGTATGAGATCGTATTTAACACCGCTTTTTAATAAGTTTTGCAATGGACCATAACTTACCAGGCAATTGGGATAAGCCCATTTTTCTATATTTTGTCTTAGGATTTCACTCCGATGTGAATTAAACTCATGAGAATGAATCAAGGAAGTCAATGGGAAAAGGGAAGATAAGTGAGTGGACTTTCCCCCGGGTGCAGCGCAAGCATCTAAAATGTTTGGTGAAGGGGGTAGGGGAAGTTGTTTTACAATGGATTCAATTACCATTGAAGATGCCTCCTGAGGATAATAGTGTCCTGCATGAAAATAGGGGTCCAGAGTATATATTGGTTTTTCTTCTAAATAATAGGCATGGCTTGCCCAAGGTACCTTTTGAATTAGATTAAAATTATTTTGAGGTTTTAATGGATTTAATCGAATGCTGATAGGAGGTTTTTCATTTAATGCATTTGCAAATGAATCAAATTCATCACCCAGAATTTCATCCATCATGATTTTAAAATCCGGATGTATGTTCATTTTAAGCAAATGGTTTTAAACAAGCAACAGAATGAAATAACTCATCAACTTTATCTTGAACATGTTTGTCAACAATTAATTCTGGCGCATGATGGGGTTTTATTCGTGCATCAATAATTAATGAGCCTTTACAACCCCAATGTTTATTTTCTATGAATTCATCAACTCCATAAATATCGTTCGCAGGATTACTTCTTGTAAATGTTACCCATAAAAAGTTGTTAAAATTGCTGGATACAAATTCAGCATCATCGACCAGGATCAAAAGAGGAAAACCATTGGTTTCGTTATGTTTTAATCCTTCACTGATTGCTTCTACTTCCGATTTGGTTTGAATAGCATTCTTGTATTTTGGGACTCCAAGTGCGATTATCCCTGGAGCTATCAACTTAATTTTTTGAACAGTTGAAATGTTTGGAAAATCACCCAATTCCCGAGAAAGAGTTCTTTGTATATTTCGATTACAGGCCACCACCAACTTTGAGCCACTGTTCCAGTTTTCACCGGAATAGTCAAGTGTGTCAATTGTTGTCTTCGTATAAAAATGCAGATCATTTTTCCAATCTACCCTGCGCAGAAAGTAATCAAAAAATTCAGGGACATTTTTAGTTGTGAGATTCGGTGCATCATCATTAGTTGAAATGAATAAATATTTTGCTAAAGAAGTTTGTCCCTTTCCAAGAATATGGTTTGCCTGAGTAAGAATTTCTTCAGGGGATTTTTCTCGAAATGGCATGTATCTTTCTGATCCAATAGCCAATAACAGAGGATGCACACCTGCCACATCCACGGCATGAATTTCCTTAACCCCCGGAAATTCATTAGTAGTAAGTTCCTTTACCATCTGATGTATGAGGTGGCCGAAACCTGAGTCTTCCTGGGGAGGTCTTCCAACTACTGTAAAGTGCCAAATTGGATCAGTCTTATGAAATATTTTGTGAACTTTTAGAACCGGAAAATCATGTGTAAGACTGTAATACCCCAAGTGATCTCCAAATGGACCCTCAGGTTTTAGTTGATCTTTTAAGACAGTACCCGTGATACAGAAATCAACTTCAACTGGAATGAAATAACCTTCATGCCAGGTGTATGGATATCTTTTATTACCAAGCAATCCGGAAAAAAGTATTTCACTCATTCCTTCAGGTAATGGGAAGATAGAACCCAAAGAATAGGCCGGAGGTCCACCCACTCCAATACTAATTTTAAATTCTTTTGTCGTTTGATTATAGGCTTTATGGTGAATTCCAATTCCTCTATGCAATTGATAGTGCAGTCCTACCTCCTCTTCAGGAAGGTATTGGTTGCCGGTTAACTGAATCCGATACATCCCAACATTGGCATCTTTAAGCGATTTGGATTCGGGAGGGAAACTGATTACTTGAGGTAAGGTTATAAAGGCCCCTCCATCATCAGGCCAGGATTTAATTAAAGGTAATTGACTTATTTTGGTTTGATGTTGAAGCACTGGTTTATTGAAAATAACTTTTTTGGGAAGTGCATTGGTAAGAAATGGTAAAAGGCGTATTGATTTAAACGGAGATTTCAGCAGTTCTGCAGGATTTACTTTTAATCGAATGAGTTGCTCCATTTTTGCCAGCGAACTTCTGAAAATAAACTCCGATCGTTCATTCGTTCCATAAAGATTGGAAGCTGCCATGAATGGACTGGACTTTACTTTTTCAAATAGAATGGCAGGTCCTCCTTTGTCATAAATCCTTCTGTGTATTTCAGCCATTTCCTGATCAGGATCCACTTCTACCGGAATTCGGAGGAGTTGTCCAGTTTTTTCCAGATCATTTAAGCACGAAACTAAATTGGGGTATGACATTTGATAATTTCTTTCAATCCGATCAGTCTATATTTTTATGTTTGAATTCTTAAATGTCCTCATATTTTCTACCACTTCGGTCTACCAGACTTGCAGAAGCCTGTTGGGTACTGGTCATCAAAATGTCCTGAATATTTACATGCGGAGGACAACTTGCCATGTAATAAATTGCATCAGCCACATCTGAAGCCTTCAATGGGGTAAAATCTTTATAAATATCAGCTTTAATTTGATCTCCTTCAAAGCGATTGATGGCAAACTCAGTTTCCTCAACATGTCCAGGACTCACTTGCCCAACTCTAATTCCGTGTGTGACCAAATCTTGCCTGATGCCTTTGGTTAAAGCCTCTACTGCAAATTTTGAAGCACAATATACATTTCCCTTTGGATAAACTTCTTTTCCTGCAGTGGAGCAAATATTAATAATATGTCCACTTTGCCTTTCGATCATTCCTCTGGAAATCAACTGGGTCATGAAGAGAAGACCTTTTACATTGGTGTCGATCATTGTATTCCAGTGTTCAAGTTTACCATCTTGAATAAAATCTAATCCAAGGGCTAATCCGGCATTGTTCAGAAGGATGTCGATTTTATCAAAAGGTGGACTAAGAGATTCGATCGCTTTTTCGCATTCTTCGTAGTTTCTGACATCAAAGGATAATTGACATACCTCAGCGCCATAGTCTTTAATTAATTTTTCGGCAAGTTGATTGATTCTATTCGATCTGCGACCACAGATGATCAATCTGTATAATTTAGTGCTTGCAAATTTTATCGCTGTAGCAAGTCCTATTCCGGAACTCGCACCCGTAATTAAAATATTCTTTTTCAATATTTTTACTTTAATAATTCTGATATAGTTTTTTCAAATTCTTGCTTAAAACTTGTGTAAACTGAGGTTGCCGGGCCATCAAACCCAGTATGAATTTTATGAATTTTGTTGGTTTTATCAAGGAAAATCATGGTTGGAAATGATCTGATACCATCCACCTGTGGAAACGCATTACTTGCGGAATCTTTATTGGCAATCCCACCATACAACACTTGGTACGGCAGCTTCATGGCAGCTTTATAATCTGCAATTCTTTTAAACGCTTTTTTCTTGTCTGGATTTCGTTCAAATGTAATCGCAATCACTTTAAGATCCTGGTTAGGGTGTTCTGTTAAATAATTTTTTAAAAATTCACTTTCATCCCGACAATTTGGACACCAGGTACCCATTATCTGAATAATCTTAACTTTATTTTCATATTCAGAATCCAGATTACTAATTTGAATTCCATCCTGATTTTCGAACTTAAAAATCATTGGTTTATCCTTAACCGATTTTGTAATGTTCTCTGGATTATTAAGTTGAAAATCTTCATTTCTGTTAGCTTCAAATTCAGCTTTATAATTTTTTCCCGAATAAAAGGTACCCTGCATTTTATTAGTTCCAACACTGGCTTCAAATAAAAATAAATGGGCACCATCAAAGCCAGATATGCTCATTTTGTTTCCTGAAATTTCACCGGATAAAAACCTGTAATCACCGGTTTCTGTTCGAAATGTGCCTTGTACATTATTTCCTTGCTGTACAAACTCTCCGATTCCTTCATATTGATCAATGGAATCTTTATCAAAGATTGTTTGCCATTTTCCACTAATATTATACGAACTATTTTCAGGTGTTCGATAGAATCGGTAGGCTTGACCGTAAGTTGCTTGAAATGGAATGCTGTAATTTGATTTATCCAAAACAATAAAATCTCCCGACATTTTATTGTATTCAAAAATACCTTTTATTTGGGCATCATATGGAGTCAGGTGAATGATAAAAGTGTCATTGCCCGTTCTGATATCTCTTCCATGTTCTACGCTGTCAAAACGAATTCTTTCCGTTCCATTGATAAATTCAACATGAAACTCCTTCTCTGCATCATAAATAACCTCAAAATTGACTGGCACAACAGTTTTTTGTGATTCAGGAATAGGGTCTCTTACGATTTCTTCATCTTTGCCTTTGGTTACAATCAATTGGCGTCGGTCATCCAATATAAAGGTTCCTCTCCAAATACCGGGCGTAAGAACATCATTTTGCTTTGGTATGGAAATGCATGATTTGAATAAATTCAATGAAACGATGAACAGTAGAAGAAAATGCAGCTGAAATTTAGCGGGTATTGAGAATTTTGAAACAGCCATTTATTTATTAGTTAGCCTTTAATTTTCACTCATAATACAATATTCAAAGCAAATTTGTTGCAAAAAAGATGCAATGAAAATATAAGTGGTGAAAATTAATTAAGCTCCTTAGTGTTAAGAATTGCGGATGCCTGCATTGGCCAGGATTCAATAATTTTATCATCAATTTCTTCAAACTGGACCATCAATTTTCTAATTTCTTTATTCTGGAGGCTTGAAATTTGTTCAAAAGTATTGATTCCCTGATTTTGCAATTGTTTTGAAACCTCGTCATCAATGCCCATAATCCAATGCAGAGGATCTGAAGGTTTTGCTTTTTTGTGAATACTTTCGAATTTTTCGTCACCAATGAGGTTATTAATAATTTCGAGATGTTGATCTAATATTAATTTTAATTCCTTGATAATGGATTTATCTGAGATCGTTTCAGTCGCATTTACTTCTTTATTCAGTTCTGTTTGGAATGGTTTAACTGTTGCCTTGATCTCAGGGACAACCTGTGATTCGACGTAGTTAGGCTTTGATTCAATTTCTTTTTTAAGCAGAATAAAACGATTTTCAAGCATTTCATATTTGGCTTTCCAATCTTCATAGGCTACTTTATAGGTCTTCTCTTGTGCCTGAATTAAACTAAGCTTATCATCAGCGTCCATTTTTTCTTTTCGACATAAATCAAATGCTAACTTAATTTGATCTTTTTCATTCAGAGCAGAATCAGTTAAAGTCTTTTGCCTTTTAAGATTAAAGAACAATGTCAGAATACTAGCCAAAGCCAATATGGCAAAAATGGAAACAAAAAAAATGTATGTATTGCCCATAAAAGATCTTAAATTAAATCAAAATCATTAATCAAAACACTCTGCCTTGTATCTTTCCATTTAAAAAAAATGAACAGCAGATATTATACGAAATCTAAAATGCAAACAAGTTTAAACTTGTTTGGCAGGATACTCTCTTTGATATTCGTATTTTAGCACATCAAAAGTGGTTATAATTCCTACTAATTCTCCATTGTCTACTACTGGAAGTGCATGAAATAAATGTTCCATGAAAACCTCCGCCGCAGTCCCAATTTTATCAGTTGATTCCAAAAAGGCCAGTCTTTTAGTCATGACGTTGCCAACTTTGGTTTTTTCATAATCCTTATGATCGACGTTCAACTTAAATAAGTCATAGGTAGTTACCAAGCCAACCATTTTTTTCCCTTCCACCACCGGAACATGGTGAATACGGTTGTTGATTAAAATCTCTTTTACTGTTTGCAGTGAATCTTCTTGGCTGACTGTCAGTAGTTTAGTAGTCATAATGGAGCCTACTGTTTCATTCATCATATGCTTGAGGTTTTAAAATTTTGTCCAAAATACAAAGTTATTCAAATTGTCCTATTAAAATAATTTATCTATCAATTCCTGGTCTGCGTTTACAGGAATTGTAATGTTTAATCCACTTTTTTGCTCCATTATCTGACGTGCAGTTGTAACTGCTCCCGGATTCCTTCCCCAGGCTCTTCTGGCAATTCCATTGGCTACATCCCATAACATCATTGATTCAATATTTTGTTCAGACTGATCTGTTCCATCTATGACCATTCCAAACCCACCGTTGATTACTTCTCCCCATCCGACACCCCCTCCATTGTGAATCGAAACCCAGGTTGCTCCGCGGAAACTATCACCTATGACATTTTGGATGGCCATGTCTGCTGTAAACTTAGACCCATCGGTAATGTTCGAGGTTTCCCTATAGGGTGAGTCTGTCCCGGAAACATCATGATGATCCCTTCCCAGTACAATCGGGGCACTGATTTGACCAATTCGGATGGCTTCATTAAGTGCTTTCGCTATCTTAATTCTTCCGATCGTGTCTGCATAAAGTATTCTGGATTTGCTTCCTACCAGGGGTAGATTAGCAGATGCATTTTTGATCCAATTTAAATTATCCTGATTTTGTGATTTGGTATTGCCTTCTGTCTCGTTTACTAACCTTTCCACAACCTCCGCAGCAATTTTATCTGATTCTTTAAGATCTACCAGATTTCCTGAGGTGCAAACCCATCTGAACGGTCCAAAGCCATAATCAAAACACATCGGCCCCATAATATCTTCAACATATGAAGGATATCGATAGGTTCCTTCAGATTCTGATTTCCATATTTCCGCGTTTGCCTTACCGGCTTCCTTTAAAAATGCATTCCCGTAATCCCAGAAATACATGCCTCTTGATGAAAGTACATTGATTGCAGAAACATGCCTCCTCAGTGTTTTTCTCACTTCTTCCATAAACTGGGCTTTGTTCTGATTTAACAGAATTTGAGCTTCTTCAAAATTATATCCAGAAGGACAATAACCCAGGTCATCAATGTTGTGGAGGGAGGTTTGGTCGGAGCCAAGAGCAACATTTATATTTTGAGCCACAACAAATTCCCAGAGGTCAACAATATTACCAGCATACACCAGACATACGCCTTCTTTTTTCAACTGCCATTCTTTCGCCACTTCAAAAAGATCTTTTAAATCATAAAACACATTCTTTTCGAGAATATAGCCGTCAAGAACTCTTTGATTGATAGCAGCAGGATCTACTTCAGCGATGATGCAACAAGCCTTGCAAATGACAGCCGCAATGGATTGAGCGCCCGACATGCCGCCCAATCCAGAAGTTATAAACAGGTGGCCTTTTAAATCATTTTGACCCAAACCCTTCAACCTTCCGGCATTCAATAATGTAATGGTTGTTCCGTGAACAATACCTTGTGGGCCAATGTACATAAAACTTCCGGCCGTCATTTGGCCGTATTGTGTTACCCCCATGGCATTAAACTTATTCCAATCTTCTTTTGAACTGTGGTTGGGAATCATCATGCCGTTGCTTACGACCACCCTCGGCGCATTTTTATGTGATGGGAATAATCCAAGTGAATGCCCGGAATATAATACCAGTGTTTGGTCTTCTTCCATTACAGCTAAATATTTCATGCATAACCGGTACTGTGCCCAATTTTGAAAAACAGCGCCATTTCCTCCATAAGTGATTAATTCTTCCGAGTACTTGGCAACCAAGGGATCAAGATTGTTTTGGATCATCAGCATAATGGCAGCTGCCTGTTTCGTTTTACAGGGATATTCTTCTATTGGTCTTGCATACATGGAATATTCAGGTGCAAATCTGTACATGTATATCCTTCCAAATTCCTCCAATTCTGAAAGAAATTCAAGTGCAAGAATTGGATGCATTTTTGCGGGAAAATATCTCAATGCATTTTTAATTGCCAGCTTCTTTTCCTCAACAGAAAGAACCCCTTGAATATTTCTTTTTGGAGCATGTGGGAACAAAGGGTTTCTGTTTCTGGATTCTGGTAAATTATCTGGAATCCCCTGAAGAATTTGATCCTTAAATAGATTTTTGGAAGACATAAATTACTTTTCTAAATGATCGTAAAGGCTAATGATTTCAAGATCTTTAAGGTCTATTGATTTGTTTTGAGTCTTGCAACTAATGGACAATTGTTCACCCGGAGCCAGATCAAAAAAATTAGGAAAAAAGGAAGATGACTCATTCTCTTCAATATAAACTGCCTTGCAAAATTCAGTAGAACTGATGAGAAATTTATATCCTTCATTTGTCAAAACCAATGAGTCAATTTTAAAAGTTGGTTTTCTGAATTTTACATGTTTAAGTTTTGTAAAAAAGGTAAGGGATTGACTTGATATGGAGTCATAGTTCCAGTCAATTTTTAAAACTGTTTGATCTTCTTGAAGGTTTTCAAATAATTTTATTTTGTCAAGGGTATAAATTCTTTTACACTGTTGTGTGCCCATTTTTATATACAAGGTATCCAAAGCAATGTCTCTTTTGTCTAAAGTCTGAACAGCAATTTTGACTGTTACCAGGATCGGAGCCATTTTATCTGAATTTGCAAAAATTTCTATTTTGTCTCCAGTAGTTTTTGCAGAAACCAGTACTGGTTGAAATACGTTTTTGGTTTTGTGTTGAAGGGCTTTCCATCGTCCCCAGTAATCAATGCTTGACCAGGAAATTCCCGGCCAGCAATCGTTCAACTGCCAATACAAAGTGCCCATACAGTAAGGCTTAGCAAGTCTGTGTGCAGTAATTGCAAGTCCTATACCTTCTGCTTGGTTAAGTTGGTTTAAGTAAATTAGACTTTTAAAATTTGTAGGAGACGGTAAATCTCTTTGTAGATATTCATATATCAATTTATTTCCTCGGGGATGTTTTTGATGCGCCAATAATGATTTAGAATCAAGATTTAATTCTTCTTCAGGCGCAAAAGTTATGATGGTGCTTAATGCAGGCAATGCCTGAAAACCCATCTCACTCATAAATCTTGGCACTCTTTGTTCAAATTCTTCAAATTTCATTTCATCATGCCAGATACCCCAGTCATGGGCATCACCTTCTGTGCGAAATTTTGTATCTCCACGCCCGAAGAGTGGGGATGATTCCCAATAGAAATTTGAATTCGAATTTTCCTTGACTATTTTAGGTAATAGTTGATTAAATAGGTAAGTGTAATCATTCCAAAGTCTATTTTTGGTGGATGCGTCAAGTCCAATTTGCCACCCCCATCTTTGCCAGCCTTCATTGTTTTCATTGTTTCCGCACCATATTGCCACACAAGGGTGAGCGCTAATTCTTTTGACTTGTTCTTCTGCTTCCAATCGTACATTTTCCATAAAATCCTGATCTCCTGGATACATCCCACAAGCAAACATAAAGTCTTGCCAAACTAAAAGTCCAAGCTGGTCACATTTTGAATAGAATTGGTCAGTTTCATATTGTCCGCCTCCCCAGATTCGAATCATGTTAAAATTACATTTCTGCAGGTCCTCCAAGAGCAAATTTGCCGAATCCTCTGAGGTTTGGAACAGATCCCTCGGTATGTAATTCGCTCCTTTTGAAAAAACAGGCTTATTATTGACCAAAAAATAAAAAGATTTACCCCATTTATCAGGTTTGTGCACCAAGGAAATAGTCCTTATTCCAGTTACAATATTTGATTCATAAAGTGTGTTTTGTAAAGTATCCTTGCAGGTAATTTTAACATCATATAATTTAGCTTTACCACTGCCATTGGGCCACCATAATTCCGGGCTTTTGATCTTAAATTTTAATCGATATTCTCTAAACGCCGGGCTAAACCAAACTTTCCGCGTGACTTTGGTAGATCCAAAATCAATATTAATTTCATAGGGTGTAAGGCAGTTAGATTTTCCATCCAAAACAAGCTCCAGATCTGCATGCGTTTTTTTTAATTGAAGCGTATTGATTCGGAGATTTTCTATCATTACATCATCATAGGCAATTAAGGATGGACTTGTTCCAAAACCCATGGTTATATATTTTGGACCAAAATCCCACCCAAAATGAAATTGAGGTTTTCTGGAAACAACCCTGATTTCTCCAGGTAAAGCTGTAGGTGATTTTTGGTAAATTTCCTGTGATTTTCTTTGGGTTGAGGTAAAATGTACGATCAGTTCATTGCCGGAAGCTTTAAGTAATTGCTTGCACTCAAATTTCCAGGTGCGGAAGGCATTATTTGTTTCTCCAAGCAGGGTTCCGTTGAGACTCAACTTCGCATAAGTGTCAAGTCTGGCAAATTGAAGTTCAATTTTCTTACGCAAGAGCATAATTGAGTCCACATCAAATATGCATTTAAAGATCCAGTCTTTCTCTCCAATCCATTGAAGTGTGGATTCGTTTTGTGAATAATAGAGTGGGGGGATGTCGCCATTTTCGAAAAGTATTTTGTGCACAAAACCTGGTATAGCACAAGGTGTCCAATCTTTCTGATCCAATTGTCTGAAATGCCATGTTTTATTAAGTAATTTTATCTCAGGAGTCATAGCATCCAGTTGATTAAAGATTAAAAAGGGTATCAAAACAAGATATGAAATGAAGCGACGCACAAGGATAAAATTGTATTTTACATGGCAATTGAAACAGGATACAAAAAAAACTTGTTTTTTAACTCTACATAATAAAAAAAAAGGCCCTCGTTAAGAAGGCCTTTAATAATAAGAATTAGAATCAATTAATTAACTGAACCTGAAGATTTTACCTCTCCGGTGCTTGCTGAACCTTTGGAACAACATTTACCTTTTTTGGATCCACAAGATTTACCTGAATTAGGAGTGGTAGATGCTTCACTGGCTGTATAATTTACGAAAGTCGCTTTTGCTTCATCGTAAACTACTTCCTGAGCTACCTTATTTCCGTTGGCATCAACACTGTTTTTAAAAAAACAAACGCTTTTAGTGTCTTTGCAAGTTCTTTTTTCAATGGATGCATCGCTTTCTGCAGCTTTCAGTGCTGCATCACTAACAGAGGCTGATTTAGTACAAGAGGAGGCTTTTGCGGCACAACAAGCTTTTTTGGATTGTGAGCAAGACTGTGCAGAAAGGTTTAAAGAACCAAGGAACAGAACAAATGCGGAGAAAAAGAATAGTTTTTTCATTTTTTTATACTTGTTTAATTAATTATTAGATAAAGGTAAAACGATTTTAGAACTCATATAGTTCATAGTTTGTATTTTTAACGAAAATTTAAGTAAAAAATAAATATGTACTTGAAAAACAATACCTTGTGTATTATTATCAGTTCAATTGTTTTAATGTTTGGCTGCTCGGGTTCAAAGACTAACCAAGAAGGAATGAATGATTTTATTGTTAATTTTGGTCATGGTGGGGGATTTGTTGGAAAGGAAGAACGAATTGCAATAGACAAGAAGGGGAAAATCAGCATCTCCAACGGAACCCATACAAAGCTCTCCAAATCTGAAATCAATCAAATTCTTTCCAACATCCAAACACTTGGTTTGAAAGATATGAACTTTTCTGAACCCGGGAACATTTATGAATTTATAGAGATCCTTGATTCTGGTAAGGTTAAAAGATTTGCCTGGGACCCCGGTTCTACTGAAGTGCCTGCATCTTTGAGGTTGTTGTATTCAAATTTAAATTATCTTGTAAAAAATAAAAGCAAGTGAAGAAACTCTTATTTTTATTAACAGTCTTACTCTTAAATCTATGCGTCGTTCAAGCGCAAGTATTAAAGGGTAAAATTGAATTCAAAAACACAGAGCCACCCAAAGTTTTAAAAAAACTTGTTAAAAAAGGCAGGAGTCAAAATCCGGGTCTAACTTCTGGACTGGCGTTTGATTTTTCAAAATTTAAACCTTTGTCTAATGCTCAATTTATTAAATTAAATGGTCAAATTGATGTCATAGACTGGGATAAGAATGGTAATCCTTCTGTCTTTTCTGCACATTTACCTGTTTCAAGAAGCAGAGAAACGAATGATTCCAGAGTTTATGTAGATTTTTTAAAGGGACTTTTAAATCTAAATTTAAACCCAGGGTTGGATTTTAGTTTGATAAAAAGAAGTGCCGATGAAATGGGGACGCAACATCTAAAAATGAACCTAACTTACGAAGGTTTACCGGTGGTTGATGCCGAATATGGATTTCATCATTATGCGAACGGAGAAGTTTTTATTCATGGCAATTTGCTTATCCCGAAAGAGGTTCCAAATATAGAGTCTGCAACCAACGTCAATATAGAATATGCGATTACAGATTATTTTCATAAGGCAGGGATAAATTGTCATTTAAATCAATCGGCAGGACCCTTGAATTCGGGCATTAAGAATAAGCAGGATGCTTATTGGATGAATGTTGAAACAGGCCAATGGCATTTGGTCTCCATGGTCAATGTTACACCGAATTTGCGTCAAAATTGGGACTTGATTATTGATTTGATTTCAGGGAAAGTGCTGAAAGCTCATTCAAATGTTTGCAATTTAGTTCATAACCACTTAGAAGACAAACTTGCCGGTCCATTAGGAAGTGAGCCTGCGAGTGGTAAAGATTTATTTGACATTACGCGCAACTTTAATGTTTGGAAAGAAGGAAGTACTTATTATTTGGTTGATGCTTCTCGAGGTATGTTTATTCCCAATCAATCAAAAATGCCGGCTGACCCGGTTGGTGGAATTCTTACTTTAGATGCAAGAAATACGAGTCCGAGTTTGAGTAATTTTAGTGTGGATCTTGTTCGATCATCAAATAATACCTGGTCAGATAAACTCTCAATTTCTTCCCAGTACAACAGTATGAAGGCGTATGAATATTTTCTAAATACATTTGGTAGGAATTCAATTAACGGAAGTGGAGGTACTATTGTTTCCATTATCAATGTCGCGGACGACAATGGGCGCTCCATGGACAACGCCTTCTGGAATGGAGAGGCTATGTTTTATGGAAATGGTGATGCATTTTTTACTAAATTGGCTAAATCCTTGGATGTAGGCGGGCATGAAATGTCGCATGGAGTGGTGCAGAATACGGCGAATCTTAAGTATGAAAATGAATCAGGTGCTTTAAATGAATCTTTTGCTGATATTTTTGGCGCTATGATCGATCGCGATGATTGGAAAATGGGAGAAGACGTGGTAATTAAATCATTTTTTCCCTCCGGGGCCTTAAGAGATTTAAGCAATCCTCATAATGGAGGTACGAGTAGAAGTCAGATTTATTTTCAGCCAAATCATGTTTCAGAACAATATAAAGGAACTGAAGACAATGGTGGGGTACACATTAATAGTGGAATTCCAAATTATGCCTATTATTTATTTGTGCAGGAATTAAAAAAAATAAGAACAGAGGAGGAGTCAAAAAAAATAGCCGAAAGAGTTTTTTACCACACTCTGACTAACTTTCTTACGAGATCTTCTGTGTTTAAGGATTTGCGAATAGGTGTTGAGAAGAGTTCAGTTGATTTATATTCCGGAACACCGGATGTTTTGGTGAGTGCAAGGAGAGCATTTGATTTGGTTGGAATATTAGGAAATTCCGGAGGAGGAACTGTGCCAAAGAAAGATCTTAGTGTAAATCCGGGTAAAGAATACCTGGTGTGTACAGACGCAAATCAAGAAGGTTTGTATTTATATGATTTTGTAAATCAGCCGGTTGTTTTAAGTAATCAAGACGTGCTGTCTAAGCCAAGTGTCATCGATAATGGGACAGAGATCTATTTTGTGAATGGAAATAACCAACTTTACTATTTGTATTATGATCAAGTGCTCAAAAAATATGTGGAGGAAGAATTAGACAATGATGACATTTACAGAAATGTAGTCGGATCTAAGGATGGTAATTTAATTGCAGTCTTGTTCACGAATGAAGAAGATAAAATTCATGTGTATGATTTTGTGAAAGAGGAGTGGAAGTCTTTTAAGTTATATAATCCTACCTATTCAAATAGTGTTACAGGTGATGTGAGGTATGCGGATCAAATGGATTTTGATCATTCCGGAGAGTATCTGATGTATGATGCATTTAATGAAATAAGCAAGAGTACTGGAGGGGAGTACACCTATTGGGACATTGGATTTTTGCATGTATTTGATAAATCTAAAAATACTTTTGGAACAGGTAAAATAGAAAAATTAATAGCTTCTCTTCCGGAGAATACCAGTGTAGGAAACCCAGTTTTTTCAAAGAATAGCCTGGATGTGGTCGCCTTTGATTATATTGAGTCCGGTCTGTTTTCTGCTGATTATGCCTTGTTGGGAGCTAACATTGAGAAATCTGAAATTAATGTCATAGCAGACAACAGGGAACGTTTAGCTTATTCCAGTTATTCCGTTAAAGATGACAAGATTCTTTTTGACAGTAAAAATGCTTCGCAGTCACAGTGTATTTCAGTCAAACCATTGTCAGCGTCGAAGATTAGCTCAGGAGGTAATGAACAAGTTCTATTGAATGGTGGCAAATGGGCGACTTGGTTTGCATTTGGAAACCGTAGTTTAGTTGGAACCACGGATCCTCAATTGGATGTTGTGGCTTCTTTGGAACCAAATCCATTTTTAAACAGCGCTGTTTTACACATTAATTCAAAGGAAAATGCGGAGGTCGTAATTTCAATATTTTCCTCAATTGGGCAAAATGTTTTTTCAGAGCGGCTTAAACTGTTCGAAGGTGAAAATAAGAAATCACTCAATCTAAATCAACTCTCATCAGGATTATATCAGTTAGTAATCTCCGATAATAACGGGTCAAGGGTATTAAAAATAATTAAAGGTTAAATAGGTAGATATTTCTGAGGTTAATCGAGCCAGACCTCAGTTGCACCATCCTTATTTACTGGAAAGTAAAATCTGACACGGGAGATTGATTTAAGTTCAGATCTGATTTGTTCTCGCAATATTCCCTCTCCTTTACCGTGTATAATTAGTAAATTGGAGCTGTTTAAGTTTAAATTGTGTGCCATAAACTCTCTGAATTTTTCCAATTGGAAACTGAGAATACGCTCCTTATTACCGTTTATCAAGTGGGGGGCTAGCTTATCAATGTGCAGATCGATTTCTTGCCGGTGATTAGATAATATTTTTTTCTTTTTTACAGATTCAATGGGCTCAGGATCCTCCCAAATAAATTCAACCTCCTCACATTCAGGAGCGATTCTAACTTCCGAAGGACTGCAAATCCTGACAGATCCGTTAATTTTTATTTTAAGGTGACCTTCCGGGGCCGTACCTTCAAAAGTACCAATAGAGCCATCTGATAAAAACTGAAGCACTTCACCGATCCAAAGACTTTTAGCATCTATCATAACGATTTTAAAATAAAGGAAAGTAGCCGATTGTTCACTCGTAGCTTTAATTGACGTAAATTTTTTGATTTAATTTTTATCTTCGCAGCTCCAAAAAGAAAGAAATTGAAACTAGCCGTTATAAAAGAAACCAGGCCCAATGAGAAGAGGGTAGCACTTAGCCCTCAGATTGTAAAGCAATTAATTGCCAAGGGTTATGAAGTGATTGTTGAGCAAGGAGCTGGAGAGTTGTCTGCATTTACCGATCAGGATTACGAAACTGCTGGCGCTCAAATATCTAATTCAAAGACAAGCCTTTTTAGAGATGGGGATGTGTTTTTAAAGATCAATTCCTTTAGTTTGGAGGAAATAAGTGAGTTGAAAAATGGGTCTATCACATTAAGCCTTATGTATCACTCCAACCATCCAGAAATGCTGCAGGCACTGGCAAATCAAGGAGTGTCCTCTTTTTCTATGGATGCGATACCAAGGATATCAAGGGCACAAAGTATGGACGTTTTGAGTTCTCAGGGGAATCTAGCCGGATATAAATCGGTAATACTCGGGGCAGAGAACATGACACGAATTTTTCCCCTGATGATGACTGCAGCCGGGACGATAACTCCCAGCAAAGTATTAATTTTTGGGATTGGAGTTGCCGGGCTTCAGGCAATTGCTACGGCCAAGAGGTTGGGTGCAGTGGTTGAAGCCACAGATGTGAGACCTGAGACCAAGGAACAAGCAGAATCTTTAGGAGCAAAGTTTATAACGGTAAAAGATGAAGGAGTTAAAGTAGAGGGCGGATATGCCAAGGAAGTAACAGCTGAATACTTGGCCAAACAGAAGGAAGCCGTCAATAAATCCTTGTTTCTGGCTGACCTCGTCATTACAACGGCTTTGGTAATGGGGCGTAAGGCTCCTGTTCTCATTACTGAAGACCAGGTTAAGCAAATGAAATTTGGATCAGTCATAGTAGATATGGCTGCGGAGCAGGGAGGGAATTGTGAATTAACTGAGCCGGACAAAGTGGTTATTAAGCATGGCGTTAAGATTGTTGGCATAACCAATCTTGCCTCCACCATGGCTACAAACGCCAGTGAATTATATGCCAAAAACGTACAAAATTTACTTCAGCATTTGTCTGATAAAGAAGGGTTTAAATGGGATCTCGAGGAGGAGATTACCAAAGGGACTCTCATTGTTCACCAAGGAAAAGTACTTAAATAATGGGTGTGTTGGAATTTATCCACCAGAATATTGACATCATATATCTGGTAATATTAATGATTTTTGTAGGCATCGAGCTCATCTCACATGTACCTTCTGTATTGCATACGCCATTAATGTCCGGAGCAAATGCAATTCATGGGGTGGTGATTATTGGAGCCATCATAGTAATGGGTCAAGCTGAAGGAGTCTTAAGTTTGATCTTGGGCTTTATCGCTGTAATATTAGGGACACTGAATGTAGTTGGTGGCTTTGTTGTGACTGACCGAATGTTGGAAATGTTTAAGAAAAAGAAATAATGGAACATATTCTTGTATTAATATATCTGATTGCCTCAGTAACTTTTATGTTGGGCTTAAAAATGCTGAGCAAGCCTGATACAGCTCAAAGAGGAAATCTTATTGCCGGTTTAGGCATGACGCTTGCAATTTTTGCGACCATATTCCTTTATCGAGATGGTCAGGGAAATCATTTAGGAAATTTATTTTGGATCTTTGCGGCCTTGTTCGTTGGAACAGTGATTGGTTATATCATGGCCAAAAAAGTACAGATGACAGCTATGCCACAAATGGTATCTTTTTTCAATGGTATGGGAGGAGCTTGTGCAGCATTGATTAGCATCATAGAATATAACCACATGCTTCATATGACGGAAGCTGTAGACATAATGGGTAGTGGGAAGATGATCATTATTCTAGCTGGTTTGATTATAGGTTCGGTATCTTTTGCCGGCTCTATGATTGCATATGGAAAGCTGGAAGGAAAAATCAATGATTTTAATTTACCCGCACAGCAAGTGGTCAATATTGGCCTTGTGCTTGGGATTGCCGTTCTTTCTGGACTATTTGTTATGGACATAGTTACGGGACCATTTTGGTTTTATTTGATATTGACTTTATCTATTTTTTATGGATTATTGTTTGTTTTTCCGATTGGAGGAGCAGATATGCCGGTGGTTATCTCTTTGTTGAATTCATTCACGGGGGTTGCCGCGGCATGTGGTGGATTTCTGTACGACAATTATGTGATGTTGATTGGAGGGATTTTGGTTGGATCTGCCGGGACCATACTTACAGTAGCCATGTGTAAAGCCATGAACAGGTCACTTTTGAATGTTTTGGTTGGAAATTTTGGTGGTGGTGGGGCATCTATTTCATCAGACGGGGGCGCCCAGGGTTCTACAAAAGAAATAACCCGGTCAGATGCGGCCATTCTGATGAAATATGCAAGTAAGGTGGTTATTGTTCCTGGTTATGGCTTGGCAGTAGCTCAGGCACAACACATTTGTCATGAATTGGAAAATTTATTGGAAGAGGGTGGTGTTATTGTAAAATACGCCATACATCCCGTTGCCGGAAGGATGCCCGGACATATGAATGTTTTGTTGGCGGAGAGTAATGTAAGTTATGATAAACTTGTCGAAATGGAGGACATTAATCCTGAGTTTAACACCACAGATGTAGTTTTAGTCGTAGGGGCAAATGATGTGGTGAACCCGGCAGCAAAAACAGATCCCAGTTCGCCAATTTATGGTATGCCTATTTTGGAAGTTGAGCAGGCAAAAAATGTGATAGTGATGAAGCGTTCTATGAAGGCAGGTTATGCTGGAATTGACAATGCACTTTTCTATCAACCTAAAACTTTTATGTTATTTGGTGATGCAAAGGACACTTTAACCAAGCTAGTAACAGAAGTCAAGAGTCTTTAGAGTTAAGATCAATTTTTATAATCATTCCACTTTGAAATTATCCTAATCCTAGCTGCCAAGGTTTGTTAGTACTATAGCCTATCATTTTATGCTGGATAGCATGTTGAATCTGTTTTTGAGGAGGCAGATTCTTTTAATTATGGTTTATATATTTATAAATTTAATATAAATATTTTACCCATAGGTTAGATTTGTAGTCATTTTGTATCTACATTTACATGGTAGAATGTTCTTGTTTGAGATTAGAATGTGATTTTATATAGTCTTGAATTAGAGTGTTTTACAGATATTTTTGTTAGAACCTAACCAACCTGCTCATGAACTCAAAGCATGTTTTCTATGCTGCTATTGCCTTTTTTGGCAAAAGACTCACCTTGATTTTATTTATTTTTCTTAGTTTAAATCTTGTCGTAAGCGGCCAGGTCACGATATCTGGAGGATCAAATGTTAATGGTCCTTATGCAACTGTGGCTGCTGCAGTATCTGCTTTAAATGGAGCTACAATTTCTGGACCTGTAATGGTTAGTGTAACAGCAGGTCATACTGAGACTGTGCCTGCTGGAGGGATCGAACTTACTGCCACCGGCACCGCCATAAACACCATTACATTTTTTAAATCAGGGGTGGGGGCTAATCCGTTGTTGACAGCTTATGTAAATGGAACCGGTACTCCTGGTACTGCTGTTCAGGATGGTGTTTTTAGATTGGTTGGGTCTGATTATATCACTATTGATGGCATAAATATAACCGAAAATTCCCTTAATATTTCCAATCCCTCTACAATGGAGTATGGTTATGCTTTATTTAAGCAAAGTGTAACAAATGGCTGTCAATTTAATACTATAAAGAATTGTTCGATAACATTGTCTTATATAAACAACGCTTCAGGTACACTACCGGCAGTAGATGGATCAAGAGGGATCGATGTTCTCAACTCAACACCTGTAGCTACAACAACCGCCTTAGTGCCAACGATTGCAGCCGGCACGAATTCATTTAATAAATTTTACGCCAATACCATTTCCAATTGTAATTATGGGATTGTATTGAGTGGTTATGCTGCGCCAACTCCATTTATTCTTGGAGACACTTTGAATGATGTTGGAGGAAATTCATCTATGACCGGGAATACTATTTTTAATTATGGAGGGGCTCCGGGCGCTACTAATCCTTCTGCTGCCATCAGAGCAACTAACCAGTGGGGCGTTAATATTTCCTTCAATACGATCAATAATAACAACGGTACTCATTTCAACCATGTGACTACGTTCAGAGGTATTTACGCACAATCCGGTACCAGTGCCTCCGCTACGATTAACAACAACAGCATTACTTTAAAAGGCGGGGCAACGACTTCACAGTTAGCATTTATCGAAAATGGGATAGGTTCTACACCTGTTGGAAATACAGTAAACATAAATAATAACACTTTGACAGGAAGTTATTTAACTGCTACTTCTGGTGTATGTTATGGTATTTATAATTTTGGAGCAACACCTTCTATTTTAAATATTATGAATAACACCGTGAAGGATATCAATTACAGTGATCTAGCATTGACCGGTAGCGGAACATTATATCTTATTTACAATACATCAAGTATTGCGAATATGGCTGTAAATATTATCAACAATACTGTTAAAAATATTAAGCGTTTTGGAACTTCAGGTGGAACTACAATTGGTGTATACAATTCATCAGGAGTTACAGGAATGGCAGTTACGGTCAAGAAAAATTTAGTAGACTCAGTGAGCATTGATGGAGCAGGAACTGCTAGTACCATGTATGGAATTCAAACCTCTACTGGCACAGTAGTCTGTGATAGCAATACTGTAAGTAATTTAAGATGTATTAAATCTACTGGTTCTTCAGCAATGTATGGTATTTATAATTTCGGATCCCCAGTGAATGAAAACTATAATTATAACAATGTTATTAATCTTATCCATTCAGGGACGGGTATAACTTATGGAATATACACCTTTACGACCACTGGTGTTAGGACAGTTTCCTACAATACAATTTACAATATCTCTTCATTTGGAACAACCGTTGGGGGTATTAATCAATCGAGCAGTGCGCCTACTATCTTTAATAATAAGATTTTTGACATTATTAGTTATTCTACCGGAGCTCCTACTGTTTTTGGAATCCAGATTACCAGCACTGGAACTGCCAACAATGCGAACGTTTACAACAATTTGATAGGGAACCTAAAAGCCCCATTCGCAAGCACTTCATCTGCAACTACTCCAACTTTAAGAGGAATAAATTTGACTTCCACGACGGCAACGACCACTTTAAATGTGAGCTATAACACTATCTATTTGGATGCCCAATCAACAGGAGCGAATTTTGGTACATGTGGTTTGTTTGCAACAACCAGTGCAACAGCAACATCTGCTACGTTAAATTTAAATAATAATAATATCGTTAACCTATCCAATCCTAAAGGAATTGGTAAAACTACTGCCTACCAAAGGTCTTCTATAACACTTACCAATTATGGCACTGGGTCTAACAGAAATAATTTTTATGCTGGTGGAAGTTGTATTAATAGATTGATATTCTTTGATGGCACAAATGCTGATTCTGTTTTAGCTGATTTTAAAACCAGAGTTTCCACCCGCGAAGCCAACTCTGTTTCAGAGAGTCCAAATTTCTTAAGTGTTGTAGGTTCCAATGTGAATTTTCTTCATATTGATCCGGCAAAGCCTACACTTTTAGAGAGTGGTGGGGCTGCTGTAGCGGGTATCACAACTGATTATGATGGGAATTCCAGAAATGCATCTACGCCCGATATAGGAGCGGATGAATTTACAGGAACTGTGGCCACTGCATGTTCAGGCCAACCGGTTGCCGGAACCATAACTGCCAATCCAAATCCACTTTGTTCTAATGGAATAACTACCATTTGTGTCTCTGGACAAAGCACAGGGTCGGGGCTTACTTATCAATGGAAATCTTCCAACGCTCCTGGGGGGCCATTCGCAGATATACCATGTGCAAAGGATAAATGTTTTACAACTGATCCATTGGCTACCGGTACCTATTATTACAAGTTAATAGTTACTTGCCCTGCATCCGGCATGTCTGATAGCACTTCAGTTATTTCAGTAATTGTTAACACAAACCCTGTTGCAAATGTCTCACCTGTTAATCCATTCATATGTGAAGGAGGATCTACAACACTTACTGCAAGTGGCGGTGTAAATTACTTGTGGAGTACCGGAGCTACCACACCTTCAATAAATGTGAATCCTCCTTCTGCAACAAATTATACTGTGACTGTGACAGATGCTGTAGGTTGTACAGCTTCTGCATCTTCAAAAGTAACGGTTATAAACAAACCAGTTATTACTTCTGTATCAGCAATTCCTCCTTCAATTTGTAAAGGAGAGAATTCTCAATTGAATGTCGAGGTGGATACCAATTATTTCTTTATCCCTGTAAATTATAATTTAATTGATTCGACAGGGAGTAATGCAATTAAATTGGTAACTGCAGGTGTTGCGGTGACGCCTCTAACTTCTGGAAGCTTGGACGATGGATATTGGTCTCCAATAAGTTTACCATTTCAATTTAATTTTTATGGAATATCCTATTCTTCTTTAACCATTAGCACAAATGGTAATATTCATTTTGAAACTGCAACTGCTTCTGGCTATAACAATACTATGCCAAATACTCTGACCCCCAATGCTACCATCGCTGGTGTCTTTTCAGATCTTAATATGGGGACGAATGTCTCTACAGATGTTTGGTATTTTATTAAGGGTTCGGCCCCAAATAGACAATTTGTTTTGATTGTAGATACTACCAATTTTTTTTCAGGCACAGGACAATGTTCATACCAAATAATTATCAAAGAAGGCTCCAATGAAATTGAAATTCATACCGGGTTAATGACTCAGACCACCTCAAATAAAGTTCAGGGCATAGAAAATGCCACTGGCACCTTGGGATTAGTAATTCCTGGAAGAAATAATACACCATTATGGTCAGGAATTCCAGATGCATACAAGTTTTCGAGGGGTTTAAATTATGTGTGGTCCCCTACAAATTATTTGAACAATAACTTGATAAAAAATCCATTGGCGTCAAATGTCCAAACTTCTACTCTTTACAATGTAACAGTAACCGCTTCAAACGGTTGTTCTTCTTCTGGTTTCACCAGCTTGATTGTAAATCCAAATGCAAATATATCAGAGACAGACAATTCTGGTAATGCCCCAAATGACAGTACCATATGCGCTGGAGATCTTGCTGTGATTACAGCTACCGGTGGCACTATGTATTCATGGAGTAATGGTGCCACAACGGGCGCTATAAATGTAAATCCGATTGTCACTACAAATTATATTGTTACGGTCACTGATGCAGGTGGTTGCAGTGATGTCTTGAGTAGAAAAATTACGGTTACCCAAAAGCCAGTGATTGGAATTAGCTACATGGAAAGCTCCGGAAATACACCTAACGACAGTATTATTTGTAATGGAGCGTCTGTAATGATCACAGCATCAGGAGGAACAGGATACCAATGGAGTAATGGAGGCAATTCAGCAAAAATAACCGTTAATCCTTCGATTAATACATCTTATACAGTAACCGTGACGGATGCCAATAATTGTTCTTCAACCAGAACTACTCAAATCGTGGTTAACCCATTGCCAAATGCAGCGATTGTGCCTCTGAATCCAAGCAATTGTTCAGGAAAAAATATTATCCTAACTGCATCAGGAGGCACCGGTTATTCATGGAGTACAGGGGGTATGACAGATGCAATTACTGTAGCTCCTGTAATGAATACCACCTACACCGTAACGGTTACGGATGCAAATGGCTGTACTAAAACAGCAAGCTCCACTGTGAATGTACTTCCTAACCCTGGGTTATCGGAAAATCACATTGAGCCTACAACTTGCGTTTCTACAGATGGTTCGATCAATCTTACAGTTACCCCAACCGGCACTTATACTTATGCATGGATAGGTCCAAACGGGTATACTAACAATATTGAGGATATTTCCGGACTGGTTGCGGGAGGTTATTCCGTAACCGTAACTTCAAGCGGAAACGGTTGCGCATCCGTTTTAGCAGTAACTTTAAATGGTCCTGGTGGATGTAATGTTTGTCCTGCTATTGGCATTCTTACAACAACCCCGGCAAATGAAGCATGTGATGGCATGAATGTCAATTTGCTGGCTTCGGGTCTTTCTAATATGGGCAATACCTATGGCATAACATTTAAAAGATCAAATGTGGTACTTGCAGACCCATATTCCGGAGGAACTATCATTGCGACAATTCCAAATGCTAGCCTAGGAGGAGGAGGAACAACTGCTACCACCAACCATATTTTTCCTGGTACCGGAACGTATTATTTGTATGCGATACTGTCTCCGGTTCCTACTGATATTTCGTGTAGACCATCAGCTTCCAGAACTCTTGTCATCAATCCAACCCCTGTAGTTAATATAACTCCTGCAGTCGTAAATACTTGTCAAGGTCAACCGGTAAATATGAATGGTAACCCTTCTGGCGGAACTGGGACCTATACTCATCTTTGGACCGGCACAGGAGCAGCTTTCTTAAGCAATACTGGAATTGTTAATCCAATCTTTAATTGCCCAACTCCCGGAACATATTCGCTAACCTATACGGTAACTGATTCAAAAGGATGTTCTGCTTCTTCAACCAGAAGTGTGACAGTAACTAATTGTACATTGACTATCAAGGATCCATGCAGTTGCTTAAATAATGCTACCACTTTAACCAATGGACAATTTAGTGAATTAGTTCAGGTTAATGCACCTTCAGGTCAATCCTGGTCTGTAAGTGCCGTGAGTGGATTGTTTTTAAATTCAAGTCCACCTCCACCGGCAGCTCCTTTAGCCATACCAATAGGCACAACATTAACAGTTGGTACAGCAGATGGTATAGACAATGATAATGACGGACAATTTGATGAGGCGGACGAGAACGTTTATTATACATTGAGAGGTAAGCATGTGGATGCTATTGGTTATACAGTTTCTGTTACAAATAGTCTGGGTGTAACCCTAAGCATTGGAAATACATGTTATTATCCAAACCCACAAATCAATGGGTTAAATGCTAATTACTGCATTACAGATCCAGCTGTTGTATTAAATGGATCTGCCACTTTAGGGGATGGATCCGGTCCAGCATCAGGAGTAGGCGTATTTAGAGTGAATGGTGTGGTAAATACTGTATTTAATCCAGCATCAGTTGGATTAGGAAATCATACGGTCCAATATTGTTTTGACGCTGCAGACAATGTGCCTAATAACAGACATCCTGGTTGTACCCAGTGCGTCAGTCAGGCTGTAACCGTTAATGGTCCACCAACAATCAGTTGTCCTGCGCCACTTACTGTTGGATGTGCTATAGATGTTCCGGCACCAAATCCAGCCAGCGTTGTTGTTACTTCCAATCCATGCGCAAGTCCTGCAACGGTGACTCATGTCAGTGATGTGATCAGTAACCAAACTTGTGCCAACAGATATGTGGTTACAAGGACATATCGCGCAGTAAATAGTTGTTGCCCTGGAAGTGCAGTAACTTGTACTCAAATAATAACAGTTAATGATATTACTGCACCATCGGTAGTTTGTCCTCCTCCGGTTACAGTACAATGTGCTAGTGCAGTTCCACCAGTTAATGTGGCCAGTGTTATCACTGCGGATCATTGTGGAAACGTAGGCATTGTAGTCACTCATGTGGGAGATGTGATTACAAATATGACTTGCGCCAACAGGTTTACAGTAACCAGAACTTATAGATCTACTGATGTCTGCGGTAATTCGGGTACTTGTGCTCAAGTAATTACCGTTTTCGACAATACAGCACCGGTTGTTGTATGTAGAAATATAACTATCTTCCTGGATGCAAACGGCAATGCGACAGTCACTCCACAGCAATTATTATCCAGTGTTTCTGACAATTGTACTGCCACTCCTGCAATAGTTATAACAGCTGTGCCATCTAGCTTTACTTGTGCCAACATAGGTCCAAACAATGTTAATTTGAGGGCTACAGATGAGTGCGGAAACGTAGGCACCTGCTTAGCTGTAGTTACGGTTGTGGATAATTTGCCACCGGTAATTATGGGTTGTCCTACGAAATCACCTGTTACCATAAACCTTGGTCCAGGGGAGTGTGAAGCCAGTTGGGATGCACCGCCATTTATGGCGATGGACAATTGTCCTGCAGGCGCATACTTTGGTAACCGAAATACAACTACCGTATGTTTGCCACCGGCATCTTACTGGTCTATTACCGGAGGAGCTGCCAGTTGGGGAGTGATGTTTGACCTGATCAATACTTCAGGAAGTTTATTGAATTTACAGTTGTTGGGTGAGCGAGCTTTTGCGAACGTACCCCACAACATATATTATACTAGGAATCCTGGTGGGCATGCGCCGGTAGTGGCTACGCCGAATGCTTGGACATTGTGTGCTACACGGACACCGACATCAGGAGCACAATTCACCACGGTGATCGACAGCTTTAGATTGTTGACGGGCACCAGAACGGATACTATTAAACGTTGTGCACCGATCCAAACTGAGACTACGGTATTGGGCTGCTTGACAATGGCACCTGGGGAGACCAGAGGAATCTATATCCATGCACCGGGCACAGGAGGCACGAACGCTTCTTTGTTTAGTGGCTGTGCGGCAAGGCCAATGGGAGATGCAAATATCAATACACCTATAAACGGAGCGACGTATACTGGAGGACAGTTTGCAGCGCCATTTATCAACAGCTCATTTGGATTTGGAGGAGCCAACTGGATGGGTGTGATAGGATACAATTTGGCGAATTCGAATCGGGTGCCATTGGTACAAACTTGTGGTGCGCCATATGGCCCGGGATGTTTTTTCCCTATAGGCTGTACGAAACTATGTTACCGAGCGACAGATGCATCGGGCAATGTGGGTACATGTGAGTTTGAGGTTTGTGTGAATAAATACGCAAATCCGACCAGAGCGTTGGCTTGCAATGACGACATACAAATCAGCCTGGATGATAGCTGTAGAGCTACGATTTATCCGGATATGGTATTGGAAGGAGGTCCATACTCTTGCTATGATGACTACATAGTAGAAGTAAGAGATTGGAAAGGAGGTCCACTGATTGACCGAGAGCCTAATAGACGCGGGGTACAAATCAATGGCAACGACATAGGAAGAGAATTAAAGATAACGATCATAGATCCGGTTACCGGCAACAGCTGTTGGGGCCATGGAAGAGTAGAAGATAAGATAGCACCAAAAATGACATGCCCTCCAGATATAAGCTTGTCTTGCGCATCAAGTACAGCACCAATTGTAGCAGGTCTGCCAAGTGTTTACGAGAATTGTGGAGGAGCGAATATAGGTTATCATGACAGTGAAGTTCAGGGGGGATGTCCTCAGGGCTATGCACGAAGGATAACCAGAACATGGACTGCAACGGATGCATCCGGAAACAAGTCAGTTTGTGTACAGACCATTACAGTAAAAATCGGAGATTTATTTGAGGTGACCGTTCCATCGAACTATGACAATTTGGATCAGCCTGCGTTAGAATGTGATGAGAAGATAGACAGGAATAAGAATGTAACACCACACATGGCGGATTTCCCTGAGTGTGTTGATGGGTATATCCTGGATTCAGCGTTTTGGTTGGCAAATCCTAACGCACCGGATCAGTATCCAAACAGAAGGTTACCGAGAGTGTTGGGCTGGAATTGTATCGATGATTTGAATGATCCACATTATGGACATCCAAGTCCTGATCCAGTGTATTATCCACAGCACAGACAATGGTCACCAAACAATCCATTGTGCTGGGGCCCTGACCGCCACATCATGTGGGTAGGAACAGGACGTCCTGGAGGAGCGGAGTGTTCAAACCTTACGGTAACATACAAGGACATCGTATTTGACCTGGCGACGCCGGGATGTGATGCAGGTCCGATAGGTTGCTACAAAGTATTGAGACAGTGGACAGTGATGGATTGGTGTACAAGCCAGTTGGGTGGCCATAATCAAATCATCAAGGTGATAGACGATGAAGGTCCACAGGTGTTGTATCCGGATAGTGCACGAGTAAATATGGAGAGCTGGACCTGTACTGGAAGATGGGAGGTGCCTGCGCCATGGATATTGGACAATTGTTCAAATGAGGTGCACTATACGGTAGAAGTAGACAATGGAACAGTGTTGGGAGATGAGACAGCAGGATTTGTGGTATTGGATATGCCAGAAGGAATATACAATGGCTATATAGTAGCGACGGATTGCTGTGGCAACATTACGAAGAAGCGAATAGTATTGAATGTGATAGACCGTGTACCACCGCAGGCAGTATGTAGAACAGCTACAGTAGTGAGCCTGAGTGGAAATCAGAGTCCATTGACGAATTATGCGAGATTGCATGCAGAGGATCTTGATGAAGGAAGTTTTGACAATTGTCAGCCGCATGTTTACTTCAAGGTGATCAGAATGGCAGAATTGCTGGGAACGAATAATGGAAGTAATTCAAACAATGTGGTAGCATGTCAGGGACGCAATGGAGATGACAACAGCATACTTGCAGGAAATCAGATCTATTTTGATGATTATACAGATTTCTGCTGTGCGGATGTAGGTACGAAGGTGATGGTAGTGTTACGAGTGTTTGATGTAGATCCGGGAGCCGGACCTGTGACACCGATCAGGATGACGAGCACGAGCAGTGTGTTGAATGGCAGATTCAGCGACTGTATGGTAGAAGTGGAAGTACAAAACAAGGCAGTGCCTACGGTAATCGCACCACCGAACATCGTGGTAAGTTGCTGGTTCTGGTTTGATGTTACGAAACTGACCAATCCAAATGATGCAACTTTTGGAAAGGTAGTAACAAGCTTAACAGACAGGAGGAAAGTGGTAACCAAGGATTTGGTATGCTACAAATTCTGTGAGCGCAATGATTATACAGGTTACCCTGGATATGTACAGACGAATGCACAACCGAAACCTGCACCAAACCAGGCGTGTGAATACTACTATCAGTATTTTGATACTGCGCATTGGGACAGGAAGTATGAGTTAGTATGGGGCTTTGACGGATATGTATTGAGTCCATGTGGATCGACGCCTACGATCACGGTCAATGACCTGAGAGAATGTGGTCAGGGTGTGATCCAAAGGATTATCTCTACGACGGGACCTAATAACATCAATGTAACGGCGATACAGACGATCTGGGTAGTAGATTGCGATCCATTCTATATAGATGATGTGGCTTGTAACGATCCAAGATATACAGACTTGTTGTGGCCAAACGGAGTGTGTACACAGACGCCGGTGACCTTGGATGGCTGTGGAGCAGATATTTCACCAGACAATCCACAATTGGGCAGACCACAGGTGATCAATAATGCAGATGACAACTGTGCGTTGTTGTCGATAGAATATTTTGATGAGCAGTTTAACATAGAGCCGGATGCATGCTTCAAGGTGTTGAGGAGATGGGTAGTGATCGACTGGTGTCAGTACGATCCATTCATCGATCCTAATCATGGAAGGTGGGAGGCCTTACAGGTGATCAAAGTAAGAGATCAAAACCGTCCTGTGGTAAGTTGCAGTGTGGGACCATGTGAGCCTGCGAAAATCGACAGTAAGTTAGGAGTGTGTGTAGGACACATAAGTTTGACAGCAAGTGCTACAGATAATTGTACACCAGCAGACTGGTTGTTCTGGGAATATAAGATCGATGCATTCAATGATGGCAAGGGTGTACATGGAGGCTATGACTTCCGGGTAGGTACATTGACCAGCAAACAATATGCAGCAGGAGATACAGTGGAGTACAGCCACAATCCATTTGCAGACGACAGTCATAATCCGTTCAACGCGAGTGGTACGTACCCGATAGGTATCCACAAGATCAAGTGGTTTGTGGAGGATGGCTGTGGCAATGTGGGAGTATGTGAGAGCTTGTTTGAGATCAAGGATTGCAAAGCACCGACACCATATTGTTTGACAGGTGTGATCACTGTGCCAATGCCAAGCAGCGGCTGTGTGGATATCTGGGCGAAGGATCTGGATAAGGGAAGTTATGACAACTGTACAAGCCAGGAAAATCTGAAGTTGTATTTCGATAATGATCCTACAAAAACTTCTATCACAGTTTGTTGTGATGATTTTGTAAACGCAGGACAGAATGATGAGTTGATTATCGATGTAGAGCTTTGGGTTGAAGATGAAGAAGGAAACAAGGATTATTGTAAGACCATTATAGTTGTTCAGGACAACCAAGATATATGTCCTGATAAAGGGTCTGCAAAAGGCAAGATTTCCGGAAACATAAAGACTGAAACTGGAGTTGAGACCAAGCCTGTTGAAGTTAGTTTGTTCCACAATGGATCTATGATGCGACAGATGATGGGTAGTCCATATAGCTTCGGAGATTTGGCAATGAATACCACGTATAGCATTAAACCAGAGCGTAATGATGAACATGCAAATGGAGTTACAACTCAGGACATCGTAAAGATCCAGAAACACATTCTTGGTCTGGCAGAGATTACAGATCCATATAAGTTGCTTGCGGCAGATGTGAATGCCAGCAAAACGATCACTGCATCGGATATGGCAGAATTGAGGAAATTGATATTGGGAATCAACAGTGAGTTCAAGAATGTGAAGAGCTGGACGTTTGTACCTGCAGACTATGCATTCGCGGATCCAAAATCACCATGGGATGCACCAAGAAGTGCTGATCTGATGTTGGATAAGAGTAAGGTGATAGACTTTATCTCAGTAAAAATGGGAGATGTAACTGGAGATTCCAGAGCAAACGGAGCCCAGAGCAGTCAGAGCAGGACAAGCGGCAAGTTGAGTTTTGAAATCAAAGACCAGGAAGTGATCGCAGGAGAAAGTTACCGGGTGAGCTTCAAGTCATCAGACTTCAGAAATATTTCCGGATATCAGTTTACGTTGAAGTTTGACGAGAATAGTTTGATGTATGAGGGAATAGAGTCTGGTGTATTGAAGACTACAGAAGCCAACTTTGGAACAAAGAGGATATCTGAGGGAATGTTGACGACCAGCTGGAATGCCGATAAGGGAATAAGTTATGGTAAGGAGGAAGAATTGTTTGTAGTTAACTTCAGAGCGACCAGAAATGGAAAGCTGAGCAGTCTACTTACAATTAACAGCAACCTGACGAGTGCTCAGGCCTACGATGAGAAGGACAATGTACTGGAGCCTGTAATGTTTGTAAGGACAGATAAGGGTATCGTAGAGAGCGGAGTATTCGAATTGTATCAAAACGAACCGAACCCATTCAGCAAAGAGACTGTGGTGAGCTATCGATTACCGGAATCAGGTGCTGTGAAATTGACAGTATACGATGTAACAGGGAAAGTACTTCGGGTGTATGAGATGAAAGGTCAGAAAGGATTGAATCATCAGCAGATCAGTAAAGGAGACTTGAATGCCACCGGAGTATTGTATTATCAACTGGATGCTGCAGATCATACAGCTACCAGGAAGATGATATCTGTAGAGTAATATTGAACAAAATATTTTAAAAAAAAAGGCCTGCAGCAATGCAGGCTTTTTTTTTGCTCAGAATTAATTTTTGAAACTTAAGGAAAGCATGAGACTGTAAATCATTTTATGTATTTTATTTCTTGAGATTTTTATTTTTATTGAAAAATAAAAATTTATAGCTACATACTTTAAATTATTTTTTTAACCCTTAAAAATTCTAAAATTGACAATCACCCTTTAAATTAAATTTAGAATTTTCTGTAAACTATAATTTTAATTACAATTTCAAATTTCAATTAATTGATTGCATAATTCAACCAACTAATTGTGTTTAATTGGAAGGTATTTTTTTTAATGATAGATTCTTTGAAGTTGTTATATTTTTTCTGGTTTTATCAATTTTAGTTTCCTATTATTTAAGCAGTTTACATTTGAATGAATTCAGGATAAAGTTGTTGTTGTGTAATTTTAAATCCTGCCAATTTCATTTTGTTCTATTCCGAAATAATTCAAAATAAATCAAGATCATTATATAAGTTATTATTTATGGATAATCAAAAAATATTTAATTAGTTCAAAGTTTAAAATTTTTCAAAGAGCAAGGAGGTGTTATTTGGTTTAAAATGGAGCCTAAGCTTTTGAGCGAAAAATATAATAGATTTATTTGTACACAGCAATTATCGCCCTTTTTTGATGAGTGGATATGATTATGAGTAAGCTTGATATATTTCTTATACAAAATATTTTCACTGATAAGATATTTTTATTAACTGTAAATTATTAATTAGTAATAGTTAATATATGTGAAGTGTTTTTAATATGTATATATTAACTATTTTAGTCATGAGTACAATTCCGGACCTCTTTTTTGGAACACTACTTGCACTTTATTGCGAAGATTAGATCAAGTGAATTCAGGTCACTCGTGCCCTGATATTATTTGATCTGGTTATATCCCCCACAAGTATATCCCCCATGGATCTGTGTTGCCGGCGCAGAGTCATACTGATTTTGGCAAAAACGAATTTACAAAACTTCATTTTTTATGAAAAGACCGTTATTTACAAATTTTTCCTTTTCGTGGACTTTGAGAAGAATAATCCCCATGTTCTTATTGGTGGGTTCTTTCTCCATGTTAAAGTTGGAGGCACAGACATGTGCGACATTAAATTTGGCGCCAAATGCCTATGTGTGCCAGATTAACTCTCCGGCATCTTATTTTATTAACAATTTTGACATTGCGAATGGTTATTCGTTCCAGATAATTTCTGGGTCAGCTACAATCGTTCAAGTGTTACAGACAGTTCAAATTACCTGGCATACCCCGGGTGATGTTGTATTTAGGATGGTGGAAACTCCTCCATTGTTGTCTTGTACTCCTGATACATTTCGTATTAGAGTAGGGGCATTGTCTGCACCACAGGTGAATTGTAATGATACAGTTAATCTTTCATTAGATGAATTTTGTCAAGGTGTTGTAACTCCAGAGATGGTAATTGAAGGCAACGGGTTTAATTATGCGGATTACAATATCGTTGTAAGAGACCCGATTACTAAAATTACAATTCCTGGAAGTCCAAATGTAAATTCAAGTTATATCGGGAAATTTCTTGAAGTTTCTGCCATCCACCGATGTTCAGGTAATTCTTGCTGGGGTGTTTTAAGGGTAGAAGACAAACTTAAACCTATTTTAGCATGCAGAAGTGTAATTGTTAATTGTGGGGACGGAATTTTACCTACTTCACCGGGTGTTGGTTTTCCCAAGCCAATTGGAGCACCAAACCCAACCGCAGTAGTTGGAAAGCCTAATACATTTACGAGTGCATCTTCATTTTATGATAATTGTGGGCCTACGTTATTTACTTATTCTGATCGTGAGGTTCAAGTCGTGTGTCCACCGGCTGTAACATATATTGACACTGTTTTTAGGGATTGGACTGCGACAGATTCATATGGTAATCAAACAAAATGCACTGACACCATTTTAATCAGAGCTGGCTCTATAGCAAATATCGTTTGTCCCCCAAGTTATGATGGAATTGACCCGGATCTTGGTGGGCCTCTTCCAAAAAATCCAGACCCATTACAATGTAATGCAAATTTTGCAAAGGATGGTAATGGAAATCCTCATCCGAGTGTTACAGGATTTCCTACAGGTGTAAATTGTAGGAATATCAATTATACATATACAGACATAAAATTAGGAGTTTGTGTTGGGTCGTACAAAATTTTAAGAGAATGGTTTATTGCAGATTGGTGTACTGGTCAAGATACAACGTGCATTCAATTAATAAAAGTTGTTGATGATAGAGGGCCAATTTTAGTGTGTCCTTCAAGAGATACTGTTGTGACGGCTACTCATTCCTGTTCTGGATCATATGATCTTCCTTTGCCGAGAATTATAGGAACTGAATGTTCCAACCCACTTAGTTATGATGTTTTAGTAAAGAGGGGAGTACCAAATGTAATTCCTTCTTCACTAGAAGCAACAAGAGATGGCGTGACAAAAAGATATGCAGGTACAAATTTGATAGGTTTTCATATTGAAGATCTGCCAGTAGGGTTGTCCTGGCTTTTTTATATAGTTACAGACGCATGCGGAAATTCAACTGAATGTGCAACTGAGATATTTGTTGAAGAAAAGTCAAAACCAACACCAGTGTGCCATCAGGAAACTGTTGTAGCATTAACTGATGCAGGCACTGCAAATGTTTTTGCAGTTTCATTTGATGATGGGTCTCACGATAATTGTGCACTTGATTCATTTAAAGTAAGAAGAATGAATCCATCACCTTGTGGTGGATCTGGTAATACATCTTTTGCGGATTATGTTGATTTTTGTTGTCAGGATATTGTGAACAACCCTATTATTGTAATACTGCAGGTAAAAGATAAGGCTGGGAATACAAATGAATGTATGGTTCTTGTAACCGTACAGGATAAAAAACCTCCAGTGGTTACTTGTCTTCCAAATATCACTGTTAGTTGTGGATACGATGTTACTGACCTTAATAAATTTGGATACTATAGAAGAAATGAATCTGATATAAAGCAAATCATTCTTAATGATCCATCAAATTCAGCATGGGTACAACCGCATCTATGGGGTTATGATGGATTGGTTATTGAAGATTGCAATCTTAAAGTAGATTCATCTATAAATTATTCAATTAATAATTGCGGTACAGGTGCAATCACAAGAAGGTATACTTTTAGTGATGATTTTAATTCACCATACACATGTGTCCAAACCATAACATTAAATAACTTTAAACCATACAATGGAGCATCCATTAAATTTCCTGTTGATACTACACTGGAAGGATGTTTGAGCAGTGTTGATTCAAGCGTGACGGGTCGACCAACATGGCCTGCAAATATTTCTTGTGCAACGATTTTGACTACTTATGAAGATGAAGTATTTAGTCTGGTTGAAAATGTATGTTACAAAATATTGCGAAAATGGACGGTAATTGATTGGTGTAGTTACAATCCATCTACTGGTGCAGGACGATGGACTGACGTTCAGGTAATTAAAGTAAAAAATACTCAAAAACCATTTTTTACAAGTTCATGTAACAATAGAAATTACGATGCAATTTCTGGTGAATGCAATGGATTTGCAGAATTGATTGCAACAGCAGATGATGAGTGTACAGATGATCAGGATTTAGTTTGGTCTTATAAAATTGACCTTGGTAACAATGGAAGTATTGATGTAAATGGTGCTTCAAGTGATGCAAGTGGAGTTTATCCAGTGGGTACGCATAAAATTACCTGGACTGTGGAGGATAGATGCGGAAATGTGACTACTTGTACCTATTTATTTACGATGGTGGATCGCAAACAACCGACTCCTGTTTGTCGTGCTGGAATTATTACAGTAATTATGCCTACCACTGGCCAAATTACTATTTGGGCAAGTGATTTAAATGCAAATAGTTTTGACAATTGTACAACAGCCGGTAGATTGAGGTATTCATTTTCTTCCAATCCGTCCGATGCATCAAGGACCTATTTCTGTGCGGATCTTGATCGTGGTATATCCAAGACATTCGAAAATGTATCTGTGTATGTGACAGATGAAGCTGGTAATCAGGATTTTTGCACAACTAAGGTAATTATACAAGATGGTTTAGGAAATGCATGTCCGGACAATTTAGGTGGTGGAAATACTACTGCAGGTTTGGTTTCAGGTACCATTTCTACCGAACAAAAAAGTTCATTGCAAGAAGCCATGGTTTCTATAAACGGAAACATGCCTTCTATGCCTAAATATCATATGACCCAGCAGGATGGACAATATGCATTTGCATCAGTTCCGCTTTCTGAAAACTATACCATTAAAGCGGTAAAGAATGATGACGCATTGAATGGGGTTACCACAAATGATATTGTGATTATACAAAAACACATTTTAGGAATCGCGCCTTTGGATAATCCATATAAATTAATAGCAGCAGACGTAAACGAATCAAAGAGTATTACAGCACGGGATATTGCAGATTTAAGAAAATTAATTCTTGGTATCACCAGTGAACTATCCATTAAAAAATCATGGGTGTTTGTTGAATCAAATTATAAATTTTCAGACCCAACCCAACCTTGGTCATATAGTGATGTAATCAAAGTGGACAATTTAAAGTCTGATATCTCAGAAAATAATTTCGTGGCGGTTAAACTTGGAGACATAAATGGCAATGCCAAAGCCAATCAGCTGGCAACTGTTGCGTCAAGAAGTTATGCAGAGGCAACATTACAAGTCGGTGAAACGAAATTTCAAAATGGAGAAGAAATCATTTTACCTCTGAATTTAAATGGATTGAATATGCTAACCGGATTACAGGTAGAATTTGAGTTTGATCCTGCTAAGCTTGAGCTTGTAGACATTAAATCTGGTGCATTAACTGTAGAATCTTACAATTACAATCATGATATGATATCTAATGGTAAAATTCGTATGAGTTTTGATCAGGCATCCGGAGTGTCTTTTGAAAAGGAATTGTTTAGTTTTGTTTTTAAAGCCGTTGGTAGCGGGGAATTAAGTAATTCATTTGCCTTAAGTAACGAAAATTTTTCATCACAAGCTTATGGTGCTCAAAATGATGAGATAAACCTTAAGTTATCATTTTTAGATTCCAAATCTGAAGTAAAAGGATTTTATCTATATCAGAATAAACCAAATCCATTTAGTACATATACGGATATTTCTTTCCTTTTACCGGAATCCGGCTTAGCCGTGTTAAAAATCTGTGATGTAAACGGAAAGGTTATTAAACAAATAAGCAGAGAGTTTAAATCTGGCTTAAACAATATCCAGATTAATAACAAAGACTTAAATCAGACAGGAATATTTTATTACATCCTTGAAACGGAGAATAATAGGGCAGTAAAGAAAATGATCCTTATTAATTAATTATTTAATTTATAATCCCCCCAATTTATTACCCTTTTTTACCACATGGTATTCTCGAAGGACCGTTTGAGGATCTCAGAAATTGTCAGATTAAAACTCAATAAATGAAAAATATTAATACAAATAAAAAATTATTCAAGATGAGCGAATTATTTACTTCGACACAACTTTCAAGCTTAAATAGAAGCACAAGTAGGCTTAATTTAAGGCAGTGGGTTGTAATGTTGTTGTGTGCCTTTGGAATAAGCATTCAACTAGAAGCTCAGTGTTTTACCGTTACAAAAACCTTGTTGGGTGTCGCACCTGCAACCAGTGGGATTCAGGGAAATATTGATGTTACCTACCAAATAGTAGTAACCAATACCAACTGTTTGATCGCTGCGAATATGGATGTGCGTGACAATGCAGGGTTAGGGTCTAACTTTGGTACAGCATTGGTTGGTGTCGTTGGTGCGCCTGTTTTGGTTTCTATTGATAATCCATTACCTAACAAGGGTGGAATTATCAATCTAGCCTTCACGGGAAGAGCCCCTAATGACAATCTTACAGATGGATCTGGATTTCTACTATTAGGAGAAAGAGTTATTTACCAGGTAACCTTTCAAGTTAATCCAAGAGCTGCAGGTGCTCCTTCTACACTTAACAATGTAGTGACTGTAAATAATTCACTGCCTACTCCTGGTGGGGTTGCAACTTCAAATGTATCTGCGATACCAAACTGTTGGACGAATTGTCAATTGGCTTGCAACAATACTGTTCAAGTTTCTGTAAACAGTATGTGTGAAGCTCAGATTGTATCTCAAATGATATTGGAAGGTGAATCTACTGAATGCGCAGATTTAGGCTTTTATCAAGTGACCATTTATTATAATAATCAACTAGTCACTTTGCCATTAGGGCAATCCTGGATTGGAAAAAAACTAAGAGTCAATGTGAAAAACATAGTCTGTGGAAACAGCTGTTGGGGGAATTTACTTCTTGAAGATAAAACTCCACCCGTACTTGTTTGTGATCCGAGAGATACTTTTAGCTGTGGTATTAGTATCGATCCAATAAATCTTGGGTTTCCAGTAAATCCTGCATTTGTAAATACAAATGTTTATCCATATATCGTAAATGGAATTGATGCTTGCGGTACAGTAAGTTTGAAATATCGTGACAGTATTGTGAGGTATGATTGCTTGAATCGTGCTTTAAGTGCAACAATATACAGAACATGGTGTGCCACTGATCCCGGAGGATATACAAATTGTTGCACAGACACTATTGATTTACAGAGAGGTACTATCGCAGATATTACTTTGCCTCCTCATTTTGATGGGCAACCGGGCAATCGACCTGCACTTTCTTGTTCAGGTAAATGGAAAAAACTATTTAATGGTTTACCAGATACTTCTGAAATTAAAAATGATTTGATCACCGGCGAATTAATTGGTGGAACAGGAAGGCCTTTAGGTATTTTCTGTGGCAACATTCAATTTGATTTTAGTGATGATACCATTGCTGTATGTCCCGGTACTTATAAATTATTAAGAAGATGGTTGATTATAGACTGGTGTGATCCGAATAATCGTGTAAATTTTATTCAACTTATAAAAGTTGTTGATGAAAGTGCACCTAAAGTTATATGCCCTACAACTATTACAATTAGTACAAATCCTACAACTTGTACCGGTTCTTATATTTTACCTGTTCCGCAGGATTTGTTACCAGGCATCATTCCGGATAGTAGAATTCCATATGTATTGGAAAATTGTTCAAATTGGACTTATTCGGTTTCACATCTGGCTGCAATTGATCCTAATGATTGCACCCCGGATCCAAATACTACAGGATCTACAAAAAATATTACTCGCTTACCTGATGGACGATATCGTGTAGACAATATGCCTTTGGGTTGTAATTGGATTTATTATACGATTTGTGATGCTTGTGGAAATTGTACACCTTGTACCTTCGATATATTTGTTGAAGATAAAACGCCACCAGTAGCGGTATGTCAGCAGAAAACTGTTGTTTCCTTAACCTCTAATGGCTGGGCAACTATACCGGCAAGTGTATTCAATGGTGGTAGTCATGACAATTGTGAAATGGGTTCATACAAAGTAAGAAGAATGAATTTCGGACCATGTGGTATCGCAGGAACAACATTTGCAGATTCTTTGGCATTTTGTTGCTCAGATATCAGAAATAATCCAATCAGAGTTGTGCTTAGAGTTTTAGATAAAGCAGGAAATAGTTCAGAGTGTATGGTCGATGTAATTGTTCAAGACAAACTTCCTCCTGTAATTACTTGCCCAGTTGATACTGTGGTAAGTTGTGAGACTGATTTAAGTAATCTTAACGTATTCGGAACTGCTACTGCAACAGACAATTGTGGGTTTGACATAAGTACAAGAATTGAAAATGGTTTATCCAATTGTGGAGTCGGTGTAATCACTAGATGGTTTATTGCAACAGATGATGGAGGAAGGAAAGATTCCTGTGCACAGACTATTACTGTAAGAGATACCATGCCTTTTAGACTGAGTGATATTATATGGCCTGCTGATTTAGTAATTACAGGTTGTAAGAATAGCGTATCAACAGATGTAACAGGTAAGCCAATTTATAAAAATCAGGATCATTGTAATCAGGTGGTTGCATCATACAAAGATCTTAGTTTTAATTTCGTCGAAGGTGTTTGTTATAAAATATTGAGACAATGGACTGTTATAGATTGGTGTACTTATGATGCACATAATCCAACTAACGGAGTGTGGTATCACACACAGGTTATAAAAATAAATAATACCAAAGCGCCAGACTTTACAAGTTCTTGTGATGACAGAGAACTTTGCATAACAGAAAATTGTGCGGTGAATGCATCTTTCAGTGCTACTGCAACAGATGATTGTACGCCACAAGATGAGTTGCTTTGGTCTTATGCTTTGGATAAATTTAATAATGGAAGTGTTGATGCAAATGGATCGAATCCAAGATTCAATGCGTCGCTTGAAGTAGGAACGCATAAAGTCACATGGACCGTAAGTGACCAATGTGGCAATAAGTCAACTTGCAGCTACTTGGTGAAAGTTAGGGATTGTAAAGCACCAACTCCTTATTGTAATCCAGGCATCATTACTGTAATTATGCCTAGCAATAGGGAAGTAACCATTTGGGCTAAAGATTTTGACTTGGGTAGTTCCGATAATTGTACGCAAGCTTCAAATCTAAAATTTTCATTCAGTCCTGACATCACAAACATTTCCAGAACGATCCGCTGCAGCGATATTGACAATGGTAAATCTGATACTTTTAATGTAGAGGTATATGTAACAGATGAAGCTGGAAATCAAGATTTATGTCGTACAACTCTTATTGTTCAAGACAATCAAAATGTTTGTCCGGATAGAAATGTCAATTCAACTACTGTTGCCGGTTTGATCACTGTGATTAATAATACAAAAGCCGAAAGTGTACCTGTTAAAGTAATACAGGAAACTACGGGGGAAGTGTTAGAGCAAATGACCAATCAGGATGGTAAATTTAGTTTTGTTGATCTGAAAATGGATGAAAGCTATTTTGTTAAGCCTGCCTTGGATGTAGATCCTTTGGAAGGTGTTAGTACCAAAGATATTGTGATGATTCAAAAACACATTTTGGGAATTCAGGAATTACCAAGTCCGTATCAGTTAATTGCAGCAGATGTGAACAAATCAGAATCTGTAACAGCAAGAGATCTTGCTGATCTTAGAAAGTTAATCTTAGGAATTGCAGAAGGATTTCCAAATAACACTTCTTGGAATTTTGTAGATTCAAAGTTTGTGTTTGATCCTTCTAATCCTTACAAGTATCCATCTAGTATAACTTTGAAAGATGTGGATCATGAAATGATGGAAAACAATTTTGTTGCAATAAAGACTGGAGATGTGAGTGGTGAAGCAAGCACAGGATTAGGAAATTCTGCAAACAAACGAAATTTGAAAATTTCCGGTCTTGAAATGGAATTATCAACATTGCAGATGGGACAATCATATACTATCCCAATCTATGCATCTAATGATATGAGTGCTGTTGATGGTTTCCAATTTGAGTTGAAAGCTTTAGAAGGTTCCTTGATTTTTGAAGGTGTTGAAAGTGCTTTAATCAATGTTGATCCATCTCATTTTGCAATCAAGAATCAGCGACCAAGTGAAATGCGCATGTCTTGGTCTGCTGACAAGACAGTGTCAGTTGAAAGGGGACAATTACTTTTCTATTTAAAAGTTAGAGCGCTTCAGAATATGGAATTGAATGGCAATACATTAAAGTTAAGTCAATCAGGCCTTCATGCAGAATTGTACATTGCAAATGAAGAAACAGATTTGAAATTATTGTTTAGATCTGAGGAGCAAAAACCGTTAGAAGGATCTTATGAATTGTACCAAAACATTCCGAATCCTTTCACTGGAAATACTACCGTCTTTTATAGATTGCCTGCTGACGAAAATGTTAAGTTAAGTATATTCGATATGTCTGGAAAATTATTACAGACTTATAATCTCACAGGAAGAAAGGGGATTAACACTTCTGAAATTAATATAGAAACTGAATATAGCGGAATTCTATATTATCAATTGGATACAAAGAATTTCATTGCCACACGTAAAATGGTAGTTATAAGATAAACGGTTCTTGGGTAATTTGGCTAAGCCGGGAGCCGAAAGGTTCCCGGACTCTAGCTAATATCTAAGCTTAAAATCAAACTAACCGATTAAAAAAATGAACATGAGAAATTCAATACAAAATAAAACTGGTCTTATGAATCCAATTATTACTAAACCTTGGGCTGGTCTCAAACTATTGCTTGCAACAGTATTGTGGATGGCTCTAAGTTACAACTCTCAAGCACAATCCTTGGTGGCACAGTTCGGAACTGACACCAGTGTGTGTCCTAACAGTGCATCCAGAGTTTACAACATTAGTCCTGCCGCCGGAGCATGGACATTTAGTTTGCCTAATGGAGGTGGAACAATTGCATCTTCTTCTGCGACTTCAGTTACAATAAACTGGGGATCAGTAGGTGGCACTTTTTATGTGAGGGCCACAGACGGATTCACCGTTTTACTTCGCAGTGTAGTGGTGGAAGGTGACCTTGCTTTGGCTTGCGACGACCTTGTAAATGTTTCGTTGAATGACCGTTGTGAAGCACTGATTACTCCTTCTGTTGTAATTGAAGGCAGTAACTATCCTGATGACAGTTATGCAGTAACGGTGTATAATACAGATGGAAGTATCATTCCTGGTAACTTGGTGAATTATTCACACTTAGGAAAAAAACTGAGAGTACATGTAAGGCATATATGTTCAGGTATTACCTGTTGGGGATATATTTTTATTGAAGATAAATTTATACCTAATCTGACTTGTAGAACTGCAGATATTAGAGTGAATTGCTCTGATGATGTAAGTCCGGCTTCTTTAGGATTTCCTGTGCCTCCTTCTGCGACCATCACTCCGGTTGTCGGAGACAATAAATGTTTTACAGTTAGGGGATTTGATCTTTGTTGTGATGTAGAACTATGTTATTTTGATATTTACACAAAGTATGGCTGCAATCAACCGAATTATGCTCAATATGACAGAACATGGGTTGCAAAGGATTGTAAGGGAAACACAACTACTTGTAAAGAAAGAATATTGGTTCAACAAAGTACTTTGCTAGGTATCGTATGTCCACCAAATTTTGATGGTTTTACCAATCCTGCTTTAAACTGTGATGATAAAGAACCGGCCTCCGGACCTTATCCATCAGGTTGGAATGCCTTAGATAATGGAAATCCATCTCCTTATGATTATGTCAATGCTGCTGGACAATTAATATGGAGGGGTACAGGATATCCTTTAAATGTAAATTGCGATCATCTTGCTGTGTCATATAGGGATCTTAAGATTCCTATTTGTGGCAATTCATTTAAAATATTCAGAAATTGGAAAATTTTTGACTGGTGTACAGGTCAATATATTGAATGCAATCAATTGATAAAAGTGGCTGACCACAAAGCGCCGATTATTGCATGCTCCAACAATTATCAAGTATTTCCAATGGACTATTATTCCTGTACAGGAACAGCAACGGTAAGTGGACCGGACTTGATACTTGATTGCAGTCCTACCACGTTGGCTGTTTCTTTTAAGAAAGCAGGCCCTGATGGAACTCCAGAAGATGGAGATTTTAGAACTGACGGTGTAACTTATTTGGGTGGTGGGAAGGTTAGAATTTCTGGATTGCCTGCAGATACTTCTTGGGTAAGATACACGGTGACTGATGCATGTGGTAATGAAACCAGATGTGTAGTGGAAGTGATAATTGAAGACAACCTTGATCCAGTTGCAGTTTGTGATGAACATACTGTAGTATCTCTTGGAGACAGCGGTGTTGCAAAGATTTTTGCAGCCAGTTTGGATCAGGGCAGTTTTGACAATTGTGCTGTTGACTCAGTATTGGTCAGAAGGATGAGTGATAATTGCAACATATTAGGCAACACAACATTTGGTCCATTCGTCAAATTCTGTTGCGAAGATGTTCAGCAAAGCCCGATTATGGTGGCCTTGAGAGTCATCGATAAGAATGGTAACTTTAATGATTGTATGGTTTTAGTCACAGTTCAGGATAAAATATCACCAGATATCACTTGTCCAAAAGATGTAATCGTAAGTTGCACAACGGATATTTATAATTTTGCAAATGTTGGACAGGCTACAGCTGTAGATAATTGCCCTGGCATTAAAATTACTTATAAAGATGATTCTACTGGATTTAAATGTGCTACTGGCGTAATCAATAGAAGATGGAGAGCTGAAGATCCGGGTGGAAGATTTGATTTGTGTGATCAAAAAATAACTATTGTCGATCCTAATCCATTGACATTTTCTCAAATTTCCTGGCCGGGGGCAGATATCACTGTGGCTGGTTGCAAAATCACTGATGCAGATCCAAATTTAATTAACTCTTTCCCTAGATGGGCTGCAAGACCTTGTGCCAATATTATCAGAGGATATGATGATGAAAAGTTTTATAATGTTGAAAATTTCTGTATTAAGATCATTCGTCATTGGAGGGTTATTGATTGGTGTCAATATGATGTAAATTCTCAAACGCCAACTGGAGTTTGGACATTTGATCAAATTATTAAAGTTCAAAATACCAGACCACCTACAATAGATCCGGTTAGCTGTGGCGTTAAAGCACCAGTATGTGCTCAAGGATCCGCTTGTTCGGCATTTGTAGACCTTTATGGATACGCGACAGATGATTGCACGGATACAACTTCCTTGAAATGGAGTTATACCATTGACTTCGATAACAATGGTTCAGTCGAAGTGACAGGTAATACAAAAAATGCTTCTGGAACTTATCAAAGAGGAACGCACAGAGTAAGATGGTCTGTGACTGATTTATGCGGAAATACCGGGACATGTGATCAGATATTTTCTGTTAAAGATTGTAAGGCACCAACACCATTCTGTAAAGCTGGATTAATCACTGTTGTGATGTCGTCTAATGGTTCAGTTACAGTTAAGGCAATTGATTTTAACGAAAAGAGTGAAGACAATTGTACTGCGAAGCCAAAGTTGAAATATTCCTTTACCGCTAATGTAAATGATACAGCAAGGACTTTTAGGTGCAGCGATATCCCTAATGGAATTTCAAGAGACACTTCTGTAAGGATATATGTTACGGATGAAGATGGTAATCAAGAGTTTTGTATCACAACACTAACTCTTCAGGATAATACAGGAAATGCATGTCCAAACAGATTGACCAATGGAGGAACTGTTTCAGGATTGATCAGTGCAAATACAAATGCTCCTTTGAAAAATGCAACCATAGAACTGAAGAAGTTGAATTCAAAAATGGGTGAGATTAATACCCCGGATGAAGGATTGTTTACCTTTTTAGACCTACCTTTTGGTGAATCATACGATTTAGCACCTTATAAGAATGATGATCCGGCCAATGGGGTATCTACAGCTGACATTGTAATGATTCAGAAACATATTCTTGGCCAGCAAACATTTGATTCTCCATATAAATATATTGCTGCAGATGCCAATAATTCAGGAACAATAACTGCTGCAGATATTTCAGAGTTAAGGAAACTGGTCTTAGGCGTGTCTGACAAATTTAAAAACAATCAGAAATCATGGAGATTTATTCAAGGTGGATTTAAATTTGAAGATGAAACCAATCCATGGTTAAACAACGGATGGCCTGAATTTATACATGTTGATAACTTACAAGGGGAAGTTAAAGACAATAATTTTATGGCTATTAAAATTGGAGACATTAACTATACGGCAAAGACTAACCTGGCACTTGCATCACAAAGCAGAACTGCTGGTAGAATTTATTTTGAACTGGAAGATAAGTCATTGTTGCCAGGTGATCAAATGAGAATTCCCGTCTTTGGTTCATGGAACAATAGAATATCTGGGTTCCAATTGTCATGGAAATATAATCCGAATGTATTGGAGGTTGTTTCTGTTCAATCCGGTCAAGCTATAATTACGGAGGGAAATTACAGTCTGTTAGAAGGGGAGAAGGGCATTTTGTCAATGAGTTGGAATGGCAACGACCCTATTAAGGCATCAAGTAATTTACCTTTGTTCTATATCATTGTCAAATCTAATCATACAATAAATCCTGCCAATGATTTTACTGTCGCGAATTCTGGAATTGAAGTCGAAGCTTATACAGATGAATTGGAAATATTGGATATTCAACTTAGAGATCGAAGTTCTCACAAAGAACTTGTGAAGTTTGAGCTATTCCAGAATACGCCAAATCCTTTCGGCGACAAAACAAATATTGCTTTTTATACCCCAGTTCAGTCCAGTGCTTTGATAAAAATTCATGACCTATCCGGAAGATTGTTGCTTGTGAAGCAAATTAAAACTTCGGTAGGGGTGAATAATGTTCAAATCGATCAGAATGAATTCAGCAATCATTCAGGTGTGTACTACTATACCCTGGAAACCTCAGAATTTGTTGCAACTAAGAAGATGATACTATCTAAATAATCATTGTTAATCAATCGGTTTAGTGAAAGTGTCCTTTGATCCCAGAGGGCACTTTCTTATTTTTAATAACTGCTGAAAAATGAAAGGCTGTTTAACAGGAATAACAGAATTTTTTTAATTTATTAATAAAATTATAGTTTTCTCTTTTCAATCATTTTTTCTATTTCTTCCTTGTAGTTATTACCTATAGGAATGTGTTTGTTTTGTCCTTTTTCAATAATCTCTATAGCGTTCCCTACAATTGCGTTAATTCTGTTGAGATTGACAATGAACGATCTGTGAACTCTAATGAATTTAGTAGATGGAAGTTTTTCTTCCAGGCTTTTCATGGTTTGTAGTGTTATAATTTTGTTTTGGTCAGTTCTTATGATAACATAATCTTTTAACCCCTCTATGTAGAGGATTTCACTAAAGTTTACTTTGATAAGTCTTTTATCTGCCTTGACAAAAATATATTCAGTATTTTGTTCAATTTCAGGCTTAATGTCAAATTCATTTTTTTCAAACAATTTATTGATGGATTTTACAAACCTTTCCATGGATATTGGCTTCAACAAATAATCAAGCGCATTTAACTCAAAACCTTGGACAGCAAATTCAGGATAAGCTGTGGTGAAAATTACTTTGGGTGGGTTTTGAAGTGACTTTAAGAAATCAGTCCCCAATAATAAAGGCATTTCTATATCTAGAAACATTAGGTCTATCTTTTCAAGTTGAAGCACCCTGTTGGCTTCTAATGCATTTGAACACTTTGCCACCAAATGTAATTGGGGAATTTGGGATACATAGGCCTCCAGTATTTCAATCGCTAGAGGTTCATCATCTACAATCAATGTTTTTATCATAAAGATTAATTTTTGTTTGAAATAAAAAGGAAGAGGTGAATTTCATAGGAGTCAGGAAATTCTGATATTTTTAATGAATGTAAGTTTGGGTAAATTAGCTCCAGTCTCTTTTTTACATTTGTGAGCCCTATTCCACCAATTTTTTTACCTGTAAATCCAGGCATTAATTGAGATTTGGAATTTTTTACAATAAATTCAATGGTGTCATTTCTAACTATAAAACTTACTTTAATATAGGCTTTTTCTAAACTAGTTTTAAGTCCGTGTTTAAAACTATTCTCAATAAACGGAATGAAGAGGAGTGGCGCTACTTTTGTGTTGTCAATGTTGCCTGTCACTTCAATTTCAATGTCTGCATTTTTACTTAATCTTATTTTTTCCAGCTCTATATAATTTTTTATATAAAGAATTTCTTTTTCTAAAGGAACTACTTTTTCATTGCATTCATACAACATGTACCTCATCATATCAGAAAGTTTCAGAACAACCTCTGGAGCATAATCGGATTTTTTTAAAGTAAGAGCATATAAATTATTCAATGTATTGAATAGAAAATGAGGGTTGATTTGATTTTTCAAGAATTGTAATTCCGTCTGGATGTTTTTTGTGATGAGATCTTTTTTTTCTTTTTGAACCTTAAGCCAGTCTAATGGAATTCTTACCAAGGAAGAAATGGCTGTTATAACCAACAAACTGATAAAACTAATTTTGGAATCAAGTACCCATTCAAGACATTGTATTTCATATGTCAAGCATAATTGTTGGTTGAAGTAAACTTTGATGGGGGTTAGAATAAGCGCCATCCCAATGATGAAGCCGGTGTAAGTTATAATGGATTGGGATTGAATTAATCTGGGGAGTAAAATCCATAGGTTAATATTAACTGTGAGGACAAAGAAAATGGTGTTTCCCAGGCTCCAGATAGCAGCCAGGGCCTGAGGCCATGTGCTTGGCGCTATATAAAGCCAGATCGTATAAAATATGAGCCAAAAGAGAATTTGGGTCCATGTCCAATTGGTATGGCCGGAAATCTGATTGAGTTTAATTTGTTCTTCAGGACTCATATTATTGCAATATTAATGCAGGTGTTTAATAATTGAATTGTTTTTTCGATTTAATGCACCATTTCATAGACTATTTTTAAAATAAGTCATATCGGTAAACTAATTCTTTATCAGTTGGTTTCGTAATCTATATTTACACAAAATGAAAGAAAATCAAATATTGAGAAATAAAGAGCTCGTCGGATTTTTCGAGCAAATAATTAGTGGTTTAGGAGAGAATTCTGATCGTGAAGGATTGGCAAAAACCCCTACAAGAGCTGCAAAGGCCATGGAATTCCTTACTCAGGGCTATCGTGACAATCCTGTTGGGATTTTGGAATCAGCCCTTTTTAAGGAAGATTACAGTGAAATGGTGCTGGTAAAGGATATTGAACTGTATTCTCTTTGCGAACATCATTTATTGCCTTTTTTTGGAAAAGCACATATCGCCTATATTCCTAATGGATATATTGTCGGTCTGAGCAAGTTGCCCCGATTGGTAGATGTTTTTTCAAGGAGATTGCAAGTGCAGGAAAGGCTTACACTGGAAATAATGAACGCCATCCAGGATACTTTAAAACCTCATGGAGTCGCCGTAGTGATTGAAGCCAGACACATGTGTATGATGATGAGGGGGGTGCAAAAGCAAAATAGTATGACTACAACCTCGGCATTTACAGGAGTTTTTAAGACCTTTGAGACGAGAAATGAATTTATGAATCTTATTAATAAAAACAGTTGATGCTAAATAAAGCATATATATTTCCTGGACAGGCAAGTCAGTATAGGGGAATGGGGAAAGATCTTTATGAATCTTCTGATGTGGCAAAATCACTTTTTGAGCAGGCAAACGATTTCCTAGGGTTCAGGATTTCAGACATTATGTTTGAAGGGACAGATGATGAACTTAAACAAACGCATATTACTCAACCGTCTGTGTTTATACACTCAATAGTTAAGCTTAAATCAAGCGGGAATATTGATGGTATTAAGGGAATGGCAGGGCATTCTCTTGGTGAATTTTCAGCATTAGTTGCATCGGGGGTTATAAGTTTTGAAGCTGGCTTATCTTTAGTTCGGACCAGAGCACTTGCTATGCAGGAAGCTTGTGATTTGAACCCAGGTTCAATGGCTGCCATAGTAGGTTTGTCTGATGAGCAAATTGAGGAGGTTTGTGCTTCAATAAATGAAGAAATAGTGGTTCCTGCGAACTATAATTGTCCAGGTCAACTAGTTATATCCGGTAGTCTTGCTGGATTGCAGCTTGCAGAGAAGAAACTTATGGAAATTGGGGCTAAAAGGTTTATCCTATTGGCGGTTGGAGGTGCTTTTCATTCACCTCTTATGGAACCTGCGCGGGAAAAACTGGCTGCAGCAATCGACAATACCACATTTTCCGAACCAATATGTGCCATTTACCAAAATGTTGATGCTTGTCCATATTCAGATCCCACTCAACTAAAGAGGAATTTAAATCTTCAGTTAACCTCCCCAGTAAAATGGACTCAAACCATGCAAAACATGATTGCTGATCAAATAAATCACTTTACAGAAGTGGGGGGCAATGGTACTGTTTTATCCGGTTTTTTAAAAAGAATTGACAGAAATATACCTGTTGAAACATTATGAGTGAGGGAACAAATACTCCGATCAAGTCTGGGCAAGTACTCTTGTCAGAACCTTTTATGTTAGATCCCAATTTTAAGCGCTCGGTGGTATTAATCGTAGATCATACCGAAGAGGATGGAACAGTTGGATTTGTTCTAAATAAAGAAACTGATTTTGAGCTTTCGGAGCTTGTCGAGGATATAGAGGACTTTCCCTCCAAGGTATTTGCCGGAGGCCCTGTGGCTACCACTACTTTGCATTATCTGCATAATGTTGGGGACATGTTGGAAGAATCGGTCAAAATTGCAAATGGAATTTATTGGGGTGGGGATTTCACAGCCTTGAAGTTTTTAATTGATCAGAAGCTTATTCTTCCTGAAAATATTAGATTTTTTCTTGGCTACAGTGGTTGGACGGCAGGACAATTATCTACTGAATTAGATGAACGTTCTTGGATTATTTCAGAAATGGATCCTAATTACTTGTTTAATAACAAGATAGATGAACTATGGAAAAGTATGCTCAAGGACAAAGGGGAGCATTTTGAAGCCATCAGCCAAATTGATGGGGATTATATTTTTAACTAACAATTATTGCTTTGATCAGAATTCAAAACTTAACACTCAGATTTGGGGAGAGGGCCCTTTTTGATAAAATCTCTTTTACAATTACAGAAGGGGAGAAGTTAGCTGTAACCGGGCGTAACGGAAGTGGTAAATCAACCCTGATTAAAGTTTTGTCAGGCGTTATATCACCTGATGAGGGTTTTATCGAAAAACCTAAAAAACTCACTGTTGGGTATCTTCGTCAGGAGTTACCAGAGGATGAAGGCCGGAGTGTTAAAGATGAAGTTCTGGCATCAATGGAAGAAATAGAAAGTCTTAAAACTACTCTTCAAGAATGTGAGGATTTACTTCATAAACCTGATTTGGATCATGATGTAATGATCAGAGCTGTAGAGACGATGTCTGAAGTTCAGCATCGACTGGAATACCTAAATGCGGATAAATTGGATGGAGAAATTGAAAAAATCCTTACCGGTTTGGGATTTAAGCCAACTGATTTAGTTAGACCGACCAGAGAATTTAGCGGTGGCTGGAGGATGAGGGTGGAGCTTGCAAAGTTATTATTAGCCAAACCGGATTTAATGTTGCTGGATGAACCTAATAATCATTTGGATATTTTATCCATTCAATGGCTCGAGAAATATCTTATTGCCTATGAAGGGAGTGTTTTGTTGATTTCGCATGACTTGATGTTTGTGAATAACATAGCTAAGCGCATCATAGAAGTAGATAGAGGTAGAATTTATGATTACGTTGGTACATATTCTGATTTTATAAACTATAAAAAGGAGCGACGGGAGGTTGAATTAAATGAATACAAATCCCAGCAAAAGCTTATTCAACATAAAGAACAGCTAATAGATAAATTCAGAGCCAAAGCAAATAAAGCAAGTTTTGCCAAATCCTTGCAATCTGAATTAGCCCGAATGGATGTCATAGATGAGCCGGATGATGAACAAGGTTCAATAAGATTGCGATTCCAACCTTCTCATCCTGGAGGGAGAATTGTGGTGGAAGCTCATCATCTTTCTAAGTCCTATGGTCCATTGGAAGTATTAAAGGATCTTGATTTTGTCTTGGAGCGTGGGCAAAAGTTGTCGTTTATTGGTCAAAATGGTCAAGGAAAAAGTACGATGGTGAAATTGCTCAGCAAAGCAATAGAGCCCACTCATGGACATTTGAAATATGGGCATGAAATTAAAATTGGATATTTTGCTCAAGAACATGGTGAGATTTTGAATCCGGATTTAACCATAATGGAAACGGTAGAATATGCCGCACTTCCACAAATTCGTCCAATGATCAGAAAAATTCTTGGTGGATTGGGATTTAGTGGAGAGGATGTGGATAAGCGTATAAAAGTATTGAGTGGTGGTGAAAAATCAAGGGTAAGATTGGCTGTATTGTTAGTTCAGGAGCACAATTTCCTTATACTCGATGAACCTACTCATCACCTGGATATTCCCTCAAAGGAATCTCTAAAAGAGGCAATCAAACAATACAAAGGAACTGTCGTTATTGTGTCTCATGATAGAGAGTTTTTAAGAGATCTTGCCGAACGTACTTGTTTTTTCTCAAATAAAACTATTCGTTTTTTTGAAGGAGACATTGATTATTTTTTAGAAAAAATTGAGGCAACTGATCTTGAAAATACTTTTGCTAAGCAGCAAATTGCAGTACCTATTGAGCAAAATTTAAGTCAGAAAAGCGAATCTCTTAATACTGAAGAAAAGAAAAAGCTTGTTAAGAGAATTCAAGTCCTGGAAAAAGACATAGAATCTCGTGAGAAAAAGAAAAAAGATTTTGAATTAAAAATGGCTGACCCAGATTTTTATAAAGCTCCTGACAGCCAGAAATTACTATCAGAATATAATAGTTTAAAATCAGATATTGAATTAAAAACGATTGAATGGGAACAACTCATTGAGTTGGCAGGATAAAATAAAAAAGGCCATTTCTTCTCAGAAATGGCCTTTTTAGAATGGCTTTGGGGATAAACCTAAATCAAATATATTCTATCACGACTTTTTAACCTTTAAAACCAAGAAGGACTATCAGTACTTTATTTCTATAGCTGCAGAAGCAGTAGATAGAACGATCTCATTGATATTTACCAAAGAATTAATCCCGTATTAGCTAACCAAAACTAATTAATGCCATACTGATAGTCCTTTTCCTGGATCCCATTTTCAATATTCAAATCAAGCATCGTAACTATTAACTTTTTAATCGTTATCGACAGTACAAAGATTGGCTATAATAATTACTTGGAAATCAATGAAAACCCCGATTTTTAAAAATCAGGGTAAACCCTGAGTTTTTAACTTTTGACGGGAACTTGGATGAGCGTGGAGGTACCTTCATTTGGTCTGGATTTAATAGAAAGTTCTCCTTTAAGATATTTAATTCTTGATTTAATATTCTCCAAACCCATACCCTTGTTGATAGCTTCCGGCTGGTAACCTATGCCATCATCCTCTACAATGATTTCAAGATCAGGTTCCTTCAAACTGAGTTGGACAAGAATTTCTTTTCCCTTGGAGTGTTTAATGGAGTTGTTGAGCAATTCTTGAACTATTCTATAGACTTGTAGTGCCCTTGAGGATTCGATGATCTTCTCATTGCCATCAAAACCGTAAGCTTGAAAAATTATTTCGGGACCCTTTTCACGATTGTAACGATTCAGCATATCTTTTATGGCTTCAATCAAACCAAGATCCTCCAGTGCGCCTGGCTTTAAGTCATGAGAAATATTTCTTACCTCCACACATGCCACATCAATCAAATCATGTACTTTGTTAAAATCCGGACTGCTTAGAGCTACCTTATTATCTGATTGTAGTTTGTCAAATCTGAGTTTAATCGTGGATAGTAAGCCTCCCAGACTGTCGTGTAGGTCTTTGGCGATCCTTTCACGTTCCTCCTCCTGGCCAGCTATCATTGATTTCATCGTTTGAAGAGTCAGGTTGTTTTCCAGTTCTGTAATTTTCTGTTGATTGATTTGTTCATTTTGACTGTGGATGATCTCATTTGCCGATAATTTTTGTTGATAAAACAAAATGATGATGAATCCCGCTAAAAGGATAGATGCTATGCTGAATAACAAACCATATAAGGTGAAATTAGATCTTCTGTTTTTGAGTTCGAATAAACGTTGATTTTGAGCAAGGTCGATTCTGTCCTCACGAATTTCTTTTTGTTCATACCGATCAATTGATCGGTTAAGAATTTCATTGCGTTCAATGTGGTGTAGACTGTCATTAGTTTCAATATATTTAAGTAATGCCAGGCTTGCTTCCTGATGTTTTTCCTGATTTCTCAGACAGTCAAATATTTTGCTGTTCAAAGCTTTGTGGTCAGCAAGAAAGCCAATAGCTTCAGCAATTTCAGCAGCTTTTTGGTAGGCTATACATCCTTGTACCGGATTGCCATTTAAAGAATAAAAATCTCCCAAAAATGAATAACAATTGGAAAGCATTTCATTCATTCCATTAGTCTTGGCATATTTTAAAACTTCAAAAAGTTTTGGTTTAGCCAGTGGGTTGTTAAGACCTAACCGTATAAGGGCATCCAAAAGCATATTTTCATTGAAACAAAGTGGGTTGTTTTTGGATGGTTTCTCAGCTTCCGCCTGGCCAAGAAAGTATGCAGCCATTTCATTATTGCCCATTTTATAATAAACAAGAGTCATAAAATTATAGGTTCTCACCAAGTCAAGAATTCGATTGTTCTGACGAAAAAAAACATGACAATATTCAAGATTGACGATTGATTTAGGGTACCATCCGAGGATATAATAGACTTTTGAAAGTAAAAAACGATATTGGTGGACCTTGTTCAAATCATTTAAATCAAGGTATTTTTCTATTAACCGAATGGTAGGAATAATGATCTCATCAAATTTATGCTCCTTTATCAAAGAATCGACTTTGAATGCCAGGCTATCCAAATAAGGGCTGGATTGCTGATTTGCCTCAGTATTGCTAAATAAAAAATCCAAGTCTTGTCCGGACAAATTAGCCAGACTGCTCAGGATTATAAATATAATCAGATAGTTTTTCACGGGTAAACGCAAAGTTAACTGATTGTAAAAGAATTAAAATCAGGGTTTTCCTTGATTTTTTAGAGTCAGATGAGTTTTAATTCATACGCAGCTCTGACCAGCCCGGCGGTATTCTTTACATTCAATTTAGAAATTAGATTGCTTCTGTGGGATTCAACAGTCTTCAAACTAATAAAAAGCGAATTCGCAATATCCTGAGTGGTGTACTCTTTTACTATGAGCGCAAGGACTTCCTTTTCTCTTCGAGAGATTTTAGGAATTAGCAACCTGCTTGATTTTTTTGCAGGATTGTTTTTTAATAATCCTGACATGATGGTTTCAGTGACTTCTGAGCTGAAATATGTTTCTCCAGTGGCAACTGTTTCTATTGCTTTTAGCAATTCTGCTCGTCCGGTGTTCTTAAGTATATATCCAAGGGCACCATTTTTAAGGATTTCGGTAACAAAACTCTTTTCATTGTACATGGATAAAGCCAGGACCTTAACCTTGGGGAATTCTTTTTGAATTTTAGAGGTTACTTCGATTCCACTCATCACAGGTAGGTTAATATCCAACAGAAGAACATCAATCCGATCTCCTGCCAACATTTGAAAAACGGCACTTCCGTCAAAGCACTTATCAACTAAATGGATGTTTGCTTCACTTTGTAAAATGGATTCAATTCCATCAACAAACATAGCATGATCATCAGCAATTGCAACTCTTATCATGAATATTTCTCTTTTTTGTAAGGGAGTGTAGAGAGTGGATAAGAAACAGGATTGAAATGCAAGTTTACATAAATTATATTAATTTATATACGAAAATGTGAAAGTTTATTTTAAACTTCTCCATTTATCTAACTGATGGATAACTGCCCTAAAATCTTTTGGCGGTTCCGCTTGAAAACTCATGGTCTTATCATGCAACATAAAACTTAAGGAATAAGCATGCAAGGCTGTACGATTAATAAGTGGTCTGAATTCTTCTTCTTCCTTTGATAATTTACTTTTCACCTTGATGTCTTTAATTGTTAGCTGATCTCTGATCCCATATAATTTGTCAGCTACAATGGGGCAGCCCATATATGCAAGATGAACCCTGATTTGATGAGTTCTACCGGTTTGGGGTTTTAATTCCAGCAAACAAAACTGCTTCCAAGCCTTCAGAAGTCGGTATTTTGTAACGGATGGTTTTCCTTTTGGGTGATTGACCATTCTGCCATCACCGCCAGCCGAATGTGCGATGGCTGCATTTATAAGCCCTTCATTTTCCGGAGGAGTTGATTCGGCTATGGCCAGGTATGTTTTGACTACCTCTCGGCTTTCAAAGCTCATGCTCAATTCCTTATGGGATTCTGCATTTCGACCAAAACAAATTAACCCGCTGGTCTCTCGATCCAATCGATGTACAATAAACAATGGATCATATTGTAGTTTAAGCAATTGAAACAGATTCTCTTTTGATTGATCATACCTATCCGGAATACTCAAAAGTCCGGATGGTTTATTGACGATCAATATCTGTTCATCCTGATAAATAATATCAATTAAAGTTTTCAAATTAATCAAGGTATTGGGATCCTATATCAGATGTTTTCTTATTGCCAAAGAGGTAATAGTGCAAAAACAAAGAACCTCTAAGCAAACCTGCAAATTGAGTAGGGCCAATCTTTGCTTTTTCTATCATAGAGTTGTAGTGATCCTTTTTGTGCATAAGGTACAAGGTGGACAATATTGAAATAACATACGCTTCAATTACTTTAAAAAAAAGAATGAACTGTCCTGAAAGCAAATACTTAATGCTTATTAAAAAATCTATCATCAACCTAAATGGAAGCAGAATAAAAAGGAAGATGTAAGGAACGTTTTTAAATATAGTTGAAAGATTATTTCTGAAATTTAAAAAGATTTTTCGTGGGTTGGTATATTCCAATGTACCTCCACCAAGGTGGTAAATTCTGGATTTAGGTTCATACCAAATATTGCCACCTGCACGCTGAATCCTCCAACATAAATCAATTTCCTCTTGATGGGCAAAATAATCTCCATCAAACCCACCAAGTGCTTTAAACATTTTTGCATTGACCATCATAGCAGCTCCACTGGACCAGAAAATTTTTTTCGCACTCTCATATTGAGATTCATCTTTTTCCACTAGACTTAACATTCTCCCTCTTGAAAAAGTATAACCGAGTAAATCGATTAAACCTCCCGCAGCACCGGCATATTCAAAACTACCGGGATCTGATACAGAAAGAATTTTAGGCTGGCAAGCCATGTTGTTTGGATCAGCCTTCATCCGAGATAAAAGGGGGCCTATCCATTCTTCATTTACTTTTACATCTGAATTGACTAAAATGAAATAATCTGATTCAATCTGCGCCAAACCTTTGTTATAACCTTCCGCATATCCGTAATTCTTCTTGAGAATAATTCTTTTGACCTCCGGATAATTGTGTTGCAAAAAAAGTACACTGTCATCTGAAGATGCATTGTCGATTACATAAAGCTTTGCATAATTTGGTAGGTGTTTGAATAAATCTGGAAGATATTCTCTTAGGTACTTTTCACCGTTGTAGTTCAATACAACAACTGCAACTTTAGGACTCCTTTTTAATCCGGCCTCTGTCAAATGATAGCGGAATAAAATATCGGTAATCTTTCGATCATCATCCTTAATTTGGTCAGTAAGTTGATCTAAATTTTCAAATTTTCTATCGGGTCTGATGAATTCGACTACTTCAACTAATATTTGCTGCCCATAAAGATCTCCATGAAAATTTTTAAGATGAATTTCAATGGATTGTTGAAGCTGTTCGCCAATGGTTGGCCTTGAACCTATATAAAGTAGGGCATCATAACTTATGTTATTTATTTGGGCAATGGCAGCATAAATTCCTGAATTGGGAATTAGTTTTACTTTTTCAGGTAGCTCAAGATTTGCAGTAGGATAGCCTATCTGAGTTCCTAGATGTTGACCTTGGACCACCTTACCCATAACCATGTAAGGGCGCCCTAAAAGTCTGGTTGCCTTTGCAAAATCATTTAATTGAATTGCTTCCCGGATTTGTGTTGAACTTATCTTGATTTGTTCATCTTCTTTTTTGGCAATTTCAATGAGTTTGAAAGAATGATTGTCAGCATAAGAATGCATGAGTTGAATGTCTCCTAAACTATTCATGCCAAATCTATGATCAAATCCTATGATCAATGTATGAGGAGAAAATTGCTTGATCAGAAAATCTTCAATGTACTCTTCAGCAACCATTTGTGAAAAGCCAAAAGTAAATGGAACTATTACCAAATAATCTAAATTCGTTTCTCCCAGAAGAAAAACTTTCTCCTCCAAACTATTTAGCAAATAAAGATTGGCGGGATCTTGATCCAAAATTTGTCTTGGGTGGGGGTCAAAAGTTATCAAAACAGATTCTCCTCCTACCAGTTTTGCTTGTGCACAAACTTGATCAACAATGTCACGATGACCTTCGTGAAATCCATCAAATGCGCCTATTGTAACAACGGCATTCGTAAATTTAGGTAAAGGGTCTCGTTGAAGATAGATGACTTTCATGGCTCAGCCACAAAATTAATAAAAATTGCCTGCTACAATGTATTTCACTACCCTCAATGTACTTTTGTGAATTATTTAACAAATTATGAACTCATTGATAGAAAACTTAATAGAGGCAATGAAAACCATTGTCGAGCCGATATCGGGAAAGGACATTATTTCCCTGAAAATGATCAGAGAACTTAGGGTGGAGGGGCAGAATATTTATTTTAACATTGTATTGCCAGGTAAAAACTATGCTTCTAAGGAAGATCTCTATCAACTTATTTACCAGGATTTAAGCAGCAAATTCATGGATTACCAAATTCATGCTCATTTTGTTACTCAATCACCTTTTAGCGACACTCCAAATTCTTTATTGCCCCAAATCAATAATTTTATTGCGGTTTGTTCCGGGAAAGGTGGTGTTGGAAAGTCCACCGTATCCGTAAATCTTGCTTTAGCCCTTCACCGTTTGGGATTTAAAACTGGTCTGCTTGATGCAGATCTTTACGGACCGTCTTTACCTACCATGCTTGGAATTAAAAATCAAAAACCCCAGGTAACGGATGTGGATGGGAAAAAACTTTTGGTGCCAATCATGGTCAATGGAATTCCGGTTATTTCCCTGGGAAATATAATTGAACCCGAACAGGCAGTTGTTCTTAGAGGCCCACGGCTGGCAGCAATCATCAAGCAATTCTTTCAAGAAACTTATTGGCCGGATCTGGATTATTTGATTATTGATTTACCTCCTGGCACTGGAGATGTACAACTAACACTGGTCCAAACCATCCCCCTTACCGGAGTGGTGATGGTCACTACACCACAAGAAGTTGCAGTTATTGATGCCATTAAGGCTGCCAATATGTTTACCATGGATCAGATCAAGGTTCCGATACTGGGAGTTGTCGAAAACATGTCCTGGTTTGTGCCGGAAGATGATAAGAGCAAAAAATATTATATTTTCGGAAAGAATGGTGGCACTAGATTGGCCAATTTTACCCACTCTTTATTATTGGGTCAAATCCCAATTGTTGAGACTCTCAGGGAGCGTTCGGATTCCGGGAATGTGTTTGATGCAAATAGCAATGATGAGTATATGAATATCTACCTGGATATTGCTGAAAAGATGGATAAAAAAGTTCAATTGCGCAATCTGGTGTTGTCTCCAACCAGAAGAGTCGAACAAAATGGATAAAAGTCAAAAGGGCTATTTATGTTTAAAGATACTTCGTTTCTGACTTCACAAATTCGATTTAAAAAATCTTTTCTTTGTATCGGTTTGGATCCCGATTTGGAGAAAATGCCATCAAATTTTCGTTCTTTGAATCAGCCATTTTTTGAATTCTGTAGTGAAGTTGTAAGGAATACTTCCCATCTGGCTGTAGCATATAAAATTAACATCGCATTTTTTGAGACTTTGGGCCCAGAGGGTTGGATTCAATTGGAAAAATTGGTAAAAATAATCCCTGAGGAATGTTTGATAATCGCCGATGCAAAACGTGCGGATATTGGAAATACATCAAAAAAATATGCGGAATATTTTTTTGAGCGACTTGGAGCAGACGCTGTTACCTTGCATCCATATATGGGTGTTGATTCATTGGAGCCATTTTTTCAATTTAAAGAAAAATGGTCAATCATATTGGCATTAACTTCCAATCCCGGAGCAGCCGATTTCGAACTTGTTCAAACAGATATAGGTGAATATTTTTTTGAGAGGATTTTGAAAGTTTTTGAACATTCTGCTTTTAAAAATAATATAATGTATGTCGTTGGTGCTACAAAAGCTGAATATTTGCTTAAGGTCAGGCAACATTGTCCAAATGCCTTCCTTCTCATTCCGGGAGTAGGGGAGCAGGGTGGTGATTTAAAAGAAGTCATATTAAATGGCAGGAATATTTCTGAGGGATTATTGATCAATGTGGGTAGAAAAATACTTTATCCAAAATCGTTAAATACTTCAATGGCAGACGTTGTAGAAGCAGCTTCAGATTACCAGTCCCAAATGGCTGATTTTTTTTGAGATTGAATAATTGATTTGATTTCATAAATTATAGTTAAATCAACTGATTTTATTTGACATCCAATGCTTGAATCAAATTAATTTAATTTTGATTCGTTATTCCTCATAAATATTTCACCATGTTCTCTTTACTTACTATAGCTTGGACAATTATATCATGCATTGTTTCAAATCCAAACACGCTTCTACCTTATCAAAGTGAAGTTTTAGAATTGGTGAATGAACAACGTTCCAAAGGATGTAAATGCGGTACAGATTCAATGCCACCCCGTCTGCCATTAAGGTGGAATGTTAAAATAGCACAAGCGGCGCTTGAGCATGCAAGATATATGCATCGCAATGCTTTGTTGTCCCATTCCGATGGAAATGGCCAAAGGGCAGATAAGAGATTAAAGAAGGCAGGATATATATGGCAAGTATTTGCAGAAAATGTGGGAGGGGGTTATGATACTCCGCAGGATATTTTTATGGCTTGGAGGGACAGTCCGGCACATTGTAAAAACTTAATGGGGAATTACGAAGAAACAGCTATTGTTAAATTTGGTGATTATTGGGTTCAGAATTTGGCTACTCAAAAATATTAACCAGTATGGATTAATAACTACCCCAATATCTGCGAAAAAACCATTCTAATCCCAACATTAAAAATAACAGAAAAAATATCCACTTGCGGTCAATTAATGGTTTGATGTCCAATGTTTGGAATATGATGGGTTTGCTCTTTTCATCTCGCATTAATAAATCTGCCAAATCATCCATTTGATTTTTTTGATACACGCTGCCACCTGATTTTTCAGCCAAACCTCTGAGTAAATCTGGTCGGGCAACCAGATTGGTGAATTCAAGTTGATTGGACTGAATATTTAAGCGTCCTTCAGAATTTAACTTCAGGTTGTTCCATTGACAATTTCCTATAAATTTGTATTCTCCTTCAGGCAAAGAACCAGCATTCAATTCATAAAAATTTTCCTTTTTTCCAAAGGTGAAATCATAAGTTTTATTATCAGAAGATGTCAATTTTAAAAATACATCCGGTTTATTAATTCTTTCATAATTGTCATTATAAAGTTCTGCATTAAAAATAATTTGATCCGATTCACTAAAGACCCTTTTGTTCAAACTTATTCTAAACTTTCTCCGATCTTCCTTCGTTGAGGTGTATTGCAAGGATTTAGATAATAATTCATGAAAGGAATTAAAATTGTTATTTTGAATATAATCATTGAGCTTCCATTTCCATAAACCTTCTCCACAGATAATCGAAGTTTTGATTCCGCCTCTTTCTCCAAAAACCCATAGAGGATATTTTGTGTCCACTTTTCCTATCCTCTGATACAACATAACATTAGCGGTAGGATCTAACTGATAGTTTCCAAAAGCAGTAATTAGCGGAGGGTATCGGCTTAGACTCAACAGGGTAGCAGGGTCAATTGTAAAGGAATTAAATAATTCAGAATAGATGGCCTGAGATTCGTTGCTGCTCTTGTTACTTGCATTAATTTTGAGTAAATCTTGTTTTTGATTGAATAAAGAAATTTCTGTTTGCTGACCGATAATAAATATTCTTGATACTTTTAATGCATCCAATCTTGAAAGTATACCTGTAAGGTCGTAAGAAAAATTTGGCAGTTGGTGAAAAATGACCAAACTTAACTCTTCCATTTTTTCAATAGGGTCCTTTGGGTACTTTATTTTTACTTCATAATTTTTATTGGATTCTAAAGATTCTTTAATTGCTGAAATGTCTGGATGTGGTGAATGTGCCAGTATTAAAACTTTTTTTCTTGAATCAAGTACTTCCACGTAGAATTCCTTGCTGTTGTTAAGCAAATTCTTCTCTCCATTGATATGACTGCATTGGATTCTATATTTGTAAATGCCAGGTTTTTCTGAGGTGCTTACTAAATTTTTAGTAATGAAGTAATTTGACTTTTCGATTGTTTCGGATTGGTCACTGATAATGATCCAATTATTATTTTCAAGGCGACTAAGTTTAAAACTGTATTTTGAAGGATCACATTGCCATGCTTGAATATCTATTTGAATTGAAAAGTTATCTCCTGAATAAATGATGTCATTGTGATAAACTCGTTGAATGCTTAAGTCTTTTTCCTGTGTAGAGTCACCATGAATGATTCCATAGACAGGCACTAATCCAGTTAGTGGGTGGTACAATGGATTCTTGCCGGTATTGTAGATTCCATCTGAAAACAATACAATGCCTTTTAAATAGAGTGGATCCATTTGTTCTGAAATATAATCCATCGAATTGCCAAGATCAGTAGATAGTTCGCTAAATGCAAATTCTTTTATAGTTCTTGCATTTTTGCCAAATCCAATTTTTTGAATTTCATATTTTTCAGAAATCTTCGACTCAAAGCGGTTTAAATTTTCAGTAAAATCCTTAACCCAAGTGCTGTCTCTATGAATCATTGAACGTGATTGATCAATGGCTAGCGTGATTACCGGTTTTTTAATTTCCTGATTAAATCGTTTAATCATCGGATTCATCAAAAGAACAAATAGCAAAAAGACAACTGATGTTCTTAAAATCGCCAGCATAAATTTATCCCGATCAGGCCTGTCAAAAAACTGACGGGTCTTAAAATAAAGGAGAAAACCGACTCCTATGGCAAGTAAGAGGCCAAAGAAAAGATAATGAATTGGGTATTGAAAACTAATTTGATCCATTTTACGTTGTAGGGAGTGCAAATATCATAATTTGGACTTCTTTTGCTATTATTTTTTTGGTTTATATTAATATACAGACCATCATATAACTAATAGAAATTTAATTTGTTGTTGAACCTATGACAGCTTATTCCATAAAAGACAAACGGTTAAAATGGGCCAAAATTGGAATGACCCTTTTGTTTTTAGTTTTTTTTGTTCCATTGAAGGCTTCTTATATCCTGATTCCCATGGATGTTAAGCAAGTAAATCATCTAAAGGCCTATGGAATAACCTATTGGGTGATCAATCAAAATATTGAAGCATTTTGGTTGTTAAACTATCGTGGAGGGAGCTTTGCATTTGTACATACCAAAACCTTTGAAAAAGAATGCATTACAAGGGGGGTCAGTTATGAAGTGATAGCTGATGCAGAGTATATCCGAATCCGTGAAGAGATCAATAATCCGGAAATCAATCAGGAAGTTATGAAGCTTGAAAAAGCCCCTCGAATTGCTGTCTACACACCGGAATTTAATGAAAAAGGGGAGCGGATTCAACCTTGGGATGATGCGGTAACCCTAGCACTCACTTATGCCGAGATTCCTTTTGATAAGATTTATGACAAAGAGATTGTCAACGGATTGTTGGCAAAATATGACTGGTTGCATTTACACCATGAGGACTTTACAGGACAATACGGTAAGTTTTACGCTAATTTTAACGGACAGCCTTGGTATAAGGAAAATCAGCGGCGGCAGGAAAATTTAGCAAAAGAGCTTGGTTTTGCCAAAGTTTCTCAGTTGAAACTTAATGTTGCAATTCAAATTCAAAAATATATTGCTGGTGGAGGCTTCATGTTTGCAATGTGCTCTGCCACTGATTCCTATGATATTGCCTTGTCTGCTAGTGGATTAGATATTTGTGCCAAGTATTTTGACGGCGATGCTGCTGACTCTGATCCGGATTCAAAACTTGACTTTTCTACAACCTTGGCCTTTAAAAACTTCACTTTAGTTAAAGATCCATTGCAGTATGAATTCTCATCAATCGATAATAATTTCAATCGAAAAGTGATCCCGGAAAACGATTATTTCCAGCTTTTTGATTTTTCAGCCAAATGGGATCCCATTCCTACAATGCTTACTCAAAATCATACCAGAACTGTTAAAGGATTTATGGGTCAAACGACCGCATTTAAGCGTGAATTTGTAAAATCCGATGTTTTGATTCTAGGTGACAATAAAGCAGTTGATGAAGTGCGCTACATACATGGAAAATTTGGATATGGGACATGGACCTTCTATGCCGGACATGATCCAGAGGATTATCAGCATCATGTCGGAGATCCTCCTACTGACTTGAATTTGCATCCAAATTCTCCTGGATACAGGTTAATTTTGAATAATATCCTCTTTCCTGCTGCGAAAAAGAAAGAAAGGAAAACCTGAATAATATAAAAAAATATGAATCCATGTTGTATCAGGCAGTTTATTATTCCGGCATTAAACCAAAAGGTCAACCAGTAAGCTTTAGTATCGAGGACGAAGAGATAAAAATCCTTGATGAAGAGGGTGAGATTCTCTCGCTTTGGAACAAAGAATTATTAAGTAGACAAAATTATAAGACGAATCATTTATTAATTAAATGGGGGACTCGTGATCCTTTCGAATATCTGGAGGTAAGGGAAGAGTTGGCTTTAGAAGCTCTAAATGAAGCTTTCCCTCAAAAGAATTTTTTTAAGAATCCTGGTTTTAGTTGGGGGGGCTTTTATTCTATTTTGGGGTTGGTAGTTCTATCAACTTTGGTTTTACTTTTTTACACCTATTTTTTTGGTTTGCCAAGGTTAACTCAATGGGCCTCAGAAAAAGTCCCAATTGAATGGGAATTAAAAATTGGGCAATCAGGTATAGATCAATACAGCAATTCTCCTTCACTGGACACCTTGAAAACCCAATATTTAAATGAATTTTATCAGCTTCTTAATCATCAATCTGCCTATCATTTTAATTTCTCCTTTTTAAAGGACTCCACCGTAAACGCTTTTGCCTTGCCCGGAGGGTTTATTGTTGTAAATAAAGGTATCTTAGATAAAATGACAAATTATCGCCAGTTGGTTGGATTGATGGGGCACGAAATTGCACATGTGGAAGAGCGGCATACTCTCAAAACGATGTTCAAGTCTTTAGGTGCTTATATGATAATTCAACTGGCTTTAGGTCATTTGGGAGCAATAAGTGGGGTGGTAGTAGAAAACTTATCATCTATTCAAAATCTTAGTTATTCCAGAGAATTTGAATTATCAGCTGATAAAGCAGCCTTCCATTTGATGAAAAATCTGAATATTTCTCCCAGTGGGATCGTGGACTTGTTTGGAATCTTAGCATTGGAAGAAGCAAATAATAAAAGCTCACTACCTGAATTTATGAGTACACATCCTCTCACAGAAGAACGTTCGAAGAGAATTAAAGCGCTTATTAAAGAGAATCCCTTATCTGGATCTGAGGTGGAATACCCACAGCTCCAAGAAATTTTTGAGAAACTCAAAATTTAGGGAGGTTCTTAGGTATGAATTTGATTTACAATAAATTATTACTTTTGTGCGCTCTAGAAGATGTAACCTTCAAGTATTTGTTTGGGACATTTAGATGATTAATAGAATTATATGGAAGTTTTGAGTTTTATAGACATTGTTAGAATTGTCTGGCTAAAGAAGAATTTATTTATATATATATTTATTTTTACTGCGGTCGTTTCAGCCGGAGTATCCTTATTAATTCCTGAATACTATAAATCTTCAACTACCATTTTTCCTGTAAAATTATCTCAAGCTCCAGTCAACGAAACTGCTTTAAGAAGAGGGAATATTACCGATTTTGGAGAAACAGGGGAGGCCGAACAGGCACTCGAGATACTCAACTCCAATAGATTGATAGAAAGAATAATTGACAAGTTTGATTTGTACACACACTATGAAATTATTAAATCTGAGCCATTCGCACATACCTACGTGGTGAAGATGTTTAAATCAAATGTCAGTACTAAACGGAATAAATTCAATTCAATAGAAATTACAGTGGCAGATAAAGATCCTATGATGGCCTCGGATATTGCGAATTCAATTACTGCCTATTTTGATACCATTAAATACGAGGTTGTCCAGAAGAGAGCAAATGATTTAATTCAAAATCTCGAAAAAAATCAGGCTAACCAAAAAGTAGTACTTGATTCCATGAAAAAAATAATGGATACTTTTTCGATTAAAGGAGTGATGAGCCAGTTCCAAAGAGGTTATCTAATTCAGGCGTACGCTGAATCATCTCCAACAGAAAGAGCATCTCTCAAGAAGTTGGTGGAAGACAATATAAGGTACGGGGAGGATTTTGATAGACTGGAAAGAGTCTATGAAAAAGAAATTGAAAACCAAGTACTCATCAGTAAATTTTTGACCCAAACTAAAGCAGATGCAGAAATCCAATTTTCTCAAAAATTTGTAGTTGACCCTGCAATTCCTGCAGAGAAAAAGTATTTTCCTGTGCGTTGGTTAATTGTAATGATCAGTGTAATTTCTTCTTTTTTTATTGCATTAAGCCTCCTTCTTCTTAAAAACAAATGGCCTCAAATCAAGAAGCAGATAGAGTTAGGGAAATAAGTGGAGAGGTCCTTTCAGATCGCAGGATACTTTATTTCTGTATAGGATTTACTGCTGTATCGGTAGCGCTCATCTACTGGGATTTCCATTATGCATTTTTACTCCCAGTCATTTTTTTTGGCGCTGTATTGTTTTTTCTGAAGCCTGACCTTATTTGGTATGGGATAGCTATTTTAACACCACTGTCAATTAATCCTAATGATGTAGAATTAGGGAGTTTGAGTTTATCATTACCGGCTGAACCTTTGTTATTTCTTTTAGTCGTGCTATTAATTTATTATCTGTTTTCTCAAAAAGACATTGACACCTCCATCTTTACTCATCCGTTTAGCATCTTGATATATTTGTATCTCGTATGGATGCTGATCACCTCCATGACGAGTGTAAATCAGTTAGTTTCAGTAAAATATTTAATTGCTAAATGCTGGTTTATCTTTCCTTGCTATTTTTTTTCATATTTTTTTTTAAAAAATGAAGATAGGATAAGAATTTTTTTGAATCTATTTACTGTTGGAATGTCAATAGTAGCTTTCTATAATATTATTCATTTGTCAACACATCATTTTGAAGACAAACCTTCACAGTGGACCATGCAACCATTTTTTAAAGATCATGCAATTCTAGGTGCAGTTTTGGCCATGACAATTCCAGTTTCTTTCGCCTTAGTCAAATTAAATAGTAAAAATATATTAATCAGAAATTTCTTTATTTTTTTGATATTGGTTTTAATATTTTGTTTAATAATAACTTATTCCAGAGCTGCTTGGGTAAGTATCATTCCAGCTTTATTTCTTTATATTATTTTTAAGTTAAAGGTCAAATTCAGGTACTTATTGTTTGTTTTTTTATTGATCATTTTTTACCTGACTTATAATGTTGAGTCCATCATTAAAGACCTGGAACAAAATAAAGTATCGAGTTCAGATGATTTGGTAGAAAATTTTGAATCCATCACCAACATTTCTTCTGATCCTTCAAATCTCGAAAGAATCAACAGGTGGTCTTGCGCTTTGGCAATGTGGCAGGCGAAACCCTTATTCGGATGGGGCCCTGGGACCTATATGTTTGAATACGCACCTTTTCAATTGGCTCATAATTATACCATAATCAGTACCAATTTTGGAGATGTCGGAAATGCGCACAGTGAATATTTAGGCCCGTTGGCAGAAAGTGGAGTGTTGGGGTTTGTTTTGTTTCTGCTCATTTTTATAATGACATTTTACTACGCTTTTAGGGTCTATTATAAAGCCTATAATGGTAATGACAAGATTTATATCTCCACTGCTGCTTGTGCATTAATGACCTACTTTGTTCACGGGATATTAAACAATTACCTTGATACAGATAAGGCTTCTGTAATTTTTTGGTTTCTTATATCTGTATTGATATACTTTGACATTAAGTATAAGCGATTGAATGCTTAAGATTATCTTTTAGCAATTATTATAAGATTTGGAGAGAGAATTACATTTTTAGATGACCTTCCAGTACTATAGATTATAAGTCTGATAAAGATATTAATGAATGTCCACAACAAACTCCGAACAATTTCTTTAATAAATCCCTTTGTTGCCATTCTTGAGGGTAATGTTTGAATTTCTTTGAATCCCAGACTCAACATCAATTGATTAGCAGATTGGGCATTGAGATGGTTTTCGTGGGTAAAGTCCCCAAATGCATAAATGCTGTTAAATGGAGTGTCCATATTTGGCGTCCTGAAAATTATCCTTGCCTGATCATTCATCCTTGATTTGATCAAATCTAATAAAACCACTAATTCATCTTTAGTAAAATGTTCAATAATGTCCATACAGAATATTACATCATATTGGTCGGGGGTACTGTTAAGATATTCTATAGTTTCTGCATGTTTGACCTCTGTAATACCCAACTGATGAGCAAGCATTACTTGTTCTGCTGAAATATCTATCCCAATTATTTTAGTGTACCCAGCTAATTTGCAGGCGTGTAATAATGAACCATTCCCACAACCAATATCTAAAATTTGTAATTCTTTTTTATCTTGAATGAGTGGAAGAATTTCCTTTGAAAACCATTCACTTTCTTCAATGAATTTTTGAGAAAAGGAATGACGACCTGACTGGTTGACTTGATTAGTATTGTAATTCTGATATAACTTATTTCTGTAAGACAGCATACTATTTTATGAATACAATCCAAAGGTATGCATTGAAGCAGTTATTTCAACATCAAAATTTCAGATCGGTCGGATTTATTACTTGCAGGAATAATAGTAATTGAAATTACCATCAACCGCGCATACGGGACTGTTGCAATAAGGTATTGCCAAAATCTGTATATTTAGTTGGCTTACTTTAACTTGATCAGGTAAAATATTCTTAAAAAGTTTGGATGGAATGAAAGCATAGCGATACAATCCCTCGGCTTTTTCTTTCATCAGTAATTCTGGGAGATTGTTAATTGTGGCTAAATTACCATATCGATATTCTTTTCCATCACTTCCAATAGCTCTGATATAAACAGCAAACTGTTCCCTTAATTTGAGACTTTGCTTCTCTTCAATTCGGTGTGTATAATAGAATATAAAGGGTTCATCAGGTGAACTTAGTAGCTTGCCTTCCGGGTAATTGGGAAATGAATATATTTTGATGGTTTCAAACTTAGATGTGTCCGGTAAGTTGTACTTTTCTTTCGCTAATTGTTCGTATTTTATAAACAGATTATTCTGAACATGATTTACATCCGATGCAGAATTCTTATCTACCTTAAAAACCAACAATATAATTATACAATAATAAATTCTCATTTCTTCATCATTTAATACGACTGAAATGGTACAAATACTCTAAGTCTTCTACATTGTCAGACTCTTGTAGGCATTCCGGAGGAGGCTTCCTGAAGCTGTAAAGCAATCTATCCTCTTGTTCCGGGAATTCAGGGTTGATTAAAGCAATTGTATTTTTTAAAGTCCCATAACTTAAATCCAACAAGTAGGTTCCATTAAGATATACTAATGACCATGAGCCGTTTTGCGGTATAAAGTGGATGGAAGTTCCTGGGGCAATGAGGTATGTATTCTCATTGATACTCAAAGTAGAGGGGTTCATACCCAACATAATTTCAGTAATATCCTCCTTGTTGTTTAAAGTACTGGCCGGATCTATCATTTCAACTTTTTCAAGTTGCCATTCACCGACAAGAGCAGATGATATTTCTGAAATTCTATTATGATCTATTGGGGTTTTCGTGCAAGAAACGGTCATAGCTAAGGCAAACACAAATACCAAATTAGTGTAGGATTTCGGGGTGCAGGATTTTTTTACATTCCCTGAAACATTACTATAAAGTTGAGGTAATCCAATTCTTGTAAAAAGCATAAAACAAATTAAAACTATGATTTCAATTGTTTGAAAAACCACATTATACTCCAAATCTACAATTTAATTCCGTAAATGTTTAAAATATTTAGGAAAAGATTTGGCAAGTAGATAAAATAGAGAATATTAGTAAGTGTGGTTACTAAATCAAATCGAAATATTGCTTAATTTGAATTTTGCCCGATTCATTTTTATGGACAGAACATGCTGTATGAGTAGGGTCATGTTCTAAAATTATAATACTGTTATTTTTTACTGCGAGCTCAAGAAGTTGCAATTTTTCCTTAATTGCCTCTAAGGGTCTCACATCATATGCCATAATATAAGGTAAAGGGATATGGTAGCTAGATGGTATCAAATCAGCCGGGTAAAGGTAATTAACCCCATCAAAGTTGAATTCCAACACCATCATGGCTTCCGTATGGCCATTGCATAAATGAATGGCTATTTCTTCCGGCCAATTATCTTTATGGGGAAGTTGGTCAAAGAAATATAGCTGTCCAGCCTCCTTTAAAGGCATGAAATTTTCTTTTAGAAAGGAAGCCTTTTCGCGATCATTCGGATTGTTGGCCCAATCCCAATGAGTGGAATGAGTCCAATAACGGGCAAAAGGGAAAGTTGGGGAAAGTTCGCCATCCTTATTTCTTAAAACTGCGCCGCCACAATGATCAAAATGTAAATGGGTTAAAATGACATCTGTGATTTTCTCAGGTTGTATGCCTGCTTTTATTAAAGAGGGGATAAGGTCACCATCTCCATGAGGGGAGAAATGAGCTCTAAATTTTTCGTCTTGCTTATGCCCCATACCTGTTTCAACAAGAATGTTGCGATCTTCAGTTTGAATCAAAAGACACCTTAAGGCCCAGGAGCACATATTATTCTCATCAGGTGGATTAAGCTTTTGCCACATGGTTTTGGGAACCACTCCAAACATAGCACCGCCATCCAGTTTGAACATACCCGCATCAATTGGATAAATCTTTGTTATCATTTCAACTTATCTAATTCTTCTTTCAGTTGAATCATTTTAATCGCTGCATGTGCACAGTCGCTTCCTTTATTACCGTGTTTACCACCTGCCCTTGCTTTAGCTTGTTTTTTGTTTAGGGTGGTTAAGACTCCATTCAAAACAGGTTTGCCATACTTTAAGTTTAATTCATGAAAAGCCTTGGCAATGGAATGATTAATTATTTCGTCGTGTTGAGTCTCACCTTTTATAACACATCCAAGGCATATCACAGCCTGTGTCGAATCTTTCTCTAAATACCACTGTGCTGCCAGTGGAAGTTCGAAACTACCGGGTACTCTTCTAACGGTAACTGACTTTGTACCTATTCCGTGTAGTTTAAGTGTATTAAGACAGCCTATAAGTAAAGATTGTATTACATCCTCATGCCATTCGGCTGCAAGGATAACCAATCCGGGAATATTCCCCTCCTTAAGGTTTTTCGAAGAAGGAGACTTTCCTGACATATTTAAATTTTACTGAAGTTTGATGATGTATCGTTCAATATTGCTACCATCCGGAGAACTGGCATACTTTTCTTTGATTTCATTGAAAGCTTTTAAAGCTCCTTCTTTATCGCCTTGTTGTTCTTTTAATATTCCAAGTTTCTTGAGGTAAACCGGAGTCAAAAACTCATTTTTCCTTATTGTTGAAGCCTTTTCATAATTGGATATGGCCGAAGAAAAGTCGTTTAGGTTAGCATTTGCATCACCTAAAGATCCCCATTTTAAAATTGACATGACTTCTCCGTCGCCATCATAATCTTCAAAATATGCCTTAGCTTCCTGAAAATTACCTAAATTTAAATAACACATACCGGCATAGTATTTTGCCAGATTTCCAGCAGGGGTGCCACCAAAATTCTCAGCAATTTCTTTGAACCCTGAAAATCCCCCACCTGGGTTATTTAAGGCTAAATCAAAAGAGTCCTTTTCAAAAAGCATTTCAGCCTGATACATTTGTTCCAATGCATCTTTGTTTTGTGGCTCTATGTATAAGTACTTATATGCTAAATATCCACCTATAACCAGCGCTAATCCTCCTATACCTACGATAAGTAAGCTCTTATATTTTTCAAGAAAGTGCTCAGCCTGATGTTTTACTTCAGAGATATCCAAAATCGTTTCATCTGCTTTAGAGCTGCTGGAAGAAACAATATGTTTAGGTTGTGTCTGTGATCTGTATCCTTTTGCCATGGCTATTTTTTACAAAAACTTTGCAAAAATAATACGGCTTGACAATATAACTCAGTAAATCAGGATAAATTTAATAAACTATTGTCGTTCAATCTATGAGAAAAGGGTAGTCCTTTTGTACATAATTGTCATCATACAAGGCTTCAGGCAGTGGAAAAGGTGATTCCTCAGCAAATTTTATAGCTTCATCAATTTCTAACCTGATATCTTCTTGAATTTTATCAAGTTCTGCCTGGGAAGCGATTTTTTCACTTAAAATCCTCTGTTCAGTTACTATGATTGGATCTAGCGTTTTGTAGTGTTCTACCTCTTCTTTGGATCGATAATTTCCTGGATCAGAAACGGAATGGCCTCTATATCTGTAAGTCTTAATTTCTAAAAAATAAGGGCCGTTTCCTTTTCTACAATGGGATGCTGCCTTAGCTAGGGCTTCATGAACAGCGACAGGATCCATTCCATTTACCTGCTCCGAAGGCATGTCAAATGCTGATCCAATTTTATACAGCTCACTTACATTACTGGTCCGCTCCACACTGGTCCCCATTGCATAACCATTATTTTCCACAATGTAAATTACCGGCAACTTCCAGGTCATAGCCATATTAAAGGCTTCATAAAGAGCCCCTTGTCGAGCAGCACCGTCTCCAAACATGGTTACACATAGTAGACCAGAGTCTCTGTATTTTTCTGCAAAGGCGATGCCAGTCCCAATTGGAATTTGGGCACCTACGATGCCATTCCCTCCAAAAAATCGGTGTTCCCTCGAAAAGAAATGCATGGACCCACCCTTACCTTTTACACATCCTCCTGATTTGCCAAACAATTCAGCCATGCAGGAACTACTTGATAATCCTCTGCACAAAGCCAAACCGTGCTGGCGATAACCGGTCACCAAGGCATCCTCCTTTTTAATTCCCGTTACCAAGCCAGCTGCAATAGCCTCCTGACCAATATAAACATGGCAAAAGCCCCTTATTTTTTGTTGAGAATACATCATCAATGTACGTTCTTCGAACTTACGTACACGGACCATGGTCTCATACCAAAGTAGCCAGGTCTTCTTATCGTAGGTTATTTTTTTTGCTTCTTTTGAATTCGAAGGAGCATTTTTTTTAGTCAAGGTATCGGCCATGGATCCAAATTTGATGCAAAAATACGGCTTTAAGCTTAACTTCGCAACGCTTTTTAGCATCTTCATGATCCTTACGAATCTCAATTTAATTCAATTCAAAAATTTTAAAAATTTGTCCTACCCATGGCAGGATGGCATTAATTTTATAATTGGACCCAATGGAGCAGGAAAAACCAACATTCTGGATGCCATTTATTATTCCTGTATGACAAAGAGTTTTTTCAACTCTAATGATGGGCAAATGATTTTAAACGGAAAAGATTTTTTTAGAATGGAAGCCACTTGGCAGGATGAGGTTGAAACACATTTTCTGGTTGTAAAAATGGCCGAAAACAAGTTGAAAGAAGTAGAGTGGGATCTAAAAAAATACTTAAAGGCTTCGGATCATGTTGGGAAAATACCGGTAGTAATGGTAGTGCCGGATGACATTTTTACTTTTATCCATGATTCTGAAGATCGAAGGAAGTTTATCAACCAGACTTTAATCCAGGTGGATCATCAGTATCTAATGCATCTTCTTCAGTATAATCGACTTCTAAAGCAAAGAAATGCTTCTTTAAAGCTTGCGAAAAGTTCTCAACATACAGACTACCATCTTCTGGATAGTTATCATCAGGGAATGAATCTTTCTGCAAAATACATATATGAAAAGCGTAGGGATTTTCTAGTGCAGTTGAATCCTTTGCTCGATCAATTTTCATTAAAAATCAGTAAAGGTTTACAAAATTCATACATGGAGTACACTTCTGATGCGGCTGAAGATTTGATTTCCAAGTGGCAAAGAGAATATCCTAAGGATCTATTGTTGGCCAGAACACATTCTGGAATTCATAAAGACCAATTGATACCTTTCTTTAATGAAAAAAAATTAAAGGAATATGGGTCACAGGGACAAATTAAAACTTTGTTGCTTGCACTCAGATTGGCCCAATATCGGTATCTTTATAAATATTCTGGTAAAAAGCCAGTGATGTTGCTCGACGACCTTTTTGCAAAACTTGATTCATCAAGGATTGAGTCGCTCTTGGATGTCTTGATTGAGGAACAAATTGACCAATGTTTTATTACAGATAACCATCCAGAGCGCGCCAAAAATTTAGCATCCAAAATAAATTCAAAATCAAACATTGTTTATCTCAACGATGGTAATTTAGCGCCTTATGAAACGGACTAACGATCAGAAACTGGCAGATGTATTAGGTGACTTTGCCAATCAGGAACTATTTAAAAATAAATTGATTCAGAAACGCATTGAAAATATTTGGTTTGAACTTTTTGGAAGTTTGTCAAATGGTTATACAGAAAAAATAATCTACAGGAATAAAATCCTTAGCATTTATGTGAATTCCTCTAACCTCAGGGCTGATTTATCAATGAACAAAAAACAAATTCTTGATAAGCTAAATGAGCATTTGAAGGAAGATTTAATTCTTGAGCTCAATTTTCGTTAATCCATTAATCATTTGGACTTAAATCGTTCCAATAATTTCTAGAATTTTATTATTTAATTGAGAGATGGATTCGGGAATTCTCCATTTTGATTTGTCCCTTGGTTCGACATAATTCGAAATACTTCTGATTGAAATAAAAGGGATGTCTCTCATTCTGCAACCGTAAAATACAGCAGCACCTTCCATGCTTTCCACATCCGCTTTAAATCTCGATTTAATTCTCGAAATATTTTCGGCTTCACCGCTCACAGTATTAACAGTCAGGCCTTTAACCTTTGGGATGTCAAGAGTGATGGGGGAGTCCTTTGTTTTAATCCATCCGTCCTCAAAGGGATATTGCCCGGCATCTAGTAATCTCAATTGAAACAAATCAGAAAAGCTACCATCTTGTTCTTCAGCCCCCAAATCTGCCCAGCATTCCGCAATTACTTCTACTAAAGAACCAAGCTCATATTCTTTATTGAATGACCCTGCTAAGCCTGCATGGACTACTAAGTGGATGTTTTTGAGCTCTGCCCGGCCCAAAGCAAATGACATCATAGGACTGCCTACACCGCCAACCAGCGTGAAAATGCGATTTGACCGATATGAAAATTCCGACAGGGAAGCTAATTCGTTTTGTTTTTCTAAAAACTGAAGTGTCGGGAGGATTTCAAAAACCGTTGCAGATAATAAAAGTATATTCAAAGCGATTGTTGATTTATGGTAAAAACAATCCACCGGTTTGGCTTCCTACCATCTCAAAAATGGTTCCCATGTCTTCGGGTCTGTTAATGAAATCAAGCTTATCTGCATCGACAATCAGCAAGGGACTTTGATCATATTTTTCAATCCATTGGTCATACCGAAAGTTAAGTTTTTTGAGATAGTCTAAACTCATGTTTCCTTCATATTCCCGACCCCTGGATTGAATGTGATTTACTAAGGTAGGGATGGAAGCTTTTATATAAATCATCAAATCAGGTGGCTTTATTGTGCTCATCATGATTTGGAATAAAGTAAAGTAGTTTTCATAATCACGGGCGTTCATAAGTCCCATTTCATGAAGATTGGGAGCAAATATATAGGCATCCTCATAAATTGTGCGATCTTGGATGACAGATTTATCTCCTGAATGTATTTGTATCAGCTGTTGAAAACGAGAATTTAAAAAATAGATTTGAAGATTAAAGGACCAGCGTTCCATATCATAATAAAAATCATTCAAATATGGGTTGGTATTGGCATCTTCATAATGCACATCCCAATTGAACTGCTTGCCTAAAGCCTCGCTTAGGCTGGTCTTGCCGGCACCTATATTTCCAGCAATGCCAATATGCTTTAGGATAGGGGTTTTGTTTTCTGTCATTGGATATTCAAGGTTCTGGCGATCAAATCAAGTCAAATATCCAAATAATCTACATATTATTAGTGAATCCATTAATTTTACTTTTGAATTAGCAAGGCATAAAAATGGAAGAGATCATTGAGTTGAGGAATATTGGTAAAAGGTATATGATGGGGTCTGAAATAATTGATGCCTTAAAGGGTATTAACCTAAAAGTGAATAAAAACGAGTATTTGGCTTTGATGGGACCATCAGGAAGTGGCAAGTCTACTTTAATGAATCTTATAGGATGTCTCGACAGTCCTACCTCTGGAGAATATATTTTGCATGGGGTTGATGTGAGTAAGATGACCGATGGTGAATTGGCTGAGGTCCGAAATAAAGAAATTGGATTTGTTTTTCAGACATTTAATCTTTTACCTAGAATGAGTGCTTTGGAAAATGTCGCTCTTCCTTTGATTTATGCAGGTCTGAATAAGGAGGATAGACAGCTAAGAGCAAAACAAGTGCTGGAAGATGTGGGTCTTATAGACAGAATGACCCACAAACCAAATGAGCTTTCAGGCGGACAACGACAAAGAGTTGCTATTGCAAGAGCGCTTGTAAATAATCCTGCCATTATCCTTGCAGATGAACCGACAGGAAATCTTGATTCAAAGACCTCCCTTGAAATTATGAATATTTTGGAAGAAATCCACATGAAAGGGAATACCATCATACTTGTCACTCATGAACCAGATATAGCCAAATTTGCTAAAAGGGTGGTAAGACTTAAAGATGGAATGATAGAAAGTGATACTAGTCAATAACGACACATTAAAATTCATGTCCGATGAAAATTTACACTAAAACAGGTGATAAAGGCGAAACCTCATTATTCGGTGGCAAGAGAGTGCCCAAGGATGATGTAAGGGTAGAAGCTTATGGAACAGTAGATGAGCTAAATTCAAATATTGGGCTATTGATGTGTTATATTAATCAGGAAAAATCTTTAAAATTTTTACAAATAGTTCAAAATGAGTTATTTGTACTAGGTTCTTTAGTGGCTGCCGATCCAGGTAAAAGTAACTTAAAGCTTCCTCCGTTCAAAGTCGAAGCCATCAAAATGGTTGAATTGGAGATAGATATGATGGACACTTTTCTTGAACCACTCAAATTCTTTGTTTTACCGGGCGGGTCTAAAGGAATTGCAATGGCTCATGTTTGTCGCACAATATGTAGAAGGGCAGAACGCAGACTGGTAAGTTTGAACCATTTGGAAACAGTCAATCTTGATTTAGTAATATATTTAAATCGTTTATCTGATTATTTTTTCACATTGTCAAGATATATTGCTCAACAAGAAGGAATTAGCGAAAAACCCTGGATTCCGGAGAAATGATAGCAATTAGTCCTTCCCAGTATTATAGGGACAATGTCTGCAGCCGGATCGACAACAATAACCTCTCCTTAAATGGTAAACAGCAGTAAAAACCACAAATCCGTTCTCAAGATAATAGTCTTCACAGATGTCACTGCATTTAGATTCCGGATCAGACAATGACTTTTGCGGATTTGAGTTGTTTGTATTCATAGATCCAATAAACTCCAAAAAACATACATGAATAGAATAAAGTACCTGCCAATTCATTCATAAAAAATGGGATTGCAGCTATAAAACAGGCACTTAAACCAGCCAGATCAGAGGAGTATAAAATAGAACCGACCCATACTGCGAAATTGGAGAAAACAAAGAAAATTAATGAGCTCATGATACTCAAACCGATAATTTTTGTTGGATTATACCCATAGGCAGTAAATAGCTTATTGGCAAAAAAAATGATCAGGAAAGAGGTGAAAAACCATTCAAAACCAGAAGACAACCATTGGATAGTATCTGAAGGATATACCATATTGTTTATAACCAGGTCTGCCAAAAAGTAACCGAAGAGTAAGACCAAGCCTGCAATATTCTTTCTAATTACAACCGCACCGAATAAAAAGCCTGCTAAAGAGGAGGTAAAATTAGGAGCATGAGGGATTAATCTGGAAACGATAAGGCTAGTTGTTATTCCAAATATTAGAATCCATTCCTTTTTTGACATGTTGAAGATTTAGAAGCAAAATTAATCTTATTATGTATTTCGAAGTCATTCATTCCAAATGAATACTTTTGCAACAACAAAGATAACGACAAAGGATAATATGTTTTTAGAAAATGCCCGAAATGGGAATAATGCTGGGTGGGTGTACTTTTTAACTATCTTATTGTGTTTTCTGGCCGCAACATTAAGCGCTTTCTTAATTGCTGAATACACTTATATTGACCCTTTAGAGCGCAATAAAACTTTGGTTAGCCTATTATTACCCTTTTGTTTTATTTTGGCTGAACTTATTTTTTGTGTAAGGTATTTACACCGAAGACCAATTTTAAGTTTATTCACTGCATTCAAAAAACTTAGACTTCAAAGAATTTTCTTCAGCTTTTTTGTTTGGTTTTGTTTAATGGGAATTGCTGAACTTGTTGCTTCATTTGTTTTTAAACTAGAATACCAATTTAAATTTGATTTTTCAGCATTTCTCATTTTAGTTAGTATAAGTTTCAGTTTATTATTGATTCAGTCTTTGACTGAAGAATTGTTTTTTAGAGGGTATGTAATGCAGGGACTTTACCTTCTATTTTCTAACAAGTACTTACCGGTGATTGTAAGTGCAGTTTTTTTTGCATTCATGCATGGCGGAAATCCTGAAAATGAACAATTTGGTTATGGTTTAATGTTTGGATACTATTTTATTTCCGCAGTGTTTCTCGGTTTTATCACAGTCGTTGATCAAGGCCTGGAACAAGCCATCGGCATACATGCAGCCACAAATATTTATGGAGCTGTTATAGTAGGTTATCAAGGTGCGATTTTACAAACAGATTGTCTTTGGATGACCAAAGATCCTGATGGAAAAATCATGGTTTTATTGTCGCTTTTCATAATGGCAGCCTATTTTTTTATATCCAGATACTATTTGAAATTTTTACCGATAAAGTATTTGTTCTCTAAAAATAAAATAAATGTTCTTGAGTAAGCATTTCTTCGTTTTTTATTTTTTTTTGGTTACTGAATTGCTAAATGGTCAACCTGATCGATGGCAATTGCGAGTGAATTACCTAATGAATATTAGTCTTGATGATAAGATTCATATGATCTCAGGCGACCAGAAGCTGACGATATTTAATACAAGTCCTGATACTTTAAAAAAATTATACTACCATCTATATTTTAATGCATTTCAACCTGGGAGTGATATGGATATTCGTTCTCGAACAATTATTGACCCTGACAAAAGAATTGGAGGTAGGATAGCTACTCTCAAAGCGGAAGAAATGGGTTACCACCAGATAAATAGGATTGCACAGAAAGGTAAGTCACTAAACTTCAAAGTTGAAGGAACAATAATGGAAGTAACGTTGATCGAACCTATTATGCCTTCGGATTCGGAAAAAATTGTGATAAATTTTGAAGCTCAAGTACCTGTACAAATTAGACGAACAGGTAGAAATAATAAAGAAGGTGTAGATTATTCCATGGCACAATGGTATCCAAAATTATGTAACTATGACCTACATGGATGGCACACACCGCCTTATATTGCAAGGGAGTTTTATGGTCCTTGGGGAGATTTTACAGTAAATATTAAGCTGGATGAAAAATATTGTGTTGCAGCTACCGGATATCTACAGAATTCAAAAGAATGTGTTTGGCCATTAGATTCTCAAAATCGATCCGGAAAAAAAAGAGTTTGGCAATTTTATGCACCGATGGTTCATGATTTTGTTTGGGCAGCTGACCCAGATTACATTCATGACATTTACACCCGTAAGGATGGGAAGCAATTGCATTTTTATTACTTGAAGGACAATCCATACATAAAATCCTGGAAGGACTTGCCAGCTATAATGGATACCGCCCTTGATTATGCACAAAAGCATTTTGGAGAATACCCGTACCTGTCATATTCTTTTATCCAAGGTGGTGATGGCGGAATGGAGTATCCATTGGCTACATTGATCACGGGAAATCGACCATTACACAGCCTGGTCGGTGTGTGCCTCCATGAATGGATGCACAGTTGGTATCAAATGTTGCTCGCTTCCAATGAGAGTCTTTATCCTTGGATGGATGAAGGTTTTACTTCCTATGCGGAAGACTTAATTTCGAATTATATAAAGTCTAAAGGGCTCTTGCCCGGATTTAAAGCTGAAGAGCAATCCTTTCAGGAAACGATGAAAGGATACAGAGAATTTGTGGCTTCAGGCAGAGAGGAAGCTTTATCCACCCACGCGGATCATTATACAACCAACATGGCTTATGGTATGGGTTCTTACACAAAGGGCGCGCTTTGTCTTCTTCAATTGCGATACATTATGGGTGAGCAAACTTTTAACAATGCGTTACAAATTTATTATTCTACATGGAGGTTTAAGCATCCTAACGCGGATGATTTTTTTCGAACGATGGAAAAAGTATCTGGGCTGGAACTTGATTGGTTTAAGGAATATTGGGTTTTTACTACCAAAACCATTGATTACGCCATTGAAGGGATAGAAAGTGAAGGGAGGAGTTCAAAGCTGATATTAATGAGAAAGGATCTCTTTCCAATGCCTGTAGATTTGGAAATCAAACTTAAAAATGGAAAAAGCATATTTTATACCATTCCATTGGATTTGATGAGAGGGAATAAAGATCTTTTGGATATTAAATGGGAGGTAGCCAAACCTTGGCACTGGGTGAATCCTATTTATGAATTGTCTTTGGATATACCAAAAAGTAAGATATTGTCAGTGGTTTTGGATCCATTTCACCAGTTGGCAGATATCCATCCAGAGAATCAAATTTACAATTCTGATCCAGAATAAATTTCCTTGTGCCTGATTAATAAAGCAGGAAATATTTTAAAAATATTTATTTAAAATTTTTGGTAATAAAAGTGAACGAAACTATAAAAAGGTACGATCTTGTGGCACCATTTTTATTTTATCAAGCAAACAAAACGGACAATCATGTTGATTTTCAGTATTGTATCGACCGTATTGCTTACCTGTACGGTTTTGTCATTGTGGCAAGGCAAAAGTTCCTTTAGAAAGGGATAAGCCACTGGTAACCAAAACTCAACTCACTTTTTAAACCCAAATGGCCTTATTTGGGTTTAAACATCAGTTTTTGCCAAGATGACAGATGTAAAAGATGCTTTCTTACCTACCGAAAGTGGAGCTTTCAGAATTTATAGTTATGCTTTTGACGACCCTAACAATCCTCATATTGCATTAGTAACCAATGATTTGGATCTATCCGAGCCCATTTGGTTGCGTATTCACTCAGAATGTCTGACCGGTGATGTATTTGGTTCTTTGAGGTGTGACTGTGGATTTCAACTTCGTAAAAGCCTCGATCTTATTCAACGTTTTGGTGGTATGTTAATATACCTGAGACAAGAGGGAAGAGGAATTGGTTTGCATAACAAGATTGGTGCTTATGCATTACAGGATGAAGGTTATGATACCATTGAAGCCAATCATAAGTTGGGCTTTGGTTCTGATTTAAGAAACTACGAACCAGCGGTTAAGATTTTAAAAGAATGGAATGTCAACCGGGTCAGGTTAATATCTAATAACCCTTTGAAGAAATTATATCTGGAAACGCACGGAATTGAAATAAGCGAATTATTTCCAATGATCAAACCTGTCGATCCTTATAATGAAGCCTACCTTAGAACAAAAAGAGAAAAAATGGGACACCACTTACCACAGGAATAGTATGGATCAAGAAGAACTTTCAAGAGCCTTTTTGGGACTCGTCAAGATCATGGATGAATTAAGGGAAGGGTGCCCCTGGGACCGAAAACAAACCTTCCAAAGTTTAAGAAGTCTTACAATAGAGGAAACTTTTGAGTTGGCGGATGAAATCATTAAAGAGGACTTTAGAGGAATTAAAGAGGAATTGGGGGATGTGCTTTTACATATTATTTTTTATTCCCGAATTGGATCTGAGGGAAATCACTTTAATCTTCTGGAAGTTATTGAAGGAGTTTCAACGAAATTGGTTAACAGACACCCACATATCTATGGTGATGTGAAAGTTGACAATGAAGAAGATGTAAAGAAAAATTGGGAAAAAATTAAACAAAAAGAAAAGAAAACAGGTCTTTTAGCTGGTGTTCCAAGGTCCCTTCCTGCCATGATTAAAGCTTTAAGGCTTCAAGAAAAAACAGCTCAAGTGGGCTTTGAATGGGATCATATTGATCAAGTAAAAGCAAAAGTAGACGAGGAAATGAATGAGCTGCAAACGAACCTTCAAAACAACTGCGCCATTGAAGAAATTGAAGATGAATATGGAGATTTACTTTTTGCTTTAATTAATTACGCCCGCTTTCTCAAAATAGACCCTGAAACAGCGCTTGAAAAAACAAATCGTAAATTTATCCGAAGGTTTGAATACATTGAACGCCTTGCGAAAAGGCCACTTACCGAAATGAGCCTGCAAGAAATGGATCAATTGTGGGAGCAAGCAAAGCAAAATGAATAACTTTTAAGCCGATTTTTCTTTTGTTTGTCTTTTTTAAATTAATTCTGAAATTAAACCAAGCTTTTACTTTTAAAACGTTTTTACAAACGACATTTTATACCCATTTGGACTAAATATTTTCTCATTATCAAATATTTATCTATATTTGCCCCGCTAAAACTGATCTTCGGGATCACATTTGGTAACTTATATATACTTTTACAATGAGTGCTTATTTAACTAAAGAAAAAACAGAGGAAATTTTTAACCAGTATGGTGGGTCAGCTACGAATACCGGTTCAAGTGAAGGCCAAATCGCCTTGTTTACTTACAGAATCCAGGCTTTGTCGGATCACCTCAGGACTAACAGAAAGGACTTTTCCTGCAAAAGAACTTTGCTAAACCTGGTAAGTAAAAGAAAAAAACTCCTCAATTATCTTCACAGCAACGATCTGGAGAGATACAGAAAAATCCTCGACCAATTAGGCCTAAGAAAATAATACAAACTCTTGTTTTTCAATAGTTTGTTATCTCTTTTAGTCTGCTTAAGGCTTGCTTTTTCAATTTTAATGAGCTTCACTTGGGCGAGTGATTAATTAAATTATATTAAAGACAATTATCATGGGATTACAAATTCCTTTTTCCACCTCCTTTAATTTACCTGATGGAAGGGTAGTTACCCTTGAGACTGGAAAACTGGGGACACAAGCTGATGGATCGGCTGTTGTGCGATGTGGAGACACCATACTTTTTGCGAGTGTTGTTTCAGCAAAAGAACCTAGAGAAAATCAGCCTTTCTTTCCACTCTCTGTAGATTATCAAGAAAAGTTCGCTGCAGCAGGTCGTATTCCAGGTAATTTTTTCCGTCGCGAAACTAAATTGAACGACTACGAAATTCTCATATCCAGGTTGGTAGATAGGCCGATACGTCCTTTATTTCCAGATGGATACATGAATGAAACACAAATCATAATCACTTTACTTTCAGGTGAAAAAGATACCTTGCCAGACGTCTTTGCCGCACTCGCAGCTTCAACAGCACTTGTTTGCTCAAATATTAACTGGGACGGACCAATTTCATCTGTTCGAGTAGCGAAGATCAAGGGAGAATTTGTAATTAACCCAGCCAAAAGCGCACTTATTGAAGCCGATTTGGATATCATCGTTGCTGCCACTGAAAAAAATCTTATGATGGTGGAAGGTGAAGCCAATGAATGTTCTGAACACGATATGATTGAGGCCATTAAAATAGGCCATGAAGCCATCAAAGTACAATGTAAAGCACAATTGGCCCTAGCTGCTCAATTGGGAGAAAAAGTCTCTGTCAAACGAACGCTTACCCCTAAAGCAGAAGACCTGGAGGTGAAAGTTGCTATTGAAGCAGCACTTACCGATTCGATCAATAAGGTTGCAGCATCGTCTTTGGATAAATCAAGTCGTAAAGAAGCTTTTGATAAGATTTACAAAGATTACAAAGAGGCTCTTCTTGCAGAAAAAGGGGAAGAGTATATGGCTGAAAAAAAGACATTTGTTGAATATTATTTCGATAAGCTAAAGAAAAGTTTGGTTCGAAAAATGGTCTTGGAAACCGGAAAACGTCTGGATGGAAGGTCAAGTACTCAGGTACGACCAATTTGGTCAGAAATTGATTGTTTGCCTGCTCCCCATGGAGCTTCTATTTTTAATAGAGGTGAAACTCAGTCTTTAACGACAGTCACTTTGGGAACAAAGGATGATGAAATGATGATTGATACGGCATTGGATCTTTATGATGAGAAATTCTTTCTTCACTATAATTTTCCTCCGTTCTCTGTCGGAGAGGCTAAACCCATGAGAGGTCCGGGTAGAAGAGAGGTAGGACATGCCAACTTAGCAGGGCGTTCATTGCGCAAAGTTATGCCCCAAAATTTTCCATATACAGTTAGAATTGTATCGGATATTTTAGAATCAAATGGATCTTCTTCAATGGCAACGGTATGTGCAGGCTCACTTGCACTCATGGATGCTGGAGTTCCCATCAAATCGGCAGCCTCAGGGATTGCAATGGGAATGATAGCCGAAGATGGAAAATTCGCGATACTTTCTGATATTTTAGGAGATGAGGATGCTTTAGGGGATATGGACTTTAAGATTACGGGTACACGCAAAGGTATCTGTGGTACGCAGATGGATATGAAAATTGACGGACTGTCCTATGAATTGCTTGAGCAGGCATTGCTTCAGGCAAAGGAAGGGAGAATTCATATTTTGGACAAAATGGATGAAACTATTTCAACTCCTAAATCTGATTTCAAGCCTCACGCACCGCGAATTGTGGAAATGATCATAGAAAAGAGTTTTATCGGACCGGTAATTGGCCCTGGAGGAAAAATAATTCAGGAAATGCAAGCCAAGACAGGAACCAAAATTAATATAGAGGAAGTCGGGGATAAAGGGGTTATCAATATTGCAAGTAATAATAAGGAAGCCATCGAAGCCGCTGTTGCGATGATCAGAGCTATAACTTTTGTGCCACAGGTAGGAGATGTTTTTGATGCTAAGGTTGTAACAATTATGCCTTTTGGTGCATTTGTCGACTTTTATGGTAAGAGTGGATTGGTGCATATCAGTGAAATCACGCATGCCAGATTGGAAAAAGTAGAAGATGCATTGAAGGTTGGGGATTCAATTAAAGTGAAATTAATTGGCACTGATCCTAAGACCGGAAAACTACGATTGTCCAGAAAAGTACTGTATAATAAGGATGGAAGCCTTATAGATGCGGTAAATTAATTTCAACACAGGATATTTTATTTTTCAAAGCTTTCCCGTGCGGAAACTTTTTAGCTACTTTTTTGCTTATATAACAGTAAGCTCAAATTAGCTATGCGTCAACTCAAAATATCTCAAAAAATCACCAATCGCGAAAGCGAAGCCTTAGAAAAGTATCTGACAGAAGTTTCCAGACTTGATGTGCTTACACCCGAGGAAGAAGTAGAATTAGCCAAACTGATTAAGCTGGGAGATCAGGAGGCACTTGATAAAATGGTAACTTCCAACTTGCGTTTTGTAGTTTCAGTTGCAAAACAATATCAAAACAATGGACTTTCACTGAACGACTTAATCAATGAAGGTAATGTCGGTTTGTTGAAAGCTGCTAAGAGATTTGACGAAACCAAGGGATTTAAGTTCATAACTTATGCTGTTTGGTGGATTCGACAAGCCATATTGCAAGCCATTGTTGAAAATAGCCGTATGATTCGACTTCCTTATAATAAGGTAAGTCTTGTTAAACAAATAAATACGGCACACCAGGAATTTCTTCAGAGCAATGAAAGAGAACCCAGTCCAGAGGAATTGGGTGAGATTTTACACATGGATGCGGTGGCTGTTGAAAGTATTTTAGCATCAGGTGGCAGACACAGTTCTTTAGATGAACCTTTGGGAGGCGATGGAGAGAATCTTGCGCTTCTTGATTTATTGGTAGATGAAAATCAGGAGAGTCCCGATTTACGATTGCTGGATGAATCTTTAAAGAATGAGCTAAAATCAGCAATGGGTAATCTGGCTCCAAGAGAAAGAGAGGTCATTACAGCAATTTTTGGACTCGATGGTCAGGGAAGTAAAACCCTTGAAGAGGTATCCAGGCTATACAATATGTCTATAGAGCGCATCAGACAAGTGAGAGAGCACGCATTCCGCAGATTGAAGAGGAATTTTAACAGGTCGAGTTATAAACATTATAGCTAGTTTTTAATTATTTGATGGACTAGTTTTTGTCATATCTAAAAAAGATATAACTTTGACCACATGACGGTTAGAAATCAGATTAGACTAATAGTATATCGAATGCATGAGAAGGGTTTAGAAATTCTTTTACTGCAACAACCTCCTAATCAAAGTCAGGTAAATTTTGTTGAAGGCCAATATAATTTAGACCATCAGACTCTATCTCAGATTGATACAGTCATTCAATTTCAATCAGAAGGTCCTGATGGTAAAAATGTCCATAATGTGGCCATCGAAGGAGACTATCACGATATTCCCCGAATAAGAAGTTTGATCAGTCAGGATATTAATCTCGTAAAAGGTAAAATCAAGGATTTGTTACCAGATCTTAGCTCAGGAGTTTACATGGCTTCCAAGGAAGCTTTCAAAAAGGTTCTTCCGCATGAATATTCTGCTTTAAAAGAGCTCAAGGATATCATACTCGACCGGAATCTGGTCAAAAATATTTAAGGCTTTTAGAAAATGTTGGAACCTGAAAAAGTCTGTCTTAGCAGTACAAATTTTAATTTTAAAAATCAACGTTCTCTCTACCACGGTAAAGTTCGAGACGTTTATGATCTTGGGGAAGAATTGTTGATGATAACCACCGATCGCATTTCAGCATTTGACTGTATATTACCCAGGCCTATTCCTTATAAGGGGCAAGTTTTGAATCAGATTGCCTGTTACTTTTTGGATGCAGTTAAAGACATTTGCCTGGTCTGGTTAAAGTCCAGTCCTGATCCAAACGTATCTATTGGAATTAAGTGTACGCCGATTCCGATAGAATTGGTTGTTCGAGGATTTTTAGCTGGACATGCCTGGCGAACCTATAAATCAGGAAAAAGGGAGCTTTGCGGGGTCACTTTACCAGAAGGAATGCAAGAATCAGATGAATTCCCTGTTCCAATCATCACCCCCACAACAAAAGCATCCGCCGGACACGATGAGGATATTTCTTATGAAGATATCTTGAATAGAGAAATTATCTCAAAAAGTGAGCTAGATAAAATATACGACATAAGCCTAAAGCTTTTTCGGAGAGGTCAGGATATGGCTGCCGGCAAGGGGTTGATTTTAGTGGATACCAAATACGAATTTGGTTACAGTGGAAATGAATTGGTGTTGATGGATGAGATTCATACTCCCGACAGTTCAAGATACTTTTTGTCAGAAGGTTATCACGAAAGACAACAGAGTGGAGTGGCACAGATTCAGTTATCAAAAGAATTTGTTCGAGAATGGTTAATGAGCCATGGTTTTCAAGGAAAAGATGGTCAACTTATGCCCCACATGCCAGATTCATTTGTGTGGGAAATCTCCAGGAGGTACATTGAATTGTTTGAAAAAATTACCGGTAAAATATTTGAAAAACCTGTGATGGAAGATGTTAAAGAACGGATAGGTCAGCATCTTGTTGATCTTCTTGCTTAATCCTCTTCACCAATTAGCATGTTCATTTTAAGGTTTTTAAGTTCTGAAAGGTCATGGGCTTGATTGTTTTTGGAACAGATTTCAATCCCTTGTTCGATAATGTCCATTCCCTCATTTTTTTTATCTAATTTGAAGTAAGCTTTTGCGAAATGATAATAACAACCAGTATATTTTGGATCTTTTGCAATCAATTCTCCATATAATTCCAAAGCACGATGGTAGTTACCCAATGTTTCATATTCTTTTGCAATGGCAAATAAGATGAAACTGCTTGTAGGGTCATTCTCAAGAAGTTGTAATAAAGTGTCTAGCCTGTTCATATTTTTGGAAATGTATCACAAATTAAACACATATCTTTGTCAGTCTAATTTTATCTATGAATCTTTTAGTTTGTATTAGTAAAACACCGGACACTACGTCCAAAATCAGTTTTGATGCCACGGGAACACGTTTAATTGAAGAAGGTGTTCAATTTATTATGAACCCCTATGATGAATGGTATGCTTTAGTGAGAGCATTGGAATTAAAAGAGAAATTTGGTGGTCAGGTTCATGTGGTACATGTAGGGACTTCAAATTCGGAAATGATTATGAGAAAAGCTTTGGCAATAGGAGCGGATGCAGCATTTCGAGTGGACAAAGAACCCTTAGATTCAATGGATACGGCTAATCAACTGGCTGCTTTTGCCAAGACAAAAAATTATGACATTGTTTTTCTTGGTAAAGAAACAATTGATCATAATGGTTCAGAAATGGGGGCCATGCTTGCTGCTTTGCTTAATTTGCCTTTCATTTCTTATGCGAATCATTTAGAGTTGGATGGAACCAAGGCAACTCTTGATGTTGAAATAGAAGGAGGGATAGAAGTACTTGAGGTAAATGTTCCATTTGTAATATCTGCGGCAAAAGGGATGGCCGAACAACGTATCCCTAATATGAAGGGTATTATGGATGCCAAGAAGAAACCCTTGGAAGTAATCGAAGCGATTTCAAGCATTCAAAAAGTGGGGATAAGCCGCTTCGAACAACCTCCGGTTAAGACTTCTGTTCGTATGATAGATCCTTCCAACATTGATGAGTTGGTGACTGTATTAAAAGAAGATTTAAAAATTATTTAATCACTTGTATGATCTTAGTTTTTGTAGAACATATTGATTTTCAACCAAAGAAAAGTAGTCTAGAAGCTTTGAATTTTGCTAATTCCCTTTCCACAATTGATTCAGGGGAAGTAAAGGCAATTTATTTGGGCACACGCGAGCTTTCAATTAATTTAGGGGTTTTCGGAGTTAAAGAAGTTTATCGCATAGATTGTGAGCATAATTGTGGAAGTGATCAAATTGCTGCAGTTTTATCTGATGCAATAGGGAAACTGAGTCCAAAATATTTTATGCTCAGTCATTCAAGTTTGGGAAAAACGATCGCTGGTCAAATTGCTGTTAAGAGTGGAATGGGATTGATATCCGGGGCTGTTGGAGTGGTTAAAGAAGAGAAAGTAAAGTTCAGAAAAACGGTCTTTTCAGGAAAGGCTTATGCTTATTACGGTTTCAATGAAAATGGAGGGATTGTAACGGTTGTGCCCAACAGCATTTCGGCGGAGTCCTCTTCAAACGAATTAGCACAATACAGTACTCTTAATCTTACAATACCTCAGTCTCAAATTAGGTCTGTTGAAAAAAAATTGGTCAAAGGTAAAACCCCTTTAGCCGAGGCGACAATTGTTGTTTCAGCCGGAAGAGGGATGAAAGATCCTTCGAATTGGGGAATGATTGATGAACTGGCTGATCTTTTGGGAGCCACGACGGCTTGTAGCAGGCCGGTAGCTGATGTGGGATGGAGGCCCCATCATGAACATGTAGGACAAACAGGAATAGCTATCAGACCCAATGTTTATATTGCCATTGGGATTTCTGGCGCTATCCAACATCTTGCCGGGGTAAACAATTCGCGTAACATCATCGTTATTAACAAAGATCCTGAGGCTCCATTTTTTAAGGCTGCTGATTATGGGATTTGCGGAGATCTTTTTGAAGTGGTACCAAAACTAAATGAAGCCATCAGAAAGGCAAAATCTGTTTAAATAAAACCACTTTTTTTTTTGAAAAATAACTTTTATTATGGGGTCTGACCAAATGCGTAAAATCGAACTTGAAATCATCGCATTGTCACACAGTGTGACGCAGACTCAGAATTATGCGGTGGTGTTGGGTGAAGTGGAAGGAAACAGGAGACTCCCTATTGTGATTGGGGGGTTTGAGGCTCAAGCTATTGCTGTTGTTCTGGAGCGTATGAATCCAAACAGACCGCTCACTCACGATTTATTCAAGAATGCTTTGTCCTCATTCGGTGTTGAAATCAAAGAAATTATTATCAACGATCTCGTGGAAGGGATTTTCTTTTCAAAGTTAATTTGTGAAAAGGACGAAGAAAGTATAGAAATCGACTCCCGCACCTCAGATGCTTTGGCTATGGCAGTAAGGTTTAATTGTCCTATTTATACGTATGAATTTATAATGGAAAGTGCAGGCGTTATTCTTGAAGATGTAGAAGATCAGGTAAAAATAGGAGGGGCGCCAAAACCCGGAAGATCTGAAACAAGTTTCGAAAGATATTCCACAGAAGAATTAAATAAAATGCTCCAGCAAGTACTTGGAGACGAGGATTATGAAAAAGCTGCAAAGATTCGAGACGAAATTAATAAAAGAAAATAGGGATTATTAATATCTCCATTTTTTCAAAAGCATCTTAATATTGGAATGGAGTTTTAAAAAACACTACATTCTTCCCATTGCAAAAATTTGAAATTTCCTTAGAATGATTGGGTGTCCCAGTTATTTCTTCCTTTATAATTAGAAGTTATTTGTAATCCTGTTTCCTATATCCAAGTTTGACAAATGAAACATTTCTTAATACAGCACTTTCTGTTTTGTTCATCCAAATCTTTTGAATAGAGTTTCCCTTTTATAATTTGGAAAGTAAAAGTTAAAATTGCTTGAATTTTATTTTGTTCAATGTTTCGCAAACATGGTTGACCATGGATTCATTTATGTCTAAATGAGTCACCAATCGAATAGATCGTTTTCCAAATCCGGTACAATTAATTTCATGATCTCGTAAAGTCTTTATAAAGAGGTCGGTAGAAATATATTCTGAAAGATCAAAGATGATAATGTTTGTCATAACCGGTATTACTTTACTGACATAGGTTTGCTTTAAAAGTGTTTCTTCAATTTTTTTAGCGTGAATGTGATCTATTTGAAGTTTTTCAATATGATGATCAAGAGCATAAATACCCGCCGCTGCAAGCACTCCAACCTGTCGCATTCCTCCTCCCATGGCCTTGCGGATTCTGCGACACTCATCAATGAATGACTTGTTGCCTATCAGGACAGAGCCAACAGGAGCTCCAAGTCCTTTAGATAGGCAAATTGAGATAGAATCTACTAATGGTCCTACTTGAATTGAGGTGTAATTGGACGCGATCATAGCGTTAAAAATACGCGCCCCATCAAGATGGAGGTTTAGGTTGTTTTTTCTACATGAACGGGAGACATCTTTCAGTTGTTCTAAACTGTATGCTTGCCCTCCGGCACGATTGACAGTATTTTCGATGACAACTAATTTAGTTCTGGGTAGCCAATCAAACTTTGCCTTGATATTATCTTCAATCATGTTTCCATTCAAGATCCCATTTTCTCCATGCAATATATTTACCGCAATTTGACTGTGAAAAGCATAGCCGCCTACTTCAAATTGAAATACGTGAGAGTGCACATCACAGAGCATTTCATCTAATGGTTTGGTGTGTCCTTTTATGGCAATTTGGTTAGCCATGGTTCCGGAAGGACAGAATAAGCCAGCTTCATAACTAAACATATCTGCTAGCTTTTCCTCAAGTTTTATAACTGTTGGATCTTCTTTGAAAACATCGTCACCTACTTCTGCTTCTATCATAGCCTTAAGCATCGCAGTGGTGGGTTTTGTTACAGTATCGCTGATAAGATTGATTCTATAGCTCATTTTAATTTTGTTGCATTATTTAAAAATATTAAAGAAATCAGTCAACTTTGTCATTCCGTAATTGACCTAAAATCAAATGCAAAGTATGAATAAAGTGGTAAATGGAGCTGATGATGCAACAAAGGATATTAAAAGTGGAATGACGCTAATGCTGGGTGGCTTCGGCTTGTGCGGCATTCCTGAAAATTGTATTGCTGCATTGGTGCGCATGAAATTGAATAATTTAGTGTGTATTTCAAATAATGCAGGAGTAGATGATTTTGGCCTTGGCTTGCTTTTGCAACAAAGACAGATAAGAAAGATGATATCTTCTTATGTTGGAGAGAATGACGAGTTCGAGCGTCAAATGCTTTCTGGTGAATTGGAAGTGGACCTCATACCTCAAGGAAGTTTGGCTGAGCGGTGTAGAGCTGGAGGTGCGGGGATACCAGCTTTTTTTACACCTGCAGGTTATGGTACTGAAATTGCCAAAGGAAAAGAAGTTCGTATTTACAACGGGAAGCCTCATATACTGGAGACTGCATTAACCGCTGATTTTGCCATTGTTAAGGCTTGGAAAGGGGATACCTACGGTAATTTAATTTATAAGGGAACAGCACGAAATTTTAATCCCATGATGGCCATGGCAGGAAAAATTACCATTGCTGAGGTAGAAGAATTAGTAGAGCCCGGGGAGTTAGACCCAAATATGGTGCACACACCAGGAATATTCGTACAGAGAATTTTTCAGGGAACTAATTACGAAAAGCGTATTGAACAAAGGACTATTCGCCCAAAATCTTAAATAGAACAAACATGCTTGATAAAATAGGTATTGCTAAAAGAATTGCTCAAGAATTGAGAGATGGATGGTATGTAAATCTTGGTATCGGAATTCCAACGCTCGTTGCCAATTATATACCTGAAGGTATACATGTAGAATTTCAGTCTGAAAATGGAATTCTGGGAATGGGGCCTTTTCCTTTTGAAGGGGAAGAAGATCCTGATATGATTAATGCCGGTAAACAAACAGTAACATTAAAAGCCGGAGCGAGTTTGTTTGATTCTGCTACCTCATTTGCCATGATACGTGGCCAACATGTGCAATTGACGGTTTTGGGCGCTATGGAAGTTTCAGAAACCGGAGATATAGCAAATTGGAAAATACCTGGCAAGATGGTTAAAGGGATGGGAGGTGCAATGGATTTAGTGGCCTCAGCAGATAATATTATTGTTGCGATGATGCATGTCAATAAAGCCGGAGAGTCAAAATTATTAAGACAATGCACCCTTCCTTTGACCGGGGTTGGGTGTGTCAAGAAAATCGTAACAGAACTAGCCGTTATAGACGTAACACCAGAGGGGTTTAAATTGATTGAACGGGCACCAGGAGTCAGTGTGGAGCACATCATTGAATCTACAGAAGGGAAGCTCATAGTTGAAGGAGATATTCCCGAAATGCGTTTGTAGATAGTTTACCTAAATTTAAAAATTTGCTTGGTAATGCGCAATTGATTGTTTGCAATCTTATTGCTTATAAATTTTATTTGCCACCATACATAATGCGGTAAATTGTCTTTGCTTCCATTTTTTTGCTTTATATTGTGGACTGTAAAATTTTTCAAAATATGTCAAGCAATCCATGTCTTAAAGGTGATCTCACACCTTATGTTCCAAGTGCTGAAAAACCCTGGAATGAAAGGCGGATACATCATTTGTATAACAAATTATGCAATGGTGCACCTATAAACCTCATCAAGGCTGCTAAGGCCAATAAGCCCGGAGTGATTATAGATTATTTACTGCAGACGGCTAAAGATCACCCTTTACCAGGAGAAAAAAGATCAGGCGTAAGTACCATCGATTATACTTATCAATGGGCCACCGAAAATACTTTTAATTCTGATGGGACGGTCACTTACTATAAGTTTTTAGAGTTGGTTCAAATGTGGTTTAATGGAATGATCCGGGAAGGGGTGCGCCATAAACTTGTCTTGTTTTGGTCTAACCATTTTGTGACCGGTGCTGAAAATTATGGTTACTATCCTACTTGGGTGTTTCAGTATTATTATGCATTGCATAAAAATGCACTGGGTAATTTTAAAACCTTTGTAGAAGATATGGGAAGAAATCCTGCTATGCTACATTACCTGGACGGTCGCTTAAATACTAAAAATGCTCCCAATGAAAATTATGCTAGGGAATTAATGGAATTGTTCACGATGGGTGAGGGGAATTACACAGAGAAGGATGTTGCTGAGGTAGCACGGGCCTTGACCGGATGGTATCTATATTCTTATCGCAATAACACTTCTTACATCGAGCCAAACGTTTATGGTCAGTATTTCTTTGATAAAAACAGGCATGACTTTGGGAATAAACGTGTTCTTGGTAGAAGTTTTACTCCATCCACCACCACAGATGGAAATCCGGATTATAAGTTTGTTCACGATACTATTTTTGATGTAAAGAAAAATGAAATAGCCAGATTCATTTGTACCAAAATTTATCGATTTTATATGTACCAGTTTCCACCTGAGGAAATCATCACTGGTCTTGCTCAGGTGTTTATGCAAAAATGGGACATCATGGAAGTGCTAAAAACATTGTTTAAGAGTGAGCATTTCTTTGAAGAAGAAAATATGGGTGTAGTTATCAAAAGTAACATAGATAACATCGTTCACTTTTATCGTTCCCTAGATTTGAGAATTGATGAAGATTATTTTTTATACGATTGGCAGAGAAAGACAGATCCCAAAAATACTGCAAACAGAGATGCCATGGGAGCTATTTACAATCAAACAGCTAACTTAGGGCAGACACTTTTTAATCCAATAAATGTTGCCGGCTGGCAAGGTTATCGCTCATGGTTAAGTGAATTTGTTTTGGTAAATCGTTGGCGATATAATCGTGATCACATAGATTATTATCTTCCGTACGATTCCACTAAATTAAAGTACAGAGAGTTCCTTAAAGTCCTTAGTGACAATTCAAAAGATCCTGATTTAATTGTGCGAAAAGTTATAGAATATTTTTTCACACTGGATATACCGGAAGAAATAGTACAAAATGCAATTGCGGTATTTAAATCAGGAGTTCCAAGCAACTATTTTGTAGATGGTACATGGAATTTGGATTTAACTGATGTTCCAAGACAATTTTCTAATTTGATGAAGTACTTAATTACTTTGCCAGAATACCAATTATTATAATCGTTCAAAAGAATTATCTATGTCTCAAGATAAATTAAAAAATGCTCCTTCAGCCTTTACCTCAGACCTTGGTATGGCTCATAATGAAGAACACATTCTGTGGAATAGAAGACAGTTTCTGATGACTGGTGGACTTGCAGGATTGGGTACTATGTTGCTTGGAGGTTTGCCCGTGAGCCCTTTAATGGCTGGTGGATTGAGTGCGGCCATGACTCCTGGCGATGAGAATATTCTTGTCATGATTAAAATGTTTGGAGGTAACGATGGTTTAAATATGATCGTGCCATATTCAACTTCAGCAGGTAAAGATGAGTATCTTAAGTTGAGACCTACAATTGGACTCAAATATGGAACTGATTATAATGATCAACATCTTCTTGGTGGATTTGGCGAGACACAATTTGCCCTTCCATCTACTATGGCTGGGTTGATGCCACTTTGGAATGAAGGTAAAATGGCTGTCTTGCATAATGTTGGTTATCCTGATCAGAATTATTCGCATTTTACATCCATTGAATTATGGTCTACAGCAGCCGATGATACCCATGATAAGCGCATTAATTCTGGAATCATGGGACGTTATCTGGATCAGGACTTTCCTTCTTTCTCTGAAACTCCTCCTACTGTTCCGCCAGCCTTGCGAATAGGATACAGTACAGACAGAATTTTTACTTCTCCCGGTAATCAACAGATGGAACTGGTATTCAATGATCCAAACGAATTCTATCGTTTGGCCGCTTTTGGTAAACTTTATGAAACAGAGGGGTTTGGAGAATGTCCTCAAGGAGAAGAAAGAGCCTTTTTACGTCAACTGACCAATAACTCACTTCGATATTCACAAACTGTTACGACAGCTTATAATAAAACTTCCAATAAAGTTGCATATCCAAAGAATACGACTAGCAGACTGGCAGAACAATTGGCCATCATTGCCCGATTGATAAAAGGTAGATTAGGGACAAGAATATTCCTAGTAAATATTGATGGATTTGACACCCATACTGTTCAGAAAGATTATCACATGAGGTTGTTGGGGGATGTTGCAAACTCAGTTAAAGCATTTTATGATGACCTGAAAGTTGATAACGCTCAGAGTAATGTGACAACCATGACGTATTCAGAGTTTGGTCGAACCATAAGGGAAAATGGCTCTATGGGCACAGACCATGGAAATCTTTCTCCATTGATGATGTTTGGAGACGGTGTTAAAGGTGGTTTTAAAGGCAGTCCAATTGACTTAAATGATAAGGTTTTGAAAAATGGCGATACCGTGGTTTATTACGAAACACAAAAGGCAACTGATTATCGTCATATGTTCTCTACTGTTTTGAAGGATTGGTTGTGTTTGGATGGAGAATTGGTAGATTATACAATGGGACAACCTTATCCGAATATGGATTTATTTAATGCACCTTGTGGTGCCAGCAAAGGGTCTAATTTTAATACAATTTTATTAGGGCATAATCCTAATGAAACAAATGTAAGATTGACAGATATTAAATTTTCCATTCAAATCCCAAGTGAGGTGAAAGTTTATGTAAAATCTCTGAACGGTAAGACGCTTGCCAAGTTGTTTGACAATTTTGCACCTAAAGGTTCTTACACTATTCCATTCGACCCTTTGAAGTGGAAGATACCTCCTGGAGAATATGTATATCAGCTTAACGCAGCTGGTAAATCATTTTTGAGAAGATTTGTAATTGTTTAATTCTATTTCAAATGAAACATATGAAACGAAATATTTTCTTTCTTTTGTTTGCACTGACTTTTCCTGTTTTTGGTCAGAATCCAGTGAGCATAGAAAATTTTAGTAATTGTACTTTGCCTCTAGGTTGGAGTCAAAAATCTCTTTTAGGAAGTTATGGATTCAACATTCAGGAAAACAAACAAATGGTTATACCGGACGGACGGTGCATGGTTGGGTATGAACAATTAGACCGAACAGACAATGCCAGAAGAAAATTTCAATTAGTCAGTCCTGCATTTAAGATTGGTGGATACGATCGATATTATGTAGCATTTGATATGCTCTACTTCAAGCCTGTTGCTTCTAATTTGAATTTATACATGAATATAGGAAGTGGAAATGTTCTTGTCAGGACGTTTCCAACGGAATTTAGGGATTATACATCAATTGGCGTTGTACTCAGCATTCCATCCTTTGTAACACTGGTGAGTTTTGTATTGGATTATGAGTCAAACTCCAATGATTTTGGAACCAAAATAGTTTTTGATAATTTCATTCTAAGTCCGGATAATAATGATTGTAACAGATCCATCACACTAAAATCAAATGAAAACTGCATTCCCGGGCATATTGCAGCCAATATATCAACACAACCAGTCACCGTGAGTTGCAGTGGAGAATATACAAATGCGGTTTGGTATAAATACGTAGCGGATTTCACCGGTTTGTTGGAAATTACTGGAAATTCTTCTTACAACAATGTGTTGAGTGTTTTTGAAGGGACCTGTAATTCTCTTCAATCAATTTCTTGTACCAATAAGGATGAGTTTGGGTTTATCGGTGAGCAATTAGAATTAAATGTTACAGTTGGTAAAACTTACTACTTGAGATTTAGTAGGAAAATAAATGATTTTGGCGCAGAAACAGGAACGCATTGTGTTTCAATTAAACCAATTCCTAAAAATAGACTACGGCCAGCTCATGATTTATGCAACGATAAAATTACGGTTCAGGTAAACGGAGCTTGTGTCCAGGCAAGCAACTTGAATGCAAGAATTGAATCAACTTTACCTTCTGCAAATCTCAGATCAAGGGCAGATGTGTGGTATAGTTTTGTTGCAGTTTCAAATCAGGTTCATGAAATTGTTACTCAAGCAAATTTTGCAGATGTTATTACAGTGTTTAAAGGATCCTGTACTGCACTTCAAGAGGTGGCAGTAGAAGATCTAGGCAACACACTTAGCTTTACTCCTAAAGCAGGCACAGAATATTTTGTTCAAATTTCAGGTTATTTTGCTACTGTGGAGGGTCAATTGTGTCTTCAGGTCAAAGAAAAAGTCAGCACAAAACCACTCAATGATTTGTGTGCAACTGCAACTTCACTTGAATTGAATAAAAATTGCACCAGCATACTGTTTGAAAATAACAACCTGAGCACAGTAAAACCATCGTGTGTTGTTTATTCAGCACCTGATGTATGGTATAAATTTGTAGCACCCGCAGAAAGGTCTGTGGCATTACATATTGATGCTGAGTTCGTTTATCATTGGGCAATTTATGGAGGAGCTTGTAATGCATTAATTGAGCGCGAATGTGGACAAGCTCCTGATCCATGTGACGGATTTATTAAAGTGACGGATTTAACCCCTGGTTTGACTTATTATTTACAGATCATAGCTTCAACCTATCCATTAAAGCCTGGGGAGGGAAATCTTTGTGTAAGAATAGATGAATTAAGTAAAACCCCTTCATTCGAAAAATTAAACCTGAATTTAAGTCTTGATTGTTTACATGGTGTTTTAGGTAAAGTAAGTTATGATGTTCAAGGCGGTAATGGTAATTATGTTTATACTGGTCCGCAATCCACTGAGGTTTTTTATCCCGGCCAAAAGATAGAAGCTTTTGTAGAAGATTCTAAAGGTTGCAGAGATTTTGCCTCATTGGAAGTAAATTGTAAATCTCCCACCAGTTGTAAAAATTCTACACTTGATATTGAATTAATCACTACTTGTTTAAAAGACAGTATCGGACGACAAACCGGAGAAGTTTCTTTGAACATAAATGGAAAAGGGGGCAGTGGGGCTTATTATTTCTATGGAACTGCCAATGGTAGTTTTCTGAAACATGGAGATGTTTATAAAATTATTGTAATTGATTCAGATTCATGTTATGTGATTGAAGAAGGGAAAATTTATTGTCCACCGTTCGATTGTTCCCAATCTGCCTTAAAAATTGATCTTGCTTATGATTGTATTGACACTTTGCTAAGAGCAAAATTGAAAGTGGATGTCAGTGGTCAATTGGGTAATTTTACACTTGAAGGCAACAAAACAGATGATTTGTTGGAAACTGGCCAATCTTTTTCAGTAAAGGTTATAGATGAGGCTGGATGCAGTCAGGAGTTAAAAGGTATAATAAATTGTCAATTCGATTCTTGCGCCTTTTCAAGGCCTGCGCTTGATGTTGGCTATATTTGTTTACGTGATGAGTTTAACCGTACCAGTGGTAAGGCTATGTTGTTGGTTAATGGCAGCTCAAGAGCAGGGGGAATTAAGTACCTTGGCAATCAACCCGGAGATACTCTCGAACATCTGCAGGCCTATTCTGTGGAGCTGGTAGATGCATTTGGTTGTGGCTTGTTAAAATCAGGAGTGGTTGATTGTGTACCGCTGTCAACCTATGAATCCAGTAACGATATCAAAATATTGGTTCAGCCAAATCCAACAAGCAATGGTGTGGAGCTAAACTTTCAGGCAGTAGGTCAGCAAAATACTGCTGATTTACAAATCATGAATATTTCCGGTCAAGTATTGCAATCACACAAGATTGGTATTAGATCTGGTAGTAATCAGATTTTTGTGGATCTCAGTGCTTTAAATTCATCTGTTTATCTGATGAGAATTGCGAATAAAGACTTTACTGGTGTAGTTAAGGTAATCAAGATTTAAACTTAATTTGATTGCCATGGTATCCCAGACTTATATAGTCAAATGATTCAAATTTACTTTTAAGGGATTTAATTGGATTGCCTTAATATCTTTGAGCTTCATAATAGATTGTAGATTTATCTGTTTTTGTAAAGAGAAAATTATGGAAGTAAAAGACAGTAACGGGAATATTCTTGTAGACGGGGATTCAGTAACCCTCATTAAAGATCTTAAAGTGCGGGGGTCTTCTCAGGTTATAAAAAGAGGCACAAAAGTTAAAAACATAAGGCTAACCGAAGATGAAGACGAGGTCGATTGCAAAATAAATGGCTCGAGTATTGTGCTTCGCACTGAATTCTTGAAAAAGGCCTAGTTTCAAATTATTTGATTTAATGTAAGGTAGTTGATTATTGCTTTAATAGGTTTTGCTTCAAAGCAATTACTTACCCCAGCAGCTAAAATGAGTTCACCTTTTAGGTGATTTCTTTTATTATCCTGTAATGCTTGAAAAGTACATGTTGTACTTTTAAGGCAATCTATATACCTAGAAGAGGCCTTTTATATTGCCATTGATGTCTATATCTATTGACTCAGCAGCCGGAGTGTCTGGAAGTCCAGGCATACGCATCATCTCTCCGGTGATGGGCACTACAAAACCTGCTCCTGCGGCCAATTCTATTTCGCGTACGGTCAGTGTAAAATCTCTGGGGCGGCCAATTAAATCCGGATTGTCGGACAATGATTTCTGAGTCTTTGCCATGCAGACCGGTAAATTTCCAAATCCTAATGAGTTAATGCGTTTTATATCTGCCTTGGCATCACCTGAATACTCAACCCTTCCGGCACCGTATACTTTTGTGGCTATTGCCTCTATTTTGTCTTCCAGTTTCCAATCCCACTCATAAACCGGTACAAAAGGTTTGTCCCAATGATCGGCTTTTTCCGCAACTTTGGTCGCGAGTTCAATCGCCCCGTTTCCTCCTTTAGCCCAAACCTCTGAGAAAACTGCCTCTGCGCCCAAAGCCTCACATTTATTTTTAATAACAGCTAATTCTTCATCACTGTCTTTGTCAAAACGATTAATCGCCACTACAACAGGAAGTCCAAAAGCTTTCGCATTCTCCAAATGTTTTTCTAAGTTGGCACAACCTTTTTCCACCGCTTTGGGGTTGATCTCATTTAATGTCTTAAGAGATTGGCCGCCATGGTATTTAAGAGCTCTAACAGTTGCTACAATTACTACCGCATTAGGTGAAATTCCTGCAGTGCGACATTTGATATCAAGAAACTTTTCAGCTCCCAGGTCAAAACCAAATCCTGCTTCAGTCACAACATAGTCAGAAAGAGACATACCCATTTTAGTAGCAATAATGGTATTTGTGCCCTGGGCTATGTTTGCAAATGGTCCACCATGAATGATGGCTGGGTTGCCTTCAATGGTTTGTACAAGGTTTGGTTTAATTGCATCTTTTAGCAGTGCAGCCATGGCTCCTTCAGCTTTTAGATCTCTTGCAAAAACAGGTTTTCTATCCAAAGTAGTACCTATGAAAATATTTCCCATCCTTCTTTTGAGATCTTCAGGGTCTTTTGACAAACAAAGGATGGCCATGATTTCTGAAGCGGCTGTAATGTCAAAACCTGTTTCACGTGGAATGCCATTGCCGGTTCCTCCGAGGCCAATAGTGATTTTACGCAAAGACCGGTCGTTCATATCCATGACTCTCTTCCAGGCAATGGTGCGGGGGTCTATTCCCAAACTATATTTTTTATTTTGAATATTGTTGTCAATAAGGGCAGCCAATAAGTTGTGGGCTTTCTCGACTGCTGAAAAATCTCCTGTAAAATGCAGGTTTATGTCTTCCATTGGTAGAACTTGAGACCAACCTCCTCCTGTGGCTCCACCTTTAATACCGAAGACTGGGCCGAGTGAAGGTTCCCTTAACACAACAGTTGTCTTTTTGCCAATTTTATTGAGACCTTCAGCAAGTCCAATAGATGTAGTTGTTTTTCCTTCTCCGGCCGGGGTAGGAGAGATGGCAGAAACCAGTATTAATTTACATTTCTTTACTTTCTCTTCATTAATAAGATCAAGAGGCAGCTTGGCTTTGTATTTACCATACAACTGTAAATCGTCTTCGGGGATGCCTAATTTTTGAGCAATTTTACTTATGTGCTGCGGGATAATGGATTGCGCAATTTCTATATCTGAATTCATAACTCTGTTTATTTGGTAATTTGCCCCAAAACTGCAAAAATTAATCCAATTTTAGTGCATGTGTTTAAATTGTTTCAAAAAGAGCCAAGCCATTCTATCTATCCAAAATATGATGTAGAGAAATGAAGATATTTTGATATCAAAAAGTGCAAGATTCAATAAATCAGTTAGGTTTGATTTTGTAAATTGCTTACTGGTGTGCATTTAGTTATTTTTTCAGGGATCTATAAAAAGTTGCGTTGAACCAGGGCTGAAAGCATTCTAAATTAATTTATTAGAATGTTTCCTTTTTTTTTCTTTCAAGAAAATACTTTGCATTTAGATTTAAACAAGAATCAATGCTGATTCCAAGTTTATATGCTTGCTTTTCTACTTTTGGAAAAAAGGTTATATCCCTAACTAAATCTTCTTTAATTGCTTCAAGTTTTTTATGAATTTCTGGCAAGGAATAATCAAGAGTATATTCTGGTTTAATCTTAAAAACAGCACATTTTTCCTTTTGACCCATTTCATTATATTGATTTGTTTCAAATAAAAATACCAATCGGTTGTCATTTACCAAACTATCTAGGTTAATTTTGCTATGTATGCCAGAGTAATATTGATCCCAGATTATTATTGTATTTAAAGGAAAAACCCTGCTTTTATCTAAAATCGATGTGCATCGTTCATAACCATTTCCATAAGGATCAATATTGAGTAAAACGGATATAAATGGAGCATCATATAATAATAATCTTTGAGAATAATCCGGCTCAAATTTTTTCAATTTTTTAACGGTTTCTACAAGGATGTTTTGGGATGTTTTAAGATGGTAATCATTCCATTTTAATGAATATTCTCCGCTATACAGCATAAATAAGTGCAAACTTATTAAGCTATATATCAGAGTTGACTTGAAATTCAATTTAAATTGAACCTCTTCCAAAAATTCAAATGGGATCACTGCAATAATACTTATCATGGGTAGAATACCAAACATAACTCTTGTCAAACCTAAAGAGTTAAATCTTCCTGTTGCCCAGGCAATGGAATGAAAAAAATAAAAACCAATGATTGACCCGATTACCAGGATGATTAAAATCCAAAATTTTAAACTCGACAATTTTTGCAATATTATATTATGACCAATCATGACTAATAATAAACCAACTATAAATAAAACAGTAATTGTCGGTCCAATCATATTTGGAGTCAAAGAGATAAAATGTAAAGCATCCCCACTTCCATAAAAACCCTCATTAACTGGGTAAGGCACATTGTGTAAAGTCCATAAGAAGTCACCATCAAAATATTTCATCCCTAATAATCCAAGGACTAAATGGCCAATTGTTAAAAAAGGAATAACATGCCACCTTTTGATTATGAGTAGATAACTTAATGCTAATATTAAAATTATCAAACCTTCAGAACGAATAAATGGCATGAAAGAAATAAAAATTGTTGCGATAATTGACCATCCTGAAAGGTAAGCAAGGATAGCAAAAGTCAGAAAATTTGCAAATAGAGGTTCCGTAAGTCCGGATGGAACGATTTTAAAGCTCATCAAACAAAAGCCAAGGAAAAGAGAAGGCAACCAATTAAATTTGAATCTTAAATTTTTTGCAATTAAATACAGTAAAGATTGAGAAAAGACTAGATTCAACAGGTTGAAACACTGTATTCCTTTAAAACCAAAATGAGCAAATGGAAATGCTAAAAAAGTATAAACAGGCTTGCCCCAATGATCGAAAAATAATTCTGTGTGGGTGCTTGCATTTTTTGCAATCAGAAAATGAGTAAGGCTGTCGCCATCATCACCAGTACCATCAAAGATAAAAATCCTAATAGCATAAGTCAACAAAGTGCAACTAAGAATGGCAAGTATGTGGGTGTGTTTTTTAATAAAACTATATAGAGACTCTATGCTGCACCTAATATACATTTAATCTATTGGGTTTAATCCTGATTATACATTTAGTATTGTAGTTTAGTTGGATTAATTTAGTATATTGTCTCCAAAGAGAATTCCTTTTTTTGCATCATAGCTTGCTACTCCAGAATGAAGATAAAGCTCTTTTTTATAAGGATATTCCCTTGCATCTACGATGTAAACTTTACAGCCTAAAGCCTTTGCCAGCTCCTTGTTGGAATTTCGCCAGCAATGGGCAAGTTCTTCGGTTGTCTCATCATAGGATTTTTTCCACTTTCTTGTAAACATGACCTCCAGATAAATAATGCCGTTCTTAAAATTTACCAAACGACTGCAAAGACCATAGTTTACTCTATATACCACATCTGCGCTCAGGAGATGTTTTCTATTGATTTCTTGAATGTTGATACCCATACACAGATTAGCACATAAAGTATGCCAATGTGTATTTTTATCGTGACTATTTTAAAAAATCATACTTATGCAAAAAATAAGTAATATAATAATAGTCAATATATTATTTGGCAAATACATAAATATATTGACTAATATATTAAAAATGTTCAAATAGATAGCATTAAATGGAATTAAAACATATTATGAAATAATTTAATGTGTTTTGTTTAATTGCTTTAATAGTTGTTCTGTGTTTATAAAAATGAAGGATAAAATAATTGTTGGAAAAAGAACTAAATCAATGATGCCAATAACAATATTCCGATTAAAAACAGAATTGATGAATGTCGTCTAAAATTGAATATAAGTTATTACTCCAGGATCAATACCTTCTTGTTGATCTGTAAATTGTCTTTACATATTCTAAGTATATACAAACCCAAAGGAAGTTCATTTGTATTCACGTTTATATAATGAGCGGATATTGGAATATATTTACTAAACACAATTTTTCCTTTAAGGTCTAATAATCTTAACTGGCTGTTCCTGAAAACCTCCTCAACCAAAACTGTGAAAGCTCCATTGCTTGGATTTGGAATTATTTGAATGCCAACATAAGAACCAGCTGTTGTGCTTAGTGGGTCACACTTATAAATAAATGAACTCGTACATTGATTGCTGTCGCTTACCAACAATGTGACCAGTTTTTCATTGGTTTCAATTGAATCTGTCACATTTCCATTATTCCATAAATATGAATACTTAGAATTTGGATCATCACTTATAAAAACCAGTTTGCAAAAGCCAGGAAGGTCACTAGGTTTTGAGACAATCTTTCCTTTGATTTCTGGATATATTGAAATTTCCTTTTCGAGTATTGAAATGCATCCTTGGTCATCGCTTACGGTCAAGGCATATTTTCCTGGTTGATAAATTTTTGTAAACTGAGTTTGGTCTCCGGTACTCCATTTGTAAGAAGCAAATTTTCCCGTGCTAAGCACTGTGCTGTCACCTGGACAAAGAGCATCTGGACCTAAAATTAAAGCTTTTGGATTTGGCCATACATTTACATAGAATAAACTTCTAATTACAAAATGTTCGTTGCAATTAATATATACCTCAATAGGGAAAAGGCCGTTTGTGTCAAAAAGTATTTCAAATTTATGCGTTGTAAGGATTTTAGTTTTATCCCAAGAGATGGTAATATTATTAGTTCCAAAAGAGTACCCAGCATTTATTAAATTTGAATCATTCAATATAATGGACTGACCTTGACAAATGTAAAAGGTGTCAACTCCAATCCATTTGGAGTTATAGAGGATCGAGCTGTTTTTTGATATATTTAAAACTTTGTGATTTCTGTTGAGATTATAATCATTATTGTTAGGTAGTTTAACAAATTCCTTACTCATGAGCAAACTAAATTCATCGTAACGAACAACCAAATAGTAGGTTAGATTGGAAATTGCTTTTGGAAAGAACACTCCGACTGTAAAGTTAGTATCCACCAAAACACTGTCTGAACGCAAAAGAGCAGCTCGTCTGTCGATAATTTTAGAAGAATCAGCCACATCCCTTAATTCTACTAACACCCATCGAATTATATCAGGAGGTATAAAACTAATTTTTTCTAAACCCTGATAATTAAAAGGAGTTGTGTTGAAGGGCTGAGTTTTTTGAACTTTAGGCCTTTGACCATTAAAACACTCTGGATCCAGAGGAACTTCAATTTTTGCAATGGTAGGGTCAGGAATGCAGCGACCACCTAAATTTGCATCCATCCACATTAGACGACTTTTAATCCAGGTTTTCAATCGTTTGATTTCATCAGGATAGGAAGCAGCAATATAAGCATTGAATCCTCCCGGATTTGTTCCAAGAATTTTCCACTTGGCAAAATGTCTTTTTTGCGCTGCATCTAAAGTGTCAAAAGCATAGTGATCAATAAACTTGAATAAGTAATTGGTATCCCAGATTGTTTTTCTTAATTCGAGATAACGACACTTTACTTGATTTAGATAATTACTGTCACTCAACAGCCTTCTCCAAATTATTGGTGTTGGCAAGGTTGCAGGCATACAACCATCATACATCCATCCATTAGTTTGTGCTCCTGAACAAAAGCTAGCATTCCCAAATGCAAAATTATAATCCCAGACTGGTCCCGCCTTTAACATGCCTTGGCTGCCATCAGCCTCTTGCTTTTCTTTATAAAAATAACTGCTGGCCTTATATGCATCAATGTTGCGGGAGAGTTCAGTGATCAAAAAATAATCGATGAAAGAATTTAAGCTCAAATATTTTTTATAACCATTTTTAGGATCCGCAAAACCAGGTGAAGCTATTAATCGCTCCACGGTATCAATGTAATTACGGATATAATTCTGTTGTGCAGGTTTAATGTCTTTGGCGTCCGGGTAATGGTAAAGCCAGGTAATGTCTTGATTGGTAGTAGATTTTATTTTGGAAACAAAACTGAGATCCGTTGGACTGTTTCTCTTGTCAATTTTCATAATGTATCCTCCGGTCAGTTCTTGCCCAGAGATATCTTCTGGGTTTAGCTTTGCGACATCCACCCTGTTTTGATCACGTTTAATAGATTCAGTTAATATGTATATCCCGACATATTCGTTGTTTAAGATTAGTTCGCAAAATCTCGTTCGTGGACCCCAATGACCCATTTCATTCCAAAGGTGATAAGTGAGGACATTTCGCATCATACTGATGTCGTTGTAAGGTGCATATAAAACCCAGTCTTCTTCTTGAGGCATATCAATCAGCGAAGTGTCAAGGTCATCTCCGCTAATACTGTCACGGAGTTCTATGCCATATTGTTTTTGAGGATATGATTGAGAACTGTTGCCACGGACTTCAATTGCGATAAAATTATTGTAATTGTACTTTTTGTCTTTGACAAAATTCATTTTACCTGGACCGTTGAAAATGATCTTCATATGGGCCAGAATCTTTGGCTCATTTGCGATGGTTTTTCCACGAGTATCTATAATGCAAATAGGTAGATTTGAAGAGTCTAATTTTACCACCTGGCTGTTCAAGCTAAAACAAATCAAATTTAAAAGCAGAAATAATCTAGTCATCAGGTATACATTTAAACACTAATTGAAATCAAATTTAAGAAATGATAGGAAATAAATCAAAATAGAAATCAATAATTGACTTAGTTAAAAATTAATAGTTATTTGGGATAAACTATCTTATTAAAGTCAGGTCTCCTGAAATTTTAAATGGCTTTCCATTGGTGAAAATGCCGGAAAAGAAATAGACATAGGTGCCAGAATTGCAAGGAATACCATTAAACTTTCCATCCCAGAAATTATTAGCTTCGTTGGTGCAAAATATTAGTTCGCCCCAACGTGTGTAAATTTCAGTTTTGATCGTGCGAATACCCTCATAAAAGATTTCAAATTTGTCATTAATAGCATCGCCATTGGGTGAGAAAACATTGGGAGCAATTATTTTGTGGCAAATTTTATATTTGATTGATACAGAAAGTAAACTATCACATCCTGCATGATTTTTAAAAGTTGATTGAAAATCACCGGGCATTTTTATTGTATTATTTCCAATTTTAATATACTCATCTTCACATAGAGTAGTATCTAAAAATCCTGAAGATGTATTGTTTACTTTTAAATAAAATACAATGGAGCTATCACATCCATATTGGTTTAGAAAATTTTGAAAATAGAACCCTTGTTGTGTATAACTAATTCCATTGAAATTAATACTTTCACCGTCGCAAATTTGAGAATTAATTGAATCTAAAGAATTTGACAATATCGATATATTACTAATGTACACACTGTCACATGAGCCTGCTTGATTCAATGTGTCTTTATATAGGCCTGCATTATTGTAAAATTTATTTCCTATTTTGACTGAATCTCCCTTGCAAATAGAAAATGCTTTATTTAGAATTGGAAGTGGGTTAAAATTGATGTGATGAGTAACTATAGAATCACACTGATTTTTTCGAATGATAGTATCATTTACTATTCCTTCATTGTAATAAAAATTATTGGAGATTAATACAGAATCGCCTTTACATATACTGTGATTTACATCGTTTAGTATAAAATTTCCTACTGATAAATTAAGTATGGTCAAACTGTCACATCCTAAAATATTCTTAGACTTGATTTGGTAAACTCCGGATGAAAAGTATTCCTTTCCGTTGATAAACAATGTGTCGCCAAAGCAAATTCTACTTGATTGTAGAATTGTATCCTGTCTTAAGTAGGCAATCGAAATAGTTAATATAGAATCGCATCCCATGTGATTAGTTTCCATTGTGGTATAAGATCCTTCTTTAAAATATTGGATTGCATTTATTTCAATGGTATCACCTTTGCATATTTTTTGGTTCAAACTTGAGACGCTCGGATTTATTGTTTGCACTTTAAATACTACAATAGAATCACAATGTTGTAAATTTTTAAATGTATCTCTAATTATAGTTGCATTGGTAATTAATTGGCCATTAAAGATCAATGTGTCCCCGAGGCAAAAAGTTGTGCTATCAAATGTAGTGATATCAAGATTTTTAGATACTACTAAAACCTCGAATAAAATTGAGTCACACGACAATGGACTAGTAATTTTAATAGTATTTTTACCAACCTTTATATTGTCAAATCTTCCATGGTTTTGTCTTAAACTATCATTTAAAGTATAATTATTGATTGAAGAGTTTAGATTGACTGAAATTGAAATGAATGAAAAACTGTCAAGACAACTTAATTCTAAGTCATAGCTGTCGATTTTTGCTATTAAAGGAATATTTTTAAATACGAGGTCATATGTTTTAGTGATTTCACATCCACGATTATCTCTTATAGCAATTTCGTATGTTCCGCTACTTAAGTTATTAAAATGGCCATCATTCTGCCAATTACCGCTATTTATTCGGTAGATGTAATCAGGTAATCCTCCTATCCCATTTATTATTATGCTCCCTACATTATTGCATCCTGGATGCTGAAGAAAAATTAATGAATCAGATAACGGAGAGAAATTTGTAGCAATAATGAGGGTGTCTAATATTGAACCACAAAAATCAGTTATTCTAATTAGGTTTGTGGAATTATTGGTTAAATAAATGGAATCTGATATTTTAATTGGTATTGAATTTATTTCAATGCTGTAATTTTTGACACCACCTGAAATTTCTATTTTGTAAGGTATTAAATTTGAATCACAAAAAGTATTACCTGCGATTAATTTTAAACTGATTGGTGTGGGTAATTTTGAAGAAAATGAAATTTCACAATGAGTCTTATATGCTCCATTTTGACCGTTTGTTGCCCCATAATTAATAGGAGTTTGTGTTGATCCGTAAAACCAACCATGATTACCGCCCATCATACTTGGGTTGGAAGTTGATATTGGATTATTGGCATAATAAATATATCCTCCTGAACCACCTCCACCTTGGCCTATACCATGACCATTTACACCTGTTGTTACCCAATAAACATCACCCGCTTTTCCTCCATTAGTATTTGTGTTAAAAATAAAACCTGTTACATTAGTAGCATCAATCAAAATTGTACCACCAGCGCCGCCACCACCTGTTGCATCACAGCCTTTGTCTCTATTATTGCCCTTTGTTACATCAGAGTCTAAACTAGATGAGCCATTGGAATTTAAATTCAAATTACTTGCCTGGAAATTTAAGGAGTTAGTTTTAATTATCACAATTCCACCACCATTTCCACCAGAAGACCCAGCACTGCATTGCAAATTGCTATGTCCTGCACCTCCTCCGGCTCCCATAAACAGTTTCCCAAAACTACATGGATAATCAATTTTTAAACCTCCAAGACCATGTGAAGCTTGAGCGATAGGATAAAAATCAAAGTAACCTCCCTGACCTCCATCACCTCCTAAAGCGCCACCACCACCACCTGTATTGTGATTATTACCACCTCCACCAGCATTGCCTTGTTTTCCTCTACCATATTGCTTCCCAAGTATGTAATTGGCAATTCCTTCTCCTTTTTTCCCCCCATCCAAACTATTTGATGAGAAAAACGATCTAAAATTTTGAACAATGTCTGGAGCATGCTCAACTTGACCACCTCTAAATCCAAGGCCACTAACATCGATATTACCCTCAACTTGTGTATGGTTTGCCAAGAAAATCAATACCCCTCCTTTTCTTCCATCAAAGGGCAAGCAACTTAGATTGCAAACTGAAACCGAATCAAAAACTGGAATATAAATAAGTTGAACCGTTCCTGTTATGTCGTAATTAAAGTCCAACTCATATTTTAATCCAATTTTATTTCCATTGATGTTACCGATCTCATTGATTTCGTAGTTACCCGAATTTCTAATATTCTGTATGTTACCAAAGTCAATTGTATTTGTCTCATCTATTTGAGCTCCTTGCATTTGAATGATTAGAACTTTGTTTCCAATATCAAAGAGTTTCGGGTCTTCAACAGAAACAACGTTCTTGTTACAAATGTCAAAGACAGGACTATATTTATTTATTATTCCGGAAATACAAGGTGGACATTTATCTGGAACATTTATAGTTAAGCTTGAAATACAACCAAACTGATTGATAAATTCAAATTTTGTGAGCCCAGTTTTTAAATTTGAAAAAATTAACGAAGATTGCCATTGGAATTGGCCCTCCAATCTTCCTTTGATATTTTGTTCAGATAATTTATTGCCGAAAGTTACAATACCATTTTTACCACAAGTACAACTATCAATTGATATGATATTAATTTCTGGAATTGTATAAAGTTTAATCTCTTTTGTTATTGATTTGAGATTAGTAAAGTTTGGAATTTCATTATTTATTTTGCTAATTTCTATTTTGATATCAGCTGTGGATAATATTATATTTTCACATGGAATATTTAATTCAATCAACTCATTGGGTGGTAAATTTAAGTTATAATCAACAAATTGGCTATTGCCATTTAATACAAATTCGACCTTTAATGTTTGAATATAATCCGTTCCAACGTTTAGAACTGTAAACTTTGGACATACTTGTATACCACATACAGAATCTGGAACCATTAATGCAATTATGTTGGCGTCAAGTGGAATTACGCCCTGACAATTGATGTTTTTGAACAACTTTGGTCTTGTTTCTTCCAAATGAAAAATCATTCTACTCAGTTGGCCCACTGAGAATTTAAACGGAAAACAATTTGAATAATCCATGTAATTGTCATTATTGTCTACGACATCCGGCACCTCTGTATTACATGAATTTATATTGCAACTTGAAAATGGTGCGCTGTTATCAGGGGGTGTGTCACAAACATAATCGCCATCAGTAAAACAATTGATATTTTTGCATCCTCCAAAGAACGTATGGTGCAAGCCAAGATAATGACCAATTTCATGTGCGGTTATCCGAACCCCAGATTCTGTATTCCAGTATCTTGATTCTACAACAATTCCATCTAATCCACAAAAGGCTCCAGGAAAATAAGCATATCCTGCTAGGCTGCATCCGAGTCCATTTTCGAACAAATCAGTGACTAGCCAAATATTTAAGTATTGATCGCAGTCAAGAAATGAAAGTGCCTTAAGATCCTGGTCTGAATTTATATCTGTCGATGGATGATTACAGTCAAATGAATTGACTAAATCAGATTCAATTCTGAAAATGCCGGATATAGGCTTTTGGTTGGAATCTCTTCTGGCTAAACAGAGACTAATTTTTGTATCTATCCCTTCCGCTGAATAGAAATGATTTTTATTAGCCAATGCATCATTAAGCAGTTGTAAACCTTTTAAAATTTCAAAGTCAGTTAGATTGCTCCCGGTTCCAACTGGTGATCCGGGAGGAGCAATAATGTGAACAACTAAAGGGATCTGGTAATCAAGTCTGCGCTCTTTAATTGAAAGGTTTTCTATGTAATTAAGGTATTTTCTTTCATTTTGAAGTATTATTTCCTCTGTTTTGGTGTCTGAGTTGGACCATTTGCGATATACCTTCTCAAAACCACAATATGTTTCAGAGTTTGCTTGACTGATGGTTATATTTGGGTGTAAAATGGTAATTATTAAATAGCATGCAAATATTTTAATTTTTAAATTGTCAAATGGATTAATTGATAAAATTAGGTTTTTCATTAATGTGTATTAAATTATAGTCTGTATTTAAACACAAAGTTTGTAGACAAGATAAAGTTAACAAATATTTAATATTGATAACCAGTTTTTTTTAAGTAGGAGACAAAATATTTAAATGCACCAGAAAATGTCTATGAACAGTTAGCAAAATTACCAAATAACTCAATTAAATCAAAGTTGCTAGCATACTTTACTGCCTCATCAAAACTATAGTGTCTAGTTTGATGCAAACCAAGAATCCAATAGTTTTTCTTACACATATACCGGAAAATGACCAATTTGCTTCCAATCGATGATGCTTTTATAATCTATCTTTATGAAAGACGAATTGATGTTATTATTAATAAAGTTAATTATTAGTAGACAAAATATTCCCTAATGCTCATGACATCAAATCATCAAGCGGCAATTATTATTATTGTATTGTGAGAGGAGATACGATAAGTAACCTTATATAAACAGCCGAATATTTAACCATGCTGCTCAAATATTTGTCCTTTTAAATTTTTAGTCATTGTTATTTTTTATTGTTTGTAATAACAAATCGGGAGACAAATAAGATAAATGCTTCGTAAATATTTGATTATTAATTATTTAAAATGTCCTTTGTAGTCCCGACAGGAATCGAACCTGTATCAAAAGTTTAGGAAACTTCTATTCTATCCATTGAACTACGGGACCTGCATTGCTCATTATAAGCTTAAGGCCTGCAAATTTCTAAAATTTTTGGAAACTGAACCCAGGATTGTGCTTAAAGAATGTTAACACAAAATTAAATCGTTGACAACTAGATCTTTGTAATTAAATCCCGATATGTCGAACCAGATTTATTATTTCTTATTAAAAGGAAATAAACACCTGTAGGTAGGGCAGTCAAATCAATTGAAATATTTCCCAATGAGGTGTGGATTGACTTGATAAAATGTGTTAAACGACCGTCAATGTTGTACAGGCTAAGCTCCAAATCACCATAAAGAAGATGATTCCAATTTATGGTTAATTGATCATATATAGGATTGTTAAGATTAAATGAACTGGCGAAATTAGGATCTTTAGTTTCGTTGATATTTAAACAAGGGTTAGATGTAGGGCAATAGGTTCTTCGGGCAAGGCTGCAATCCAATACAAAAGGATTGGCTTTTTTATTCTGGTATTGTGCGATTTGGAAGGTGCGTGTCCATTCCAATGAATCTACGGGATCTTTAAGGTGCCAGTCACAAAGGTCTTTTTTCATGCCTTCAAAAAAGGATCGATCAGACTGTAAATCATACATGGTGATGAAGTAAAAAACCGCCCTTGCTACATTCCCTTTGTGATCTTCTCTAGGTTCAAATTTATCACGGTAGCCTTCGCTGTATTCATCAATGTCCTTAGCTGGTTTTATGCTCATTGACCCAGATTTATAAAACCAGTTTTGAGTCAGTCGGTCATCAATTTCTCCAAATGGATAATTGGATCTTGATTCATTTACCGCTGCTCGTGAAGGAAATAAGTGATGCATATCGGATCGGGCATTACCTGTTTCAGCGCCTTTACTTTGCGGGAAAGTATGTTCACAATTAATCCCATTATTGCTGCCACCTTTTGCTAGATAACCTATTGGATCAAAATCATTTGGATCTAAGTATAAAGCATGTCGGCTATAAACACAGTATACAGTATCTTTTATATTATAGATTTTCTGATACATTTGAACGCGAGCGTTTGCGTAGTCAAGTACTTGATTAGGCTTGTAGGACTCTATAAGTTTACCAATCAAAGTAAATCCTGAATCTGTCGGAAATAGTGATTGGTTGTTCCACTGGCCGGAGCAGGCCGAGACACAAAATAGAACCCAATTACAACATGTAAATAATTGTCGCATCCTTGCAAAATTAGCAAATAAGGGTGGATCTTTACTCAAATATTCCGATACTGATGAATCTGGAGACTTTTATCCGATATTGTGAGACTAAGCCCAATGTCACAACAGATCTTCCATTTGGACCTGATACACTAGTGGTGCGGGTACATCAAAAGATTTTTGCCTTAACCGGATTGGATTCTCCTGAGTTAATGATCAATCTTAAATGTGATCCAGAATATGCAATAGAACTGAGGCAAAACTATGAAGAGGTACAACCCGGATATCACATGAATAAAAAACACTGGAATACCGTTTCTTTTGAGGGGAAATTAACTGATCGAATGCTGAAGTCATTGATCGATCATTCCTACGAACTGGTTTATCAAAGTCTTCCAAAATCAATCCGTGAAAAGAAGTAATATTTACTTAAAAGATTATGATGTAGCCATTGTGGGGGCAGGTCTAGCAGGTTGTATCTTGGGGGATCGGTTAACCAAAGCTGGTTATTCAGTTATAGTTTTTGACCAGGTTGCTCCTGGTGAAGCCAGTAAGGTAAGTTCGGGTTTGATTAATCCGGTGACGGGTTTGCGTTTTGTCAAGACGTGGAGATTTGATGAATTGCTAGAGAATGCTATGGTGTACTACAAGGATCTTGAAATCAAGTACGACCAAAAAATTGTACATCCATTGGAGATTTTAGTATTCCTTAAAGAAATTGAAGCTGAAAATAACTGGTTGGCCAGGACCGAGGATCCACTATATTCTTCTTTTATTTGTTTGGAACCATCTCCTGAGTACTTTAGTGATCAATTACAATTACCCTTGAGTTTAGGGAAGATTCGCAACGCTTATAGAATCGATATTCCTAAAGTGGTAAGATCTCTTAAAATTGATCTGAAGAATAGATGTGAATGGTTGGAAGCCCAATTTGATTATTCCGGCTTGAAATTATCAGGTGATTCTTGGAGTTATTCAGATTGTTACGAATTTAAAAAAATAGTTTTTTGTGAGGGGTATAAGATTGTGGAGAACCCTTTTTTCAACTGGCTCCCGATCCACGGACTGAAAGGGGAGTTTTTGAAGGTCACCATTCCGGTTGAAATGCCTGCGGAGGTTTTGCAATCTGACTATACAGTGATTCCGATGGGGCACCAAAATTTTTGGGTTGGAGCAAATTATGAATTAAAAAATATAACAGAAAGCACTACAAAAGAAGAACGTTCAAAGCAGGAAGCCTTCTTGGACCAAACCATTAAATCAGCCTATCATGTTCAGGAGCATAACTATGGCATCAGAGCATCCAGTAGAGATCGCAGACCAGCTGTTGGAAGACATCCACAATTACAAAATCTATATGTTATCAATGGACTTGGAACTAAAGGAGTCACGCTTGCACCCTTTTGTACTAACCATTTGTTATCTTTATTTTCTGAAGGTGTTGAACTTCCCTCGGAGATCGATATTAAAAGATTTGTTAAAAAAGGTTTCTATCGAATGAATGAATCATTTGATCGTTCTATTTAAAAATTATTTCATGAAAATTCTGCTAACGATTTCTTTATTGGCTACTTTTCTGCTTTCAGTAGTTTTTCCTAAAAATGAACATTCCATGGATGGTAAAAAATTTCCTGAATATATTGCTGAATGGCTGATTGCTGATCAGTTGATATCTCAAGGTCTGGTGGAAGATGCCATGGTTCAGATTGAAAAAATTTATCTTCTTGCAAAAGCAGATGAAAATCATCCGCAATTGTATAAATGTCTGCTTAAGATTGAAACTCTGGCAGTACAGAAAGATGAGTTAGGACAAAAAGGAATTATTAAGAGGTTGGAAGAAAAGTCAAAGACTCTTAAGGAACCATCTTTGTCACTTTTGAAATCAGTGCTTGGCGAATTGTATTTCAATCTGTCACAAAATTCTTATTACGGTCGCGGCGGGAAAACTGATGTACAGGGAATTGAACAAGATACAGCAGATTTGGACAGTTGGTCGAATGTAAATTTGATTAAAAGTTCAAATAAATTCTACCTATCCTCTATACAGGCTGATGAATTAAAAAAAGCAGGGACGGAGGATTATAAAAGTATTTTGGATTTGAAAAATGATCAACTCTACAGACCGGTGCTGTTTGATGTATTGGCACATCGAGCCATAGCTCATTTTGCTAATGTGCAAAGCAGTCTGGTAACTTTTGGGCAAGAAATCAAGCCTGCGAATCAATTTGCTCCTGTAGAACAATATTTACAACTTGATTTTGAACCCGGCTCCGTCTGGTCTCTATTTCAGAAAGTGATCGCATTTCATCGCCAGAATATGCAATTGGAGGCGGTTATTGATGCCAATCTTGCCAGATTGAAATATGCTTATCATTTAAATGCAGGTTCTGAAGAGTTTCAAATCATGTATCTAAATGCATTGGGAGAATTTGAATCAACCTTAAGGTCTTCCTCCCAAAAAGATTTAGTTAGGTTGGATTTAATTGAATATTACTATTCGAATGCAGTGACACAAGAATCTCAAATACCCACGCCAAAAACAAAATACCTAATTAAAGTGGATTCGATTTGCAAAAGTATGCTGTCTACAAGCGATACCACCTTAAAGAATAAAATATCAGCGTATCAATCACTAATCCGAAAATTGGATTTCAATATTAATTTAGAAGAAGTGAATCTACCTGGAAAACCATTCCGAATGTTGGTTCAACACAGGAATTTGAATGAATTAAATTTCAAAATTTATAAATTAACCCCTACTAATGTAGATCTGAATCCGGGTGTGGAGCAAGATCAGTTAATTACTTATTTTCTAAAACAAAAACCCATTCGTCAGTGGAAAGATCAATGGCAGCCAAGTCATGATTTTAATTACCATCAAATTGAACTTAAAGTAGATGAACTGGAATCGGGGGCTTATGCAATTCTAGCCTCCGTTGATAGTAAACTAGATAAAAATTCTTTAGTGAAATTTGGATATTTTCAAGTCTCCGGAATTGCTGCCATTACGCTAAACGGTATTGGAGGTGGTCAGCAAATTTTGGTGATGGATAGAGAAAAAGGTCATCCTATTAAAGGCGCCATTGTAAAAACTTACGAGCCTACCAATAAATACAATCGCAGTCAACCTGAATTTAAAATTCAAGATCAATTTCTTACCGACAAGGATGGGAAGGGTATGGTGAAACCAAAGAATGGTTTTAGGTTTAAAATTGAATATAAAAAAGAAAATTTGTATTCGGACCAATGGTTGTATAGCTATTATTCCGAGTCTGCTGGTGACACTAAAACAGTTCAATACTATACGGACCGTAAAATTTATCGACCTGGACAGACAGTATACTTTAAAATATTGAATTTGCAGTTGGATAAAAACAGCCTGCCAAAAATTCTTCCAAACCAAAAATCCACTGTAATCCTTTACAATGCTAATCATCAAAACATCAGTGAACTCAAAGTAAGTGGTAATGCTTATGGCACAGCGCATGGTAGTTTTGTGCTTCCTGCATCTGGGTTGAACGGAGATTTTTCATTGGGAATTGAAGGGATGGGACGTTTTTATTTCAAAGTAGAAGAATACAAACGTCCTTCTTTTGAAGTTAAATTAAAAGTTCCTGAAGATGGAATCAGTTTAAATGATTCTGTAAGAGTAAAAGGATCTGTTCAAAGTTTTAGTGGCGAGCCTCTTGCAGGTTGCACGATAAGTTATAAAGTTTTGAGAAGTACTTATGCTCCATTTTATCCATGTTGGAATTTTAAACAAATTTTTCCCTCTCAAGAGGACCAGTTGGATTATGGAAAGTCTACCACTGATGAAGATGGGAATTTTGAATTTGTATTTTTTAGTAAAGCCTCACCTGGTAGCGTAGAGCAGTCCTCTATTAATCAGTTTAAATTAATAGTTGAAGCTCTCAGTTCAACAGGAGAAACGCAAACTACCAATGGTAATTTACAGCTTAGCCATCAAAAGATATTTTTGTCCTCCAATCTCAAAGCATTCATGATGCAGGATTCAGTAGAAAGAGTTCGTGTGTTTTCGAAAAATTTGAATGGCACCTCCCTCAACGTAGAAATGCAATGCAAGGTTTTTGAAATTGAAGTGCCAAAAACATTTTTAAGAAGAAGATTGTGGAGTAAACCAGATCTCAACAAATATTCACTAAAAGAATACAAAAGAAATTTTCCCTATGATGTATATGATCGAGAAGATGAATTATCCTCATGGCCAATCGGCAAACTTTTGTATGAAATAAATACACCTGAAACATCTGAATCAATTTTGGCATTGGCCAAAATTCCAGCATCAACAAGAGCCATTAAGTTGGTTGTTCAGGCCAAAGACAAATCAGGGAGGATACAAACGTATGAAGATTATTCTATTCTGATAAATGAAGGGGGAAGTTTGATTTACCCAAAGCCGGAATTACTTCCACTTTCTGATCAAGTTATTCCAGGACAACCGGCTGATTTTATAGCAATTTCGGCAGCAAAGGATAGCTGGTTTTATGGTGTTTATGAATCCCGTAGTGGGACACAAAGCAATTGGTTTAAAACAAGTTCATCGATCAAACTAAGGTATAATCCGATCGTCAATGATGGAGGATCAATATATTTAAGCACCATTTGTGTATTGCAAAATAATATTTTTGAAATTCATAAAGAAGTAAATATTCCATGGAAGTCCAAGAAGTTGGATATCCGTACCAACAGTTTTCGAAGTAAAATCCTGCCAGGCTCAATGGAAGATTGGGAATTGGAAGTCTTGAATGCGGATGGGAAACCCCAAACAGTTGAAGTATTGGCTTCCATGTATGATGCTTCTTTAGATGCAATAATTCCATTTAAATGGGAAGCTGATTTTTGGCCATCCTATAATTCGAGACTTGGCATAAATTCGGTTGGTTTTAACATGATGTCATTGCATTCCATTTCTTATCTTGATTGGTTGGGTTTAGATGGGCTTCCGGCATTTAAAGATTACACAAGTCTCAATACTTTTGATATCACAAATTCATATAACCCTTGGGTGGTAATGGCAACACCTATGCAATCCAGAGATGCAGGTGCAGGGAATGATGGTGTCCGTTCTCCTGGGAAATCTGTTAGGTTTGAAAAACAGAAGGAGGAAGCTGGGGATGCGTTAGAATCTTTAAAGGAGGTTGAAAAACCTAAGGAATTTCAAATGAGAAAAAATCTTAATGAAACTGTCTTCTTTTTTCCTCAACTCAATACTGATCAGCAAGGGAAAGTTAAATTTTCCTTTAAAATGAATGAAGCACTTACACGTTGGAAATTGCAAATCCTTGCCCAATCAAAAGACTTGAGTTGTGGTCTACAAACTTATGAAGTCATTACACAAAAGCCTATACAAATAAAGCCATTTTATCCTAGATATTTTAGACAGGGGGATGAAATGGAGGTTTCTGCATTAGTTTCTAATTTGTCAGATGAGTATCAAAATGTTGAAGTTTCTTTAAAAATATTGGATGCATTGACTAAACAAGATTTGAGCAAAATATTGAAACTTAGGGAATCCGTCCAAATTGCTAAACTTGATGTTGGGAAAAGTCAATCCGTTTTTTGGAAACTAGCCATTCCTAAAGATGAAACCAGGATGTTACTGGTACAGTTTACAGCAATTACTCCCAAACATACAGATGGAGAGGAAATGATTATTCCGGTCATCACTAACCGAAAATTGATTACGGAATCAATGGCGTTGCCTATAAAAGGAAATGAAAAGAAGACTTTTAATTTTGAAGCCTTTACAGAGGCTTTTACCTCGACGGCAGTGCCAGTTAACTATGTCATTGAATTTAGTTCCCATCCGGTTTGGTATGCAATTCAATCGATGCCATACATCATGGAATATCCTCATGAATGCAGCGAACAATTAATGAGTCGCATATTTGCAAATTCTCTTGGCCAGCATATTCTAAGTAAGTATCCTAGAGTTAAAGATGTTCTTAACCAAATAAGGATTCAGGGAGTAAATAGATCTCCATTATTGTTGAATCAGGAACTAAAATCTGCTGTGTTGGAAGAGACCCCTTGGGTAATGGATGCTAAGAATGAGCAAGAACAGTTGGACAGGATTAGTTTGCTTATGGATCTTAACAACCTAAGCCACAATCTTGATCAATCAGTTCGAAAGTTGCAAACTCGACAAGCTTCAAATGGAAGCTTTTCATGGTTTCCCGGAGGTTATCCTGATAGATACATGACTCAACACATCATTAGTCAGATTGCACATTTGAGGCGAATGAATGTTTTGAATTCCAATAGTAAAGAATTGTTGACCATCGTGAATAAGGCTCAGCAATATCTCAATGAAGAAATTCTTAAAGATTATGATCAACTTGCCCAACAAGTTAAGAATGGATATGCTAAGTGGGAGGACAACAATCTTTCACATGTTCAGCTGCATTATTATTATTGCAAGTCCTATTTTTCTGATTGGCCTTCGAATGACCAGTTAAAAGTTGTGCACAATTACTATAAGTTGCAATTGGAAAATCATTGGAAAGCAAGAAGTCTATATGATCAAGGTTTGGCAGCCTTAATATTGCACAAAATGGGGGACAAGAACACGTCCTTATTAATTGTGAAATCTCTGAAGCAACGTTCGATATCACATCCGGAATTAGGTATTTATTGGAAAAATAACTGGAGCTTCTCTTGGTATGAACAACCTGTGGAAACTCAGTCACTCATGATTGAAGTATTTTCAGAAATAATAAAGGATCCAATATTTGTTGATCAGATGAAAGTCTGGCTTTTGAAAAACAAGCAAACACAAAACTGGGGGACAACAAAATCAACGACCGAGGCTATCTATTCTTTATTGGCTTTTGGGAATTCATGGGTAGAGTCATCCCGTACAGTTGAAATTGAGTTGGCAGGTAAAACTCTTGATATTGGTCAAACTGCTGCAGGGACGCAATATTTTAAAAAGTCAATTCCTGTCGATAAAATAACAAAGGAAATGGGTAAAATCATGGTAAATAATCCAAATCCCAATATTGCCTGGGGAGCCGTTTATTATCAATACCTTGAAGATCTGGACAAAACTAAAGCTTCTAAAAATGGAGTCCTCGAGCTTAATAAGCAATTGTATATTAAAAAGAATAACAATAAAAAAGATGAACTAATACCTATCACTGAAAGAACACCAATAAAACTTGGTGATGTAGTAACTGCAAGAATTATTCTCAAAACTGATCGTCCTATGGATTATGTTCATCTGAAGATAATGCGATCTGTTGGTTTGGAGCCTACTATTCAACTTTCATCTTACATTTGGGAAAATGGGGTTTCCTATTACCGATCACCAAGGGATCTTGCCACCGATTGTTTTTTTAGCACTTTGCCAAAAGGAACTCACGTAATTGAATATGAAATGAGAGCAGTTCATAAAGGGAACTTTTCAGATGGGGTGACAACCTTACAATGCATGTATGCACCTGAATTTGCAGCACACAGTAAAGGATTAAGGATAATGATCGAATAATTTAACAAGTTCATCTAAAATCAGGATTCTATAAATTGGACAGGTATTAACTTTGAAATAAAAAATGAACGAAAAAAGTAAATCTAATCAAGCAGATGATGTTATCCGAAACCACACTATCTGGTCAATGGGTGCAGGGATGATTTGGGTGCCAATTGTTGATTTTTTAGCAGTTTCTGCAATTCAATTGGATATGATCAGACAATTGAGTAAAATCTATGATCAGGATTTTAAAGATTCACAAGGAAAAGCAATTATTTCGGCCTTAACCAGTTCAGGGGCATCTCGTTTGGCAGCTAGAGCTGTTAAATTTATTCCCGGTGTAGGTACGATCCTTGGTGGTATAACCATGTCTGTCATGAGTGGTGCCTCAACTTATGCATTGGGTGAATTGTTCAAGAAACACTTTGAAACAGGAGGGACTGTCCTTGATTTTGACCCAAAGGCTTTTAAATCTCGGTATGAAGAGTTATTTGAAAAAGGGAAGGAGTATGCCCAGCAGGCTCAAAGTCAACGAAATAGTCAGGAGAATAAGCAAGAATCACAAAATTTTACCAATACTCCAAATGATGAAAAAAGGACCAGATCTACTATAGATCAATTGAAAGATATTGCCGAGTTAAAGGAAAAGGGCTTGTTAAGTGAGGAAGAATACGAATCTTTCAAAAGAAGGATACTTGAAAACTGAAAAATTCGGCTCTAAGTCTTTTAGTGTGCCATATTGTTTGAATTGTTTTAACAAATTTGATTTCTTCTCAACAGATTGAGGTGGTAACTATTTATATGAAGCAATAGGCCAATGGGTATTCTTTGAGTTTTTGTGTTTCATGGATCTTTTTTAGGATATTGATTTTTAATGGCTGTTTCTTCACAAATCTTTATTTAAGACGTTTGATCTTGGGATAATGCTTCCGGTTGATCGGATTGTATTATTTTTGCGATCCATTATTTAGACGGTAGAAAATGAAGTACTACATTATCCTTGCTCTGGCCTTGTTTAGTTCAAATATTTTTAGCCAAAAAGGCGACATTCGTGGAAATGTGTATGATAAGAGTACGGGGGAACCCATTTCTTTTGCTTCTGTCTACCTTAAGGGAACCACGGTAGGAACTACTACAAATGAGTCGGGATTTTATACATTGTCAGCAATACCAATCGGGGATTATACGCTCGTAGTCAGCTTTATTGGTTACGATACCCTGACCTACGATTTTTCACTTAGAAAAGGTCAAATAATTAACAAGCAATTCAGTTTGGTTGAATCAAACATAACTTTGGATGAGATCAGTATATCTGGAAAGAAAGAACAATCCAGAACTGAAGTGAGAGTTTCGTCTATATCTATAACTCCAAAGGAGATCAAGGCTCTCCCATCTACCGGTGGGGAGGCAGATATTGCCCAATATCTCCAAATCATACCAGGGGTTATCACTACTGGAGATCAAGGGGGGCAAATTTATATACGAGGTGGATCCCCGGTTCAAAATAAAATCCTGTTGGATGGAATGACAATCTTCAATCCATTTCATTCCATTGGAATCTTTTCAGTTTTTGAAACTGAAATCATTCGTTCTGCGGAGGTTCTTACGGGTGGGTTTAGTGCTGAGTATGGAGGAAGGGTATCTGCAATTGTTGATATGAAGACGAGGGAGGGGAATAAAACCCACTTTGGAGGTTTGGCTACTGCAAGCCCATTTATGAGTAAACTTCTACTGGAAGGACCGATTAGTAAGTACAAAGAAGGCAAAGGAGGAAGTACTTCGTTTCTGTTGACTGGCAAACAATCCTACATCGATCAGACGTCCAAGACTTTATATAAATATGCTTTGGATACACTTACAGGCAGTCTTCCATTTAGTTTCACTGATATTTATGGAAAAGTATCAACAATTAGTGAAAATGGATCATACTTAAATTTATTTGGTTTTAATTTTAACGACAGGGTTAAATATGCCGGCTTGGCTAATTTGAACTGGCAAGCTAGTGGGGGCGGAGCTAATTTTAAATTGATTCCTGGAACTTCAAGCATCATTGTTGGCGGTAGCGTTGCTTTTTCTGATTATAAAATAAAGCTGGATGAAAGCCAGTCCGATCCAAGGACAAGTAATATTAGAGGACTTCAGGCAAACATAGATTTTAGTTATTTTGGCAGGAGGTCAGAAATTAAATATGGGCTTGAATTCAACGCATTCAAGACCGATTTTGAATTTACCAATTTTCTCAAAGTGCCTATTGTCAGTGAGAGCAATAACACAGAAATAGCGGGCTTTGTCAAATATCGTTATGCTTCAAAACTCTTCGTCTTTGATCCAAGTTTTAGGATTCAATACTATGCTTCTCTATCACAAGCAAGATTTGAACCCCGTCTAGGTATGAAGGTAAACGTCAGCAATCGATTTAGGCTTAAAGCGGCGGGCGGACTTTATTCTCAGAATCTGATGAGTTCTGTAAGTGAAAGAGATATTGTGAATCTTTTTGTAGGATTTCTAACAAGTCCGGAATTAATCTATGCAAGTCATGCTGTAGGTGGGTTTGAATTGGACTTGAGTACTAATACTGAGTTGAATGTTGAAACTTATTATAAAGATTTTAGTCGTTTGTTTAATTTAAACAGAAATAAAAGAAAAGTTCAGGATCCTGATTATACAGAAGAGACTGGTAATTCTTATGGCATTGATTTCTTGTTAAAATCAAACTGGGTGAATTGGAGACTTTGGTTAGGCTATTCGCTTGGCTTCGTCAATCGTGATGATGGAGTACAGAAGTTTCCGGCATTATTTGATCGTCGCCACAACATTAATTTTGTCCTGGACTACCAGTGGGGTAGGGCGAAATGTTGGGAAGCAGGCATGAGATGGAATCTCGGTTCCGGTTTTGCCTTTACCAAGATTCAGGGATTTATAGGAGATAATTTTATACCGAATGGACTTGAAACCAATTTTGGAATTGAGAATCCTGATATTGGTGTTGTCTATGCTGAAAAAATAAATTCAGGAAGGTTGCCATATTATCACAGACTTGACCTTTCGATTAAAAGAAGAATTGATTTTACTAAATTTCTTAATCTTGAAATTGTTGGAAGCGTTACCAACGCTTACGATCGAAAAAATATCTTTTATTTTAATGTTGTGGAAAACAAACGTGTAAATCAACTGCCTATTTTACCTTCTTTGCTTGTTGCGCTTCATTTTTGATTGGTGCATTCCTTTATAGCAAGATTTATTTCTTCTATAGTGAAAGGAACTTTTAGATTCCAGGTATTAGAATTCAAATAATTCAAAACGTTGCAAATCTGAATGTTGCTTAATTCAGTATGTGCTGGCATTTCTTGTTTGCCTTTTCGAAGTCTTTCGGTTGTAATACCTTTTTTTATCCAACATGGAATTTGACTTCTGTTTTGATCGTACCAAAGGACGTCTTTGAGTCCGGGATATAAATCTCTCAAACCATCCATTTGTGCCCCATGACAGCCGGAACAGTAGGTCTCATATACAAGTTTGCCTTCCTTGAATGTTTCCGGAGAAAAGTTGCAAGAAAAATAAATTGTAATTAATGCACTAAATTTTAACAACTTCATCAAGTAGGATTTGAATGTCTTTAATTAATCGGTCTGTTTCTTTTTCATCTGTTCCAAGACAATAAGAACGAAGGTGTCTCTTTTTGTCTACTAATAATATCCATCCACTATGATTTATACCACCAGGACTATCCGGGTCATCTACTGCAATACTCATGTATGCATTCATGAGGGAACGGATGTCTTCCTTTTGTTTGCCTTGTAGAAATAAGAAATTAGCATTTTCAATCCCTAATTTGTTTGAATATTCTTTAAGTCTTGGAATGCTGTCTTTCTTAAAATCCAAACTATAGCATAAGTAAAGAATATCCTTTTGTTCAGAAAATTTGTCTTCAATCCTCATCATGTTTCTCATAACCTTAGGACAAATTGTCGGACAAGAGGTAAAGAAAAATGCAGCCAAATGAATTTTGCCATCTAACATTTGGGCATTGAATTCCAGGCTGTCCTGAGTCAATAGTTGAAAATCAGGAATCTTTGAAAAAATCGTGTCGTTGTTTTCTATAGTATAATTACCTAATATAGGAAGACTTTTTTCTTTGCAGGATTGCAATGCGAAAAGTAAAAAAAAATAGAAATAAAATGTTTTCATCTCTGTAAAATTTGAATTCTGAAAAGTAAGATACATAAAATATTACATTTTTTTTCGTCCGATCAAAGAGCATATAGGACAATTTTCTCTTGTATGACCTCTTGCTGGACAATATTTTCTTCCAAAGTAAATAATTTGCAAATGAAGTTTGTTCCAGCTGGAAATTTGGAAAATGCTTTTTAGATCACGTTCTGTCTGAGTTACATTTTTACCATTTGTAAGTCCCCACCTCCAAGCTAAGCGGTGTATGTGTGTGTCTACTGGAAATGCAGGTGTGTCGAAAGCCTGACACATTACGACAGAGGCAGTTTTGTGGCCGACACCCGGAAGTTGTTCGAGTAATTCAATGTCGGCAGGGACGTTGCCATTGTATTCTTCCGACAATATTTTTGAAAGTGTTTTAATATTTTTTGCTTTGGTTCCAGAAAGACCACATGTCCGAATGACGGCTTGGATTTCATCCAAGGAAACATTTTTCATTTTATGTGGATTATCAGCTAAGGCAAATAAAGCAGGCGTTATTTTATTGACTCGCTCGTCAGTACATTGCGCAGAAAGTAAAACTGCGATCAATAATGTATAAGGGTCCTTATGTAGAAGAGGAACTTCTACTTCCGGAAAATATTTGTCCAGCGTATCTTGGATGAATCGTGCCTTTTCCTGTTTAGTCACCAAATTTTAAAACTACAGTTGTAACAAAAAATTCATGGTGTCATTCATGTCTGCATAATCAGATAACCCAGGATATTGAGCCATTCCGGGAGCTGTTACCACTTGGTCGCCGATTTTTTGTGCGCTAATGACACATTGGATGAAATCCCTATTCTTCAAAATGTATTGATAAACGGCTTCATTATTTTGGTAATGTTCAAAATAAAGACAAGCTAAGGGTGAGGCAATTCCAGTATGTTCTAATAATAAAATGCTTTGTCCTTGTAAGAATTTTACTTTGTTCAAAAGATAAAGTGCTAATTGATAATCGTAGTTGTTTTGAAACTTATAATGATTTCTAACATAATCAAATTCCTTATCTAAGATATTTAAGAAATGATCAAAATTAAAATTTACAGGAACAAGTATTTTGCTTACATTTCTGCAGCCCATTCCATAATAGGAAAATATATCCTGCCCGATGGCTTTAATGGTTTCATCATCTTCCTCACCCCCTAGTACTGCTATTGAATTTCGATGTCCCCTGATGATATTTGGTTTGTGTTGAAAATAATATTTGAATTGATTTGCAGCCAGGGTGCCACCAGTTGCAATAACCGCATCATAATTTTTTAATTGATGAACGATGTGAATGTTTGCATATAAATTGCTGTCAATTTCTTTGATGAGTGAAAAGATCCAGTTATATAAATGGGTATCTTTTTCAGACAATTTAATTTGGACAGCATTTCCTGAAATTAAAATGCATATCAAATCATGCATGGAAACCAAAGGGATGTTGCCAGCTGATATTAATCCAATAAGTTTAGGTTTATGCGTTGAGGGAAAACTGTAATTATTCACCCATTTATTGAGACTTTCTGTATTTAAATAATTATTTACTATGTGGTCGACCATTCGGAGAATTTCTTTTTCGGTAAACCACGGGTTTGCATTTTCTGCATTCCGGAAAGCCTCATTTTTTAATCTGGCACTATTAGACATTTCCATGCCCAATTTGTGTAATGTCGATATAATTTTTTGAACCGGCATTTAAATTGATTAGGATAGAATTTTATTTTAGTTCTGTTCTTCAGATTCAGCTTCCTCAACTTTATCTTTTCTAAAAGAAAGATAATGCCGCCATTTTTCAACTAATTGAGTGAAATCCTCTGGAGGTTCTATTTCGAAAAACATCTTCTTCCCGGTAACCGGATGAATGAATCCAAGGCTTCTGGCGTGTAGGGCAAAACGCGGCATGAGCTTAAAACAGTTCTGGACAAATTGCTTGTATTTTGTAAATACCGTACCTTTTACTATACGATCCCCTCCATAACGTTCATCGTTAAAAAGTGGGTGACCAATAAATTTCATGTGAACTCTGATTTGATGTGTTCTCCCTGTTTCAAGTCTACATTTTATCAGACTGGCGTAATAAAAAGATTCTATGAGTTCGTAGTGGGTAACGGCATGTTTCCCTTCCGTTCCATCTTCAAAAACAAACATCCTTTGTCTGTTCTTAGGATCTCGTCCAACATTTCCAACGATAGTCCCAGAAGAGGGTTCAGGATCACCCCATACCAAAGCAATATATTCTCTTTCTATGGTGTGGTCATAGAATTGCTTAGATAAAGCAACATGCGCAAAATCTGTTTTTGCAACGATTAGAATTCCAGAAGTTTCTTTATCGATTCTATGTACAAGTCCATACCTAGGTTTCTTTTCAAGATTCGGATCAATTCCAAAATATCCAGCAAGCGCATTTACCAGTGTTCCGGAGCTGTTTCCGCCAGCCGGGTGGACTACCATCCCTGGTTTCTTATTTACCAACAAAATATCATCATCTTCGAAAAGAATGTCAAGTGGTATATTTTCCGGAATTATGTCCTCGTTTTCATGAAATCTCGGGAAAACCACATCTATCACATCCAAAGGTCGAATTTTGTAATTCGATTTTGTAGGTTTTTGATTAACGGTGATCATGCCTGCTGTGATGGCATTTTGAATCTTGTTTCTGGATACTTTTGGAATCTTTTCATTGAGAAAATGATCCAAACGTAAAGGTCCCTGACCGGGGTCTACGGCAAACTGAATGACTTCAAACTCACTTTCGTCAACAATTTGGTCTTTCTGAACTTGTATATCTTGTTCTAAATTCAAGGTGAGGGCTTACTTTTGTAAAAATTATATTAATGGAGAGCAAAGCTATAAAACACTTCGGTACTGTATTGTTAAAAACAGTTAATGATACGAGAACGACGACACCCCATCAAATTCCAATCTATGCCACAGCTGCTTTTGAATTTCAGAGCATCGAAGAAGGTATAGAGATTTTTAAAAATCAACCCGGAGGTCATGTTTACAGCCGTTATGGTAATCCTACGGTTGAGGCAGTTGCTCAGAAATTAGCAGATTTGGAAGCATTTGATTCAGGTCAGCAAGCTTATGGATTGTTGACTTCCTCTGGAATGGCTGCGATCCATTGTGTCATGCAGACTCTTTTGAGACCTGGAGACTTAATCCTGACTCAAAGTAATCTTTATGGAGGAACAACCGAGTTGTTCCAAACGGTATTTGGCCAAAATCAAGTTGATTTAATGTTTATGGATTTCAAAACCCCAGAAGAAATTGATCTCGCCATCCAAGAGAAGGCTGGTAAGGCGGTTATTTACCTGGAAACACCAACCAATCCTGTTTTGAATAGCATTGATATCAAAATGATATCAACGATTGCCAAACGCCATGGTGTTAAGGTAGTAGTAGATAATACATTTTCTACACCTTATGGCATGCGTCCATTATCATTGGGTGCCGATGTCGTTGTACATTCTACCACAAAGTTTTTACACGGTCATGGAGCCTCTACAGGGGGCGCTATTTTGAGCTTTGACAAAGAATTGATTTATAATCGGTTGTGGGTTTTTCTTAAATTGATTGGAAGTGTGGCGAGTCCATTTGAAGCCTTTTTGTTGGATTTAGGCCTTAAGACCCTTGAAATTAGAATGAAAGCCCAATCATCTAACGCTATGAAATTAGCAAAATTCCTGGAAAAACAGCCAAATGTCACCAGAGTCAATTATCCCGGACTAGAAAATCATCCAGATTATGAGTTGGCTAAAAAACAAATGCATTGCTTTGGGGCAATGTTGAGTTTTGAAATTAAAGGTGGAATTGATGAGGTGTCAAAGGTGCTGAGAAAATTACAATTATGTGTAATCGCGCCTTCATTAGGCGAAACTGAAACTATGATATTGCATCCCGCGACGATGTCACACCTTAAAGTTCCAAAAGATATCAGGTTAAAAAATGGGATAACGGATGGTTTGATCAGATTGTCTGTTGGGCTTGAAACAGTAGATGATTTGATATTGGATTGGGAACAAGCTTTGAAGGCAATCTAAGCTTATTAGCTGCATCTTGGCTACAAATACCACAGTTTATATTAAATTTTTAGCTTAAAATTGGCTAAAGGCTGTTAACTTAGGTACTTTTGCAGCGCGAAAACGAATTGTAACAATGGAGCATATCAGAAACTTTTGTGTAATAGCACATATTGACCATGGCAAAAGTACTTTGTCTGACCGCCTGTTGGAATATACTAAAACTATTTCCGTCAGAGATATGCAAAATCAAGCACTGGACGATATGGATCTGGAGAGGGAGAGAGGAATTACTATCAAGGCGCACGCGATTCAGTTAAAATACCTTCATACGGATGGTCAGATGTATGTTTTTAATTTGATAGACACACCCGGACACGTAGATTTTTCTTACGAGGTTAGCCGATCAATTGCTGCTTGTGAAGGAGCTTTACTGTTAATTGATGCAACCCAGGGGATCCAGGCTCAGACCATTTCAAATTTATATTTAGCCATAGAGCACAATCTTGAAATTATTCCTATCCTCAATAAAATTGACATGGACAATGCCATGATTGATGAGGTATCTGATCAAATAATCGATCTTATTGGTTGTGACAAAGAGGATATCGTTCTTGCCAGTGGAAAAACAGGAGCCGGAGTTCCGGATTTGATGAAGGCTATCGTAGAGCGCATTCCAGCGCCTAAAGGAGATCCAAAGGCTCCATTGCAAGCCTTGGTCTTTGATTCTGTTTATAATTCTTTTCGTGGAATAATTGTTTATTTCCGTGTGCTTAATGGTACAATCAAAAAAGGCGAGAAAATTAAATTTTTCAATACTGGAAAGGAATATGATGCGGAAGAAGTGGGTTATCTCCAAATGACTTTGATGCCGATGCCGGAGGTAAAATGTGGTGATGTGGGATATGTTATTACCGGAATTAAGGACGCCAAGGAAATCAAAGTAGGAGATACTCTTACTGCAACTGCAAATCCTTGCAGCGAGGCCATTAAGGGATTTGAAGAAGTAAAACCAATGGTTTTTGCAGGAATTTATCCAATTGAAAATGAGCATTTCGAAGACCTTAGAGACAGTTTGGAAAAGCTACAATTGAATGATTCTTCTTTGGTCTACGAGCCTGAGACGTCTGTTGCTCTTGGATTCGGTTTTCGATGTGGTTTTTTGGGAATGTTGCATCTGGAAATTATTCAAGAAAGGTTATCCCGTGAGTTTAATCAAGAAGTCATAACAACGGTTCCGAACGTTTCTTACATAGCCGAAACCACCAAAGGCGAAATTCTCAAAATCAATACACCTAATGATTTGCCGGAGCCAAATTATCTAGAATATGTAGAAGAGCCATATATCCGGGCCCAGATCATTACGAAGCCTGATTATATTGGGACCATTATAAAACTTGGAATGGAAAAAAGAGGTGCTCTTGTCAAACAGCACTATCTCACGCCAGAGCGAGTGGAACTTACATTTGATATGCCACTGGCTGAAATTGTTTTTGACTTTTATGACCGTTTGAAATCATCCACAAAAGGGTATGCTTCATTCGATTATCATCCTTTAGATTATAGAAAGTCAGACTTGATTAAACTGGATATAAAACTTAATGGAGATAATGTGGACGCACTGACAGCACTCGTTCATCGATCTAAAGCGGATGCAGTAGGCAGAAAGATGTGTAAAAAACTTAAAGAAATTCTTCCTCAACACCAGTTTGTAATTGCAATCCAAGCTGCCATAGGAGGAAAAGTGATTGCTCGGGAAACCATATCTGCACTTAGGAAAGATGTAACTGCAAAATGTTATGGTGGTGACATTTCCAGAAAGAGGAAGTTATTGGAGAAGCAAAAAGAAGGTAAGAAAAAAATGCGCCAGATAGGTTCTGTAGATGTTCCACAAAAAGCATTTCTTGATGTTTTGAAACTGGATGATTAGAATTCATCCAACCTTACATTTCTCAATATGAACTATTTAAATCATATCTATACATCCTTAGTTGAGTTATTTCAATCTGAATACAATCTTGTTACCAATTCACAGGATTTCAATGTTTCAGTCTGTAGAAAAGAATTTGAAGGAGATTTTACCATTGTGCTTTTTAACTGGGCAAAGAAAACCGGAAATAGCCCTGATGTCATAGGTCAGGTAATTGGAACTTACTTATTAGAAAAAGAAATGATTCAATCCTTTAATTTAATTAAAGGATTTATGAATTTTAGCATGAAAGAAACCTGGTGGATTGAATCGCATAATCAAATCAATTCACAAAAAATTGATGAGAGAGTTAAAATTTCCTATCCTGAAAAATATTTAGTAGAATATTGTTCTCCTAATACCAACAAACCTCTTCATCTAGGCCATATCCGAAACATTTTATTAGGTTGGTCAGTTTATCGCATTCTCCAGGCAGTAGGACATGAAGCGCACACGACTCAAATAATCAATGACAGAGGAATAGCTATATGTAAAAGTATGCTTGCATGGAAATTATTTGCAAATGGCAAAACACCGGAGGAAGAAGGTAAGAAATCAGATCATTTTGTAGGAGACTATTATGTACTGTTTGAAACCAAATTTAAAGAGGAATACAAAAATTGGCAAATTGGTAAAGAGGCAATTGTAATTTACCAATCAAAGAGAAAGGAAGGTGAATCTGAAGAAGTTTTTTTTACAAGATTTAAAAATGATTATTTTAATCAATTTAGTGTTTTAGGTAAAGAAGCTGGAGAAATGTTGCGGAGCTGGGAATCCGGAGACAGTGAAGTTGTAAGTCTTTGGAAAAAAATGAATAAATGGGTCTATGATGGATTTGATTCAACTTTCGCAAAACTCAATGTTTCATTTGAATCTGTCTATTATGAATCCAATACCTACCTTTTAGGAAAGGATATTGTTCAGCAAGGATTGGAGAAGAATGTTTTCTATCAAGAAAATGATGGCTCGGTTTGGATTGATTTAACTCATTCTGGTTTAGATAAGAAAATTTTATTGAGAAGTGATGGGACTTCGGTATACATTACACAGGACCTAGGTACAGCGCAGATGCGACATCAGGCTCATCAGGCTGATCACTACATATACGTTGTAGCAGATGAGCAGGATTACCATTTTCAGGTCTTGTTTGAAACCCTACGCATGCTTAATGTGCCATATGCAAAAGGTTTACATCATTTATCTTATGGTATGGTTGAATTGCCTTCCGGTAGAATGAAGTCAAGGGAAGGTACCGTGGTTGATGCAGACGATTTGATTGCAGAAGTTATAGAAGAGGCTGAAAATTCTGCGATGGAGCGTGGGGAACTTTCCAGCATCAGTGATCAGGAAAAAAATGATCTGATCGCCAAAATCGGAATGGCTGCATTGAAGTATTTTTTGTTAAAAGTACAACCCAAAAAGCGCATGGTATTTGATCCCAAGGAATCTGTAGACATGCAAGGGCATACCGGTCCTTACATTGTTAATGCCTTTGTGCGAATTAAATCAATATTGCGTAGACAAGAACCCCAAACGGATCATTTGCCCCCTATTTCAGTTACACAAGGAGAGAAGGAATTGATTGGTTTATGTTTGAATTATCCCAAAGTTTTACAGGAAGCTGCCCAGCAATTGGATCCATCACATCTTGCCAATTACTTGTATCAAATGGCGAAAGACTTTCATCGGTTTTATCATGATTACAGGATTCTTAATGCTGAAACCGAAGAAATTAAAATGTGGCGGTTAAAAATTTGTAAAACATTTAGTGATCATTTAGAACATGGGATGGGCTGTCTTGGAATTCCTATGCCGGATAGAATGTAAATAAATAGCAACAACATGTCAGAATCAACAAGTAATGAGCATTTCAATTTTATTGAAGAGATAATAGAGGATGATATAAAAAACAATAAACATGGAGGAAGGATTCATACACGATTTCCACCAGAGCCAAATGGATATTTGCACATCGGTCACGCAAAGTCTATTTGTTTAAATTTTGGGCTTGCCCAGAAGTATAATGGAAAAACAAATTTAAGATTTGATGATACAAATCCGGTTACTGAGGAAGTCGAATATATTGATTCAATTAAAAGTGATATAAAGTGGTTGGGTTTTGATTGGGAAGGAAGAGAGTATTATGCATCAGATTATTTTCAACAAATTTATCAATTTGCTGTACAACTTATAAAAGCTGGGAAAGCTTATGTGGATGATTCATCAGCAGAAGAAATAAGTAAAATGCGAGGCATTCCGACTTCACCCGGAATCATGAGCCCTTTTAGAGATCGCACTGTTGAAGAAAATTTAAGCTTGTTTGAAACCATGAAAAATGGATCTTTCAAGGAAGGTGAAAAAGTTTTGCGTGCTAAAATTGATATGGCTTCTCCGAACATGCACATGCGGGATCCAATTTTATATAGAATATTGTTTACTCCTCATCATAGGACTGGTACGACATGGTGTATATATCCAACATATGATTTTGCACATGGCCAAAGTGATTCGATCGAAGGTATCACACATTCTATTTGTACCTTGGAATTTGAAAATCATCGTCCACTGTATAATTGGTTTATCCAGGAGTTACAAATTTTTCCTTCAAGACAAATTGAATTCGCTCGTCTGAATTTGGAATATACAGTCATGAGCAAAAGAAAACTTTTGCAACTGGTAAATGAAAAAATAGTCTCCGGATGGGATGATCCTCGAATGCCAACGATCAGTGGAATGCGCCGAAGAGGTTATCCTGCGTCTGCGATTAAGCAATTTGCAACAGAAGTAGGTGTGGCCAGAAGAGAAAATTTGATAGAATTACCTCGTCTGGAAAATGTCATCAGAGAATGTTTGAATCGAGTTTCAATCAGAGTAATGGCCATATTGGATCCCATTAAAATAACTATTACAAATTATCCTGAACAAATTGACTTTATTGAGGTGGAGAATAATCCGGAAGCTCCTGAAGCAGGAAGCAGAATGGTTCCATTTGGAAAGAATATTTATATTGAAAAAGAAGATTTTATGGAGGTTCCACCTCCTAAATATTTCAGACTTTCACCTGGAGGCATGGTCAGATTAAAATCAGCATTCATTATACGATGTGATGAAGTAATTAAAAATAACAAGGGAGAAGTTGATCATCTTTTATGTACTTACTTTCCAGAAAGCAAAAGTGGTCAGGATAATTCAGGATTGAAAGTTAAAACGACCATTCACTGGGTAGAACAAAGCTCTGCGGTAAATGCTGAAGTGAGATTGTATGATAGATTATTTAATGTGCCTGAACCAAATTCTGGCGAGGAAGATTTTAAGTCACTTATAAATGAACAGTCACTTATTACTGTGACAAATGCCTGTGTGGAGCCTAGTCTAAAAGATGCTGTTCATGAAACAAGATATCAATTTATAAGGAAAGGTTATTTTTGTCTCGATGTGGATTCTGAAAACGATAAATTAGTATTTAATAGGATTGTTTCCTTGAAGGATTCTTGGGCCAAAATTTCCGAAAAAGGATGATTTGATTGATCGCCATTTTCAATTTAAATAAACTTTTGATGAAAAATATTGAAGTATTGTTGTCAAAATATGGGGAAAGTCACACCAATAGAATAAATAAATTCATTCATTGGATATGTGTTCCCTTGATCATGTTCAGTTTGATAGGTCTCATTATGTTGATCCCTTTCCCTTTTAAAATTAGATCACTTAACTGGGCTGTGATAGTTCTTTCGATGGCTTTGGTCTATTATTATAGACTTTCAAAACCATTTTTTTTTGGTTTTATGATTATTTCAGTTGTATTAATTAAAGTTAATCAACTCCTTATAGAGTATTGTATTTCCAATTCGTGGAATGCAGGATTGGTTTTGTTTCTAATTTTTGTTATTGCCTGGATAGGACAGTTTGTTGGACATAAAATCGAAGGAAAAAGACCTTCATTTTTCGAAGATCTTCAGTTTTTACTCATAGGCCCAGCTTGGTTATTGCATTTTGTTTATAAAAAAATGGGCGTCTCCTATCTTTAGCCTGCTGATGATTAGATTATTCATGAAGTATAAATCAATCGGTATTTTACGTATTACATCTTACTTAATAACCATTTTCTTCGATTGATGCCTTCTCGTGTTTGAATGGATATTAAATACAATCCACTGGATAAATCGCTGAGTTCTAAATCAAAAATATTAGCGTGAATATTAGATTTGTTTAGAATAATTTGACCGCGAGAATCTTGGATAGCAATATAAATTAATTCATCACCCTCTGAATGAATTGTAAGCCTTCCATTAGATGGATTAGGATACACATTAATCTTACTAATTGAAAAATCTTTGGTAATAACATTGCAACCAAGTTCGAATGGACCAAATGTAAAAAGACAAGCCATACTGTCACCTTCAGGTTTGTCTGAAGCAATAAAATAATATTTACCTACTTTAAATTGATTTGGATTCTGATTTGGTAATTTATTTTGAAGACTCTCGTCATACCAGAAACCTTGAACATTGCCATTGTTGAATTCCAGCAGTATCTTTCCATCTGCTTCTAAACAACTTGAAGGGTTGGTTATTTTAACATCTAGTAGCCTTATTAATGTATCTGGATAGTCTACTTTGAATTTTATTTGTTCTCTACAAGCATAATTGTCTTCGATAAATAACAGACTGTCATTAATATTTAAATCTTTTATTTTTTGAATTAAAAATGTGTCAAATATTCCTATCAATCTTTCTTGTACAAATATTCGATAAGTGTCTTGTAAGGCATGGGATGATTGTACAAACATTTCCGGGTCACGCCCTGTGCATCTGTCATAAATCAAAGTATCAATTTTTAAACTTAATGGATTTTTAATCTGCACTTCATAGTTATAATTATAAAAATTATTGCTTTGATCTTTGGCTGTAAAATTAAGAGTAGATGAGCCAACCGGAAATATTTCATCTGGTTGAGGGCCGGAGGTTTGTTTGAGTTCTGTCACAACGCAATTATCGGTTGCAACAGGTCTTGGTACTAAAAGATTGCATCGATAACTAATACTGTCTTTCCAGGTAAGAATGCTTGGTCTTATAGTATCCAGAATTTCAATTGAAACAAATCCATTGGTAACATTACCTGCAAGGTCTTTTACACTAATATTCATTTCAGACAATGTAAGATCTTTGCAAGTAAAAGTGTCTTTATAAATTGTTATAACCACACCCGTGTCACAATTCTCTGTCACATTTCTTTTAAATAATCCCGGGTCAATTAAAGCATATCCTTTTGTATTTAGATATAATTTTTGCGAAGGGAGCTTTGTAATGCTTGGCTTAATAGTGTCAAGCACATTAATTAAAAGTGAATGCACCTTTACACAGTTGTTTTTATCAGTAATCGTACACATGTAAGTGCCGGGCAATTTATTTCTGATTCTACTGTCTTTCTCGCCCGTGTTCCAAGTATAACTATAAGGCTCCGTTCCACCTTTGGTGATTAATTCTACATCTCCACTTGATTCACCAGGACAAGCAGGGTGCTTGCTAAATAAATTCTGAACAGAAAGTGCGTCAGGTGCATTAATGGTAAAGATTTTTATAAATTCACAAGAATTGTTATCAGATACGGTAACTGTGTAATCACCTTTTTTAAGATTACTGATGTTTTTAGTCTTTTGGCCATTTGACCAATTGTAAGAATAAGGGCTAATTCCACCGGTAACAGTAAGATTGATTAAACCATCTGCATCTGAAGCACAATTAAGATTGAATTTTCCACCCCAACTCAAATTTATTGGAGTTGGCTGAGTTAAAGTTTTATTCAGAACTACTGAAGCGCCTATGTTGTCCGAAACAGTTACTGAATATGATCCGGCTGAAAGACCATTAACTGTGGAAGTATTCAATCCATTTGACCAATTGTATGAATTGGGAGGGACACCATTTGTTGCAAGGACTGTAATGCTTCCATCTGTAAAACCATTGCAGCTAATATTCTTAAATTGAGTAATTGAGGCTCCCAAGGGTGGGGGGCCAGGCATATTTCCTGTTGCCTGTGCTAAATCCATTAAATCATTAGAATTTCCGTTGGGAATGTTGGCTATAATTGCTGCTGTATACATGGTAACAACTTGTCCGGATGCCATAGTTGGGGCAGTCCAGGTTACGGTCCAACTTACCTGGTTGCCTCCAGAGAAGTTTTTTGCTGGATTGTGTTCCCAATATGATCTCCCACCTGAAGGCGTTATAGTTGAGCTAGAACTTGCATTTGAAAAAGTGCCAATATTGTTATTGGATTGATCTAAGGCAACCAACTGGAAACCACCCCTTTCTGCATCAGTTGGGGGTGTAGTGTTATTGTTTATTCTAACAGTAATAGTATATGCATTTCCTGGAGTAATGCTAGTAGGCAGACCTTGAATCTCCACATTGCCACTTAGGTTTCCATGGCCTCCAGGTGTATGACAATTGGTACACATACCGTCACCAGGGGCTCCAGTATATCCATTAGGAGGGTTGTCAGAATATCCTAAAAATAAGATAGATGCAAAAAGTAAAGAAAACAAAAAGTATAATCTATTCATATACAAAAGTCTATTTATGATAAAGTTATGCAGTTTAACCTAACTCAAATAACCTTAATCCAATTAATTGTATTTATTAATCTAGATTAAGTAAACCAGAAAAAATTAAATTAAGAAAGGCAGTTAAAATTCCGAATCAGACTTTTTAAACAACAAGTCTATAAATGCATTTCGATTAAAAATTTGGAATTTCTCTATTGATTCCCCAACACCAATATATTTGATGGGTATCTTAAATTGGTCAGAAATGCCTAAAACAACTCCGCCACGTGCAGTTCCATCAAGTTTTGTTAAAATTAACCCTGTCAAGTGAGTAGTTTCTGTAAAAAAACGGCATTGCTCAATTGCATTTTGGCCGGTGGTTGCATCCAGTACCAGCAACACTTCATGAGGAGCTCCGGGCATTGATTTATTGATAGACCGGTAAATCTTACCTAGTTCATTCATTAAATTGGTTTTGGTATGTAATCTACCCGCGGTATCAATGATAACTATGTCATGACCTTGCTTGAGTGCAAATTGAGTTGCTTCATATGCAACTGCGGATGGATCGGCACCCATCCCTTTAGTAAAAAAGTCGCACCCCACACGTTCAGACCAAATTTTCAATTGATCTTCTGCGGCAGCTCTGAAAGTATCTCCAGCTGCGATTAAAACTTTCTTACCTTTTTGATTGAATTGATGTGCCAATTTGCCAATTGAAGTAGTCTTTCCTACACCATTTACTCCAACAACTAAAATTATATGAGGGTGTGTTTTTCCGGTATCATAATCATCAAGATCTTCAGTTTTGTTTTCTGCGAGAAGGAGACTAATTTCTTCTCTCAGTAAATTGCTAAGTTCCGAAGTGCCTAAATACTTGTCCTTTGCGACCCGATTCTGTAAGCGATCAATGATCTTTACGGTTGTCTCCAGTCCAATATCAGAAGTAATAAGGACTTGCTCCAATTCATCCAGTATTTCTTCATCAATGCTTGATTTTCCCGCAATAGCTTTGGTGATCTTTTCAAAAAAACCAGTTTTGGTTTTTTCTAGACCCTGTTCCAGGTCTTCTTTTTTTTCTTTACTAAAAAAACGATCAAAAAAGCCCATGTGACTCTATATTTAAAATAAAAAATGAGACGTCCTTTAACAAGAACCTCTCATTATCTCTTTATTAGCCTTAAAATGAATTACTTAGATTGCTCGAAGAATTCTTTTACTTTATCCTTATGTACAATTAGTTCTTTATATGTGTACTTTCCGGTTACCGGATCCTTAATAGATTTTATAACCTTTACAAAATCCCTTCCGGAACCTAAATTGGCAGCACGTTGTGCCACCTTTGCGTTTTTGGATACCTTAGCCATAACTATTTAATTTCTTTATGAATGGTATATTTTCTAAGAATAGGATTAAACTTTTTCAACTCCAATCTGTCAGGAGTATTTTTTCTGTTTTTCTCCGTAATGTACCTGGATGTGCCAGGACTGCCACTTGCTTTGTGCTCAGTACATTCAAGTATGATTTGCTGCCTGTTGCCTTTACTCTTTTTTGCCATCTCAATTATAGGTTAAAGATTAGGAATTCGCTTTTTTGTCAAGCTTCTTTAAATAGTCGAAAAGTCCTAATTTATCAATCGTTCTAAGTGCTTTTGCAGTCACTTTCAGTTCAACCCATTCATTAGTTTCCGGAACATAAAAGCTCTTCTTCTGAAGATTTGGATTAAAACGTCTCTTTGTTTTCCTGTTGGAATGAGAAACTTTGTTGCCAAATAATGGCCTCGTACCGGTTAAATCACATACTTTTGACATAATTCGTTCTTTTTATAACACCTGGTGACTCCGTCAGGATTCAAACCTGAAACCTCCTGATCCGTAGTCAGGTGCTCTATTCAGTTAAGCTACGGAGCCTCTGAAAATTAGGGTGCAAAGATAAAAGCATTTTTTTAAATATTTAATAATCCTAATCATATTTTAAAAAATGCTTTTGAAAGCTTCCCATTGTCCGTCCGGATCCATAGGTAGTAAACACCTGTATCACAGTTACTTAAACTAATTGTTAGGCGGTTGTTTACACCCGGCTGAAAGTTCAAATCCTGATACCAAATTCGTTGCCCTAGAGTATTTACGACTTCCATTTCATATTTACCAAATCGTTCAAAACCTAGAAGCACTTTTAATTCGTCTCCAATTATTGGGTTGGGGCGTATGTCAACGAACTCATTGTCTACCAATGTGTTGCAATACTTTTCAAGGCAAATCAGCGATTTGCTGGCGTTAAATCTTCGACCAGAAGAGGTAATGTTTTGAAGACTTTCATTAACATCTCCGCAATTCAATATGAAATCTCTCATTAAAAGTAATCCCTCCTTTGGATTTGATTTTACAAAGTTGGCATAGGTACTGCAATATTGATTTAAAAGAGCAATTCCTCCACCAACCTGGGGTGCTGAAAGAGAACACCCTGCGGAATAGCCTGTACTCCCGCCTGCCTCAAGAACAGGAATGTTTTCTCCACTTGCACCAATATCTATATGTTCCTTACTAAATCCTGCCGCATCTACCTTTTTATCATTAATATCAGTATTGGTCACTGAAATCAAGTATAAACTTGGGCAAAGGGAAGGAATATCTCCTTTTAATGCTACATCGTGATCAGAACGGTTAACGGTTGCACACACGTTCAAAATTCCAACGGAACCCAAATAATCATACAATGGGCAAATCAGTGGAAATTCATCAGGAAATGCCGTGTCATAACCTAAAGAAATGGTTGTAGCAACGATATAGGCACCGGATTTTCCATTGCTCTTGAGATAATCATCTTTCATTTTATGGAAATAGGTGTAACATTCCACTAAATGAGCATCATTCGATGCAGAGCAAATCAGCATTTTAATATGTTGATTTGATCCGGATAAACCAATTCCATTATCTCCCTGAGCACCTACCAAACCTAAAATATTAGTTCCATGATTATTTAAAGGGTGATTATCTCCTCCATTAAAACTTGCGGAGTTGTATCCAAAATAATCATCAACAAAACCGTTCCCATCATCATCCAATTTATTATCAGGTATTTCTTTATAGTTTACGAACAAATTAGGCTTAATTTCTGCAAGATTAAAGTCAAATCCATTGTCAATTACCCCAATCACAATGGTGTCACCTAGGGGACTGATTCCCTCATTTTGGTAACACCACACATCTTCAAACCCCATCTTGGTAAGATTCCATTGCTGGTTGAACTCTGGGTCATTGGGACGGCAAAATCTTGGTTGAAGGGTATGGTTCGCTTGAAAACTAATAACCGATGGATGATTATTCAGGATTTCAATTTCCTGAAAATTTGTATAGAATTCCGGGAATTCAATTAACGCCATCTGGAAGTTTCCAGCTAAAATATTCACCTTAATATTTTCTGATAAATTTGACCTGTGTTGGTCATTGAAATTTGGGATGGAGGTATATTTAATCAGGTATTCATGTGGGATAACCTGGCTCATTAGATCAGAAAATACTATGAACAAAAATATGGGGAGTAATTTTTTCATCTGGATTGAATTGATGCTTTAAGATTGCGAAAATACGAAAAAGAATGTGTCAGTCTACTTCCATACCAGGAGAAGGATTCTCCATCTACCAATCTTGTGGAAATAGGATCAAACAAAGCGGAGTGTTTTTCTTTGAAAGGGTAGGGTTCTGATGAAAGTAAAATGAGGTTAGGGTTCAGAGATTTGATTTCCTCAATTTGTGTTACTGGATATCTTAATTTGTGTCCAAATACATTTATCCAACCTAACTGATTGATCATGTCGTGAATAAAAGTATCAGCTCCCACACTCATATACGGATCCTTCCAAATAAGATAACAAACGTGTAATAACTTATTTTGGTTTTGAAAAGGCAGTAATTGATCCTTTTCATTCATAATGTTTTGAATAATTACTTCAGCCTCTGAGCTTTTATTCAACATTGCCCCAACTGTTCTAATCATTTGGTAGGCATCGGATAGATTGTGAACATTGCTCACCCATACAGGTGCATGTTTTTTAAGTAAAGAAATATCCTCTTGTCTGTTTTCTTCTTTATTCGCAATAATTAAATCCGGTTTTAATTTTATTATAAGATTTATATCAGGGTTTTTAGTGCCTCCAACTCGCTTCTTTGATAGATACCATTCTTTTGGATGAATGCAAAATTTAGTAATTCCTATTACCTCCTTATCCATCTTAAGATCAGAGAGTAATTCTGTTTGCGAGGGAACCAAAGAAACAATTTTAGTTGGCGTATTCTGCAATTGAATAATATCTCCAATCTGGTCAACAAAGAATTTTTGCAAAATTCTAGGGAATTAGATTTACGAAAATTAATGAATTTTTATATAAGTTGAGTCGATTAATATTCCTAATGCCAAGTGATGAAAGATCCGCTACCTCTTTCCAAATTGAAGTGTCGGGTTCAAGTAACAAAATCTTTGAATTTTGGGCACATATTATTTTGCCATTTTCCAAAAGAGCAAAGTCTTCAACTTTTTTTGGCATTTCTGCAATGGTCAAAAGTTTTTCTTTACTAATGCTGTAGGATTTAAGTAACCACTTATCATCTAAAATTTTATGCACAAATAAAATTTTATCATCAGAGATCACTTCAAATGTCCTTCCTATATTGGAAGCAAAAATTCTTCTGGAAATATTTTGCTCCTCACAAATTGCCATAATGTGCTGATCATCCAGTATAAAGCATACCCACTTATTATAACCAAGACTCCGGTAATAGCCTATTTTACCATGTTCCCCCAAGACTGTTCTCTTAAATTCACCGGTTACTCTATCATAAGCGACTAATTTTTGTGTAGAATCATTTTTAGGAACATTTATGCAAGTGATTTCGCTGTTTGGACCAACCTGATTTATTCGGGGTGAATAATCAGATCCGGAATTTGCAATTAATCGTGTGTAAGTTGCCTTATCTAAATCAAAAGAGTATATATCAGTACTTTCCTCTTCCTTGGTTTTAATGGTTGCCAAAAAATGACCTTGGTCAATTTGAAAAGGCTGATTATTGTAGCCATTTCGATTAAAATCACTTAAAAAACTTATGCTCTTAAACTTCCATTTGGGTGCATTAAAATCTACAACTTCTGCTTTATACAAATGAGATAACGGTAACTGGGCAGATAAATTCTGGTATTGGGAAAAAAGTAAAAAATACAGTATCAGGATTTTTATTTTGTACATTAGAGATTATTTTACTGTGCACTTGCTGAACGAAAAATTCTTTTCCAGTTAATGCCTTCTTTCAAACTTGCATTTTTTAAGCTGAACCAAATCAATAATGGTTTTCCAACAATATGATCTTCCGGCACGTAACCCCAAGCCCTGGAGTCTTCTGAATTATGCCGGTTATCTCCCATGGCCCAATAGTAATTTTGTTGAAAAGTATAAGTTTGTGCAGGATTTCCATTTATGTATATCTGATTATTTTTTACTTCTAATTTATTATTTTCATAAACTGAAATAACACGATCAAAAAGATTGAGATTTTCCAATGTCAAATTAACAGTAGCACCTTCTTTTGGTATCCATATTGGCCCATAATTATCAAAATTCCAATCTTTTCTACCATTTGGAAAAACGGAATTGTCTTGTGTTGGGTATGGCATAATTTCAATATCCGACCCCATGGCTTTAATTTTATCATATTGATCCTGATCTAGATACAACAATCCAGATTTAGCATTTGGATCATAAATGTTAACACCCCATTCGCCAAGTTTCTTAAGATTTATATTGGTAGTGGTAGATTTGACAATATACAGATACTGCATATGTTTAGGGTTTTCTGCGGGATTCCCATTAATATATAGTTGTCTGTTGATAACTTGAAGACTGTCACCAGGCATTCCTACACATCTTTTTATGTAGTGGTCTTTTTTATCAAGTGGTCTTATTCTCAACTCTGCTCCACGAGTGTCTTCATCTGCGAAGGGGCTATTGTCTTTTTGAAAAGCGGCCCAAGATCGGGTTTTGCCTAAATAAACACTGTCTCCGACTGGCCAGTTGAAAACAAACGGGTCATTACGCTTAATTGCGGTTAGTTTGGGTAACCTGTAATATGGAAGACTAGGTTTTTCCAAATAAGATTCAGTTCCAATGATGGGTATTGTATTATGTAGCAAGGGGATCATGGCAATTGTCATAGGAGTCCTGATTCCATAATGCACTTTACTGACTAATAGGAAGTCACCGACTTTTAATGAACCCTCCATGGAAGGGGTTGGAATAACATAAGCCTCCAAAATAAACATGCGCAGAAAAGCTGCAGCGAAAACAGCAAATATGATAGATTCAACCCACTCTCTACTGGCTGATTTATAGTATCGGCTTTGTCTTTGGAGTCGGTCGTATTTGCCACTATCTTTAGCTTTTTGAGCAAGGTGTAAATCATTCAGAAATTCTTTTTCTTTAATATAAGCGGGCTCAATAAATTGAGAATTGGGGTCTTTTGCAATCATCGTAAATATGGCAGGAGGATAAATAACTGCAAGTGCTGAATGCCAAAACCTCATTTTGCCAAATGACCTTACTAAATCTACACTCATTCCTGCAAGAATAAATATATTGACGATTGGAAAAAGTAACCAGAGCGCATGAGCTCTGGAGTGGCCAATAGATGCACACCATTCTGCAAAATTAACCCCAGGTATCCATGCTTTTATCGCTTCTATCCCAAGCTTGGGAAATAACCAATACAAGCTTAAGCATAATAATATATAGCTGATAATCAAAAAGATAAGAATCGACATGAAAAAGAAGTTTTAATTTGATGCAAAGATACTCAAATTAAAAAGGGGAGGACAAGTATTTAGACCAAGTTGCTTTTAACATAGATGTATCCGAATTTAATTTATACCAGACATTATTTCAGATTTTGTCAATTTTCTAAATTCTCCGGGCTGCAAATTTTCAATTTTTATTTTTCCAACAGCTATTCGAATAATTCTCAAAACTGGGTAACCTAAAATTGCACACATTTTTCTGATTTGCCTATTTTTACCCTCATGCAATTTAACTTCTATCCAGGAAGTCGGAATATTTTTTCTTGTTCTGATCGGTGGAATTCTTTCAGGTGTTTCTGGAGCGGGATTAAGTAGGATAACCTCACATGGCTTGGTAGTATAAAATTTATCTTTCAACTTAATTTGTACACCTTTGGAAAAGTTTTTTAGAAAATTTAAATCAACGATGCCTTCAACTTGAACCCAATATGCCTTGTTGAACTTATTTACAGGATTCAATATGGTTGAATTTAATTTTGGATCATTGGATAAAATCAAAAGTCCTTCGCTATCCTTGTCTAGTCTTCCGATGGGGTAGACGTCAGTAGGAAATTTGTACAAGTTCCTTAATGTAATATCTCCTTCAATTTCAGGGGTAAATTGAGAAATCATCCCATACGGCTTGTAAACGGCAAAGTAATTAAGATTTTTCACAAAAAATTAAAATGAGTACTATTCAAATTTGCTTGGTGATATTACATCCCATTCTGATTTTCGTATCAATTGATTAATTTCTTTTAATTCATTATTTTGCAAGTTCTTAAAATACAAAATCTGCTGATCAATCATATCCGTCAGAACCATTGCCAATTCTTCAGCTTGATTTGTGGGAGGATAGGAGGATCCATTGTACAAGGCAATTAAATGCGCTAATTTATTGGTAAGTTTAATAGGGAAATTTATAGGGTCTTGGACACTTTGCATTTTTGTTTGGTACAATTCATTTTCAATAGAATTCAAAGTACTGTCAATCTGTGATTTCAATTTGAAAAAAGTAGTAGACTTATCGTTTTTTTCAATTTTTGCAGCAAATTCCGAAAGTTGTTTTCTGACATCACGTATATTTAAAATAGTTTTATGTGACTCGTCAACTTTGTTTCTTAATTTCATTATAAAATTATAAAGTCTTACTACATCCTGATCTGTTACAGGAAATCTTAGGTCTCTAATAATTTGGCAGTCTATTGAGTCTATATAATTTTTTGATTTATAAACTATTTTGTATTTACCCGGAGGTGCCAGCGGCCCATCTAATGAAGCACCCCACATAATCATCCCATCTACAGATTTAGCTGATTCCATAGTAAATGGAACCAATATAAGATTGGCGCCTGATTTAAGTTCAATTCTATACTTTTTGTCTTTATGAAAAGTGGATAATTGGGTAACTAATTCTCCTTTTGTACTTAATAATTTTATTTCCACCGAGTCCTTTAAATTAAAACTGTCTAAATAATTGTATAGCATTATTTGAGAGGGATGGTTTATTCCTGCGTTGACAATGGACTTATCCATTCCTCCACTCATTCTATAGGCAGGTTTTGGCGGTAATAAATATTTCTTTTGGGTTTGTTTTTCCTGAATATTTCTTAGAGGCGTAAGATCATCGATCATCCAAAGACTCCTTCCTTGGGTAGCAGCGATTAGGGAGTAATCTTTTATTAATAAATCTGTGATGGGCACTTTAGGTAAATTCATTTGAAAATTATACCATTTCATTCCATCATCAAACGAAACATACATCGCTCTTTCAGTTCCACAATACAACAAACCTTTGGTAACTGGATCCGCTCTTAGGACACGGGTAAAGTGTTCATCATCGATCCCTGAAATAATTTTTTTCCAATTTTTGCCATAATCCTCTGTCTTATAAAGATAAGGTTGGTAGTCACCTGATTTATAGGATGTTGCCGCTATGTAAGCGCCTGCTGCATTAAAGGGGTCTGCTTCGATACTGTTTATCATACACCAAGATGGAAGGTCTTTAGGTGTAACATTGGTCCATAGTTTCCCTCCATCCATTGTAAGATGAACCAATCCATCGTCACTCCCGACCCAAATCAAATCTTCCTTTTTTACTGATTCTGCAATTGCAAAAATGGTGCAGTAATATTCCACTGAAGTATTATCCTTTGTAATGGGGCCACCGGAAGGTTTTAGCTTACTTGGATCGTTCCTGGTTAGATCAGGGCTTATGGTCTCCCAACTTTGCCCTTCATTATAACTTACATGAAGATGATTCGATGCAGTGAAAAGTTTTTTTGGTTTATGACGCGAAAATAAAATAGGAAAATTCCATTGAAATCTATATTTAAGATTCTCAGCTCCATAACCAATAGGATTGTCTGGCCAAACATGTATATTTCTCGATAGATTATTCTTATGGTCATATCTGGTGAGATAACCTCCATAGCTGCCACCATACACTATGTCAGGATTGTCAGGATCAACAGCTATGTGGCCGGATTCCCCTCCAGCGGTGGATTCCCAATCTTCATTTCCAATTTTATTTCCACTCGTTCTATGCGAAATTCTAACGGTGCTGTTATCTTGTTGGGCTGCATAAATTCTAAAAGGAAAAGAGTTGTCCACAGTTAATCTATAAAATTGTGCAGTTGGCTGGTTTTGGACTGAAGACCAATTTGATCCGGAATTCATGCTGATCTGAGCTCCACCGTCATTGCCAACAATCAAATTTGAGGGGTTTTGGGGGTTGATCCAGATATCATGATTGTCTCCATGTTGAGTTGAGATGGTTTTAAATGATTTTCCACCATCCGTTGATTTATGAAATGAAACGTTGAGAACATAAACCGTATTGGGATCCAACGGGTCAGCTTGTAATCTGCTAAAATACCAGGCTCTTTGTCTTAAGTCCCTGGATTCATTGATTTTTTCCCAACTATCTCCTCCATCATCGGACCTAAACAGTCCGCCATTTTCATTCTCAATCATGGCATAAAGTCTGTCTGGGAGGGTAGGGCAGATGGTAATACATGATATCCCCCAAATGCCTTCAGGTAGGCCTTTATTTTGTCTAATTTCTCTCCAGGTTTCACCACCATCCGTGCTTTTCCACATCGACGAACCTTTTCCACCACTTTCCAAACTATAGGGTGATCTTTGGACTTTCCAAGTTGTTGCGTACATAATACGAGGCAAACTTGGATCAAAAATGAGGTCTACTGCACCGGCTGAATCATTTACAAAAAGCACTTTTTTCCAATTTTTTCCTCCATCTATCGACTTGTAGATGCCTCTGTCACTACTGGGTTTATATAAATCTCCCATTGCAGCCAGATATACAAGATTAGCGTTCTTTGGATGAATCCTTATTCTGCTAATGTGTCTGGTATTTTTTAATCCCGAAAAAACCCAAGTTTTTCCTCCATCTTCTGATCTCCAAACACCTTCACCTGATGAGACATTTCCCCTTACAGTTTCTTCTCCTGTACCAGCAAACAGGATATTTGGGTCTGATTCAGAAATAGCTACAGCGCCAATAGATCCTCCAAAATAGGAATCAGAAATATTCTTCCAAGTCTTTCCGGAATCACTCGTTTTCCAAACACCACCTCCCGTGGATCCCATTATATAGGTGTTAGGTTGGTTGACTAATCCGAAAACCGCGCAAGATCTACCCCCTCTAAAAGGCCCGATATGTCGCCATTCAATTGCAGAATAGTACTTTTCAAATGGGTTGAAAATATTTTGGGATTGCATCGAAAATCCAAATAGCAGGAGGATTAATGGAAAGAAAAATTTATGCATACTTAAATTTGTTACCTTGCAAATGTACATTCATAATCAATAAACCATATAGTGTTGTGCTGGATTGGAAGAGCAATTAAGATAATTGTTGATCCAAGATTGAATTTATTTGGATTTGGGAGATATTTTGATGGATAGAATTAATTTTGCCTGATAATGAGTTTAATTAAAATTGGATCGGTAGAATTACCTGAATTTCCTTTGCTGCTAGCTCCCATGGAAGATGTGAGTGATCCTCCCTTTAGGGCACTTTGTAAAGAACAAGGGTGTGATATGATGTATACAGAGTTTATTTCGGTTGAGGGCCTTATAAGAGATGCTGAAAAAAGTGTACGAAAACTGGATATTTATGAGGAAGAAAGACCTATAGGGGTCCAGATTTTCGGCGCCGAGTATGATTCAATGATGAGGGCTGCTGAAATTGTGGAGGAGGCAAAGCCAGAGCTTTTAGATATCAACTATGGTTGCCCTGTCCAAAAAGTAGTATGCAAACTTGCGGGTGCAGGTATTCTAAAGGATATCCCCAAAATGGTTTCTCTCACCGAAGCTGTTGTGAAATCTACTAATCTTCCCGTTACCGTCAAGACCAGACTCGGGTGGGATGACCATTCTATTTTTATCGAAGATGTAGCTGAAAGACTTCAGGATATTGGAATTAAAGCATTGACCATCCATGCTAGAACACGCGCCCAAATGTACAAGGGACATTCGGACTGGAGTTGGATTAGTAAAGTGAAAAATAACCCAAGAATCCACATTCCTATTTTTGGAAATGGAGATATTGATTCTCCACAAAAAGCTTTGGAATTTAAGAATAGATATGATGTTGATGGAATAATGATTGGACGTGCCAGTATAGGATATCCCTGGATTTTTAGAGAAATAAAGCATTACTTTAATACAGGCGAGATTTTACCTCCTCCAAGTTTAGAGGAAAGAGTCAATGCAGCACTTAATCATCTCAAGAATAGTATCAGGTGGAAAGGGGAGAGGCTTGGAGTCCTGGAAATGAGAAGACATTACACCAATTATTTTAAGGGGCTTCCCGGAATAAAGGAGCACAGGGCTAAGTTGGTAACAGAATTAGATCCATTAGTTTTATTTGAAATTCTTGACCAAATTCAATTTGAATATTCAAAACTAAAAAGTTTAGAGTTAGTCTGATGAACAATCAATTAATTTTTAAACTTGATGCATCTGAACGAAAAATTTTAGACATCATATCAGGTTGTGGCCAACAATTAAATTATCCGGTTTATGCCATTGGCGGATTTGTTAGAGATCGACTGATTGGTAGACCGTGTAAGGATATAGACATTGTCTGCCTTGGTGATGGAATTAAATTAGCCCAGGAAGTAGCCAGTAAATTTAGACCAATACCCAGTATAAACATTTATGAGAGATTTGGTACTGCTATGATCAGGCATCATGATCTCGAGATAGAATTTGTAGGGGCAAGGAAAGAGTCTTATAATTCAGAATCAAGAAAGCCAACAGTCAGTCCGGGAACTTTGCAGGATGATCAGTTGAGAAGAGATTTTACGATTAATGCCATTTCTTTTAGCTTGAACCAAGAAAATTTTGGCGAAATTATTGATCCATTTAATGGTCTTGATGACCTTGAGAAGAAAATCATCAGAACTCCTGCAGAACCTGATGTTACCTTTTCTGATGACCCGTTAAGGATGATGCGTGCCATTCGTTTTTCTACGCAATTAGATTATGAGATAGAGCCTCGCACCTGGACAGGAATACTAAATAATGCAAAGAGAATCAGAATAATCTCAAAGGAGCGAATTAGTGCCGAAATTGAAAAAATTATTTTGTGCCCAGTGCCTTCTTCAGGCTTTGATAAACTTTTTAAATCCGGACTATTGGAACTTTTTTTTCCTGAACTTTGCATGCTTCATGGAGTTGAATATCAGGATGGTAAAGGTCATAAAGATAACTTTTATCATACGCTCCAAGTGCTTGATAATTTAGCAAAAAAAACAGATAAACTTTGGTTGAGGTGGGCCGCAATTTTGCATGATATTGCCAAGCCTCAGACAAAGAGGTATGACTCTGAACTTGGCTGGACATTTCATGGTCATGAAGCTTTGGGTGCTGCCATGCTTCCCCGTATTTTTAAAAATTTAAGAATGCCGCTGGATCATAAAATGAAATATGTTCAAAAGTTGGTAAGATTACATCTTCGTCCCATAGCACTAACGCAAGAAATTATCACTGATTCTGCTTTGAGAAGGCTCCTTTTTGATGCAGGAGAAGATCTGGAAGATCTACTAATGCTTTGCGAAGCGGACATTACTTCAAAAAATTCTGAAAAAGTTAAAAAGTTTTTAAATAACTATTCAAAAGTTAGAGAAAGACTTATTGAAGTTGAAGAAAAAGATAGAATTAGAGAATGGCAGCCACCAATCAGTGGTGAAGAAATTATGAATACCTTCAGCCTGAAGCCTGGTAAGGAAATTGGAATTATTAAAAATGCCATAAGGGAATCAATACTGGATGGTGTAATCCCAAACGAATACGATGCAGCCTACCGCTTAATGATTGAAAAAGCCAGAGAATTAGGACTCAATCAAATAAAGAGTTTATAATTCTTTTTTTATGGCTTGGAATTAAGCTCTCCTACCATCATGAAGTTATTTTTTGGTTCTATTCTAAATCCGAAGGATTTTCCCTTATTTACAAAATTAGTTTTAGCCTCCCCAAAGTTTCCATTGTATTCAATTTTGAATGCCAATCGACTGAGCTTATTTCCGTCAAATTTTAATTCACTGTAGTCTAATTCCACACCCGATGTTTTTAAAACTTGCTTTATGGAATCTAACAATGATTCACTCATTTTTCTTCCGAATCTAAGCTCAATTACTTCATCACTTTTTACAAAAGAGTAGGGAGTGTATTCCAAATTACACCCCAAAAAAGAATAAACTAAAATGATAATTTGAATACCCTTTCTAAACATCCTTTTGTTCAGGTGTTTTATCATCAGATTGCCCATCTCCATCTATAGCATCCTGTACTTTATCCCTTGTGGAAGCATATATTTCTCCAGCCTTATCAGCTAGGTTTTTAGCTGTATTCTCAACCGTCTCACCTAGATTTTGTGCCACGTCCTTTGTTTTGTCCCAGACTTGATCTGCAACTTCAGAAGCTTTTTTATATGTCTCAGACTCTTTAAGTTCTTGGATGGTTTCAGCAACTTCTTCTTTAGCTTCATTAGCCCATGATTTTGCTTTTTGAATACCTTCAGCGGCATCTATCTTGGCTTCTTCAAATTCTTCTTTAGCTTTATCAGCAACTGATTTAGCTACGTCAGCTACCTTTTTGTAAGCATCAGATTCCTGAATTTCATTGATGGTTTCTTTAATTTCATCTTTAGCCTTGGCTGCTAAATCTTCAGCTTTATCTTTTACAACCTCAGCTTTTGATTTTGCTGATACGAAAAGATTTCCAAATAAATTTTTTAAAATACTCATTTTGAATTAATTAGATGTTTTTAATGATTAATCTTCTTTTGGTAGTTCTAGAGTGGGTAGCTTGCCAGGTGCTTCTGATGTTGAATTTGGTTTGGACCCTCCCATTTTAGAACCAACCTCCTGGTTCTCGAGCCAACTCTCAGCTTTATCGAAAAAACCCTTGTGTTTGGATTCTAAATTTTCTCCAAAATCAACTGGAGTATCCGCCAGACCATCCTTGTCATGATCTATGGACGCTTCTTCAGCATCCTTTTCCTTGGATTTTTCAATGGCCTGATCTATGAAATTATCTACTTTTTCCAAAGTTTCCTTAGCTTTTTGCTTTACGTTTTCTCTTACTTCTTTGGTGCTTTCGTCAAGCTCTTGAACTTTCTCTTTAAGCTCATTCCAAAGATGACCTCCCTGTTCGACAACTTCCTTACCAGTTTTACTTAAGAATTCTTTGGCTTTATCTCCAAACTCAGGAGAATCAGAGTTGTCATCAATTTGATTATGATTGACTGAATTACTCTCGAACTTTTGAAAGGGTTCAGTTTGAATGTTTCCGGACTTATTTTGGCTAGGCACAAAATCTGAATCAGTTTTATTAAAAACCCCTTTTAACCAGCTAATTAAACCCATTCTTTTAATTATTTTCTCTTACAAAGTTAATCATTCCTGGGCATATTATTTTGCAAAAAATCAACAGTTTCTTTCCCATAATTTATATTATGTTAAGTTGGTTTTAGCTTTCAGTTGAAACTGACAAGACACTTACCAGAAAGTCGTTTCCTTGGTCAATTGGTTCAAATTTGCCAATTTTATTTATACCAATTTGATGTTCTGTAAGTATTGCTTCAAATTGATTTTGGAATTCCGGATCCACAGCACACAATAATCCGCCACTAGTTTGTGGATCAGCTAATAGTTTAAACCAAGAGTTTTCTTCAAGTTTTACTTTGTGTCCATATGAGCTCCAGTTGCGATGAGTACCACCAGGAACTGCCCCAAGATTCGCATATTCCCAAACACAAGGATCAAGAAAAGGCAACTTAACATAATTAATGTTTGCTTTTAAGCATGAAGCTTCGCAAATCTCCAATAAATGTCCACACAAGCCAAATCCCGTTACATCAGTCATGGAGTGGACAAATTCTTTGGATCCTAGAATCTGACCAATTTTATTAAGTTTTAACATGGAGGATTTAGCAAGATCTTGATGCTCGGCTTTAAGAATTGATTTCTTTTCTGCTGTGGTGAGAATCCCTACCCCAAGGCCTTTTGTCAAGTAAATTAAATCTCCAGGCTTGGCTCCGGAATTCATTTTAATATGATTTGTTGGAATTTCACCTGAAACTGCAAGTCCGAAAATTGGTTCTATAGAATCGATACTATGACCGCCTGCCAAAGGAATTCCGGCTTCAAAACAAACTGCTCTGGCACCTTCAATTACTTTTCTGGCATATTCAATTGGAATTTTATCGATAGGCCAAGCTAAAATAGCAATCGCCATTAAGGGTTTCCCACCCATTGCATAAACATCACTTATGGCATTTACGGAAGCAATCCGACCAAAATCAAATGCATCGTCAACAATAGGCATGAAAAAGTCTGTTGTGCTGATCATTGCTTTACCATTGCCAAGATCAAATACCGCAGCGTCATCTTTCTGCTGATATCCTACCAGAAGATCAGAAAAAATAGGCCTACTTTCGGATTTTAAAATTTCATCCAATACCGACGGACTAATTTTACATCCACAGCCCGCCCCATGACTAAATTGAGTTAACCGAATAGTATTCATTAAAATTAATTTTATTTTTTTCTTGTATTAAGGATTCACAGATTTCTATAACATTATCATGATCAAAATTAAATTTTAGGACTCTTGAAGGGTTTTTTCTTCCTAATCCATAATCGTAAAATTTATCATAATATTCAAGTGCAACCGCAGCAGCATCTTTTATTTGATTTGATTTTATAAAATGAATTGCAAGGTCTGTAGCCTGATGTCCTAACCTTTTTCTTATTTTTTCAAATGAAAAAATTAAGTCTGCATGATTATCCAAATTATAGGTGGAAAGAATATGTCGAATCCGTATGTTAAAATCCACATCTATATGGAATAAGATTCCATTTTGCATATGATTCCAAAATGAATTAGGGATGTAAACTTTCCCAATTGTTTTTGACTCATTTTCACACCAAACTGGTTCAGATGTTTTAAATTTGACTAATTCACTGAATAATAGATTTTCAAATTGTTCAGTACTTGGCTGAGCATCTTCATCTATCCATCCAAAAGCAGAGCCTTTGTGGTTTGCCAACTTCTCCAGATCAATTATTTGTTCACTAAAAGTGGACATTTCTCTCAAAACTTTTGATTTCATTGATCCTGTCTTTCCTCCTAAGACAATGAGCTTCCAGTCAGGCTGTTCAAAAAGTTTGTGGACTAAACTTCTATAGGCTTTATATCCTCCGGTTATTACTTTAATATTAAAACCAGCATTTGACAGCAGCCAGGCCATGCTTGCGCTTCTTTTTCCTCCACGCCAACAATATAAGGCCAGTGTACCATTTGTATTTAAAGAATCAGCTTGTTGGACAAATGCAGATAGTTTTGGGCCAACAAATTCTAAACCTTTTATTATTGCTACTCTTGAACCTTTTTTCTTATATAGAGTACCTACTTCGGCTCTTTCCTCATTTGTAAAAAGTGGAAAATTTAATGCCCCTGGGATATGACCATTTAAATATTCTAAAGGTGATCTTACATCCAATATTGGAGAACTATCCGTTAGCTTTAATATGTCTTCAGCATTTATATAATCTATCGACATTTATTTTTTATCAGAAACCTAGATTGCCTCCTCCCATTTTCTTCGTAAATTCTTCCAATGTCATTTCTTTATAACCCGAAGAAGGAATATCGAAAATATTTGAGTTAAAATTCTTTACAACTTCCTTGGTAGTGACCACTAATTTCATAGATTTCATGTCAAGTGTATATTCAAGAGGCAATCCTCCAAAATTTACATCATCAGCTTCTTTAATAATGCCATGTGGACTTTTAATTTGATCGGTAACATAACAAATGATAGAAATCTTTTGCCCGTTGTTATCAATGGTGGCTGTTGACTTATAACAATCATAACCTTGGATTTTTTTTCGGTCATTTTTATCAAAAGTAACTTTAGAATTTGCATTGCTAATATCTGAATTTACATTTTTGGAATTTTGTCCTACCTGCTCGTCCAATTTAATTTTGTACTTCTGCCCCATCATCTCTTGCAACATGATGCTGCTTTTTGTCTGTTTATCATAAAACATTTTAGTCAATATTAACCCACCCATCATACTCATATCAACTCTCTGTTTTTGATTAGTAAAATAAACATCCATAGTGGAATTTCCCATTAAACCAGCCATTTGCTTCATATCTTCCTGCCCATCCACATTTATGCTCACTTCATATTTAACATGTGCAGTCAAGAGAGGTTGTGATGCACCATGGGCCGAAAAAAATATGGTGAATATTAGACTTTGAAGAATGATTAAATTATTCATAGAAAGATTTATTTTTGAGTTTAACGAATTGCCGCAAATTTAAGTATAAATAGGATTGAATTAAAACACCCATTCGTCGACATATTTTGAAACTAATTTAGCAAGGTTAAGTGAATCAGGCAAAGCTCTGTGATGTTGACCTTCAAACTCAAATCCATTGGTTTTCAAAACTTTATCTAACCCCATAAGTTTATTAAGCTCTTTATTTCGGTGATATTGATGTTTTATGTCAACATATGGGATCAGCCATTTTGAATCTAGTTTGTGGAGTTTACAGTCAGTTAAAATCAAATTGTAGTCTGCCCTACCCCAGGCACAAAAGCCATAACTCACATCCGGAATGTCCGCCCAATCTAAAAAACGATCTAAAACCTCAGGAAAAATTTTAGCTTTATTGATTTCTTCCTGGTTGATTTGGGTCAGATTTTTACAATAAGGCGATAGGAATTTATGGATATTTGGCTTAACCAGGCTGGAAAAAGTTGATTCAATCTCACCATACTGGTTCATAATACACGCGCCAATTTCAATAATTTCCTGCTGGTATAAATGACTTACATGTGATTCCCAACAGGTTGCCTCTAAATCAAATATGAGAAACTTCATTCAAAAAATAAAACTAATTTTGAAGGTCAATAATATCCCAATGTATCAAATCATCAATTTCCAGATTTGAAAGTTTATTGGAATAAAATAATAAAACAAGAAAATCCTCACTAACCAACCTGTTGTTTTCATCCCTTTTTAAAGGTCTTTTACTGTGATAAACTCCTAATGCGTTAATACCATAATTTATGAGAAGGTCAATATCCAATTGTAGCTCTTCACATTTTATCAACTTGTTATGTTCACATAAATCATATAGAACTCGCCTGACTTCCATGCACAATTGCTTGAATCCTATTTCAGGAAAATACATTTCTTCTTCTGGCAACTGAACCAGGTTGTAAATATCCTGCCCCGGATTCAATTTGGAAAGTAATTTGAAAGCTGCATATGAGACTAAGTGCGAAGGTAATATATAATTATACTTTTTGTATTGCTCAATAATTTTTTCAGATAGCTCTTTGGTGTAAATGCTTTCTCTTTGGCTGTCAAGAACAATTTTTCCATCCCTTAAAAAATAATCCTTTTGATTAATCCTGCTACCAGTTTGGGAAATGCTTTCTCCAGATTCATTTACCGAATTCCCAAAAACATCCATAGGACTACCGAGCGTCATATATACTTTTGATGACTTTTTTACAAATCTATATAAGAAAGTAACGTATTGCCATAATGAAAATGAAGATTCGCGTGAAGTATATTTTTCCTGCCCTGTAGTTTTTAAATATTGAATAATAAGTGATCTTGCCTCCAATACACTTTCATATGAAAGTACAGCTGGAACTATAATTATTTTTCTCAAACTCTCTTGTTGAATTAAATTTCGTTGTGCCAATAATAGAGAATTTAAAAGGCCTAGTTTTAAACGGTCTTCCACTTCTCCAGATCGAGATCTCGTTCCTCCTGGAAAAAATATGGAATGAACCCCTTCCATAGCAATTAGTTTTGAATAGGAACTAAGTGTTTGAAGATAAATTTGATTTTTTTTTCTTCTGTCCACTTTATAGGCACCAAGTCTATTCATGAAAAAAGCAAAAAATTCTGAATCAAAGAGATTTAATCCAGCCCCATAGGAAAAAGCTGGCAAGCCTGCAATTGCATCAACCATGTATCCAACCAGGATAGAATCTAGGTTGCTTGAATGTGTTGGAACTAAAATTATAGTGTGATCTAGGCATAGTTTCCTTACAGAATCAATTTCGCCCTTTAAAATCATGGCTTCTGCAAGCTTCTTTCGTTTTGTAGCGTATGAACTAAAAATATTCCATCCCACCGGATAAAACATAGCAGTAAAAAAAAATGTAAGAGCTTTTCTTGCAAAATAGAAAGTATTGATATTGAAATGTCCGGATATCTCTTCTGTATATCTTTTTATCAAGCGAAAGATAGAGTCCCTCGTACGCTCTTGAGTGTTTCCCTCTGCATGATTATCATTATATTCTTTTTGCAGCTTTCTAAAAAACTGCATTTCATTGGGTGGGTCCGCCTTCCATGGATTAGATTTAATCCTTTGTTTTTCCTGATAAATTGTTTTGGCTAAAATCTGATCTAACTCTTCTTTTGACATAGTATCGAAATAGTTCAAAACATCTTTTTCGACAATTTGTACGAAGTCTTTTCTTTTTTGGCTTAATTTATAAACTGGCCAATCTGTAATCTCTTTAAGCACATGTGGATATTGCTGATCCATTTAATCTAGAATTTAAGTATTTTTAAATCTTTAAATAATTAATTTATAAAAATAATTACTCAAATTGCTCACTTAATGCCACAATTTTATCTAATTCAATTAGTATCTCCTCTTTCCCAATGTGTTTTTCAACACTGGTAACAATTCTTGGGGGAAGCTCTTCCCATTTTTCCAAAAGTTTATTTTCCCACATTTCTAGATTTTTTTTTAATTCCATTTTTTTACAACGGTCAGACTTTGTAAAAATGATGCAAAATGGCGTTTGTTCATCACCAAAAAAATTAATTTTATCAAGATCATTTTTTTGAATAGGAATTGAAATATCCACAAGTAAGAAAACGCAAACCAAATCTTTCCTTTCTTTGATATAATGTTTAATTTGCCCATCCCATTTTTCTTTGACAGATTTAGCAACTCTTGCAAAACCAAAACCTGGTAAATCCACGAAGGTTAATTCCTGATTGATTTGGTATAGATTGAAACTAATGGTCTTGCCGGGTGTGGATGAGGTCCTGGCTAAATCTTTGCGATTGCAGATATAATTTATCATAGAACTCTTCCCTACATTTGATCTTCCCCAAAAACAAAACTCAGGTTTGTCAAATATTGGAATTTTCGAAAATTTCGGAAATGATCCAATAAACTGCACGTCTCTAATTATCATGTAAAGTTAAGTTTATCTTAATGAAAGGTAAGGTATAAAAACTTGTTGTTCAATTACGTTATTTTTGTAAAAATATAATAATATGAAAAAATTGGCTTTTGCACTATTAGTGTTCTTTTTAGTTGAAAATCAATCAAATGCACAATTTAACTTTGGCTTAATCGGGGGGATTTCCAGTGTAGATATTAAGCCTTCCACCTTGAATATTACTGATAAAAACAAGCTGGATTCCTTTTCGCTCGCTTTCGACAATGCAGATTATGGGTTTCATTTTGGAGGGTTTGTTCGAATATCATTTAATTCATTTTTTATTCAACCTGAGGTGGTATTCAATTCTAACAGAACAACATTTAAATACAAAAAATTCAAATCAGCCCAATTCTATGATACTTTATTTTTAAAAGAAAGATATCAAAACTTAGACATTCCTTTAATGTTGGGCTTGAAATTGGGGATACTTAGATTCAATGCTGGGCCGGTAGCGCACATTTTTATTAACAACAAATCGGAACTTACTGATCTCAATGGATATGAGTCTAAATTTCAAACGGCTACATTCGGCTATCAGATGGGGATCGGCTTTGATTTAAGTAAAATAATGTTCGATTTAAGATACGAAGGAAATTTTACAAATTTCGGCGAGCACATTAATTTTAATGGAACAAAATACGCGTTTGATAAAGGTCCGACCAGACTTATCGCTACCTTAGGTATCAAGTTCTAATGATGTGTTATTCTTGGATCAAAAAATCTATACAGTATATCGGTTATAATATTCACCAATACAAAGATGATTACCGTAATTATACAACAACCAATAACTACGGGGATATCAAATTGGTTTATTGCTGTTATGGTAAGCATTCCGAGGCCTTTGTAATTAAAAACATATTCGACAAAGAATGCACCAGTTAGCAATGAAGCAAACCAAGAACTAATTGTGGTAAGAATTGGATTTATTGAATTTGGCAGAATGTGTTTCGTTAAATATGCCCATTCCGTAAGACCTTTAGCCTTGGCTGTCCTCAAATAGTCTGATCCCATCACATCAAGTATGGATGCTCTGGACATCTGGCATATCATGGAAACTGGTCTTATTCCCAGCGCTATAGTTGGCAGGATCAAATTTTCAAGATGTAACCCGACTTGACCAAAATCATTAAATTCCCACAAACTACCTTGTATTGAAAGGCCTGTCCAAGAACCTAGATAAAATGCAAAAACCATTGCAAAAAGTATAGCTGATATATAACTTGGAATTGCATACACTAAAGTACAGAATGATAAAATTATTCTATCGGCTAATTTTTGATGCTGTAAGGCACTCCACCAGCCTAATGTCAAGCCAATAATAATGGCAAGGAGCATTGAAGTGAAAGCTAAAATTATGGTAGCAGGAAGAGCTTCAGTTAATGTATTCCATACACTTTTTCCACTGGTATATGATTTTCTAAAATAAGGGTGTTTTACAATTAACTGATGCATCTTAAACTTTTTGAGAACAAAAAGTGTGTAATCTTCTAGTCTTGTATCACTATTTGAAATCCATAAGATTGGGCTTAAGTCTTCAAAGTAGTGAAACACCTGCAGTCCAATACCCTGATCCAAAAAATACTTTTTCTTAAAAATCTCAATTGTTTCTTCATCTGTTCTTTGTCCAAAACTCATTCTTGCTGGGTCTACCGGGGCAAAATAGACAATCACGCACACCAATCCCGAAACAGCTAAAACTGCAAAAATGCCCAGTACTATTCGCTTTACAATATAATAAAACATTCGTTCAAAATATTTTCAACCCTATTTTATTCAATTTAATGGGCTAAATTAAACATATTTTAAACAAAAGCGTTCCACTAGCTAAGTTTGAAAATTTTAGTTCGTCTTTTGCCTTATTTCTTTATTTAAGATATAAAGGCTTAAATTTGTCTAACCTAACAAATAAATTTTGAATAAATACAGCTCTACTTATAAACTGATTTCACCTGATAGTATCACACAATTTAAAAAGATGGATCTTGACTATTGGATGCATCCTGAAAAATTTAGTGAATTTATAAATCTCCTTCCTTTATACCAAAACATTCCAGAACAAATAAATCAGAAGAATTCTAATTATACCCATCGGGATGAATGGTATGAAATCATAAAGAAACAGTATGCTAAAATTTCAATATCTGATCCAATTCACCACCAGATAAATCGTTTCAAAAACAATAATTGTTTTGCTATAACCTGTGCACACCAACCCTGCATGCTAGGAGGGCCTTTATACTGGTGGATTAAAATTGCGCAAACCATTAAAATCTCAAGGGAGCTTAATAAACTTTACCCTCAATTTCATTTTGTACCGGTATACTTCTCTGGGAATGAAGATCATGATCTGGATGAAATAAATCATTTTTGGCTTTTTAACAATAAAATAATTTGGCCAACCAACCAAAAAGGACCTGTTGGTAAAATGAACTTAGTGGGTTTAAAAGAGATGTTTGATGATGTTATGTCTTATTTTACCAATAATGAAGATGCTAAAAATTTGATTGGTGAAATTCAGCAATTTTTAAATGTTTCAGAAAGCTATGGAGATTTCATGATGCATTTTGTTCATTATCTTTTTGGCTCATATGGATTAGTCTATTTTAATCCTGATCAAATTGAATCAAAAAAAATATTATTACCTGTTTTGGCAAAAGAGTTTGCCGATCGAATAAGTGTTCATTACACTGCCGATAAAATAATGAGATTGGAATCACTGGGCTACCCTATTCAAGCAAAACCAAGAGAGATTAATATTTTTTATATTTCAGATCAGTACAGAGGTAGAATTGTTTTTGAAGGTGAAAAATTTGCAACCCATGATCAAGTGTTTAGTTGGACAAATTCTGAATTGTTATCAGAATTGAATACTTATCCCGAAAGATTTAGTCCCAATGTTTTACTAAGACCCGTTTATCAAGAGAGCCTGATTCCAAATTTAATGTTTATAGGTGGAGGTGCAGAGATTGCATATTGGTTGCAACTTAAAGACTTATTTAATCATTGTAATGTTACTTTTCCGATTCTTAAAAGAAGGGCCTCGGTCATGATGTGCAGCAGCTCATTGCAAAAGAGAATAGCTAATCTTGGATTGGAATTAAATGATTTTTTAAATCCTACTTCCATTGTTGAAGAGAAATTGTTACATCTTAAATCAGATTTCCCTCATGAAATAGAGCAAATTAGAATTGATCTATTATCTGGATTTGAGGATTTAATAAAATTGTCCAATACTAATTTCAAAAGTGGAAATACTAGTTTGATTGCTGAGATTAAGAAAATCGAGCATTCTATTGAAAAATTATTTCATCGTTTATTTAAGGAAGAAAAATTAAAGTTTGAAACTGATGTTACAAAAGTGACTAAAATAAAAGAGGTACTTTTTCCTGATAATTTATTACAAGAAAGAAGAGAATCTGGAATTCAATATTTTATTCAAAATGGAAGGTCCTTTATTGATGATTTAATTGAAAATATCCCAGGTGAAGGAGATAATTTTGTTTTGCTTTTGGAAAACTAGTACAAACTTATTAGTGAATAAAACGTCAATAATATGTGTTATGATAATCTTAAACAATAATTTTGTAACAATATTTTGATTTTGACATGACTCCCGTAATTAAAACTGATATTCTGATCATAGGTGCTGGCCCATGTGGGCTTTTTACTGTATTTGAGGCCGGACTACTAAACTTGAAATGCCATTTGGTCGATTCTCTCGGCTCTCCAGGTGGTCAACTAACAGAAATTTATCCAAAGAAACCTATCTATGATATTCCTGGGTACCCTGAAATTTTGGCATCGGATTTAGTCCAAAACTTGTTGAAACAAATTGAGCCCTTCAGCCCCAAGTTCACTTTAGGCGAAACAGCAGTATTACTAAAAAGACTGGAAAATCAAAATTTTGAAGTAACCACAAATAAAGGCACTGTTTTGGAAGCACCTGTCATCGCCATAGCGGGTGGTTTAGGTAGTTTTGAACCCCGAAAGCCTTTAATCAACAATATCGAATATTACGAGGATAAGGGGATAGATTACATCATCCGAGATCCTGAAAAGTACAGAAGTAAAAATGTAGTCATATCCGGAGGAGGTGACTCTGCTTTAGATTGGGCTTTATTCTTGGTAAACATCGCATCAAGTGTCACTGTAATTCATCGACGGACTGAATTTAGAGGTGCCCCTGAATCAGTTCTCAAATTATTGAATTTTGTTAAGGAGGGAAAGATTCAGTTATTGACCGAATCTGAAGTGACTCATTTGGCCGGTGAACAAAAACTTGAATGGGTTATAGTTAATACACCAACCTCTGACCAACACAGGATTGACTGCGATTATTTTATTCCTCTTTTTGGTCTTACTCCAAAATTGGGTCCTATTGCTGATTGGGGATTAGAATTAGAAAAGAATGCTATAGTGGTGAATACCACTGATTTTGGCACCAACATTGAGGGTATTTTTGCTATTGGAGATGTGAATACCTACCCCGGAAAGCTTAAATTAATTTTATGTGGTTTCCATGAAGCGGCCTTAATGGTTCAATCAGCTTATAAAGCAATAAATGGAGGACGAAAACCAAGTTTTAAGTATACCACTGTAACTGGAATAAATAGATTAGATTAAGTATTTTATTGAATGGAAGAAATTGAAATAGTCGTTGTAGACCGAGAAAATGTAGAAGTTGTTTTGAACATACCAGCCCAAAGTGGTTTAAATTTAATGGAATTGTGCAAAGCTGCAGGGCTCCCTGTGGAGGGTACTTGTGGAGGGTTGGCTTTATGTGGGTCATGTCATGTCTTGTTAATTTCAAACAACAGTTTACCAGATATGAGTGATGCAGAAGCTCTGATGTTAGATCAATTACCTTTATCCAAATCTAATAGCAGATTGGCCTGTCAAATCAAATTAAATCAGGATTCAAATCATTTAAAAGTTAAGCTTGCTCCCATCTAGATTATGAATCGCGTTAATTCAAAAGCTTATCTGGCATTGATTTTAACATGTCTGATTTGGGGAACAACATATCTGGTTAACAAGTTAGGAGTTACCAGAATTCCGCCATTTTTGTTTACTTCAGTTCGTCAGATTGTCTCTGGATCAATTATACTATTGTACCTATTTCTTATCAAGAGAATGCCTTTTCCTTCAAAAAAGTACCTTCTGTTCCAAATGTTACTAGCCTTACTGCTAATTACTTTAGGCAATGGAATAGGTACCTATGGCTTGTCCTATATTGACAGTGGGATTTCAGCAATTCTGGCATCACTTTCTCCAATAATTATAGCTTTGCTTACTATTTATTTCAGGCCGGCAGATAGCTTGAATCCGCTTGGATGGATGGGGATTTTATTGGGTTTCGCAGGATTGATATTAATATGCTTTGATAAATTTACTTTGCCTATTGGCCAAAACACAACTGCAATTGGGTTAATTCTTACCATTATTTCAGTTGGATCCTGGGGTATTGGGTCAGTAATCAGTAAAACCAGAACCTATACATACTCTCCACTTATGGCATCAGGGTTTCAAATGTTGTTTGGTGGGTTGCCCATGGTTATCCTATGCTTTACTTTTGAAGATTTAACCAATTTCTATTTAACAAAAGACATGTTTCTGATTTGGTTGTATTTAATAGTGATGGGCTCATTAATAGCATACAGTTGTTATACATATGCATTAAGGCACTTGCCTGCGACAGTAGTGAGTATACAAAGCTATGTTAATCCAATAATTGCCATTTACTTGGGATATCTTATATTAAATGAACCAATGACACACCGACTGGTATATGGTGCTATTTTCACACTTTTAGGAGTCTTTATTTTAAATTATTCCGAATACAGAAAACATAAAGCTTGATATTCAACTCATCAATTGGATTTTTTTTAGTATTTCTGTAAGAATTCTCGATTTAATTTCCTCTGCGATTTTTGGATTTACCTGATTCAATTTAAATTGAATTTTATAACGAAAATCATCTTTATTAATTCCGGTAATTTTCAATTTTTCTGAACCAGGATCCAGGTAATTTTTATATTCCAAAAATGTTTTATCCATTGTTCTTTTGAGTTCTTCAAGGGTCACATCGTTATCAGTTGGGATTGAAAACTCAACATTATATTTCCTTATTTCTTTTTGGGTGTAATTTACAATGTCAGAAAAGTATGCCTTTGAATTTGGAATATAAATGATGTCATCGTCCTCATTATGAAGAATAATTTTATAAATATTAATGCCCATCACTCTCCCTTTGTAATCTCCAATTCTTACATAATCCCCCAAGGCAATGTCTTTTGAAAATGACAGTAAGATTCCTGTCAGAATATCACTCACCAGATCTTTAGATATAATTGCAATGGCCGCTGCCACTATTGACAAAGCGGTTAAGAATTTTGAAAATTCAATTCCAAAGAAACCGACAATCATTACTATGATGGCCAAAGTAGTCAGTAGATAGTAAATATTTTGAAGTCCAACAATTACATTATCTGAATACTTATGGCCCAATTTTTTTCTTTTTCTATAGACGAATTGATTAAACCTTACAATCAAATTGACAGATAACCAAAATATGAGAAACTGATGCATTGATTTTATGACAGGTGTGTAAAATACTTCAGGTAATCTAAAAGTATCCAACACCCCCTCCTTTGAAATCAATAGAATTATTAACAGTGATATTTTAAAAATAAACTTAAGAATTTCCATCTTTGCCAATCAATAGGTTGAATTTTAAAATTAGGTAAACATTTAAATTACTTTTTCTTTTTAAATGGATTCCAATCTTTCACTTTATCTTTAATTTGGTCAACCTCCTTTTGACCACCTTCCTTTAATATTTTATCAGCTTCTTTACCCAATTTATCGTTTAAAACATCTTTACCTTTATTGATTAAACTCGAGTCAACATATTTAGAAGCTTCATTGGAAGCTTTCTCCAATAATTTTCTTTTTTCTTCCTCCGCTTTTTTGGCGGCCAATAGCCTTAAACTATCTTCCATTCTTTTTACTTCCTTTAATGCTTTTTGTTTGTTTTTATCAATTTCATTTTCAGCCCTATGAATTAAAGAGTCCTTTGCTTTGTCTATTGTTTCATTCATTGCATTTTTTGCCCCTTCCTCCAGGCTTTGACCATCTGTACCCAAAAGTTTAAAATTAATTTTAGGATCTAATAATTTGCCACTAAGATTAACCAATACGTTCACATTACTACCAACCTCAATGTTATAACCTGTTTTGGATGCAAGGTTTTTAAGAAATGCAATGCCGGTTTCAGTAGTTGCTCCAACAACATTATTCTTAAATTTGGATCTTGGAATTTTGAACGTGAAATCATAATCCATTGGTCCACTTATTTTGTGTGATCCTGAAAAAATCATTTCTACATCGTTTATCTTCTTCGATACAGGTTTTACAAATACTGATCCGTTTTCAACATTAAACCAATTTTTAGTATTTTGAAGACTAACACTCTTTAATTCTTTAATATTTAACCGTTCAGCTACTTGTTCCAATGGTTTATATCCCTTAATTACACCATCAAGGGTTTCAATTATTCCATTCAAATTCAAAGAAGAAAAATCAGGCATCATGTCATTATTTAAATTTCCAGAACAAACTATCGATGAGTTAAAACTTCCTTCAATAAATTTTGCAATGGGTGCAAGAATTTTGAAACTAACAATCGATTCATAAGCCTTATTAAACTTTAATCTTTTCATGTCGTATTTCATGTCAAAATGAGGGCGCTTAGGATCTGTTGTATTGTATATCCCATTTAAAATCATATTCCCTCCTAGTGTTGAGGTTTCGAAATCATGAACCTGCATTTCTTTATCCAATACTTGTATTAAACCTTTTGCTTTGTCTAATTGCCACTTATCGTAGATCAACGTCTCCACACCAAATCTCACATCTAGCTCCATGTTCTCAGGCACCACAAATGGTTCGGAGACTGTTTGGGCATTAGCCATTGAGTTAACTCCCTTGGGATCACTTTCCATGAATTTAACTACATCAAACCGATTTCCTGTAATTTCCAGTTTGCCTTTTAACGTCTTGTTTAAAAATGCATAAGCCATAGGTGCGCCCAAATTTCCATTAATACTTATTGTATTCGTGTTAACAGTCATTTTTAGGGGGTGTAAATAAATTTGGTCATGATTGAGATTGCCGTCAATGGATACATTTTCTATTTTGTATGAATCATAAATCACGTTTTGATAGGTTCCTGTAAATGAAATAGTTGTCTTCCTTACAAGGTCGAGTACAAAATATGAAGTGTCAGGTAGCAATATGCTAACCTTATTATTATCGGTTGCTGAAGCACTTTCATCCATCCACTCATTTGCATCTAAAAGCCGACCATTAAAATTTAAGCTGCCGGTTAATTCCCCCTTGTCAAGTATTAAAGCAAAAGGATTTATTAGAATTCCTTTTAGATTTATGTCACTCTTTCCAAATAGAACTTCGCTCTGCTTAATTTCACAAGATTTATTATCAAAAGCCAAATCCATATTTGGAATACCAATTCCTGGCATTGAAGGATCTTTATAAGTCAATGAATTTATTCTGAGGAATCCTGAGATACTCATTTCATCGAATGATGATTGCTCAACCATTTGTTGATTTAAATTAAAAATTAAATCACAATCAATGGTGCCGCTTAATTGAGTAACTTCATCCAAAGGCATAAATTTTTTGAAATCATCTAAAGAAATTTTCCCTGCAATTTTACCATCGATATGAATGTTATCACTAAGTTGAGTTAGGTTTAGGTTTCCAAGAAAAAGATTATTATTTAATTCAAAACTCATTGGATTTATTTGAATAAAAGCTTTATCCAAACCTGGGCCTTTGTTAGCAGTGGTTAAATCCAAATTTACTTTCTGCAAAGAAACTGGCATTCCGGGATATTGTATTCCTCCATTTTTTGCTTTTAATATAAAATCCCAATCCGGGTATATTTTCCGATTTGAATTGTACACACCAACTATCCTTCCCTTCAAATTAAAATCTCCGGTTGATTGCAGTTCTTTAAAATTTCCTTTATATGCATTGGGAATTAGCGAGAACAACTCTTTGAATTCTGTTCCGGGATTTTCAATACTCAAATCAAGGCTAGTAGAACCATCTTCATTCAGCTTGAAAAAACCATTCATAATGACTTTCAAAGCATTTAAATCAAAATTTCCTTTTTTGATGGAAAAAATTGAACTATCCTGATTAATTATCAAATCCAATTCAGAATTTAATTTGCACTTATTGAGCAAATTAATGTTCTGTGAGGTGAGTGAGATGGATCCAACATTGGTTTTAGTTTCAAGATTTACTATATTGTTTTGAAAATTACCCCTTCCATTGTGGTTTAAATTTTGGATGTCTGCAAATATTCTATTGATTCTGTCATCGAAAACAATTATTCCCGACTCTATCTCATAATGGTCCAAAATTAATCTTAACGGACTTTCCTCCTGTCCGGACTTATTTTTATCTGGTCTTAGTAAATTAAAATTGTTAGTAGAATCTTGGAATGATATTAAATTAATTTCCGGTTTAATTAAATGAAATGCTTTAATGGTCAAAGCCTCGTTTTTTGAAATTATATTCCAAAAATCGAAATCCAGCCCCGCTTCCTCAGATTTAAATAAAATGGAACTGTCCTGATGGACAAAAGAAGTAACTACAGGCTTGTAAATATTTAAACTTAGCCTTGGAAAATGCTTAAATACCGAAAGGGAAATATCTGAAAATTCAAAATTACCGTTAATTTCCTGATTTACTCCATACTTTAATTTCTCCTGAATTTCCTTTTTATATAAAATTGGAATGAGGAGACCAATTAGGAATATCAGAATTACTAAAACACCCAAAATTTTAAAGAACCATTTTAATTTACTGTTCATAGTGACGATTTTAAAAAGAATCTAACGGTCTGACAATGAAAATATTGAATACCGATATAAATTCCAACCCCAAATGATTGATTTTAGTTTAATTTGCAATGTGAAAATACTTGAAATTCGAGATCTGAGTGTTTCTTTTAAACAAGGAAATTTATGGCAAAATGCCATAAATGGAATAAATTTTAGTGTATTTGAAGGTGAAGCTTTAGGGATTGTTGGTGAATCAGGTAGCGGGAAGTCTGTAACTTCATTAAGTATTATGAAATTATTGAGTTCTCAAGCGAAATATGATTCTGGAAAAATTCTATGGAAAGAGCATGAAAGTCAAACTGTTGACTTGCTCAAATTAAGTGAAGATCAAATCAGGCATTATAGAGGTCGAAAAATTGCCATGATTTTTCAGGAGCCTATGTCAGCTTTAAATCCTTTATTGAAATGTGGTTTTCAAGTTAAAGAAGCTCTGGTTGCCCATAATATGGGTCGAAAGTCTGAGTTAAGGAGCAAAGTTGAATATTGGTTTAGCAAAGTTGGCTTGGAGGATGTCGCTAGAGTTTATGATTCATACCCACATCAATTAAGTGGTGGTCAACTTCAAAGGGTCTTAATTGCAATTGCCTTATGTTGTGAACCTAAAGTCATTATAGCTGATGAGCCTACCACAGCACTTGATGTTACCATTCAGAAAAAAATCTTGGACTTACTCGAAGACATTCGGAAGGAGATGAATCTAACTCTAATCTTTATTTCACATGACCTTGGTGTAATTAAAAATCTTTGTGATCGGGTGCTGGTGATGCAAAATGGTCAAATAATCGAGTCAAATACCGCCGAAAACATTTTTTTGGATGCTAAGCATCCATATACTCAAGGTTTGATTAATTGTAAACCTCCTTTAAATTGTAAAATAAGGCATTTGCCTATCGTGCAAGATTTTCTGGAAGGTAGCAAAAAAGAAAAGTGGTTCAATGATACCATGATTATATCAAATCAAGAGCAGCAGCGAAAGTTGGAAGATTTTGACCAAAGTCGCTCGCTCTTAGAAGTTGCGAACCTTCAGGTATCTTATCCAATTGAAAGAAATATTTTTGGTAAGGTTACAAAAAGTTTTGACGCCGTAAGAGACGTTAGCTTTAAAATCAGACCGGGTGAATCATTAGGATTGGTTGGGGAATCTGGTAGTGGAAAATCCAGCATTGGTTTGGCAATTCTAAATTTGATTCAAATTGCAGGTGGTCAAGTAAGTTATGATGGTTTTGCAATAAATAATTACAGTGTTCAGGATTGGAAGCCTTTACGAAGGGAATTACAAATCATTTTTCAGGATCCGTATTCCTCTTTAAATCCTCGAAAAAGGATTGGGGATGCAATTGTGGAACCAATGGAAGTTCACAAACTTTACAAAAATTATAAAGAAAGAAAAGAAGCAGCCCTTGAGCTTTTGTTAGAAGTTGGTTTAAGTGAAGATCATTTTGACCGGTATCCCCATCAGTTTTCAGGCGGACAAAGACAAAGAATTTGTATTGCCAGATCATTGGGGTTAAAGCCAAAGTTTATAGTTTTTGACGAATCTGTTTCTGCTTTGGATGTATCAGTTCAGGCTCAGGTATTAAACCTTTTAACCAGCCTTAAGGAAAAGTTTAAGCTTAGTTATTTGTTTATTACTCATGATTTTTCAGTCGTAAATTTTATTGCAGACCGTATAATAGTAATGAAAAATGGTGAAATCGTTGAAGAAGGGTTGCCATTTCAAATTTTAAATTATCCTTCAACTGAGTATACAAGAAACCTCATAAATGCAATACCCCGATAATTGATTTTTTAACTATTTACAATTTCTTTAGCCAGACTTCTGATATTCAATCCTCCAAAATTCCCTGAGCCAAGAAATAAAACGACTTCAGCTGATTTTGCAATTTTAAGAATTTGTTCCTTTAAAATGTCTGATTCATTAATCACCAATAAATCAGACCTGCCAAATGACTGACGAATGAAATCTTCTTCTAATTCAGGCATGCGTTTTATTTCTAACGCTTTTTTATCAAAAAAGATGATGCCATTATCAACTGGATTCATGGTTCCTAAATATTGAGGGATAAAAGCTTTATTTAAACTACTATAGGTATGTAATTCCTGAATAGCAAGCACTTTTCTCGTTTTAAATTTTTCTCTTATCGCCTCCAAAGTGGCTTTGACTTTTGAAGGAGCGTGTGCAAAGTCTTGGAAAACGAATTTGTCTTCTGTTTCTTCAAGAAGTTCCATTCTTCTTGATGCCCCTTTGAAGTCGCTGATGGCTTCATTGCAATCTGATTCAGAAATTCCCAACAAGTTACAAGCCAATCTGATAGATTGAATATTTTGCAGATTATGTTTACCGAAGACATTTAATTTATAACATGCGCTCTGTCCAATTAAATAGGTTTCTTGATCTTGTTGAACATAAGGAGCCTCCTTGTAAGGAATGCAATTAAGATGAGTTCCAAATTGCCCAATAAGAGTCACCAACTCGGGATCTTTTTCAAAATAAATAAGATTTCCTCCTGTTGGCATAGACAAAATAAAATCGGAGAATGCTTTTTTGTATAAGTCATAGGTGGGAAAAACATTGTAATGATCCCAGGCGATTCCAGTTATAATCGCAATTTGTGGCTTATAATGAAGAAATTTAGGACTTTTATCCATGCAAGAACTTAAATATTCATCACCTTCAATTAAAGCTAAGTCTGCATCTGTAAAGGATACCATTTCGTTAAATCCTTCAAGTTGAGCTCCCACCAAATAGTCAAATTTTTTGGATAGCTTCTTCAATACATGCATAAGCATAGAGGTGGTCGTCGTTTTACCATGACTACCTGCAACTACCAACCTTTGTTTTTCATTGAACTGACTAAACACAAATTCCGGAAAAGATGAAACTTTTAATCCCAGTTGAAGGGCTTTCTTCAACTCAGGGTTGTCATCCTTTGCATGCATTCCAAGGATTACTAAGTCCAATTCAGCATTTATTTTTTCAGGAAACCACCCTTCTTCGGGAGGCATTATTCCAGCTTTTGATAACCTGGATTTTGCTGGTTCATAGATCTGATCGTCAGAACCACTGACTATATGTCCCCCATGATGCAATGCCAGGGCCAAATTATGCATTACACTCCCCCCTATCGCAATGAGGTGAATCTTTTGGATCATATGATAAAATTGTTTAATTCGACTCAAACTTAAAATAATTTGATATAATAATGTAACTTTGCGCTGCGTTTTATTGACATCGGTTTTTCAACATTAAACTTACTGCCATGAAATTCAAAAGAAATCCATCAGCCTACCCTGTTGTACTTGTTTTGTTCCTTTTAACCCTGACATCTTGCAACCGCGGTTATGGATGTCCTTATGATTTTAGCTTGGATACTGTAGTAGCAAATACTGCTTCTGTCGTTCTAAAGTTTATTTCGCTGATATTTTAAGATAAATCATCTGTTATATTTTTAGACCAGTTCCGGCTTAGGGACTGGTCTTTTTTATGATTAAACCTGTTATTTTTAATTCTGCCGATGGTTCAGATAGTGTACTCCACCCTATTTGGAATTCCTATTATCATTCCAAACATGGAGCTCTTTCGGAGAGTTTGAAGGTCTACATAGAATATGGTCTTGCTTATAGAAGTCAAATTCAAAATTCAATCAAAATCTTTGAATTTGGTTTTGGAACGGGACTTAATGCTTATTTAACACTACTTTTTGCAATTCAGAATGGAGTCACAGTCAACTATCAGACCATTGAAAACATGCCACTTCTTGAAGATACCTGGAGTAGACTAAATTACCCTAATATCCAGACCGCCTTAGGTTCATCCAATGAGTATTTTCAGCTTTTACACAGGCTTTCCTGGGGGCAAGAATTCATTGTTTGTAACAATTTTTTATTGACAAAAAATAATTCGAGTTTTGAGTCTTTTAAACCTGATTCGGAATTTGATATAATCTATTTTGATGCCTTTGGCCCAGAAATTCAACCAGACTTATGGACTTTAGAAAGTTTGGAAAAATTGTACTTTATGTTGGCTCCAGGTGGAATATTGTTAACGTTCTGTGCAAAAGGACAATTTAAAAGAGACCTAAGATCATTGGGTTTTATAGTAGAAGCACTTTCAGGTCCGATTGGTAAAAGAGAAGTTACCAGAGCTATAAAGCTTTAGGTAGTTGGCATTCTCAGACTTAAAGTTATCTAACTGACACAGGTTGACAATTTTTAATATATTTGACACAAATTATTATTACTTATGAGTCTTGACAAATATTTGGGGGTTGGATCAAGAGTTAAACATCCTGCATTCGGGGATGGAGTTATTATTGAATCTGATGTTGCTGCTTATAGAGTCTGTTTTATGCAATTTGGCCTCAAGTTAGTAGGCAAAGACTATAGTTCCTGGGAAATAATCGAAAAAATAGAACCTGAAGAAGCTGTATCATTTAATGAAGCCGAAAAATCATTGGTTAAAATTTTAAGAGCATGGTCAGACATTACAGAGGTGGTTCCCTTAAATGATAAGTGGAAAAATGGCATGATGACTCTAAAGTCTGAGGACCCTTCTATAAAAGAGAAAGAAATACCAATAGAAGCTTTTTTTCATAAAATCATAATGACCCGTGATCGGCTCAGGGTGATGGAACAAAGAATCAACTCCAGTAAACTTACAGATGAAGAAAAGCTTAATTTGCAGCAGTATATCACCAGAATCTATGGCAGTCTTACGACATTTAATATTCTCTTCAAGTACAAGGAACATCATTTTGTAGGTGAAAAATCATCTGAATAGATATTAAATCTGAATCATGCATGAACATTATCTTGTACCTCTGTTTTCTTTTATTTGGTGGTTCGGAATAATTGGAGCATTTATTTTTTATTTTAGTCTCGGAAAATTAGGAATTTATTTTCGTAAACGTGGAACTGAAAGGATATACAAAAATGTATTATTTGGATTATTTGCAACCAGAGAAATTTTAATTCATGGTTATTACATTTACACAGGAGTCTTCAGTATAAAGGATTCTCTTCCTTTGCACTTATGCAACATCTCCTATGTAATGTCTTTGATTTGTTTATTCAAATTCATACCTATATTATTTGAATTTGTACTGTTACTTGGAATGGTGGGAGCCTCAATGAGCTTTATTACACCTGAAATGACCCACGGCTATCATCCTTTTTTAGCATTTGATTATTACCTTAGTCATGGCCTTATCATCTTTATGCCGATGTACTACTTTTTTGTTGATCAAATACGTCCCAGACCTGGATCATGGCTTAAGGTATTTTTACTAGGAAACCTCATTTTAGGAATAGTTGGACTTATCAATTATTATTTGGGATCTAATTATATATTTTTATGTGATCCTCCAAAAGTAGACAATCCTTTGGTCACAGGAGGATTTCCATATCATATTTACGGATTTGAGATTATTGGTTCAATTTTTATTGGAAGTTTTTATTATATTTTCAGAAGACTCAAATTCAATTTATTTGTAAATTAATAAATGATATAAATTGTTAACAAATATTTCAGCGATTGACGGACGGTACTTCGAGAAAACGAGGATTTTAGAAGCTTATTTTTCAGAGCACGCATTATTCAAATATAGAGTAAAGGTAGAAATACTCTATTTCCTTCAACTCATCAAAACCGGGATTGTCCAAATTGATTTAGATAAAAAGTTGGAACAAGATCTTAATTCCATTTACGAAAATTATTCTATAGCGGATTCACAAAGAATAAAAGAATTTGAAAGTCAGACAAAGCATGACATCAAAGCAGTAGAATATTTTATAAAAGAAAAACTTGGCAGCATTGGGCTAAGTCGTCATCTTGAGTTTGTACATTTTGGTCTAACTTCTCAAGATATCAACAATACTGCTTTGCCTTTAATGATTAAAGATGCTAGCCAATTGGTGCTCATTCCGTTTGTCGAAGCTTTGCAAAAGGAACTTTTACAATTAATAGCCCAAATAGGGCATTTGCCAATGCTGGCTAGAACCCACGGACAACCTGCAAGCCCTACGACCTTAGGAAAGGAAATAAGAGTCTTTGCAGAAAGGATTGAGATACAATTAAATCGATTTAAAGAAATAGAGTTTAGTGGAAAATTTGGAGGCGCAACCGGCAATCTAAATGCCCATAAAGTTGCTTATCCCGATCTTAACTGGCCTGTATGGTGTGAAAAATTTCTCATGGAAAAATTGGGAATTTCAAGGCAGAAAACAACTACTCAAATAGCTCATTATGATGAAATAGCAGAATGGTGTCATCAATTAATTAGGATGAACACCATTTTGCTTGATTTTTGTAAGGATATTTGGACCTATATATCAATGGAGTATTTCAAGCAGAGAATTAAGGAAGGAGAAATTGGGTCTTCTGCCATGCCGCATAAAGTAAATCCAATAGATTTTGAAAATGCAGAAGGCAATCTTTCTTTTTCAAATGCAATACTTGGATATTTAGCCGAAAAGTTACCTATATCCAGATTGCAGAGGGACTTGACAGATAGTACGGTGTTAAGAAATGTTGGAACTCCATTAGGACATATGCTGATTGCATTCCAATCAATTTCACAAGGCTTAAGTAAACTGGAAGTAAATCGTTCGAAAATCCAGGAAGATTTGGACACACATTGGATCGTTCTGGCTGAAGCCATTCAGACCGTTTTAAGAAGAGAAGGTTATCAACAACCTTATGAAAAATTAAAAGATCTAACCAGAGGTAAAACTGTGGTGACTCAGGATGATTTAATTGATTTCATTAATAAACTTGACATAAATGAAGAGGTCAAAATGGAATTAAAATCAATAACCCCTAATAATTACATTGGGTACGCTGAGTAGTTTTAACACAAGCATTTCAAGTACTCCACCTACATTCTGATTCTATTGTTCCCTGCCATTGATGAATAGGAATAAATAGGCAGCGCCAATAGCGCCAAGTATTTCTCCCACCCAATAAATCCAGATATTGCCAAATCCTGAAATATTGCTTATCCCAAAACCCAATGAGATGGCAGGGTTTAATGCAGCTCCTGAAATTTTACCAAAAATTATCTGGCAGGACACATAAGCAAATCCAATTGCAATTCCATAAAATGAATTTCCAATAGTTGCCCTTGAAGTTGCTACATTTAAAACTACATAACAAAATAAAAAGGTACCTAATAGTTCGACAGTGATGGCCTGTCCAGCAATATTGGTTAGATCCATTCCGGCTCCACCTTTTTGCAATAAAAAAACAGAACTAACCAGTGATGCAAAAGCAGCTCCGGCAAACTGAACCAGGATATAACCGGGTAATTCAACAGAACTAAGTTTCCCTCTGAGAAAGACTGCCAAACTAACTGCTGGATTGAAATGACCTCCAGAGACATGACCTCCAGCATAAACGAGTGCCATCAGCATCCCACCTACAGCAAAAGGTGTCAGATTGTTCTGGCTAGGAATCAAACATAATGAAAAACTTAACATCAGGAAAAATGATCCGATAAATTCTACCAGTAGTTTTTTCATCTTGGTTAATTTTGTTTGAAATTAAAAGGCTTAAAAGTACGAATTTAACCTATAATGCATGAATCTCAAGAATTATACATTGATTATTGTTTAGATATATCTCGAAGATCCCATTTAAAGGTATCTCCCAATCCGATGGTGGGCGCTTTGATAGTTCACAACGGAATAATTGTCAGTGAAGGTTGGCACAAAGAGTTTGGAGGACCACATGCAGAAGTGGAGGCAATTAATAATATCCCTGCACAAGCCAAACATTTACTAAAAGAGGCTACATTATTTGTCAGTTTAGAGCCATGCAATCATCATGGTAAAACTAAGCCCTGTACTGACTTAATCATTCAATCAGGTATTCCTCATGTGGTGATTGCAGCATTGGATCCAAATCCAATTATGTCTGGTAAAAGTGTGCAAATTTTATTGAATGCTGGTATTAAAGTTGAAGGGCCGATTGCCCAACATAAGTGGGAAAATATCAATCATACCTTCAGACAAAATATTTTAAAAAAAAGGCCCTATATCGTACTAAAATGGGCCCAAAGTCAGGACGGCTTTTTATCAGAAACGAATGGTGCGACTAAAATATCTAATATTTATTCTGATATTTTAGTGCACAAATGGAGAAATGAATCGGATGGGATTCTCATTGGAAGACGAACATTGGAAATAGACAACCCTAAACTCAATAATCGTTTATGGGTGGGAAAAGATCCAAAAAAATTTGTTTTGGGCAGTTTAAAGCAGCAAAATTTGAAAAATTTCAAAATTTCAGACAATCCCCCATTTCCTTTAATTTTAGACTCCGAAATTCCTATCAAACAATCCTTGTTTGATTTATACTTTAATCAAAACATAGGTGTTTTATTGGTTGAAGGAGGACTCCAATTGTTATCAAGTTTGATTGAAGCTAACCTGTGGGATGAGGCGAGGGTAATAACTAATTCAAATCTGGAGATTGAAAAGGGCCTAATGGCTCCGGTTGCGAAAGGAAAATGCATTTCAAAATTTGTATTAGAAAATGATTCAATATGTATATTAACTAATAATAAGGCTGTTTAAGTTAAATATATTTTAAAATAGCCCTTTTTGACCACTATCAACTTGAACAAATACGATTATCATTGTTAATTTGTAGTTTGATATAAAAGTCTATGACCACATGAATTGTCTTGGAATCAAAATATTAGGATCAGGGGTATTGACCATATTCTTTTTCTTAGGTATGGCCAATCTTTTATATGGTCAATCCAATCAAATTAACTGGATTTCCTGGGAACAAATGGAAATTCAAATGAAAAATCAAAAGAAGAAGGTAGTGGTGGATGTTTATACAAATTGGTGTACTTGGTGCAAAAGAATGGAGTCTACTACTTTCAGAGATCCAAATGTAGTGAAAGCTATAAACAAAAATTATTATGCTGTAAAGTTTAATGCCGAGCAACGAGAAGATATTAATTTTAGGGACAGAGTTTTCAAATACGTTTCGAAAGGAACCCGGGGATATCATGAATTGGCTGCTGAAATAACACAAGGTCAATTATCATATCCTACGATTGTTTTTATGGATGAAAATCTAAACACCATACAACCCCTGTCTGGATACCTCGATGCTCCAACTTTCGAAATGATCAGCAATTATTTTGGCGGAAATTATAATAAAAATACTCCTTTCAGAACTTTTCAGGAGAACTATAAAATGATTAAAGATCATTAATTCTTTTTGGTGGAAAAAGTGTGTGTGTGCTCGTGGTTATTTTATTATATGTTCTTATTGATCAACCACACATTGTTTAATAAAATATTACAATTACACTTCTTTTTTGTTGAGTTCAGAAATGAACTAATCTTGAATGCTTTTTAATTTAATTCTTCAAAGCTTTTCTATTTTTTCTATACAAATAAATCATGGTGCCAACTATCAAATAAGGTAATCCTAGAAGATAAAGAATTCCTGTATTCAATCCCTGGCCTGCTGCTCCCCCACTCTTTAGATTACTCTCAGCAGCCATTTTACACATGGGACACTGACTAAATACTGTAATATTTACCATGAGTAGAAATAAGAAAGCGATTAAGAATTTCATGTATTTCTTTGTCATATGCAATTATAATTTAGCTGTAACAAGGATATAACATCAGATAACACAATGGACCGGTAATACAAACGTATAACCAGACAGGAAAAATCCAACGTGCCAATTTTTGATGAGCAACATCTTGTCTGGTAAATCCCCTCACAAAAGTAAACAACACAAAAGGAAAACTGACTGCAGCTAGAACTACATGGGTTATTAATAGACTAAAATATACATATCGGATAATTCCCTCTTTACAATACAAAGTCTCAGGTGTAGTGATGTGATACAAAACATAACATAAGAGAAAAATAAAAGACGTTGACATAGCAATTGTCATCATTTTTTGGTGTTCCCGCACTCTTTTATTTTTGATATGCCAATAAGCAATTAATAGAATTACAGCGCTGAGTGCATTCATTGCGGAATAAACGGGTGGTAAGAAACTAAAATCAAATGAAGACTCCAAATGAATCCTTCTCATAAGTACTACGACCAGCAATACAACACCACTCACAATACTTGCTGCAATATTCAAGGTCTTGATTTGACTCTGATTCTTCAACATTTAATTTTTAAGGCTAAGAAAAACGGGCAAATGTCGTACTAAAGATTTAACATCTGACTCGTCAATTAAACTATAATAGTTTCTCACTCTATTGTGTTCGTCCAAAAGTATTGCACACGGGATGGATTGATACTTTTCCGGAATTATAAAAATACTGTTGGCAAATGGATAAACATGATCCTTTGCCATATAGGTATTTACCCACTTCTTATTATTTTGTGGCCAGTTCAAAATATGCCCAACGTCTGACATTTTTTCGCCAAAAATTAAGCCGGTTATAGTGAATACATTTATATCAAAATCTATGGAAGTCTGTTTGTAAAGATTTTCAATTACCTGTGCAGCCTTTACCCTATTATCATCACCACCCAATATCCCAACCAGCCAACGCTTTCCTATTAATGAATCGGAATAAAAAAGTGATTCGGATTCAGTTATACACTGAAAACTTGAAATTGTTTCTTTCGGGGTTAAATAAGCCATGGCTTCCTTCCTCATTTGAGTACCCTCATTAAGAAAGTACCAGGCAAACAAAGGCATTCCGATAAGGATCACCAGTACAATTAAAACTTTTAATCCTCGGTGCATAAGCGTCACCTAGTGGGTTTCTGGCAAAGTATGCGAAGTAGTATCATGCTTCATTGTATCTGAATGAGTCTCGGCAGGCATAGACATATGGCTTTCATCATTTCCTGCTTCTTTTGGTAGATCGCCTTTCCCGTGTTGAATACTCGATTCAAAACTGGATATAGGTCTATCGTTTGTCTTTGCACGCCAATGAAGCCAAGTTGTTCCTTCTGAAAAGAAAGCAATCATTGCCCAAATTAACAACATCGTAGGCAATAAGACGCTTCGAACCAATCCAGGAACCTCATACCTCATATGCATAAATTCATAGACAATGAAATAGGCCTTGTACAAACTAAACCCAATCATTAGGATATACATTAACCAGACTGGCAGATGAAATCCATGTATAACATACCCTTTTCCAATCAGAGCTATAAATACCTCAATAAGTGTAATTACACCTAACAGTATCAAACCTTTAAAAACAACTTTTTTCCCTTCCTCGTAACTTAAATGTCCCATGATAATAACTCGATAATTAGAGTAAATAAAAAACTAAAAATACAAATACCCAGACAAGGTCTACAAAATGCCAGTAAAGCCCTATTTTTTCAACCATTTCATACCCATTATTTCTTTTGGCATAAATTCCACTGGCTACATTGAGCATAATGATCAATAAAAATACGACGCCACTAAAAACGTGAAATCCATGAAAACCTGTTATACAAAAAAACAAAGCGCCAAAAGCTTTGGGTCCTAATGTCTGTTCTTTAATTTCACCTGATTCCGTTTTAAATTTTAAAGGTTTAAAATGTCCATCATGTGCATGTATTATGTACGACTGCCCCTTCATAAAACTATCACCCTCTTTGATGTCATGACCGTCTCCTTCCAGATAAATGCCATTTTCAGTGTGGGTGCCGAAAGGATTTTGCTTGATAGTCATATTTTCACCCTTAATTAGGGTTGTCCATTCCCAGGCTTGACAACCAAGAAATGTTAATCCTCCCAATATTGTTAAAAACATCCAGAATACTACCCCTTTTCTATTTTCACGATGTCCTTCCTGAACTGCTCTTACCATGGTAACTGAACTGACGATCAAAACAAAGGTCATGATGGTAACAAAAACCAAGGGCATATGATGTATGCCTCCAGGAAGTGATGAGAATACGAAATCTGGTACGGGCCATGTCGGCATACTAAATCGTAAGGTACCGTATGCTATCAGAAAAGCCGAAAATGTAAAAGCATCCGAAAGCAAAAAGTACCACATCATCAACTTTCCATAACTGGCTTTGAAAGGTTCATTGGCTCCTGACCAGGTAGAACTGGATGAAGCTGTGTGTGTGTCTATTGAATGATCTGTAGCCATTTAATTAGAATTCCTTGTTATTGTAAGATTAAAAAAACCAATAAATATATCCAAAGTATACCGACAAAATGCCAGTATTGCCTCAATAAATCCAACTTTAAAATTTTCATAGGGTCCGGGGAAAAAGTGCGGGTATTATGAACCAATACACTAATTAAAAAAGCAACCAATCCACCGATTACATGCAAAGCATGAATTCCTGATATAACATATAAAAATGAAACCGAAACATTCAAGTCAATGAAAAGCCCCTGCCCGACCATTGCTTTCCAAGCCATTATCTGCAAGACTATGAAGACTACTCCCAGAATAAAACCTAAGGATAGGTTTCTCTTAAATCCCGATATCACATTCTTCTTATAAGACCTAAAAGCTTTTTCAAGAAACAATGAAGAAATCACCATGGAGATTGTACTATAAAAAAACAATACAGGGAGCTTAAATTCATACCAATTTCCTACCGGCTTGCGCACCAAATAGGCACTTGTAAATGCACCAAACAACATGCAGATAGATGCCATGGCAATCCATAATCCGAATCTAAGTGCTTGCGCCCGGTTTGGAGGTAATTCCTTCTCGATCATTTGTACTATCGGCATATTAATTCATATAATTGTTAAGAATAAATACAAACAATACAACTGGTAAATAAATTATAGAACAAAACATCAATTGTCTGGCTGATGTTCGATCATTTCTTTTGTATAGGTTGAATCCAAAAAAGGCATAAACCAAAATAGTAATTGTCAGAACAAGAAAAAATAGGATATTTAAAGAACTGTTGTACAGCGATGGCAATAAAAACAAAATACTGAGTATTGCATAAAATGCGGAATACAAGCCAAACGCTGGATCCGGAGAACCATTATTGTCCTTTATCAATTTAAATCCGGCCTGGGTATAATCCTGATGTCCCAACCATGCTATTGACCAAAAGTGAGGGAATTGCCATAAGTATTGTATTCCGAAAAGGCACAATGCTTCGTTGGTTAAGCCATTCTGAGCAGCGACTCCGGCAATTAAAGTTGGTAAAGCACCTGGAATAGCACCAACAGGAACGGCCAGGGTAGAATAACGCTTTAAAGGTGTGTAAACAAATGCGTATAAAACCAAAGAAAACATTCCCAATGTTGCAGCCATTGGATTAATCGCAGATAAAGCCAATGCTCCGAAAGTAGCAAATAATCCAGCCAATAAAATAGCAAATGAAACGGACATCCTACCCTCAGCCAATGGTCTGAACATGGTCCTGACCATTAGTTTGTCAAAATCTCTTTCTAAAACCTGATTAATGGCATTTGCCGAAAAAGTTATAAACATTCCTCCAAGACACAATAAAGCAAAATTTAACCAACTGAATTGCTCCCTGGCAAAGATGATATAGCTAGCGAGACTGGAAAAAACCACCATCAGGCTAAGCTTAAACTTAACCAATAGACCAACATCCGCAACAATATGCTTCAGATGTAAGGTATATGTTTGAACAGATCTCACTTGTTTAAGGATAAATTTTTTATTTTAATGACTGCTTTGTTCTTCGCCCTCTCTAAGTGGTATATGCTGCTGGGTAAATTCAATACCGTCCTTGCCATAATCGTAAGCCCATCTTTGAACAGTTGGAATTTTGCCAGGCCAGTTTCCATGTCCAGCTTCAATTGGAGTTGTCCATTCAAGGGAATTAGATCCCCAAGGGTTTTGAGATTCTACTTTCTTTCCTCTATACATACTCCAAAAGAAATTTACTACGAATAATATTTGTGCGAAAAAGGTAATGATTGCTGCAATAGTGATAAACTTATTCATATCATCAAAACCTGAAAACGCCTCAAAACTATCAAATCTATAATATCTTCTAGGGACTCCAGCCATTCCTAAAAAGTGCATTGGCCCAAATACAGCATAAGCTCCTATGGTTGTAATCCAAAAATGAATTTTTCCAAGCGTTTCATTCATAAACCTTCCAAACATTTTTGGAAACCAGTTATACACACCAGCAAACATACCGTAAAATGCAGCCACACCCATTACTATATGAAAATGTGCAACTACAAAATATGTGTCATGTTGCTGAATGTCTATTGCTGAATTACCAAGAAAAATTCCGGTAAGTCCACCAGAAATAAACATTGAAACGAAGCCAATGCAAAATAACATAGGTGTATTCAGCCGTATGTTTCCTCCATAAAGAGTACTGATCCAGTTAAATACTTTAACTGCAGATGGCACCGCAATAATGAGCGTAAAAACAACAAAGAAATTAGAAATAAATGGGTTAACACCTGACATAAACATGTGGTGAGCCCAAACAATAAATGAAAGGAAAGCAATCGCAAGAATTGAATACACCATGGCACGGTAACCAAATATAGGTTTACGAGCATGAACAGACATCACCTCCGAAACTATTCCCATTGCAGGTAGTATAATGATGTATACTTCAGGGTGGCCTAAAAACCAAAATATATGCTGATACAAAATAGGACTACCTCCAATTCGATCTAAAGCAGCTCCATTGATAAAAATATCAGAAATATAAAAACTAGTTCCTAAACTCCGATCAAAAATCAATAACAGGAAACCTGAGAATAGAACAGGAAAAGACAATAGTCCAAGTATTGCTGTGACAAGAAACGCCCAAATTGTTAAGGGCATTCTCCATAAGCTCATTCCTTTGGTACGTAAATTTAGCACAGTGGTAATATAATTCATTCCACCTAGAAGTACAGACACTACAAACAAAGCCAAAGAAACTAACCACAAGGTCATACCCGCACCAGATCCAATAGAGGCTTGTGGTAAGGCACTTAATGGTGGATAAGCCGTCCATCCACCCGAAAATGGACCAGTGCTTAAAAACAAAGAATACAATAAAACAGCTCCTGAAAGAAAGAAGAACCAATAAGAAAGCATGTTCAAAAATGGGGAGGCCATGTCCCTAGCTCCAATTTGTAATGGAATTAATAAGTTGCTGAAAGTCCCACTTAATCCAGCGGTCAAAACAAAAAATACGATTATGGTACCATGCATGGTAACCAAAGCATAATAAAACTCAGATTCCAATGTTCCTACACCTGCTTCATTAATGGTAATCCATTTTCCTAATACTGGTTTTAACCAGGCAAGGCTTGCATCAGGAAACCCCAACTGCAATCGGAATATAATTGACATGGCGGCACCTACTAATGCCCAAAACATTCCTGTTATCAAGAATTGCCTGGCAATAATTTTATGATCCATGCTAAAAATATACTTGGAAATAAAACCGAATTGATATTTATCCCCTTCATGATGTTCATGGAAATGGTCATCGTAACCCTGGGTTTCTATTAACACATCGGTTTCTTTACCATTATGGTGACTACCTGACATAATCCTTTATTTTATTTTAAAATGATAAAATTTTAAATTCAATTCTTCTGTTCTTAGACCTTCCTTCTTCTGAATCATTGCTTTCTACAGGTTTACTCATTCCAAATCCTGAGACTGTGATTCTTGAAGGCTCAATCTGTTTTCCTATAAGGTAATTTTTTACTGACTCTGCACGCTTTTTTGATAATTCAAGATTCAGATTTGCATCGCCTACATTATCAGTATGTCCGCTAATTTCTACTTTTAGTTTTGGATATTTAGTAAAGGCTTCCTGCATAACTTTAAGCGCAGGTTCGGATTCCGCACTTAATTCTGCTGAGGCGGTCTCAAAATACAAATTATCCAATCTGAGCAATCTGTCGGCCTGGTTCGTATTTGCTGTATCAAGAGCTTTATTAAGAGCCATTTCAAATTCTTTGGCTTTTAAATTTACTTCAATGCCTATAGGTTTTCCTTTAAATGGATCTTCCTCTGTATTCCTCACACTACTTAGATAAAATGACTTCTGGGAGGAGTTCCACTTTTCAAATTCTTCAGGCGAAACTATTCTTACCAATCTTCTCATGCTGTAATGACCCTTGCCACACAATTCAGCACAAGCTAATTCATAATTAAAAGTTTTCCATTTAGGAGGACTATTAGGATCAGCAGGATCAGATGGAACATTATATTCTGGATATTTCCTTAACTCTTGACGATATTCTTCTGTAGTTTTAATTGGTGTAAAGATAAAATAGGTTGGGATTCCGGGCACAGCATCCATTTTTACCCTGAAATGCGGCAAGTAAAAATTATGCAATACGTCCCTTCCAATAATTCTAACCCTGATTTTTTTACCTTTTGGCAAGACCAATTCATCAGAATTAAAATCATCTAAATTTCGCTCATCATGCCAGTCTTGTCCAAGATCATTTTTACCAGCTTTGATTAATCTGAAATCCTTTACGCCTAATTTTCCATCTTGTCCAGGATAGCGTAGATTCCAGGCAAATTGCCAGGCGGTAGCCTCTATTTCTATATAGTCTTCGCCTTCAGAAATATCGGCCATAATTTCGTTCCAGGCAACCAAACCTTTTACTACTAAAATTACCATGACAAAAGCAGGAATTGCAGTCCAAATCATTTCCAGTCGATTGTCGTGAGGTAAAAACAAAGTTTTCCTACCTGGAGAATATCTGTATTTATAGCTAAACCAAAATAAAGCAATATGACAAATGATGAAAACTATGATGGTAAAAAATGCTGTCACATTAAACATAGAGTCAATTTTTGATCCATGCTGAGAAGCAGCCGTATGCGGACCATACCCTAACATCACGTTGGCATAATGCAAAGATCCCCAAATAAACGCAGCAAATAAAAGCACGCAAAATGCTAAAAGCCATTTAGCATGAGTATTGGCTTCGCTGACTTTAACAGCTTCTTCTCCTTTTAATTGGTCACTGATTTCATTTATTTTGGCCAATTGTACCAAAACCACCGTAAGGAGTATAACAGATAGAATTATGATTAAACTCGTCATTTCTCGTGTTTTTCAATTATACGTGATGATGTAAACTCTCTTGTAAAAATGGGTCCTTCTTCGGAGTGAGAGCTGCTTTGGAAAGAAAATGTAAAGTGGTTGCAAAAAACAAAGCCACAAAACCCAACATTAAACCTAATTCAGGTAAGCCAGGCAAAGTATCTCCTGACTTAAATCCTGATGCTTCATGTCCACCATGAGCTGCTTCAAGAGTTGTATGGTCAGAAACGGCAGTGGCAGCATGTCCTGCAAGTTCGTGAGCTGTGTGCAATGCGCCGGGTTTTACCATTTGGAACAAATCAATCCAGTGACCAAAAAAAACTATGATTGCCACCAAGATTAATGTCCCGTATTTGCGTTTTGTGTCATTGCGTATTAAGATTAAAAATGGCAAAACAAAATTCATGACCAAATTACCATAAAACAACACAGGATATTCCTGAATTCTGGTCTGGAAGTATACGGTTTCTTCCCCAATATTTCCATACCAAATAAGCATATATTGTGAAAACCATAAATATGTCCAAAACACTGAAAAAGCAAACAAGAATTTACCCAAGTCATGAAAATGCTCTGAATTTACATTGTGGTAATAACCTCTACTTTTAAGATATATCAGAAGTAAAATTGTTAAAGCAATCATACTAACAAAACAACTTGCACCTGTGTACCAAGCAAACATTGTACTGTACCAATGAGGATCAACAGACATCAACCAAAGCCAAATAGCCGCAGCACTGGAAAAGCCAGCAATAGGTAAAAATAATGCAGCATAGAATTTCATTGATTTGTAATGTTCCAATTTGTGGTCACCATGGTCATCTTCTGCAATAGTTAGGCTTCGCATTTTACGAGCAAAGAATAGCCAAGTAGCCAGAATTCCAAGACCCACAAATGTGTAAAAGTTTTTGTTAAGGAATCCGGATTTACCTTTTATAATTTCATCAGTCGCAGCAGTATCAGGATCAGCCCAATGATATAAATGGTGCCATCCAAAATAAACTCCCAAGGCAATTATACCCATCAAACCAAGACCAACAAAAAGGAATTGAGACATGCCATCCCAAATCCTTCTAAACACAACGTTCCATCCGGCATAGGCTGTTACAGAAATACAAATAAAGAAAATGGCCATCAAGGAAATAAGTGTAAAAAACACTCCATTGTGAAGTAAATTTGTCCACAGTCTGGTATGAAATTCATCATCATTCAGAAAAATAACAATAAGAGATAACACTCCTATTGCTCCCAAAATACCCAGTACTGCTTTATCTTTTGATGGTAATTGAATTGAACTCATTTTTCGCTAGTTTTTCTTTGAAAGTACTTCAATTTATTTTTTTGGAGCCACAACAGATGCCGCGGTATTTGAAACTGTAGCCGCTGCTTTTTTTGCATCTGCAATTGCCTGAGATCCGGTAAATGTATTTTCTGATTCAGAATACTTTAAATTCTTTGATGCTGCTTGAAGAGATCTAATATAGTGAATGACTTCCCATCTTTCTTCGTATGAAAGCTTATCAGAATATCCTCCCATAACATTCAAACCATACATGATGGAATGATAGTATCTACCTTCGTTTGAAGCAATAAATTCATCCTTTAAAAAATTTGCAGGTTGAGCCGGATAAACTCCCCCGTCATCTCTTACAAGATATCCTGCACCATCCCCCTTAGCACCGTGGCAAATACTGCAATAAATATCATAATTGGCTTTTCCCTTTTCCAACCCAGATTTAGTTAGAGGAAAAGGATTTGATGTCATTTCTCTACCTGCTCTTATTCTGTCTTCAGGGGTGTCTTGATAATAATAATTTACATGACCATTCTTAGGGGTACTAATTGAATTATTAGTTGAAGTCCCTTTCATCATTGATTTGAACTGAGACATTGAACTTGAATCTGAATTATTAATACCACTGTAACCTCTTGCTATTGTGCCGTTGACAGGCTTTTTAGGCTTACTAAAATTGTGATAAGTCTCTTTTGAATCCCAGGTATGATAATAATAGTAATTATCAACATTGGCTTCATATGCAACTGAATGAGCCATATCGGGCATGTATTCGTGTCCTGTTTTGTTTCCTTCTGCAGGAGAACAAGAATTAAGTATTAGAGAAAGAATAATATACGAACTGAGTGATATAAGTTTCTTCATCTTAAATCGTTTTACTGTTTACTTCATCTGCACCTGTCTCACTAAAAAATGACTGGGCCACACCTTCAGGAACATCTGCTCGATCAAAGGCCAGGCAAAACTTATCATCTGTGGTTCTTAAATCTAATTGTGGATTCGTTACCCCAGGCCATAGTCCACAAATTGTATAAAAGGTAATGGTCATTCCCCAAGCTGCGAAAAGAACTGTCAATTCAAAAGTTATGGGAATGAAAGATGGTACAGGCCAATATGGCTTACCTCCAAAAATAATTGGCCAATCGCGTGTAAAAATCCAACTCATCCCAAGAAAGGCAGTCAAGGTTCCTAAAGCCCCATAAATAAATCCTGCCTGATGGAGTCTGGATTCACTCAATCCCATAGCCTGATCCAAGCCATGAACTGGAAATGGAGTATAAACGTCCATTATTTCGAGATGCTTGCTTCGTGCATTTCTTACAGCCCTAAGTAAATCTTCTTCATCGCTATAGATACCGTAGATTACTTCTTTATTAAATTGCCTCATATTAATAAGTTCAGAACTTTTTAAAATAATTAATGATCGTGATGTTTAGCGGCTTCCGGAGCATGCGATGCATTATGGTGAGCCTTTTCACCAATGTATTGATCCCCTCCAACTTTTAAAATATGCTTAACCTCTGCAATAGCTACAACTGGTGCCACCCTTGTGAAAATCATATAAAATGTGAAGAATAAGCCAATTGTCCCAACGAAAATCCCAATCTCTACCCAAGTTGGAGTATAATAACTCCACGAAGATGGAAGATAATCCCTTGCAAGAGTGGTTGCAATGATCACAAACCTTTCAAACCACATTCCAATGTTTACAAAAATCGACATGAAGAATGTTACAAAAATTGATCGCCTGAATTTTTTAACCCAAAAAATCTGAGGTGAAATAACATTACAAGCCATCATCCCAAAATAAGACCACCAGTATACGCCCATAGCCCTGTTAAAGAAAGCAAATTGCTCATAAACATAACCTGAGTACCAGGCAATAAATAATTCAGTGAGATAGGCCACCCCTACAATTGTTCCGGTAACCAGGATCACTTTATTCATGGACTCAATATGTTCAAGAGTAATGTACTCTTCCAATTTCAAGATTTTTCTTGTAATTACCATTAGGGTTTGTACCATGGCAAATCCAGAAAAAATAGCTCCCGCAACAAAATATGGAGGGAATATGGTGGTATGCCAACCAGGAATTACAGAGGTAGCAAAGTCAAAACTTACAATGGTATGAACAGAGAGAACCAAAGGGGTTGAAAGTCCAGCCAATACCAAAGATAAGGATTCCCATCTTTGCCAATGTTTTGCTGAACCAGTCCAACCAAAAGATAAAAAGTTGTACACTTTCTTGCGGAATCCGGTAGCTCTGTTTCTTACTGTAGCAAAATCAGGGACTAATCCTGTATACCAAAATAATAGAGAAACTGAAAAATAAGTGGAGATGGCAAAAACGTCCCAAAGAAGAGGTGAATTAAAATTTGGCCATAAAGATCCTCGCGTGTTCGGATAAGGGAAAAAATAAAACACCACCCAAACTCTACCTACGTGAATTACGGGAAATAAGGCGGCACATATAACGGCAAAAATTGTCATGGCCTCAGCTGCACGATTTACACCCGTACGCCATCGTTGCCTAAAAAGCATTAATATAGCAGATATCAAGGTTCCAGCATGCCCGATACCAATCCACCAAACAAAGTTTGTAATATCATAACCCCATCCAATGGTTCGATTTAAATTCCAGGTTCCGGTCCCCATCCAAATAGTCCATACGATGCAAAAAAGTCCGTATGCTAGAACAGTCACTGAAATCAGAAAGGCAATTACCCAGGCTCTGCTGGGTGTTCGCTCTGTGGGTGAACATAAATCCTCTGTAATCTGATGATAGGTTTTATTCCCTTCAACTAAGGGCCTTCTTACCGGCGCAACATATCCTCCTGCCATTTTTCTTAATTTTTATTTTTAAGCATCAAGATTTTCATCTCTGTTATTCACTTTCATGGTATAATTTACCACAGACTTCACGTTGATCTCTTCTAACACGATGTAATTAAGTGGGTTATCCAATTTTTTTGATAATTTTCCATCCGGATTGTTCATGTCTCCAAAAGTTATCGCACCAGTTGGACAGGCTGTTTGACAAGCCGATTTAACATCATTATCCAAAAGGGCTCTACCTTCTTTTTTAGCATTTAGCTTACCTTCCTGAATTCTCTGGATACAAAATGAACATTTTTCGATTACCCCTCTTGATCTTACCGTTACATCCGGGTTCAAAACCATCCTGACCAAATTTTCAGCATAATATGGCTTTTTACCTTCGCCAGCTATACTGTGTTGATTAAGAGGAAACAAATCAGCAGCAGTAAAATCAAACCAATTAAACCTTCTAACTTTATAAGGGCAATTATTTGCACAATAACGGGTTCCTACACAACGATTGTAGGCCATCTGATTTAATCCATCTGAAGAATGGTTGGTTGCGTTTACAGGACATACATTTTCACACGGTGCATTGTTACAATGCTGGCACATCATAGGTTGATAAACTACATTAGGATTTTCAACATCTCCGTAATAATATCGATCTATTCTTAACCAAGTCATTTCATGATGTCTGGATACTTCCCTTTTACCTACTACAGGCACATTGTTTTCAGCCATACATGCTACTGCGCATGACCCACATCCAATACAAGCATTTAAATCAATATGCATCCCCCAATGATGACCACTGTTGTATAAATAATCATGCCCGGGGTAAAGTGTTTTTGAATTTAAATTCTGATGTTCTTTTCTTTCTTCTTCTAATTTGGCAATATTTTCTTTTAAGTCTTTGAAATTGCTTTGTCTTATAATAGATCTTTTGGTCAGGGATCCTTGATATCCTTTTGTCATTCCCTTAAAAGCATCATCTATCAAGGCAGCTTCATCTGCATTGATTTTGTTCCCTGAACTCTTTTCTATGGCAGTTACCCCAAGTGTATGATGGTGTTGAACACAGGCAAAGTTTTGTTCAATGTCCCCCTTGCTTTTACCCAAATTAACTTCCGCATTGTAATACTGAAAGTAACCTTTAGTATCTGTTTGAACAAACGGAAAAACATCTGTTCCTACATCTGTACCACAAACTCCTGCACTCTTTCTACCGTATCCCAGTGGAATGGAAAGAGTACCGGCCATTTGTCCAAATTGTTTGATAACTCCTACTGTCAAACCATTTGATCCAAATGTTAAATCAGCAAGCTCTCCATTTTCTTTAAAGTCATTAAATACAATAAAATTTCTATCGCCATCAAAACTTACAGGTACTGAAACATAATTTCCCCAGGCACATCGAGTAATTGGATCGGCTAATTCCTGCAGCCAAGGATTATTTGCATACTGTCCGGTTCCTATTCCAATATTTTCAATAAAAGAAATTTCAAGCGGGTTGGAGGACGGTAAAGATACCATTCCAATGGCGCCAGCTGTATTTCCAGCGAAGTTGGGAGCCCCTGAATTTGAAGTATTTAATTCAAATACCCCATCATGAAGACATTTATCCCAAAAGGACTGGAAAGAAGAAGCTCCACTTTTAGGAAAAATCTGAGTTTGCCATGTCGACTTAACAAATTCGTAATATGGCTGCTCCGAAGAAGGTGATAACAATGTACTCGCACTCCACATAAGCAAAGAATGCGGAGCCTGACGTGAATTAAATATAGGATTGATGGCGGGCTGAATTAAAGAGTAATGTCCTTTCTTAGCCTCAACATCTCCCCATGATTCAAGAAAATGATGATCTGGTGCAATAAAATTACATAAGGATGTAGTTTCATCGAGTAGTGTGTTGAAACTTACTTTTAGCCCGACTTTTGCCATTCCGCTTTTGAAGCGGTCTGCCAAAGGGATATCATAGCATGGATTTGAATTCCAAACAAACAATGCATCCACAGTGCCAGCATTCATCTCATTGATTAATTCTGTCAACATCAGGTCATTTCCTTGACGCTGAAAAGATGCATTTGAAAAATTTACAGTCGATCCAATATTACCTAATAACTGATTAATAGCATGAATCAGGGTTTGCTCTGCAACGTTATTTGAAGCGGAAACAATTAATGACTTTCCTTTATTAGCCAAAAGGGCTTCTGCAGCTACAGTAAGGGCTTTTTTCGCTTTTTCATTTAAGGCAGGTCCGGCTGATGTGGTTCCTCCAGTTTTGGAAGCAATTTCATTATAAAGAAATGCTATGGCAGCACCCATTTCGCTAGGCCTTACTAAAATTCTGTTATCGGCGTTAGACCCACTTAGGGACATTTGGGATTCAACCTGAAAATGCTTGGACATACTAGGATTCTCAGGATTTATAGATCTTCTGCTGACATATTGCGCCGCGTATTCTATTGGTGAGATCCAGGTACCTAAAAAATCTGCATTAAAACTAACAATAGTTTCAGCTAGATCGAAACGATATTCAGGAACTACCCTTTCTCCAAAACAATCTTCCGTAGCTTGAAGTAAGGCTGCACTGGATACAGGATCATAAGAAATATGCTTTGCTCCTGGAAACTTGGCACAAAAATCCTGAACCGCTCTTTTAGCTGAAGGGCTCATAACAGTACCACTCAAAATTCTAATTTTGGAAGTGGCGTTTAGTTTTCCCATTACTTCTTTATCAAGATCTTGCCAGGTAAGTTCCTTAAGTGTATTACCATCGAAACTGGCCGGGAATTGAAGCCTGTTAATATCATATAGAGAAAGTACAGAAGCCTGTACACGTGCTGATGTACCACCTTTAGTAATAGAAGACAAGGCATTGCCTTCAATTTTAATTGGCCGTCCCTCTCTGGTCTTTACTAAGATTGAACAATAATCACCTCCATTTACAAAGGAGGATGCATAATAATTGGCTATGCCAGGAACGATTTCATCTGGAGCGATGACATATGGTATGGCTCTCTTGACAGGGATTTCACAAGAAGCCATAGTAGCTGCGCTGATTCCAAAACCCAACAATTTGAGAAAATCCCTTCTGTTAGCAGAAAGCTCAGGAGTTCTTTCATCCTCTAAAAGCGTGTCGATGGCTACATGGTTAACTTCTGAATCAGTTTCAGCCAAAAACACAGGATCATTCGTTAAATCCTTTTCACTTACCCAGGTGATTTGATTATGGTTCTTCATTTATCTTACATTAAAATCAATAATGACATTTTTGACATTCTAAACCTCCGATATCTGAAACTTTTACAGAAGATCGGCTACCACTTTTAATTTCTTCATGGTAGGCTTTATAACTATTGTAATAAGCATTGTCTTGAAATTTCACATCTGTTTGACGATGGCAATTAATGCACCAGCCCATGGACAATGGAGAATATTGACGCAACAGTTCCATTTCCTCGACTTTACCGTGGCACTTTTGGCATTCAATCTTACCGATTGATACATGTTGGGCATGGTTAAAGTAAACATGGTCTGGGAGATTGTGAATTCTAATCCACTCAATAGGCCCAGAAACTTTTGGTTTCGCCTCATGAGTCAAAGCCTCTTTAATATCTGACCATTGCTTTTGTACCTCCTGGACAGCGTCTGGACCTAAGGATGCTGTCTTATTTTCCTTTTTGTATTCCTCTCCTATCCATTTGGTATAGATTTTTTCAATATCCTCATTACTTAGGGAAGAATAATTGTCAATGTATTTATCCGTTGTAGGGTCAAAACCAATTGAGGCATAAATCTTTGTAATTTCTGCAGTGCCGTATTTTGAACCTTTCTTGATGGCTTTGTGGCAATTCATACAAGTACTCGCAGGAGGAATTACACTGTGCTTACTTCTTCTTGCTCCATCGTGACAATAATTACAATCAATTTTGTGAAGGCCTGCATGCGTTTGATGACTAAACTTTATGGGTTGTTGTGGAGCATAATTTTGCTGCCTTCCCAGAGATATAGCATTGTTAACAGTTGTGTATCCTCCAAAAAGTATTAACCCGAACAATACAAAAGTAATAACTGATTTACTTACTAATTGATCCCAGATCGAAACTCTTTTAGCATGAATGTCTCCTTCTGAGATATTTTTGGTGTGGTTTAATTCGCTGTTAAGATTCCAAAGGAAAAGAGAGAGAATGATTAAAAGAGCAAAAATTAGATATAACCAAACATTCGAAACGGGGCCTGAAGTGGTGGTACCGGTCCCAGTACCTACAGCATTTGCTGCCTTTGGAGGATAAGTGCCTGCTGCAACACCATCAATGTAAAGCAACAGACTTTCTATCTCATCGTCACTTAGATTAGGGAAGGAGGTCATAATGACTGGTTTGTACTTACCCCAAAGCTCAACAGCCTTTGGGTGTCCAGATGCAATCATCCCTTGTGAATTTCTGATCCATTTATACAAATCAGATTTCGGATAGGCAGCCCATCGCTCACTTACCCCTGCAAGTGCAGGTCCAGTGAGATTGTCCTTCATATTTTTATTGTGACAACTACCACAATTATTTTTAAAGGAGGTTTTCCCAAGTTCAATATCTGGTGCAGCTTGAAGAACTGCAACAGTGAAGAACATGATAAAAAATGAGTTAAGAACCTTTTTGCAGCTCATAAGATATTGAAAAATAGATGAATACAAATTTATAAAACTTAAAAGTTAAATATTCGCACTTACTTTGGTGCAAAAGTAATCCGAAAAACCAAAATTCAAAAAATTACCTACTTGTTTCGAGTCAATTTTTTGTAAAAAATTAGATTTAGTTCCCCTAACCACTTTTCGCTTTGTTAAATCACAGTTAAAATTATACGGCTATTGGTGCTTTAATGGCCGGATAATATTCATAATCTTCAAGTGTAAAATCGTTAAAATCAAATTCAAATATATTTTTTATACTTTTATTTATCCTCATCTTGGGTAATTTATAAGGAATGCGGGTCAATTGTTCCCTGGCTTGTTCAAAATGATTGTTATAAAGGTGCGCATCACCAAAGGTATGCACAAATTCACCGGGCTCAAGATCACAGACTTGTGCAATCATCATGGTTAAAAGGGCATATGATGCTATATTAAAAGGGACCCCTAAAAATATATCTGCACTCCGCTGGTATAACTGGCAAGATAACCGACCTTTTGCTACATAAAACTGAAAAAGACAATGGCATGGACTAAGTGCCATCTTAGGTAAATCTCCTACATTCCAGGCTGATATAATCAATCTTCGGGAATTTGGGTCCTTTTGAATTTGATTGATCAATTGCTCCACTTGATCAATTGTAGAACCATCAGCTGTTTCCCATGATCTCCATTGTTTTCCATATACTGGCCCGAGGTTGCCTTCAGAATCAGCCCATTCATCCCAAATGGAAACATTGTGTTGCTTCAGGTAACTTATATTAGTTTCACCCCTCAAAAACCAAAGTAATTCATAGATGATTGACCTTAAGTGCAATTTTTTGGTGGTGATGAGCGGAAACCCAGCTTCCAGGTCAAACCTCATCTGATACCCAAAGATACTCTTGGTGCCTATTCCTGTACGGTCTGGCCTTTCTATTCCTTCGTCTAATACTTTCCTTAGAAAATGGTGGTAGGCTTCCATGACAGTTGCTGATTTTTGGCAAATTTAAACATATATTATAAAATATTATATAAGATTTTTTTATCTTTCAATATAAAGCCTGATTCAGAATCCCTTAAACAATAATCAGTTGTATCTTCAAGCTTATATTTCAATAACTTGAAAAACGACCTTTACCCATAAAAATCTTCCGATTATGAAAATTGTATGTGGTTCTATTATCCTTCAAATTTTTGTGTTCTTTAATTTACAAGCTCAATCACCATTAGATCAAATCAGGGTATATAGCAAAGAAATTAAAATATTTACCGACAGTATCACCTATTTTGAAAATCAACTAGAGCAACAAAAGATAAATGCAATAGAATATCAAGTTGCTATGGGCAGATTAAGTGACCAGATAAATTATTTTAGTGCTTACATATACAACGAAGCTTTACCAATTTTAGACTCAATTTATATCGCAAATAAGGAAAAGAGTTTTGTAGATTCCATTTATATTATTGAGACAATAGACGAAAACAATCCTGTTGTGCCTGAAGAAAATGGTACCCTCGAAGATCCCGGTATTGAAATACCTCCTGTGGACAAGCAAAAATTTAATCCGGTTATGACTGCTACTAAAATCCTTATGGGCACAGACTCAAAAAGAACTAGTTGGAATTTAGTTATTGGAATTGGGAGTTCAATTATTCAGTCAGAAAATGAGAATACGGGTATTAAACCAAATATTAACTTATGGCAAAGTTTTCGTATTCCACAGGATATTGGTCTTACTTTTAGAACCAGGATTGGACCATCTTTTAGTAAATTTGGGTTGTCTTATGGAGTCCTATTCAATTATTTAAGCTTATCGCAATCCAGTAATTTTACAAAATTGGAAATTCAGGCTAATAGTAATCAGCCACGATTTGTTGATGCCAATAATGAAGGGTTAGATAAATTAAAGATTAAAGTAACCTACTTAAAAGTTCCATTGGGAATTGATGTTAGAATAAATAAAGTTTGGTTGTCCGTAAACAGTTACTTGAAGCTTTTACTTTTTTCCAAGCAGGTTTTCAATTTTAATGAATCCTCTGCGAATAAAAGCCAACTCATTTACAAGAATCATATAGGCATCAATCAATATACTTTTGGTGTAGAATACCTGCTTGGTTATAAAAAATATGGAATTGTTTTGCAGCAGGACTTTACTAACCTTTTGAGTAAGGATGCACAAGACAGTTTTAATGTCTGGCAATTTGGTTTGCGATTAAGGATCTAAATATTATTTATTTTTTTATTCCAATCCAGTAATTTTAATAAACACTCAACTGGTGACATTGCAGAGATATCCATTTTTTTTAGTTCCGATAATATATCTTTTTCATACTGGTGCCCAAACTGCAGAATACTTAATTGTCTGTTGTCTGTGATCTTAAAATCTTGAGAATACTCCGCACTTTTCTTAGAACCTCGCTGAGATTCCAATTCAATTAAAATTTCCTCAGATCTGTTAATAATGTCTTCAGGCATACCGGCCATTTTAGCCACATGTATACCGAATGAATGCTCGGATCCTCCTGAAACCAGTTTCCTTAAAAATATTACTTTCCTGTCAAATTCCTGTGTAGCTACATGGTAGTTTTTTACCCTTGGAAGTTCATTCGTAAGTTCATTTAGTTCATGATAATGAGTTGCAAATAATGTCTTTGGTCTTAAGGAGTTTTTATGTAGAAATTCAACAATAGACCAGGCGATAGATATACCATCGTATGTACTGGTTCCTCTGCCGATTTCATCAAGTAGTATCAATGATCTTGCAGATAAATTGTTGAGAATAGATGCGGTTTCATTCATCTCCACCATAAAAGTAGATTCGCCGGAAGAAATATTGTCGCTTGCCCCTACCCTCGTATAAATTCGATCAATAATTCCGATTTTAGCAGATTTTGCAGGTACAAAGCAACCTATTTGTGCCATAAGCACGATTATGGCTGTTTGTCTCAGAATAGCTGATTTTCCGGACATATTTGGACCTGTAATGATAAGGACTTGTTGTTCGTCAGGATCTATCCAAACATCGTTGGGAATAAAAGCCTCTCCTTGTTGCATTTGCCTTTCTATAACTGGATGCCGACCTTCTAAAATTTCAAGTTGAAAAGAATCATTAACATCTGGCTTTGAATAATTATAACGTTTGGAAACTTCTGCAAAACTTAACAGACAATCTAATTCAGCAATAGATTGGGCATTTTTTTGTAAGGGTAAAACATATTGTTGGAGATGTGCTACCAATTGTGAGAACAACTCTTCCTCTAATAATAAAATACGCTCTTCAGCGCCTAAAATTTTTGATTCCAACTTTTTCAGTTCATCCGTTACGTAGCGTTCACCTGTAGACATGGTTTGTTTCCGGATCCAATGCTCAGGAACCATCCCCATGTTTTTATATTTATTGGTTACTTCGAGAAAATATCCAAAAACTGAATTATATCCGATTTTTAAATTATTGATACCTGTGTTGATGGCCTCATTTTTTTGAATGTCCAGAAGTAAATCTTTACTGTTCTTGAGTACATATCTTAAATCATCCAGCTCTTCATTAAAACCATCTTTGATGATACCACCTTTATTAATAGAATGAGGAGCCTCATCAATAATTTGTGCCTCCACAATTTCAAACAATTCTTGAATTGGGTCCAATGCATGTTCAATTTTATTCAGCAATCCGGTAGATTTGTTGGCTAGTGAGAGTTTTATTTTATCAACTTTTGCAAGGGTGGTTTGGATAAATTTTAATTCCCTGGGATTAATTCTCCTTAGAGGTATTTTCGAAACCAGTCTTTCCAGATCACCAAAGGATTTTAGGTTTTGCTTTAACAGATCTGTAAAATCCTGATGAATCAATAAATATTCAACCGCTGATTGTCTGGCTAAAATCTCTTCAATATCTAACAAAGGCATGCTTAGCCATTTGCGCAGATGTCTTGATCCCATGGGAGTATAGGATTCATCAAGTATATTTAATAAAGACTTGCCTTCCGGATGGATAGGATCAAGCAATTCTAAATTCCGAACTGTAAACCTGTCCATCCACACATAATCATCATTATTCAATCTGCTTAAATGTGATAGATGCTTTGGGTTTTTGTTCTCAGTGTTTTCTAAATAAAATAAAATGGCTCCAGCAGAAATTTGACCTGAAACTAAATTCTCAACCCCAAATCCTTTCAAATTGCTAACTTCAAAATGATGCAACAATTTTTTATAGGCATACTCTTGACTAAAAACCCAATCTTCCAGACCATAAGTATAATAATGGTCGGAAAAAAGTTGATCAAAAATATTCTTCTTTGATTTAGGAAGTAACACTTCGGAAGGTTGAAAATTTTGCAAGAGTTTGTTTAAATATTCCTGATCACCTTCTGCAACATAAAATTCTCCTGTTGAAATATCGGCAAAAGAAACTCCACAAGGTTTGGAATCCCCAAAGTAAACTGCTGCTAAAAAATTGTTCCTTTTTTGATCCAGTATTTTTTGATCCAATGTTACTCCGGGTGTAATTACATCAGTGATTCCCCGGTTAACAATTTTTTTACCCTTTGAAGGTTTTTCCAATTGTTCGCAAATAGCCACTCTCAATCCTGCCCTTACTAATTTTGGCAAGTAAGCATCCAATGAATGATAGGGAAATCCTGCGAGTTCAACATCAACTCCTCCATTATTCCGCTTTGTTAATACAATACCTAGGATTTGGGCGGTTTTTTCGGCATCAGAACCAAACGTTTCATAAAAATCACCCACTCTGTAAAGAAGTAAAGCATCTGGGTGTTTAGCCTTCATAGAATAATATTGCTCCATTAAGGGAGTCAATGACTTAACCTCGAAAAGTAAATTCTGATCTGACACAATTTAAGTCTTTGGGACAAAGATAGGGCGCATACGTATATTAATTTTTTATATTCAAATTTATTTCTACATACCTTGGAACATCTGGTGTTTTTCTTAAATTTGAGCTTTAATAAAATTAAAAAACAATGACAAAATCAGGAGCATTTAAATCCTTGTCTGACAGTGAGTATAATTTACTAATTAATTCAGTGCCACTGGTTGCTGTCCTCATCGCAGGGGCGGATGGACAGATAGATCCTAAGGAAAAGGAATGGGCTAATAAAATTGTAAAAATCAGATCATTTGCCAATACCATAGATCTAAAACCACTCTATCAGGATTTAGAGGAGAAATTCCCTTCAGTCCTGGAAGAAACTATTCAAAGGTTACCATCTGATGCAGATAGCAGGAATATATTGATAACAAAAGAATTAAGTCAACTTAATCCTATTCTTGCGAAACTTAACATTCAACTTGCCTCTCAGATATATGACAGCTTGCTGTCCTATGCAGAACACATAGCCAAAGCCTCTGGTGGCTTTTTGAGAATGATGGCTATTAATCAGGATGAAAATATTTACATAGGTTTACCTATGTTGGATCCTATTTTCTTTGATGATTCCGATGAATGAGTTATTCTTTGATCGAAATTAAACCTCTAAACCTTTTGTTAATGGATTCCTAAAAGCACCTGGTTACACCTCTATTTCCCCATCTTTAATACTAATTCTTCAAAGAATTAAAACCATTATTTATTTAATACGTTAATGTTTCGTTCCTTCTAATCTCGGATTTTTATGAAAAACTTAATATTAATTTCGTTTATAAGCATTTCAATATTTCTACTTGAGTCTTGTGGAAAATCAAAGGATAACCAAGTTAAGGATCCTGCAATTGAACTTTCAGAGTTACGAAAGCTCGTTGGAGAATATAATTTGAGAATCAGAGATTTAGAAAAACAAATTTCGAATGCTGACACCACTCTGTCTAAAAAATCCAAAGCTAAGCTCGTTGGGTTAGATACTTTGAAAAAACAGAATTTCAACGAATACATTGATGTACAAGGCGTTGTAGATGCTAAATTGAATGTCTTGGTGGCACCCCAAATGCCTGCTGTTGTTACCTCAATACTGGTAAAGGAAGGTGATTATGTTACCAAAGGAAAAGTAATGGCTATTCTGGATGGCAGCACCATTCGTCAGGGAATGCAAGAAGTTAAAACCGGTCTTGAAATGGCTAATACTATGTACCTCAAACAAAAATCGCTTTGGGAGCAAAACATTGGGTCAGAAGCCCAATATCTTCAGGCAAAAAATCAAAAAGATCAACTCGAAGAGAAACTAAAATCGATTCAGACCCAATTGAACATGACCTATATTAAAGCTCCTATCAATGGAACAGTTGATGAAGTAAAGGTCAAAATCGGAGAAATTGCCGCTCCGGGGTTTGCCGGGATCAGATTAGTCAACAATCATGAATTAACTGTCCGCGCAAAAATAAGTGATCTATATTCTGCTAAAATGCACAAGGGAGACAAGGTTTTACTTTACTTTCCAGACTTTGAAAAAGAATTAAATAGTAAAATCGATTTTATTGGTCAAACTGTAAGTATGAACAACCGAACCATCATGGTGGAATCGAACCTGCCTCCAAATAAATTACCCATCAAAACAAACCAATTGGTCAAACTAAAAATTAATAACGGAACACAGAAAAATGTATTGGTTGTCCCTACTAATATCATTCAAAAGAGTATCAATGGTGAGGATTACATTTTAGTTGCAGATGAGAAAGATGGTCAGTTAATAGCAAAAAAACACATTGTGAAAACTGGAAGTCAGTATAATGGACAGTCTGTAATTTTATCTGGACTTCAAGAAGGTGATCGTTTAATTACTGTCGGTTACTCTGAACTTGTAGATGGCCAAATGATTCAAAATTAAAGATTGGCCTAACTTCAAATTAGTAATATGGAACTTAACAATATTAAAGAATTAGGATTCACCAAATGGTGCATTAAAAATTCAACCAGTATTTATGTAATTACGATACTGATTTGTTTTGCAGGTTTTGTTGCTTACAATAAAACCCCTAAAGAGCTTTTCCCTGATATTGTGATTCCTACAGTATCCATTGCTACTATCTATCCAGGTGCCAGTCCCCAGGACATTGAAAACTTAATTACTAAACCCATTGAAAAGCAATTAAAGTCCATCAATGGCATTAAAAAGATCAGCAGTAATTCAGTTTCAGATTTTTCACTGGTAATAGCTGAGTTCAATACAGATCAGGATCCAAAAGTTTGTAAGCAGCGAGTTTCCGATGCTGTTGACAAGGCTAAAAAAGATCTGCCAAATGATTTAAAAGATGACCCACAAGTTCAAGAGTTTGATTTTAGTGAGTTACCCATCATGAACATTAATATTGCGGGGGATTTTCCATTGGACAGAATTAAAAACTATTCAGAATTACTCAAAGATAAAATCGAAACGCTCAAAGAAATTACCCGTGTGGATATTGTGGGAGGTGTAGAAAGAGAAATTCAGGTCAATGTTGACATGTACAGAATGAATCTTTCTGGTGTTACTTTTGGTGATATTGAAGGTGCATTGCAAAGACAGAATCTTAATATTTCGGGTGGGGAATTAAAAATTCAAGATCTCAGAAGAAATTTAAGAATTACCGGAGAATTCAATAAACCAACGGATATTGAAAATATTGTTGTAAGATCCTTTACCGGCACACAAGTTTTCATTAAAGATATAGCTGAAGTTAAAGATAACTTTAAAGAGAAACAAGATTTTGCACGACTTGACGACAAAGCAGTTTTAACTCTTAATGTCATTAAAAGAAGTGGGGAAAACCTTATAAACGCCACAGATAAAATTTATCAAATCATTGAAGATTTTAAGAAGAATAAATTTCCTGAAGGGATTACGGTTAAAGTTACTGGAGATACTTCTGACAAATCCAGAGTGCAATTGCATGATTTGATTAATACAGTAATTTTAGGATTCATCTTTGTGGTTTTTGTCCTGATGTTTTTTATGGGATTTACCAATGCTTTTTTTGTTGGTCTCGCTGTACCTCTCTCTTGTCTGGTGGCATTTCTGGTAATGCCCGTATTTGACATGTCAATGAATGTTATTGTACTGTTTTCTTTTCTTTTGGCTTTAGGTATTATTGTGGATGATGCAATTGTTGTAATTGAAAATACACACAGAATATTTAACAAGTACAAGGATTTAACTATTCAGAAGGCCGCTAATTTAGCCGCCGGCGAGGTGTTTATTCCTGTTCTGACAGGTACACTGACCACACTCATGCCTTTTGTTCCACTACTCTTTTGGCCGGGGATCATAGGTAAATTTATGAGCAACCTTCCAGTTACCCTCATTATAACCTTAGGAGCTTCTTTATTTGTTGCATTCGTTATGAATCCTGTTTTTGCAGTGTCTTTTATGACAAGAGATGAAACAAATAAAAAGAGTACCTTGATGTCTTACAAGGGTTCATTTATATTTTTAATATGCACTGCTCTGGTGGGGTATTTTGGCTTGGGTAAAGGATTGGGGAACTTTGCAATTTTGTGTATAATACTGATATTATTATATCACTTTATTCTTGAAAGGGTTATTGTTTTATTTCAAGAAAAATTATGGCCTGTTGTAATAAACAGTTATAAAAAAACTTTAGTATTGTTTATCAAAGGTTGGCGACCTGTGTTTATTGTATTGGGTGTTTTTGCGTTTCTGATTATTTCATGGGTTGGTTATTTATCTACAAATCCACCGATAGAGACTTTTCCCAATGGAGAGCCAAATTTTGCATTCGTCTATTGTAAAATGCCAATGGGGACTGATGCAACAGTTACCGACAGTGTGACTAAAATTATTGAAGAAAGAGTTCTTAAAACAATTGGACACAACAATCCTATTGTAACATCTGTAATTTCAAATGTAGGTTTAGGGGCCGGAGATCCGGACAATCCTGATCGTGTAGCAACCCCACATAAAAGTAAAGTTTCTGTTGCTTTTGTAAGATTTGCAGAACGTAACGGAAAATCGACTACAGAAATCTTAAAATCACTAAAAGATGAATTCAAGCATGGAATTGCAGGGGCAGAAATTACGGTAGAGAAAGAAAGAAATGGTCCTCCTGTGGGTAAGGCAATTAATATGGAAATCAGTGGTGATGACTTTGATGTGTTGGTTAATTTATCCAAACAAATTAAGGATGAAGTTGAATCAGCTAATATTCAGGGCGTCGATCAACTACTGTCAGATTTCCAGATAAGTAAGCCTGAAATTATTATTGACATTGATGAAGAGAAAACCCAAAGAGAAGGTATTTCTGTTGCTCAAGTTGCGATTGAAATCAGGACAGCATTATTTGGTAAGGAAGTTTCAAAATTCAGAGATAAGAATGATGATGCTCCTATTCAATTAAGGTTAAGAGAAGAGGACCGAAACAATGTTGAAAGGATGCTGAATCTTAACATTGCCTTTATGGACATGGCTACTCAACAATTTAAGCAAGTTCCTCTTTCAGCATTGACAAAGGTGCGATATGGTAATTCAGTCAGTACTATTAATAGAAAAAATCAAAAAAGACTCATTAACTTATCTTCTGATGTGAATCCTGGATTTAATCCAAATGATGTTGTTGCTAAAATTCAAACCGTAGTAAGTCAAATGGATATTCCGGAAGGCTATGAAGTAGATTTTACTGGGGAATTGGAACAACAGAAGGAAACTATGGACTTTTTAAGTCTAGCATTTGGTGCTGCATTGGCATTGATGTTTTTGATTTTAGTAACCCAATTTAATTCCGTTGTAAAACCATTTATAATTTTTAGCACTGTATTGTTTTCTTTAATTGGAATTGCACTTGGCTTTGGTATATTTAAAATAACATTAAGTGTTGTAATGACAGGTGTCGGCATATTTGCACTGGCCGGTATTGTAGTCCGTAATGGAATCTTGTTATTAGAATTCATTGATGAGTTGAGATTAAGGGGGATGGAAGTGAGTGAAGCGGTAGTTGAAGGTGGCGCAACCAGGTTAACCCCAGTTATTCTTACTGCAATTTCTGCTATTTTAGGTCTGATCCCATTGGCAGTTGGGCTTAACATGGATTTTGGCACTCTACTGACTGAATTTGATGCAAAATTTTATTTAGGTGGAGACAATGTAGTTTTTTGGGGACCTCTTGCCTGGACTATAATTTTTGGTTTGATCGTGTCGACTTTTCTTACATTGTTGATTGTCCCGACTATGTATATGCTAGGATACAATACGAGAGCCTGGTTTCGCAAGACTTTTTCGCGTTGAGAAAAGGTGATTTCACTGACCAACCTGAGTAAGAATTTAGCATGGCTTTTTGCCATTGCTGGGCTTTTGGCTTGCAAACAGGATAAGACCTATTTTAATAGTTCGGTACCACAGGAGAAAGTTGCGTCTGTCGAAACTTCCGTTGATTCTTTTCTCACGGAAAATCCTCGATATAAGAAAGTTGCCGGAATACCAGAACAAGTTTACATTGTATTGGATTATGTCAAAAAGCATAACAAACCTTTGCCTGGCTTTGAGGGAGGTAGAACATTTTACAACCGTGAAAAAAAATTGCCCAAAACAAATATCTATAATATAGTTTATCGTGAATGGGATATTTATCCTAAAGTCAAAGGCAAAAATCGAGGAGCTGAAAGATTAATCACCGGTTCAGATGGAAATGCATATTATACAAACAATCATTATCGTACCTTCATTAAAATTTTTCCAATTCCATAATCAAAAGGTTCATATTGTCAAATGCCTGAAATAAAATTAATTGAGTTTAAGGATCACCTTGAAAAGCTGGATTTTGAATTTTCCTATATTGGTATGATTGATGGTAATCATTGTGATACTTATAAATCTTTATACGATGAGTTTGCAAAAGTCCTTCAGTTTCCTGATTACTTTGGGAAAAATATGGACGCATTATATGATTGCCTTTTAGATTTGTCCTGGATTGAAGAGCGGGAGATTCTATTGGTTATTCATAGATTTGATGAAATCTTAAAATCAGAATTAGCCATTCACCCTGACGCAAAGACTGAATTACTTTTATTACTTGATCAGGTATGTGAGAGAGATGAATTAGATTTTACTGTTGAACCTGACTTAAAGGTGCTAAGGATTGCAATTGTTGAATCTTGCGATGCAGAGGAAATATTAATAAACAACAAAATTCCTTTTGAGAAAATATAACCCTGATGGGTTTATTCTAATTTCCTGTGAATGATCGCGGGGGCGTTTTTCACAACCAATTGCACTGTACTCTTGATCCTCTCCTCAAACAAGATAATTTTCTCTTCAAATAATTTTGGCAGCATGGCATCATTATAATGCCTCACTGTATATAAATCAAGATCTGGATCTACGACAACTTTAAATTCATCTTTTAACTCAGTTAAAAGATTTTTGATTTTTGAAGGATCATGATTGGAACAAATGGTAAATGAAATTGCAGTATTCCTCATCATATTAACCTTTATTCTGTGTTTTTCAAAAAGGTTAAATAATCTGGCAAGGTGATGTTCCGCTATAAAAGACAAATCTTTTGAAGAGAAGTGAATCAATGCCTGAGATTTTTCCACTACTACAATTGGGGGATATTCTGGATCAGGATCGGCAGAGATGTAAGTACCTTCAGATTCGGGTTCGAGAAACGACTTTACAAAAAGAGGGATATTTTTATTTTCTAATGGCTGAATGGTTTTAGGATGTATGACTTTGGCTCCATAGTAGGTCATTTCTATAGCTTCTGTGTAAGACAGTCTGTCAATTTTCGTAACATTCTCAAACACCTTCGGGTCTGCTGTCAATACTCCCGGTACATCCTTCCAGATGGTCATTGATTCTGCATCAAGAGCCGCTGAAATAATTGCAGCAGTATAATCCGACCCTTCTCTGCCAAGCGTTACAGTATTGTTTTCTTTTGTAGATCCTATAAATCCTTGAGTCAAAACTACTTCACCTGAATATAAAATAGGAGATAAAATATCTTTAATCTGAGTATTTGTTTCTGACCACAAGACTCTGCCTTCTCGCCAGGTATCATTGGTTATTATAATGGATCGTGCATCTATCCAATTCACATCAATACCTTCATGCTTAAGCCATTCAGCTAATATTCTGGAGGATATTAATTCACCTAAAGAAACAATTTGATCATAAACATAATCAAATGACATTTCTCTATTTTCTTCAATTACCCATTCTGCCTCAGCAAAATGTTCACTGAGTTCATCCATCAGAACTGAAGGTAATTTTCCAAATAAATCATTTATAAAGGATTCATGTGTTATCCTAATCTCGTCCAATAACTTTTTGGATAAATCAATGTTGTCAAATTTGGCTGTTACAACTTTTTCCAATAGATTAGTGGTCTTCCCTATTGCAGAAACAACTATTACCAAAGGTTTATTAATTCCATACCGTTTAATAATATGTGTTACATTTTTTATCCCTTGAGGATCTTTTACTGAGGCGCCACCAAATTTAAATACTTGCATATTACTTTATATACTGCAAAGAAACGGATTTTTCAAAACTTATGATAAGCGATGAATAACGATTGAATAGTTTTGCAAATTCTCTGAAAAGATTAAAAAAAAATCCCCCGGTAAAACCAGGGGACACTTCAGGTTAATTTACAACAGCTACAAGTATTATTTTTTAACCTGAAATGGTATGTTTAATATGTTTCTTGAGATGTCATTTCCCAAATCAAAACCCGCATCAATGCTGGATCGAAAATGTACTCCGGCTAAAATGTCCACATAGGATGCTTCTTTAGCAAAATCTATAAAAGATTCAAATCGTCTAACTTTCGATCTAAGGTCAGTACGATTCTTTTGAGTATAATCCATAAACGGAAATCTATAACCTAAATACTTAGATAAGATTTCTGCACCCGAACTATAAATTACCGCAGATTCGGACACAAATTCCGGCACAGGTAATGATCCCATTACTGGGATGTAAAAACGATTTAGGTGTTGTCTAATGTAAGAGGACACTCTTAGTAAGTTTTTGTCATATTTAATTTTCCATGATGAGATGTACCCATCATTTGCCGCAAATGATAAGCAAACCAATAGTTCCAAAGTTTTTGGCAAATTGAGTTGCTGTTCTTTGACCAGCTGAAGAGCAAGTAGAAAATTATGACTTAAAGGATTGGCAGTTTTATCCATCTCTCTGTTAAAATAACCAATACTTTCTTTTTGATCAAGTGTTAAAGCTTCACTGAGATTGTAAACCTCAACCGCTTCCGCATAAATATTGGAATTCTGAGCTTCAGAATAAATTAAACTTTTATTTAAATTAATACCAAAAACATTGGTATTCAATATGGTTCGGGCCTTCGACCAAAATGGCAACAATGGTCTCGGAGCATAATCAGGCGAGGTAGGTATCCACTGACCAGGTCCTGAAGGCATTGTATAGCTCGCAGGATAATTATTTAAGTAGGCTTCAGATTGACCGTCTGTCAAACTAAATTCCCAAATGGCACGCCCTATAGCCTTTCCTAATTCAATTGATTGATTAATAACCTCTTGTGATTCCCCGAGCGAAAACTTATCAGCATATTTTTGTCGTAGAACATCCGCAAGTGAAAGGTTCGAGCCCGCAGGTAAATATAAATTATGGACGATCAAACTGGTAGCTTCGTTTGAAACAATTCCCCAATTATATTTTTTACCTGCCTCGGCTTGTGGTAAGGTAACCTTAAATCCATCTAATTTAACTTGCAAGGACTGGTATCCATCAAGTCCCTGTATGAGGGTCTCGTACATCGTAAATGAAAGATAACTTTGTGATCTCGCCACAATGGGCTCTTCAAAGCCATTACATTTTGAACTAAGTTCAATACTTAGCGCGTACCAATCGCGAACAAATGCATTGTCTGCTAAATCAAGTTTCTGGGAAGGCACCACGGCAACTTCTTTCTGACAAGAGGTTACGAGTAACAATCCGACGAGGGCATAGAACCCCCAGGAGTAGGTCTTTAAACATTTCATTGGCTGTGTTTTTTAAACTAAATAATCAAAATCAAGACAAATATATTACGAATATTTGTAATATGTTAGTATTTGATTTAAAATTATTTTTGTAGCTCTACAGCCGGTTAGTTCGTTCCGCTTTTTTGTATGGCATTAATTTTATCCATTACCTCTTTAAACTGCTCGCCTGCAATCTTCTTGGTCAATATTTTCTTATTTTCATCTAAAAAGTATACCTGGGGTGTAGTTTTTACATCGTAAACAAGTCTGAATTTAGATTTATGCTGTGGGTCTGAGGTGTTTATCCACCCCCCCATCCCGAGCTGTGAGACCCCTTCCCAGCAAGTTTTTTCATCTGGCCCTGTTTTGGAACAAACGGCGAAGATTTCAACCCCTTTAGACTTATATTCCTCGTAGAATTTTTTGATACTCGGCATAGATTGTTTACAATGCCCACAATCCGGTGCCCAGATTAATAAAATGGTATATTTAGCTTTCACATCATGGAGTGAAATCGGAGTGGAATCTTGTTTAAACACCGTGATGTTTGGAGCTATTTTATCAATTAATAATGGTTTTAGGGCTTTGGCATCAGCTGTCATTTTAGCTAATGCCTCTGCATCAATCCATGGTGCCTTACCTTTGCCATAGTATTCCTCCACCAAATGTACATATACAGCATCCATCCCAACATACTTCGAATTAGCAAATGTGTTTAGTTGAGTAGAAAGCACATATTTAAATAAATCGGTACCAACTTTACATTTTGATAAAATATAATCCAGGGAGGAATTAATAGAATCAGGAATTTGGACAGTCAACTTTTGCATGAAACGCTCCAACTTACTATGAAATAGTGGTAACCTTACTGACCTGTCGTCCTGGAAGTCCGCAAAATCAAAATAATGACTTTTATAATGGTAAAATGCTTTTTCATTTTTCTCCTCCTCTGTTCCGACAAACTCAGGAACTTCCACATCCAACGTCCATTTTATCAGCAAACTTAAGATACTGTTAGGTTGATCTTTAATAATTTGATTTTGTCTTGATTTAACCGATTTATCAATGGATTCAAGTTGTGATTTTAACTTCGATATATCTGCATTATTTTCCTGTTGTTTGATTAAATGCCCAATTGAATCAGCCTTAAGACGATTTTCACTGATAAAATCAATATATTTATTAAAATCTGTATTTAGAGTAGAACCTTTGAATTTCAAATGCCCGGCAAGATCTGAAGTATCGGTTTCAATTGAAAATTTCTGTTTTCCTGCGTCAATTAAAATTTGGAAAAACTGGTGATCAGGCTGCAGAACGACAAGATACATTCCAGATTCCAGGACAGTATCTGCTTTAAACACAAAGTTTCCGGATTTGGAAACACTTGTATCCTTTATATATTGTTTGTCACCGTAATGATAGCCCAACAATAAGGTATCATTTGTGTAACCTTTAATATTGACTTTTATTTCATAGCCCTGTGCTACCCCATTCAGGGATAAAATCAACAGGTTTGTTAAAATAAATCCGAAAAAGACTTTAATGTTCATGGTTTTAAAATTCCGTAGCTTAGAAATAACGGATTAATATTAAGTAAATTATAAATACTTAAGGAGTTAGTTAAGTTCCTGGAAGCGTTATTTTTTTCTTCTATTTGCTAATAAGAATAAGACAGCCATCCTTACTGCAACCCCATTTTCCACCTGGTCAAGAATAATGGAATGGTCTGAGTCAGCTGCGTCAGTACTCAACTCCACTCCCCTATTTATAGGGCCTGGATGCATCAGAATTATTTTATGATCCAGTGCATCCAATTTAGACTTGGTGACTCCAAAAAACTGGGCATATTCGTTGGCTGATGGAAAATATTGCAGCTCCATTCGCTCAGTCTGTATCCTTAGGACATTTGCCACATCACACCAATTGAGTATCCGGTTAAGATTATAATCTACAGATACACCGAGAGATTCAATATGCTTGGGAATTAAAGTAGGAGGGCCGCAGACCTTTACTTTAGCTCCAAGTTTGTTTAGACAAATAATGTTAGAAAGAGCAACTCGGCTATGTAAAATATCACCAATTATGGCAATTTTAGCTCCTTTTATGTATCCTAATTTTTCCTGAATTGAATATGCATCAAGAAGGGCCTGAGTAGGATGTTCGTGAGTTCCGTCGCCTGCATTGATGACTTGTACTTTAACCCTTTCTGCCAGAAAAGCAGCAGCTCCAACAGAAGAATGTCTGAGTACAATCATATCAACTTTCATAGCAAGGATATTCTGAACAGTGTCCAGCAAAGTTTCACCTTTACTAACGGAAGAACCAGAGGAAGAAAAATTAATGATGTCTGCTGATAAACGCTTTTCTGCCAATTCAAAAGACAATTTAGTCCTTGTTGAATTTTCAAAAAACATATTGGCAATGGTGATATCCCTCAAGGAAGGCACTTTCTTTATAGGCCTTTGAAGTACCTCTTTAAACTCACCCGCGGTATGAAGAATCAATTCAATATCCTCCAATTTCAGTGGCTTAATTCCAATCAAATGGTCAGTTGATAATGTATTCTCGTTCATTCTTCATTGGTTTCAGGATCAAATAGTAAAACCCTGTCTTTCCCACCTTCTTCCTTAAGCTCTACTTTCACATAAGCTTGATCCAAGGCATCTACCTTCAAGCCGGAATAATTGCATTGAATTGGAAAGCTTCTATTAAATCTTCGGTCAATTAAAACTAATAATTCCACCGAGGTTGGTCTACCATATTGAGACAATGCTTGTAAGGCAGCCTGAATGGTTCTTCCAGTATAGAGCACATCGTCGACCAAAATAACTTTGAGAGAATCTACTAGAAAGTCCAGTTCTGTATGATGTGGCACAAGTATCTTGTTATTTAACCTGAAATCATCTCTGAAAAAAGTGATGTCAAGTTTACCTAATGGAAAACGTGGGGGCTTCACCAATTCCTGAAGACGAATGTGAATTCTTTCTGCCAGAAAAGCTCCTTTTTGTTGGATACCGACTATACAGCTTTGACTAAAGTCTCCGTAATTTTCAATAAGCTGGTAGCAAAGACGGTCAATCGTTCTTTGGAGTTGATCTTCCTGAAACAAAACTTTGGATTTCTTTTTTACCACTTCAAAAGGATGTTGTTTAATCACTATGATTATTATGCAAAGGTACAAAATATGCCATTTTGTGGTAAGAAACTCTTGTATATAGAAGATTTGTAATTCAAGGACTTGTGATTTTGAGCTTGGAATGAGTCCGGTAAATTTAAAATGAGAAAATAAAAATTCAGGGTAAACACTGATTGACGAGTAGTACAAGCATAGTATATTTGCATTTCAAAGTATTGAAAATGAGAAAATTACTCCAACAAATTGCATTCTTTATCTTATTGGTATCCTGTAGCCTACATGCTCAAATAATCATAAATGAGATAAATTACAATCCTCCTGAATCAGGTACAGATAAGCTTGAATTCATTGAATTTTACAACACAGGTAATACAAACCTATCCTTGAAAGACTACTCAATTACAGATGCGGTGAATATCGTTTTTCCTGACACTGTAATAAAAGCTAAAAGTTATTTTGTAATTTGTGTGAATACACTCAGCTTTGATACAGCCTTTGGCTTTAAAGCACTTCAATGGACATCCGGAGCTCTTAGGAATGACTCTGAAGTGATTACTTTATTAGACCAGAATGGAGCTGTAGTGGACAGTGTCAGATATTCTGATATAAACGGGTGGCCTTCTCTTCCTGACGGTTTTGGTCCTTCCCTTGAATTATGTCGTTCCTCAGCTGACAATCGGATGTTTGAATATTGGAAACCTTCCAATCAGGCAAGAGGAAGATTTATTGAAGGATATGAATTAAAAGGGTCTCCAGGCCAGGAAAACAATGTGGATTGTGCAGAGCATACTATAGAGGTTTCTAACTTTAAATTTGATCCAGCTGACATCACAATAAACGTTGGTGAATTTATAGAATGGAGAAATCTTGGCGGAATGCATAATATCAATGGTTCGAAGGTTACTTATCCTGCCAACCCAGAAGGTTTCGGAAACGGGACTCCATCCAGCTCACTTTGGAGTTACATCAAGAAATTTGATAAAATTGGTGAATATCAGTATCAGTGTGATCCACATTCCAATCAAATGAGGGGAAAGATTACTGTAAAGCCAAATGACATCCAATACCCTTCCTACATGGTCGGTGAAGTTACTTCCACTAATCCAATGGGAGTGCTAGACTCCTTAAACGTAAAATGCCAATTGGAAGGAATAGTTTATGGAATAAATTATCGTGTTTCAGGACTTCAATTTACCATTATAGACAATTTTGGAGATGGAATAGGTGCATTCAGTGCCAACAGAAATTATTCTTACACTGTAACTGAGGGGGATCGTTTGGTGCTCCGCGGGACAATCGGGCAGTTTAATGGCCTTGCCCAAATAAATCTTGACACCATTATTCGCATCAGCCAAAATAATCCCTTGAACTCCCCGGAAGTTATTGCCAGCCTGAATGAAAATACTGAATCTCAATTAGTAAAGATCAGAAATGTACAATTGGTAAACCCCGTTCAATGGTCTAACAATCCTTTAGGTTTCACAGTTAAAGTAACCAATGGTCTAAATACTTTTGATGTCAGAATTGATAATGACTGTGAATTAGTGAGCAAAGAAGCTCCTTCGGGAACCTTTGACATTACCGGACTTGGATCGCAAAACGACAACAGTTCACCTTTTCTGGATGGATACCAAATTTGGCCAAGAAATACCGCTGACATTAGTCCATATTTACCGGCCAGTAAGTTTTATAAGCGGCTTGACATCGTGGATGTTAAAGGCATCAATGGCATGGGGATAGCCGATTCACTTGGTGTAAAATGTGAGTTAAAAGGGACTGTTTACGGGATAGATTACAATGGCAACAGCGGTTTGCAATTTACCATCATTGATAGGACCGGAGGCTTGGGTGTGTTTTCGACGACTAATAACTATGGCTATACTGTTACTGAAGGTGACGAAGTAATCTTACAAGGCAAAATTGATCAGTTCAGAGGATTGACACAGATCACATTGGACAGCATGTGGAAAGTTTCTTCGGGAAACACACTGAATAGTCCTAAAAATGTAACAGATCTTAATGAATCAACAGAATCTGATCTGGTAAAATTGACAAATCTGGCCATTGTTGATCCTGCCGAATGGTTAGGGAATGGCACCAGTTTCAGTGTCAGACTTTCAAATGGAATTAAAGATTTTGTAATGAGAATTGACGACAATACTGATATTGCGAATACCAAACCCCTTGGAAACAGGGTAAGTGTAACTGGTCTTGGTAGTCAATTTGACAGCAATTCACCTTTTGACAGCGATTATTTAATCTATCCCAGGTATAAGAAAGATTTAAGCTTTACCACCTCAACTGAAGAAGAAATATTAGATAGAACCATCAAACTTAATCCGCAACCAGCTCAAAACATATTCCGTTTTGAAGGAAATGTAGAGGGGATTCAATTTATAGAAATTTACAATCTTACCGGAAAGCTGTTGTTAAGAATGCCTTTTAACTCTGAAATTGAAACTTCTTTAAACTCGGGATTATATCTGCTAAAAATGATTGGAGACAGCCAAAGTCAATCTTTGAAACTTATAATTCAGAAATAGTTTGGTAAAAATCGGATTAGCTCTTTCGGGTGGCGGTTCAAGGGGCTCGTTTCATATAGGAGTCCTTGCTGCATTTGATGCTTTGGGGATAGCTCCATCCATAATTTCAGGGACGAGTGCTGGAGCACTGGTTGGATCACTTTATGCAGCCGGAGTGAAGCCCGACCAAATCCTTGAAATAGCCAATAATGTAAAATGGTATAATTTACTTACTACGAGCTTCGCCAAAAATGGGATTACCAATCTTAATTTTCTTGAAAATCTTTTAACCCGGTTTATTCCCGGAAATGATTTCAAGGATTTAAAATTTCCTTTTCTAGTGACTGCAACAAATATGAATTCCGGAGGGTTGGAAATATTTGAAACCGGTGAGGTTCACAAGCCGGTTATGGCTTCCTGTTCAGTCCCAATATTGTTCAGACCAATTTCAATGAACGGGAATAAATATCTTGATGGAGGTATTGTTATGAACCTTCCTGTCAGTCCATTGATTGATCGATGCGATATCATAATCGCCTCCAACTTATTTCCTTTAGTTCCAAGGCAGGACGATGACTTAACTAGTTTTGGAAATATTATGACCAGAGTCCTTGAAGTGACCATCAGCATTAACACCAACATAGAAAAACTAAAAGCTGATATCTTAATTGAAACCGAGCTGATAAACAAATACAACCGATTTGAACTAAGCTTCAGCCATGAGTTATTTGAATTGGGTTACAATGCCACTATGGATGCTTTGAAATCTTCTACCGTAATTCCAGTGTAAATGGCGTCTTTAGGATTTAAATTGATTAATACATTTCTACTAGCGTAGCGCACTCTTCTTCGAATTTAACCTCAATATTTTGCTTAATGGTGGTGGCAAGCCTAAGGCCAAAATAATCCACGCTGATTGGAAATTGTTTATGCATTCGCTCCACCAGCACACAAACTTCTACCTTTTTAGGGATGGTTGACATAAAGGCTTTAAAACCAAAAAAAATGGTTCGACCTGAATTACTTACGTCATCTACAATAATACAGACGCTTTTGCCAATTAAATTATCATCTATATTAATAACCGGATCACCGTGAAGTGGATCTGCTGCATTAATTTTCAAATTAGCAAGAGTCACTGTTAGATTGCATAAGTGTTTCAACTCTTTTTGAAGCAATTTGGCCAGGAAGTATCCCTTTTGGTTCACACCAGCCAATATTATGGACTTTTGATCGGCATGGCGTTCATAAACTTCCATGGCCATTCTTCTAATTTTTTTCTCTATTTGCTGCTTATTTAAAATTATCATGCTATTTTGAGCGCTTAAAGTACCCTGGCAAAGTTGCTCAAAAATACGTTGTAAACTGCAATTATGATTCAAATTCTGATTTTCCTCCTCATCAGCATTTATGTCTTTTATAAGGCTGCAGGTAAATTTTATGAAATTTATCGAAACATAAACCTGGGTAAACATCAACCAATTGAAGGCTCATCCGTGGAAAGGTTTCGCATGATGATGATGTTTGCTTTAGGGCAAAAGAAAATGTTCACCCGACCGGTATCCGGTATTTTTCATTTATTCATTTATGTAGCTTTTCTATTTACTCAAATTGAATTAATTGAAATTCTTCTAGATGGAATATTGGGCAAACATCGGATTTTTGCATCTTCCCTCGGATTTCTATATACTTTTCTTATTAACTTTATAGAACTACTTTCTATCCTGGCCTTTATAGCAACTATAGTTTTTCTCTTCAGAAGAAACATATTGAAACTATTGCGATTTAAAAAACCAGAATTGGAAGGATGGCCCAGCCTGGACGCTAACCTTATTTTATTGGGTGAGATTTTACTGATCTGTGGAATTTTTACAATGAACTCCTCAGATCAATTATTGCAAAATTTAAACCCTGCGCATTATCCTGAAACAGGGACATTATTAATATCCGGGATTTTGTCAAACAATGTTTTCTATTCTTTGCCTGAGGGATTACTGGTAATTCTAGAGCGGACTGGATGGTGGTTGCATCTGCTAGTCATTTATGGTTTTATACTTTATCTACCCTACTCTAAACATTTACATGTCTTTCTTGCTTTTCCAAATAGTTATTTTAGCAATCTGAATCCCCGAGGAAGAATTTCCAATATTCCAGTCATAGAAAATGAAGCACGGGGCATGCTGGGATTGGCACAAAACGACCAAATTGAATCAGTTGAATCCTTCGGAGCCAAAGATATTTTTGACCTTGACTGGCGCACTTTGCTTGCTGCTTATAGTTGTACCGAATGTGGAAGATGCACCTCTGTTTGTCCGGCAAATTTAACTGGCAAAAAACTGAGTCCCCGCAAGATCGTAATGGACATCCGCGACAGGTTGGAAGAAGTAGGACAAAATTATAAATCCAATAAATCAGCTAATAACGCAGTATTTGATGATGGCAAATCATTATTTGACTATATCAGCAAAGAAGAGATTTATGCCTGCACTACATGCAATGCATGTGTGGAAGCTTGTCCGGTACTCATCAATCCAATGGATCCAATCATTCAGTTGAGACGTTACGATATTCTTATGAATTCAGGAGGTCCTTCTGAATGGCTGCCAATGTTCAACAGTCTTGAGAATAACCAATCTGTTTGGCAACTTCCTGAATCCAGAGATGCATGGACGAACAAGTCATAAACCAACATTTTATCACAAAAAACGAAAGTAAATTATGATCCAGATTCCACGTATGTCTGATGTCGCAGCACAAGGTAATAGCATAGAAGTTTTATTTTGGGTGGGTTGTGCCGGATCCTATGATGCACGTGCTCAAAAGGTATCTATGGCGTTTTCTCAAATTCTGGATAAAGCGGGAATCCAATATGCGATTCTTGGAGAAGAAGAAAAGTGTACCGGTGATCCAGCCAGACGTGCGGGCAATGAATTTTTATTTCAGATGCTTGCATTACAGAACATTGAAACGCTCAACCAATATCAAGTCAAAAAAATTGTATGCACTTGTCCCCATTGTTTCAATACCCTCAAAAATGAGTATCCTGAACTGGGTGGAAGTTATGAAGTAATACATCATACTGAATTTCTGGATCAACTTATTCAATCTGGACGAATAAAGTTGATAGATTCTGATGCTGAAACTGTAAGTTACCATGACTCCTGTTATTTGGGCAGAGTAAATGATCAATACGAAGCACCGAGGTCAGTCATCCATCAACTCAAAATGGATATTCGTGAAATGAAGCGATCCAGAAAAAATGGTTTATGTTGTGGAGCAGGTGGTGGCCAAATGTTTAAGGAAGATGAGCCAGGAAACAAAAGGATAAATGAAGAAAGAATTGATGAAGTAATCGCCAATGGAACAACAAAGGTGCTTGCAAATTGTCCATTTTGTCTAACAATGTTGCAAGATGGTATTAAATCGAAAGATAAACAAGATGAAATCATGGTTTACGACCTTTCAGAGTTAATCATTGAAAAAATGCAAGAATGATGGATTTAATATCTTTCCCGGATTCTGCTAAAATTTGGATATATCCTTCTTCTAAAAGAATAGAAGATTCGCTTCTAAATGAAATACAATCGAGTATTAATGAATTCACCAACCACTGGCATAGTCACCACAAACCATTAAAGGCCACCGGTGGAATCTTGCACAATTATTTTATAGTGCTTGTAGTTGATGAATCAGTTGCTCCAGCCTCTGGATGTTCTATTGATGAATCAGTTTCATTTATTAAAAATCTTGAGACTTTCTATCACACCGATTTTTTTAATCGAATGAATTTTTATTACATTGATCAAGAGGAAGTAAAACAAGTTTCGGCCGGACAAATGCCCGAATGGTATCAGACCGGCAACATTAATGATAACACTTTATTTTTCAATACACTTATTCAAGACAAAAAACAATTTTTACAAAACTGGTTGGTTCCTTTAAGGGATTCTTGGCAGCAAAAATTTATTTAGTCGATTACTTCATATTTCCGGTCGATTATTAATTTGCCATAGTTAGTTTTGGAGGATCTTTGAATTATGATAAAAAGGATAAAGAACTGGTTAGGTATCGAAGGCCCAAAGGTAAAATTTCAGCATGAGGTGTTGAATGATGAAAACAGGATAGTGGGTAGCTTGACCATCAGCACTTTAAACCCTTCCGTTATTCTGAGTCTTCAGATTATGCTCAAGGAAAAATACATTTCGGGCAGAGGTAAACATTCTAAAAATCAGGAATTCATTCTAGGTGAAAAATTTATACATGAACAACTGCATCTCACTGCGAATGAGCAAATTACCATACCATTTATGGTTGATTACCAAAAAGTCAAATCTGGTCTTGACAAAATTGAGGAAAGAAACTTATTGTTTAAACCTTTAACAGGATTGGCTAAATTAATTCGAGGAACACAATCCACCTACTTTTTAGAAGTACATGCAGAGATCAAAGATTCAATGGTTCCGGCCGTGGATATACAGGTTTTGGAAAAATTGAAATAGAAGATTAACTACATGCTTTATTAAATTCAACCTCGGAAAACGCAGCCACTGCTGGGCGTTTCGAAAACCCAGATTTCTTTCAGAAATTCAATTTCCTGCCTAATTTTATTCCAAATCCAAATAGCGATTTGTTCTGCAGTTGGATTTTCGAGCCCGACTATATCGTTTAGATACCTGTGATCCAAAGCATCCTTCACAGGTTGGAAGGCTTTATTAATGTCCTGAAAATCAATTACCCATCCTAAATGAGCATCCAATTCAGATTCCACCACAATTTTTATACGGTAGGTATGCCCATGGACATTCTGACATTTATGGCCTACTGGTACATTGGGTAATCGATGGGCACAATCGATTGTAAATTCTTTGAAAACTTCTACCTTACTCATGGGTTTAGAGCATTCAATAAAACAATGGGATTAATACGAATTTAATGGATAAACAGGAACTTTAAAAGAAACATGCAAGTAGATGATATGAATCTTTGATGTTATTTTTTTTCATTGTTTTTTTCCATTAAATCTTTCAATACTTCTTCATCTGATTTACCAAGATTTTGAAGTAACATTTTTGCATCTTTGGCAAATTGATTATTTGGGTATTTATTTAAGAACTCCTGATAATATTTAGCTGCATTGATGGAATCATGCAAGGTACCGTCAAATAAAAACCCTTTCATAAATAAAGCAACAGGAGACCGTTCGTGATTAGGGTATTTTTCAATTAACCAATCATACAAGGCAAAACTTTTTTCAAAAGTCCTCAGTGTATTTGAAGTTTCAGCGGCCTTAAAAATGAACTCAGGTGTTTGTGGGTCTTTGGGCATTACCATTGCGTATGCTTCACAAGCATCCACATAATTCATGGCATTTCGCTGATTAAACCCAGTTGCCGTGTCGGCAAAAATTGATCTGCCTATGTCAAGGATGTAATCTTCAGGAGAAACAACTTTAGGTAATTTTGATTTTAGCTCTTCAGTTTTTGCATCACCAGGATATGTTTTTAGATAACTCAAAGACAAAACATCCGCAGTAATGTGTCTGTCAGTTGCATGAAGCAAGTTGATCATTTTGTAAACATTATCTCTTGTGTCAGGTCTATCCGGATAATTCTTTACCAGGTTATTTAAGAATATAACCTGCTGGTCTTTTTTAGCCATTTTTTCACTGGCATTGGAAGCTTTTAGAAGGATTTCACTTACATCAGTATTTTTGGGTGCTGTCTGAATAATTTCCAAATATTTAGTTACCAACTTTTCGTAATTTTCTTCATTGGGAGTTGAATTAAAAGAATTTTCAAGACCTGCTACCAAAGGGTCACTGATACCAGAATTTTGTTTGCAAGACCATGATATAGAAGCCAATATAAAAAACAATAGAGCAGCTGTACGCATAAGTTTGTATTTAGAGCAAAAATAAAACATTCAACTCATTTATATTCAATATCTTATAAATTAACATACTATTTAAACATGTGGCTGCTATTGGTGTTTTGTAACTCATGAAAATAACAGCGTTTTGGATCAGAAGGGATCTCAGGCTCGAAGACAATCACGGACTTTATGAGGCATTGATGTCCGGGAACAAGGTTCTCTGTTTTTTCATATTTGACCGCCACATTCTTGAAACTTTGAACAACAAAAAAGATCCAAGACTTCATTTTATTTACCAACAAGCGTTAACCCTCAAACAAAAGCTAAACAAATTAGGCTCTGATTTAATTGTAACCCATGATTACCCACTTGCTGCCTGGAAAAATTGGATTCAGATATATGACATTCAATCACTTTATCTAAATCGTGATTATGAACCCTATGCAATACAAAGGGATTTGAAAATCAGTGAATTATTTAAATATAAGGGTTTAAGCTTTCATTGTTTTAAAGATCATGTACTTTTCGAAAAAGAGGAGGTGTTGAAAGATGACCAGACACCCTACACAGTTTTCACTCCATACAAAAGAAAATGGATGGAGAAACTGAATCAAATTGGTATTTCTAAGGTTTTTATCGATTATAGAAACGAACTTTATTTTGACCAATTTATTCAGCTAAGTCCTACCCCATATATTTCTCTTGAATCGATGGGTTTTGAACCCTCCACCCTATCGATTCCTGGGTCTGGAGCTTGGGAAAAAATTTTGGCCGGATATTCCACTTTGAGAGATTTTCCAGCAGTGCATGGGACCAGTCGGTTGGGTATTCATTTACGTTTTGGCACCGTGAGTATTCGAGAGATTGCAAGAAAGGCCTTTCAAGTATCCGAGGTTTTTCTGAGCGAATTAATTTGGCGCGACTTTTATTCTATGATTTTACAGGCATTTCCGGAGGTGATTGGGCATGCTTTCAAGCCTGCATATGATCGCATAAAGTGGTTGAATTCTGAAGAGAAATTTAAACTTTGGTGTGAAGGAAGAACAGGTTATCCGCTTGTGGATGCAGGAATGCGTGAGTTAAACAAAACTGGATTCATGCACAATAGAGTGAGAATGGTGACAGCTAGTTTCCTGGTGAAACATTTATTGATAGACTGGAGATGGGGTGAAGCATACTTTGCGGAAAAGTTATTGGATTTTGATGTGGCAAGCAATAACGGAGGTTGGCAATGGGCAGCCGGATGTGGTACCGACGCAGCGCCATATTTTCGAATATTTAATCCCGAGGCCCAACAAAAGAAATTTGATCCTAAGTTTGAATATATTCAAAAGTGGATACCTGAATTTAACACACCATCATACCCAAGGCCTATAGTTGACCACGGATTATCCCGCAAAAGATGCCTGGAAGTTTACAAAGAAGCCTTAAGTGATTGATTAGTATTTCGATCAGATGGTAGTAATTGTGCTAAAACGATTAATTTTAGGCATGAATTTTCATATTAAGTTGACATCTCTTGCTCTAGTTTTGGTTGGTTTAATTGCCTGCAAAGATGATGACCAGTCCTCGAACGTACCCTTCATAAAATTTTTAAATACCAATAAGAAAATTATGAAACAAGGTGACTTAAATCAGGATTCACTTTGGCTTAGTTTTAGTTTTGAGGATGGCGATGGAGATTTGGGATTTGGATCGAGCAGTGGCAATCAGGATATATTTTTAATTGACAAACGCACTGATCAGTTGCAAGATGCATTCAAGATTCCTGACCTACCGGATGCTGGGGGAAAACCAATCAGTGGTAATGCATCTATTCTTATTTTCACAACCTGTTGTCTGTTTCCAAACAACATTCCTCCATGTTCCAATCCGGTTCAGTTTCCTAATGATTCTTTAAGATATGAGCTCTATATCAAGGATCGTGCTGGGCATGAAAGCAATCACGTCATTAGCGATTGGATAGTACTAAGTTGTCAATAGTTTTAGAGAATTAATTGAATTTCTTTTTTGATGGCGTTCAGTGCAGTTTGGACTCCAACTTCGGCAGTTTGGTTTTTTTGATCAAGCAGCATTTGTGAAAATTGAGAAATCTCCATATTTTTATTGGCATCATTCAAGGATGAATCTAAGGCAAAGAGCACCTCATTTTTAGCAAAAAGGATAATTTCCCATAATTTGTCACTAACATATATTTGTTGTACCATATTATGTTCAAATTCCTGATGCACACTAATCATTAGAGTTTTGACCCAGACTTCAGGGGTAAGGTCTTTGGTTGAAAAACGTACCACAAGATTTTGTAATCTGATTCTCTCGAGGAAGAGGGCCAATCGTTCGTAAGACTGAAGCTTAAGTGGGAGACTTTGAGCTCCGTTGGCTGATTTTGTTTCCGAGATCCTTTTAAATCGTTCAAATTCAAAATACTGCCTCAGCATATAGTATACTACAGCAAATACGGTTAGGGCAGGAATGGTTAGCTTAAATATTTCTAAAACAGTCTCCATGATTAAAGTTGAACTGCGAAGGTACAGTATTGATCCAATTCCCTATACAGGAGAACATTTTTCTGTACTTTTGTGTTATTAATTTCAAATGGAAAAGGGCATGGAAATCTTAACAGAAACTCCTGTAATCATTACAGATTCAGCCAGAATTCAGCTGGAGAAAATTAAATTAGAACAACAAATACCTGATTTACATGGACTTAGAGTTGGGGTAAAAGGGGGCGGATGTTCCGGGTTCAGTTATGTTCTTGGTTTTGATACTCAGAAAGCAAATGATCAGGAGTACATGATTAATGGAATTAAAGTGTTTATGGATCCTGCTCACGCGCTGTATCTTGTAGGCATGCAGATTGAATGGGTAGAGGGTCTAAACAATCGCGGGTTCTCTTTTGTCAATCCAAATGCAAAGGATACGTGCGGCTGTGGTCAATCCTTCTCTGCCTGATCGCGTGTACCTGATTTAAAATGAAAGACATCTTTGATTTAATTTCCAGGATATTTTTATCCGCAATTTTTCTTTTTGAAGCTTTTACTTCTATGAAGTTTTTTGAAAGAACCAAAGGAACCATGACAGAATACGGCCTCCTTTGGAATCAGGACTTCTTATTGATTTGTACCATCATTGCTTTGAGTATAGGTGGATTATTTTTGTTGATAGGTTATAGACCGGCATTTGCGGTCACTTTGTTGCTGATGTATTGGATTCCAGTAACTTTTATAGTTTATTCCTTTTGGGACGACCCACCTGCCAAGCAAAATCTGCATTCTATATTTTTTATGAAAAATATAGCCATTATAGGTGGACTGATCCATGTTCTCATTTATGGAACAGGTCGATACAGTTTCAGAAGATTATTCGGAATGACAAAACTACCAAAAGAGAGTTGGTAAAATCAACCAATAATAAACAAGTTCTATGCTTCATTTTATTAAAGTGAGAAGTCGGCATATTTGTTTGGTTTGTATTCAATTGCTTTTTACTGGATTGGGACATAGCCAAGGTGATTATGATTTTACTTTAGATACATTTAAACTGTCGGGATGGCCAGCCTTACATTCCTTTAGTTATGCATATTACAAGGATAAGGTCTACATGTTTGGGGGGCGGATAGATGGAATCCATGAGAAAGAGTCTGGTTTTAAGAAAAGTGGAAGTAATGAAAATTTATTTGTTTGGAATACTGTAACCGATCAAATTGCAAAGTTTGAATTATCTTCTCTTCCGGATTCAATATTACTGCCCCTAATTTCAGCGGGAGCTTCTTTTGTTCAACAGGAAAACAAATTGGTGATAATTGGAGGTTATGGTGAATCGAAAACAGGGATTTTTGACACCTATCCCAGTTTAATCCAAATAGATATGGACGCCCTCGAAAGGGTCATCTCCAGTCATGGTAATTTTGCAGAAGCCATCAGCCAAATTCATGATCCAAAATTCAGAACAGCAGGAGCCCAACTTCAATATTTAGACGGAAAGTACTATCTGGTGGGTGGAAATCTTTTTGAAGGTGAATACAAAAGTAATTCAGGACAGATTAAGCAAATTTATCCTGAAACAGCGATTATATTTAGTTTGGAAAAGGAACTCAATACCCTTCAAGTAAAATTTGAATATCAATTCAAAGATGAATTCAACTTTCATCGAAGGGATTACAATATGGCTCCCTTTGTTGTTGCCCCTGGAATAATAAAGCTGATGATCTTCTCAGGTGTATTTCTCATCAACGAAAATCGTCCCTTTATGAACCTCGCACTGGTGGATACAAATGGTTATGAAGATGTGTCAAATTTCAATCAAAGATTTGCACATTATCATTGCAGTAAAGTTGGAATTTACAGTCTTGCCACGCAAGAAATGTCCGAGATTTTTTTTGGTGGGATGGCTGAATATTATATTGACTCATCCGGAATTCCATCGAGGGATCCTTTTGTACCATTTGTTAAAACAATTTCGAAAGTAAGCAGGTCAAAAGATGGCAGCTACACAGAATCACATTATGAACACCAAATGCCCGGGTTCCTTGGCACTAATTCAGAATTTCTTATTCATAGTGGAATTCCCCTATATTCTCCGGGTATTGTTGATCTGGACAAAATTAAAGCTGACACTTCATTTTTAGGGTTGATATTTGGAGGTATATATAATCCAACCGGAGACCCAAATCCATGGCAGAACAATAAAGCTGGATTAACTATGGCTAATCCATACCTGATTAAAGTTAATTTAGTTAAAAAAACAAACCCCAATTCCAGCAAGTGGGTTTATAAAAATAAGGACCCCAAAATATTCCTTAATGCAATTCCAAATCCTGTTCGTAACAAGTGTCAGATAAGTGTAGAAGGAATAACATGGAACAAATTATCCTTTTGGGTTATTAATCCTGAAGGCGATCTTGTATTTCATAAGCGTTATACCACTGGAGAAAACCCAATTATTAATTTTGAAAATTACACTAGTGGATGGTACATTATTTATGCACTTGTAGATGAAAAGTATTTGATACAATCTAAAACAGAAAAACTATAGAGGTTAACGAGTATTTTTAAATCTACTTATAGCGTCCCTTGTATATTCACTTAACACCAGTCTCCCAGAAATTTCTGCTCGATCTGGAAGTAATGTCAACCAATGTTCAGTTCTCTCCCAAAAAACTTTTTTCAATTCAATTAAAGCCAATGGATTTGACTCTAATAAAATTTTGGAAAAGTGGGAGATGTAAGCATCCATTTGCTCTGTAGTTTCAAATACTTCCTGGAACAAACCTTTATCCTTTGCCCATAGTGCGGTTTGCCATTCGGTGGCATTTAGTGCCATTTGAGAAAATGCAGCGACCCCAATTTTTCTTTCAACTGCAGGTCCAATCACAAATGGCCCAATACCTACTGCAAGTTCACTAAGTCTTACGGAAGCAAAGGTAGTAGAAAAGGTATAATCACATCCGGATGCTAAACCAACCCCTCCTCCTACAGCCTTACCTTGTATGCGGCCCAGGATTATTTTAGGGGAGCGTCTCATCGCCAGGATGACATTCGCGAATCCCATAAAGAACTTCTTTCCATGCTCTAAGTCTGTGATTGATGCCAACTCATCAAAACTTGCCCCTGCACAAAAAGCTTTATCTCCCCCACTCTTTAGTAAGATTATTGGACATTCTGATGTGGCTGAAATTTCATCAATGGTATCTGCCAAACTACTTAAAATGTCTGACGGCAATGAATTACTTTGATCTGTAAAAAATTCAATTGTTTCTACCTGATCCTGTAGAAATCTTTTCACATAGTTCCCCATATTCATAATTTAATGCATAAAATTAACAGTAAAATTTAATTCTGACGACGCCAACTTTTAAAATCTCCATTTGGAATTTCCCACACTGGAGGCATTTCACTTAGCGGTTCGGTTTCTTTTAACTCTTCAAGACAATCCTGTGCCAATTGCTGATATAATTCAGTACCTTTTGTTTTCCATAAGATCATATCGTCCGTTACATCTTTCACTTTTTTTGCAGGATTTCCTACAATAAGACTTCTTTGCTCGAATACTGATCGCTCTTTTATAAAACTCATTGCTCCAATAATACATTCTTTTCCTATTACACAATCATCCATAATTACTGAGTTCATTCCCACCAATGTGTTACTCCCAATTTTAGCCCCATGAATTATTGCCCCGTGTCCAACATGTACATTTTCTTCTAAGTGCACAGTAATTCCTGGGAACATATGCACCATACAATGCTCTTGAATGTTGCATCCATCCTCTACTACAATCTCGCCAAAATCTCCTCGAAGCACAGCAAAAGGGCCTATATATACATTCTTGCCTACTCTTACGCAGCCGGTGATCGCTGCTAATGGATGTACAAATGCACTTGGGTGAATGTAAGGAGTAAAAGATTTAAATTTATAATACATGGGGAAATGATTTAAGAATTATTGGAGAAATGTGTTAGGCAATAATTTTGTAATGTAAGAATTAGAAAATGATGAATTGAAATGGAGGCTATACAGTAAATTTATATTGCTACCAGTTGAAATAATGCAGTATAAAGAAAAGTAGCGCTTTATTAGCGAATAAATATAAATTACATTATTCGGTTGACAATTATTCAATTGCCTCAATAATGAATGCTTGTATGTTGAATTAAAAGGTAAAATTTCAACATAGTACAAGTATATTTTTTTCAATAACATATGGCTATTTGTACAAATAAAATTCTGGCACTTCTTATATTGTGTGAAATTACTGCTAAGTATGATATTTTTTGAAGTAGATTTTTTGAATTTTTTGGCCGATCTTGAAATCAACAATAACCGGGAATGGTTTAATGCAAATAAAGATAGATTTAAAGCAAAGGTCGAAGCTCCATTTCATTCATTTATTGGTAGAGTGATTGAATTATTGCAAAAGGAGAATCCCAAAATCACCATCACACCCAAAGAAGCAATTTTTAGGATTTACAAGGATGTACGATTCAGCAAAGATAAAACACCCTATAAAACTCACATGTCTGCTCTAATTTCTTCTTATGGCAAGAAAGAAATAAGTGCGCCCGGACTTTATCTTGAATTCAGTGCGGATAATCTTCACATTTATTCAGGAATATATCAACCTGATCCGCAGTCTCTTTATAAAATAAGAACTCACATTGCCAAAAACCAAAAAGAATTTTTAAAATTGTACTCTTCTAAATCATTTACTCAAACTTTCGGTGTTATCAAAGGTGAAAAAAATAAGGTCATTCCTGCAGAGTTTAAGAATGCAGCAATTCAAGAACCCTTGTTGTACAATAAGGCATTCTATTTTTTTAGTGTAAATGATTCCGAACTGTTGCTAAAAGAAGGCTTAGACAAATTGGTTTTGCACACTTATAAAGTGGCGCAGCCAATGAATGAATTTTTAGAAATGGCGTTGGTTTGATTGAATAACATCCGCTTCTCCCGTATCGCTGAGAATGTCACGGTTGATAATGATTCCGGCATTTAATTCAAAGCCAAGTATCAGGATGAGTACGTTGATACGAATCCAGACCAATGTGATGATGAGAGCGGAAATCGCGCCGTAAATCTTATGATAGGAGGAAAAATTTTCAACAAAATATCCAAATACCACCGATGTTAAAATGGATGCGGTGGTCGCAAAAATAGTCCCGGGAGAAAAGCCCTTCATCGGCTTGCGAAGTGCTGGTCCAAAACGATAAATCAAGTCAATTACAGTATAAAACAGAAGAATAATAATAACATATTGCAAAAGCTTAATGCTCAGCGCAGCAAGGGTACCCAACTTTAATAAGCCAAAGACCCAATTAAATATATAACTGCCCATTATAATAAGTACTATTGAAAAAATCAGAAGTATACTTAACAAGAAAGTAAGCAAAAGGGCAATCAGGTGTTTTTCAATCCAGCTTCTTCTGCGGAAACTACTTCTGTAGGTCTTGTCAAATCCACTCATCATGGAAAGAATCCCGTTAGAAGCAAAAAATACCGCCAATAAAAATCCAATAGATAGAAAACTCTTATTCGCTTTTGGTCGAATGGCACCCACGATGTTTTTCCAGAGGTAATCTTTGGCACCTTCAGGCATAATGGAATTAAGAGAATTTTCTAAGGTCGTAAAAAAATCCCAACTCTTGGGTAAATATGCAGTAAGTGTAAACAAAAAAATGAGGGTTGGAAACAAGGCCAGAAAGAAATTATAGGACATGGCACTTGCACGGGTTTCCAGGTCGTTTTTCTTTAATTCGAAATTAATAAATGACAAAGTAGTGTATATACTTACACCATAAAACCCTGGAAGTGAGTGGGTCTTCGACCAATGTAACAATTGTACAATGGGCCCAAAATTCAAAAATGCATTTTTTATTTTTTGAATCCCTTTAATCAAAGTATGATTTTAATTTGTCTACAATAATACTAGGGGCATTAACCCGCTTTTTAGTTTTTACATCCACAAAACAAAGAGTCACTTTTCCTTGATTTGCCAATTCTTTTTTCTCATTGTAAATTTTAGTTTCAAACTCTATGGTAAGTTCTGGTAAATGAATAATGGAAGTCTCTAAAATTAACAATTCATCATAGAAACATGGCCGGAGATATCTCACATTCATATTCATCACCGGCATAAAAACCCCTAAATCATCCTCCATTGATTTATAACTTAATCCAAGTGAGCGCAAAGCTTCTACCCTACCCGTTTCGTAATAAAAACTGTAATTTCCATAATAAACATAAGCCATTCGATCTGTTTCAGAATATCTGACCCTGACCTCTGTTTTATGCTTAAACATGCTCGCTGATCTTTTGCCTGATGACAGGGCAAGACATACAATGGGTACCTCCACGTGCACGGGAAAGTTCACTCGATGGTAAGGTAATAATCGTCTTCTTCAACTCTGAAGGTTCAATACTTCCACCTTCCACCTGACGTAGAAATTCATTTGCATGAATTACCGAGTAACCATGATTTCTAAAAGCTTTTTCGGTATTTGGATTGCGATCGTAAGTGAGGGCTACTCCAGGTCTGATGGTCAGCAAATTACAACCATCTGTCCACTGTTCACGCTCCTGATAGGGAGATTCACCATCGCCACTCCAGATAAATTTTATATCCGAACTGATTTCTGCGTGAAGAAAATCAAGCACAGAAGGATATTCCACCAACTCTCCGGAAGAACGGTGAACAGTTACGTAAGAACCAAGTCCATCTTTAACAATAGGTTTATAGCCAACAAAATCCAAATGATCTATCTGGGTAAAGAGGGTATCAATATGCATGAATGACCTTTCTTTTGGAACGTCAACTTCTACAATATTTTTAATCAATTTCTTGTCGAACAAAACTTGCTTCAGTGTATTTAATGCGTGATCTGTAGTGCGCTCACTGCTACCAATCAACAAATAATCTTCATTCAGTAACATCAAATCTCCGCCTTCAATTGAAATAGGCTCTCCTTTACGAGAAGGTGGAAAGTCATTGATCAGGTTAAGATTAATCAGTCGGTTGTCGGTGAGTAGATTGGCAAATTGAGGGTGTGCATAAATAAAGAAACGGGTAAGTAGGTTTTCCCGATGACGAACCGACTTAGAAGCTTTTGTAATTACCACATGATCTTTGATCGTCAAAGCAATGTCACGGGTAAAAATAAAATTTGGAATCGGATCAAATAAAATATGGTCCTCAGGATAATTGTATCCAGAAATTAATACTTCTGCCAACAAACCATGATCCATGTCATTTAAAGACTTAATGACGCTTCCTGGCAACTCCTCCCACTCTGCCAATTTCTGCAGCAACTCTTCTTTTAAAGGTATGCTTGCGTCCAGGGCTTCACGGATAAGAGTTTCTGTTTCCAAAACATTCTCCTCACCTATAAACATCCCCAATACGTTTGTAAATATTTTATGCTCACGTTGCATAGCTGGCAGATAAACAATGTCATCAAAGAGTAATTCACCTGCACGCTTAGGGCTTATTCGGTCAATACCTTCGTCGGGGGCATGGACAATGACTTTTTTCAGAGGCATGATTTCTGAGTCAACATATATTTCTTTAGACAAACCCATATTGAGGAATTTGCTGCAAATTTAGAGCTTTTCCTCACCAGAACACCCTACCTGTTGAAAGGAAGTTCATTTTGATGCCTAATCAATTGTATATCTGACATTTAGAGGTCATTTATTATTTGATTAAATTGTTTATATCTATCTTTTCTTCTAATTTATCCAACATTTTGTAATGCTCATCGGAACTTTTTCCCTTCTGGTCTAATTATAGGAGCGTATGGTTTTAAGTGAATAAACCAAAGCATCTTGCTCAATGTTACTATGTTCTAAATCTTCAATTCAATGGGTTTTCTTATAATGTTTATCATTTTTTTGGGGCTGGATCTTTACGTGTTTCAGGGAATTAAAATGCTCACCGCAGGTATTTCTTCAGGATTGCTCAAAAACGGAATTACCATTGGATTCTGGATAATCTCCTGGGGATTGGTGTTATTGATGATTTATGGTTTCTTTGGTTTTAGAAAGACTCACCATTTTACCTGGGTTTCACGTTGGACTTTGAATTTCTTCATTACTATTTTAGTAACAAAGATCTTTTTTATATTTTTCCTTTTTTCAGAAGATATATACCGATTTGTATTTGGCGTGGGTCAAAAAATTGTCCAACAGAATCCTGCTGAAGATCAGGCCTTTTTTCCAGACCGAAGATTATTTTTCAGTCAGGTTGGATTAATGGTTGCCAGTGTACCTTTTGTGTCATTTCTATATGGGATGACCAAAGGAAAATACAATTACAAAATCCATCATCACAAACTGTTTTTTGACGACCTTCCTGCAGCATTTGAAGGATTTAAAATTGCCCAGTTTTCAGACTTTCATTCCGGAAGTTTTGATGACCCTCAAGAAGTCCAAAAAGGACTTAACATGTTGCAAAATCAGAATTGTGATTTAATAGTCTTTACCGGAGATCTTGTTAACAACTCTGCAGACGAAGTTGATCCTTACAAGCATATGCTCAAAGAACTTCATGCTCCCTATGGAAAATTCTCCATCCTTGGAAATCATGATTACGGAGATTATATCGAATGGCCATCACAAAATGAAAAACAAAATAATCTTCAGCAATTGATAAATAATCATCACGACATGGGCTTTAGATTGCTACAAGATGAAAGTCACGCAATTGAGAAAAAAGGAGAAAAAATTCATATTCTCGGCGTCGAAAATTGGGGTGTTGGATTCGGTAAAAGTGGAAATCTTGAAAAGGCACTTGTCGGCACTCAACCCAATGATTTTAAGGTATTACTTTCCCATGATCCAACTCATTGGGAGCATGAAGTCAAAATGCATCCATCCAATGTACATTTAACCCTTTCGGGACATACTCATGGTGCTCAAATGGGTGTGGAGATTCCCGGATTTAAATTTAGCCCGGTTCAATTCCGTTACCCACATTGGGCTGGATTGAAAGAAGAGCTAGGTAGAATTATCCATATTAACCGAGGATTTGGATTTCTTGCTTTTGCAGGAAGAGTGGGCATTTGGCCTGAGATTACTGTTATCGAATTGCTAAAAAAACAGGTCTAAAAGTAAATATAACAGTTTTGGGCCTGGCGAAATTGGCGACTTTTACCACTAATTTTGATGCGGAGAACCAAATTTAGATTAACCACAAATGCGTTTGCGGATCAATGAACCACAACTTTTGCCAATTTTGTGTTAGTGGTTTGTCGCTTTTGTTCACTTTTGTCTTTTGTTGCAAATTTTGTTTGTCAGTCTGTTTCAGGCTAGTGTTTATATTCCGAATAAGTAATAAATGCTTTTCCATCATAAAGATAGAGACCTGTTTCTCTCGTACCCACCCAAATATTTCCAGTTTTATCTTCCAAAATTGACCAAATACTGCTGTTGAGCAGTCCATCTTTTTTTGTAAAACGATTGAAAGATTTACCATCGTAAAGGCTAAGCCCAGCACCAGCATCGCCACCAAACCAAAGGTTTCCTTTTTTGTCTTCTATAATCCGCGTAACACCACCGGCTAAGCCATCGCTTTTTGTAAAACTTGTAAATGAATTCCCATCATACCGGTAGGCCCCGCCCCAATTGCTGAACCAAATATTCCCGTTATTGTCTTGCAATTGAGGCCATGCCCAACTATGAGGTTTTGGCTTTGGCCCATCTTGAAATAATTCCTTTAGTTTAAGGTTGGTCACAGACTTTCCATCGTAACGGTAAACACCTTCGTTAGTTCGTCCTCCAAACCAAATGTTACCTGCTTTATCTTCTAAAATACGTTCCACGTTATCGTTACTGGTCAAAAAGCCATTTGCTGCCTCATTAATTGTGAACAGCGAAAAGGATTTGCCATCGTAGACATAAACACCATCTATTGTAACAAACCATAGTTTTCCGCTTTTTGCTTGCATGATACTGTAAACCCAATGCGAGTTACGATAGTATGGATTCTTGTTGGGAGGCAGGTTTTTTGGTAAAGGAATCTGGATTTTAACAAATGTTTTGCCATCGTAAAGACAAAGTCCCGCACCTGTGCCTATCCAAATTTTACCCTCATTATCTTCCAAAAGTGTATAAACATCATTACTGTTTAACCCATCTGTTACTAAAAACCGGCTAAAAGATTTTCCATCATATTTATAAAGACCATTTTCTGAGGTGCCAAACCAAAGGTTACCGGCCTTGTCCTGCAGGCTACATTGAACATTGCCATATCTAGGGTCACCTATGGTTTTTATAAGTTTTGAATGCCTATCAGATATCTTTTCTTTTGGTAAGTCTTTTTTAAATGGTTCGTTGCAGGCAGTCCCCAAAAGTAGTATTGTCAGAAAAGTAAAAACTTGAATTTGTGAGAAATATTTTTTCATTTTTTAAATTGTCATTGAGGTTTTGTTATCTATTTGTAGGTTTGGGTAATGCTCTGCAATGACCGCTAACTTCAGTTAAATTTTAAAATCAAATTTCAGAATACTATATAAGAAAAATCAAAATATATTGAAAATCTACCTTCCTGTCAACATCCGCTGAACACAGAGACAGCATAAATCACACCGCCGGATACTACCAACTCAAAAGATGAATTGCCACCGGAACTAAGCACTAACTCCCAAGTTTTGCCAAGATCACTGGATCGATACACACCTGCATCTAGACTACAAAAAATATAATTTCCTTGCTGCTCAATGTCATTAATCGCACTCGGCCTGAATTGAACCCCATTTCGCATATTTTTTCTGAGTAACTCTGGATTTAAAAGTGCTCCTGACAGACCCGCATCCGCTCTTATCCAAGTTTGGCCACCATCATCAGAAGTACGTATTCTGTTAGTCTTTATTCCAAATGGCGCCAAATTTTCCTTCCCCCATGGTCCCATCCCACTGGTTATAGCCACCATGTGCCCGTTAATCGTACCTGCACTTAGTCCCATTCCATCTCCAGTAAATGCCCAAACCCAGTTTTCCCCATTGTCTACAGACCTTAATAAGCCTTTAAAACCACCGGCAATAATTACACCATCTGAATAAAACATGTTCAGTATCATCCCTTCTGAAAAAACTTGTTTCCATGTTTTTCTTCCATCAATTGATTTATAAATTCCATTATCAGTTGCAACTAAAACAGATCCTCCGGGAATTTCAAGAATGGTACGAACCATTTTATCTTCCAGTGTTTTGTCCATAGGGACCCATATCTCTGTACCAATTAGTTTTTGAAATATTCCATTACCATAACTGGTAACATAGAGTCCCGCCCATCCATTGGATAGGTTGCTTATACTTTTACCCAAACCAAGATCTTCTTGCCATAAAATAGCTGAACATGTTGTATGGCCAATATAAAGACCTCTGTCTGAACCTAAAATGATCTCCTTGTCGGTTGCAATAACAGTATTTAAGGCTACGTCTTTGGGCAGGCCAATACTTACATCTAACCATGTATGGCCACCATCACTTGACCGATAAACGATTTTTGTGGCAGTTGGTTTTTCAGCCAACGGTTCTGAGTGAGCAAAAAACAAGGATTGAATAAAATGAAAAAAGATGAATAGATAAGTTGCCATTTTAATAATTTAATTGATTGAATGAAACAAATGTACACATAGCTAGATCTGAACCTTGATTTGGTTTGTAAAACGATGTAACAGAATTGTAAAAGTATGTTGAATCAAAATCTGGAGATGGAATCACTCCGGACATTGCTTAATTATAAAGTCGTCCAACAAAATCCAATTCCTTCAGTATCATTTGGATAAGAAATTTTAAAGATCGTTATAGCCTCAAATCCAAACAAAAGTTTAGAGAACAATATGTTAACTTTGAACTTCAAATTTGAAATTTTTTACATTTTACCTAACAATCCTTGCGCTCCTTAGCTTATGAAAATAACGTTTATTCTTATTTTATTTACCAGTCTACAACTTCTAATTGCTCAAAAATTAAGCATTCAGGAAATCATTCAACAAAAGGCAGATAAATTAGAATCCAAAGTAATCCAATGGAGACGTGACTTTCATGAGCATCCAGAGCTGGCTAATAGGGAATTCAGAACAGCTGCTATTGTTGCAAAACACTTGGAATCACTAGGCCTTCAGGTTAAAACTGGAGTAGCGGTTACAGGTGTTGTGGGTATACTCAAGGGTGGAAAACCTGGTCCGGTGGTGGCGTTGAGAGCTGACATGGATGCATTGCCTGTTGCTGAGAGAAATGACCTTCCGTTTGCTTCCAAAATTAAAACAAACTACAACGGTCATGAAACTGAGGTTATGCATGCGTGTGGGCATGACGCTCATGTTGCCATCTTGATGGGTGTAGCCGAAATTTTAAGTGGAATGAAGAAGGAACTGAAGGGTACTGTTAAATTTATTTTTCAGCCTGCAGAAGAAGGTGCACCGGTCGGAGAGGAATTTGGAGCTGAATTGATGATTAAGGAAGGCGTATTGGAAAATCCTAAAGTAGATGTGATCTTTGGTTTGCATATGAAGGCTGATTTGGAGGTTGGCAAAGTTTCCTGTCGACCTGAAGGAACCATGGCAGCTGCCTCCGATTTTAAGATAACTGTAACTGGAAAACCATCACATGGTTCTGCGCCTTGGCAATCAGTTGATCCAGTTGTTGTAGCCGCGCAAATCATCAACAATCTACAGACCATAGTAAGCAGAAATGTTAAACTTATAGACAATCCAGCAGTAGTAACTGTAGGGACTATACATGGTGGAAATCGTTTTAATATAATATCTGAACAAGTAGAAATGATGGGTACTGTAAGGACTTTAAGTGATGAAGATGAAATTTTTGTCAACAAGCGCATCCGTCAAATTGCAGAAAAAACTGCTGAATCTGCCGGGGCCAAAGCAGAAGTAGCACTACCCTATTCCGTACATTATCCTGTCACCTACAATGATATTGCGCTTACCGAAGCAATGCGCCCTTCATTAGAAAAAGCAGCAGGAAAAGAAAATGTTGTATTGAGACCTGCTACCACAGGAGCAGAAGACTTTTCATTTTTTGCACAAAAGGTTCCCGGTTTGTATTTTTTTGTTGGAGGCCTTCCTAAAGGTAAAGATCCAAAAACCTCAGGTCCTCATCATACGCCTGATTTTTATATAGATGAAAGTTCATTCAAAACGGGAATAAAGTCTTTTTGTAATTTGGTCATTGATTACATGGAGATGAATAAATGAAAACATTGATTGAATTACTGTAAGCCTTATAATTGGACAGCAAATATGAATGCCTTTATATTTACCGGCTGTTTTGTACAAGTGTGGTTTTGGAGAATTCTATTTAAGTTAATTATTAATTAGCATAGATGCAAAAGCTGAATATTTTAATTTTATTATTTTTGTTTTCCCTTAAAACAAATGCACAAAACGAGGAAATCAAATCAACAAATTCCTTCCTTATAACTGGCAAAGTGAAGGAGGAAAAAACTATAACACTAGATGACCTTAAAAACTATCCAATTATAGACCTTAAAGACATCAACACAAGTTGTTCTCCAAAAAGAGAAGAAAAATCAAAGGATGTAAAAGCAGTTTTACTAAAGTCCATACTCGACGACGTTGCCTTCGATTATAAAAAATCCTACATGCTTAATCAATATTATTTTCTGTTTGTAGCAGTAGACGACTATAAAATGGTTTTCTCTTTCAGCGAAATATTTAATACGGAAATAGGAAACAACCTCTATGTTGTTACAGAATTAGAAGGTAAAGGATTGGAAGATATGAACAACCGGATATTGCTATTATCTACAAAAGATATTAAAGGTGGTAGCAGAAACATGAAGTGGTTGTCAAAAATAGTAGTACAAATTGCCGAATAATTTTTCGTATAAAAATTTCTTATTTATATCAGGTCAAATGTGTTCCTAATTTTTTGTTTACTATAGATTAAATTTTTAACTTTAATATGGCTCTTATTGAAATAAGAAATTTGATTTCCAATAAGTTCAATATCATTTGTTTGAGATATAACAATAATAATAATTAACCTTTAATAAATATAACTTTGTCTTTTAATTTCAACATTACCGCCACTACTTTATATGGATTGGAAGAAGTACTTGCGGAAGAATTGCGTAGTCTAGGTGCGCTGGATATTGAAGTGTTAAATCGTGCTGTTCAATATAAGGGAGATCTTGCTTTGATGTACAAAAGCAATCTTATGTTGCGCACCGCAGTTAAAATCCTAAGACCTATTAGCACTTTCCGGGCTTTTAATGAAGATCAGCTTTACCACCATGTAAGGAAAATAAATTGGGACAATTATTTTGACACCAATATGACTTTTGCGATAGATGGCAGCACCAGTGGCGAAATCTTCACACATTCCAAATATGCAGCTTTAAAGTCAAAAGATGCCATTGCTGATCAGTTTAGGGATAAGTATGGATTAAGGCCATCTGTCGATACAGAGAATCCTGATATTCGCATCAACGTGCATATTTCAAATGAAATGGTGCATGTCTCGCTGGACAGTTCAGGAAATATTCTATCCAAGAGAAACTATCGTCTGAATCAGACTGAGGCCTCCATGAATGAAGTTCTGGCTGCAGGAATCATACTACTGTCAGGATGGAATAAAGATTCAGACTTTATTGATCCGATGTGTGGTTCCGGGACACTACCAATCGAAGCTGCATTAATTGCGCATAACATTCCTCCGGGTAAAAACAGGAACTTCGGATTTCAAACATGGCTGGACTTTGATAAAAATCTTTGGGATAAAATAAAGGCAGATTCAGAGCAAAATATTACAACTTTTAAAAAGAAGATCACTGCTTACGAAATTGATAAAAAAGCACTCAGTGTTGCCATTATCAATTCGGAACGGGCGGGTGTAAAAGAATTTATTGACTTTAAACAAATGGATTTTTTTGAATCAAGTTATGAAGGAGAGAAAGGGCATGTTGTGATCAATCCCCCATACGGCGAACGGATTGAAGTGGATGAGATTGTGGACTTTTATAAAAGTATGGGCACCCGATTGAAACACTTTTACCCAGGTTGCAACGCATGGGTGATAAGTTCAAATTTTGAAGCACTTAAGCATTTTGGGTTAAGACCTACACGTAAAATAAAATTATTCAATGGCCCCCTGGAATGCCGGTTGCATAAATTTGAATTGTATAAGGGCAGCAAAAGAGATAATTATTTATAGTCTTTGATCCTACTCCGGAAAAATTACACTTAATTTTTAGCCTCTTACATGTTTCATTTTATTATACGAATACAAAATGATGGATAATTACAATCACTCCTTTCACACCTGGGACAAATTAGCTGAAGAGTATGAGAATAAATTCATGGATTTAGACCTATACAATGACACCTACGATCTATTTTGCCAGAAGATCGGGGTGCCTCAAGCTAAGATTTTGGAGATAGCTTGTGGTCCCGGTAATATTTCAAAATACCTGTTTGGAAAAAGAGAAGATTTTATCATTGACGGATTTGATGTCTCCCCAAATATGATTCAGCTGGCTAAAAAAAATATACCTACCGGACATTTTTGGTTATTGGATTGCCGAGAGCTTCACTTATTGAAAAAGATATACGATGGGATTATTTGTGGATTTTGTTTACCCTATTTGTCAAAAGAGGATGTGGAAAAATTAATTAAAGATTGCTCAAACTTGCTTTCTCATAACGGACTTTTGTATATAAGCACCATCGAGGGTGATTATAATAATTCCAATTATGAATTCAGTAGCAGTGGCCAGGAATTTATGTATGTCTACCAACACCAAGCAGATTACCTGTCCAAATATTTTATAACCAATGGATTTAGCAACCCAACCCTAATACGCAAATATTATCCAAAATCAAATGGCATCAAAGACACTCATTTAATAATGATTGCTCAAAAAAAATAAATTCTCTTACTTTGAATTTTTCCAACCGTTGCGCAGGAAACAGAAAAAAGCAACTAAAGATGTTGTGTAGCAAACTACTTTAAATTAATGAGGTAAACAATGCAACTAATATTAAACCAGTTCATACTGTGTAATTAGCCTTATTCCATATGCTTTTTAACAGGTCCAAGATTTTTAATCACTTTTGATTTCTTAAGCTTTTCTTCGTGCTCCTTCTTTCTTTTTGAAATATAAAAATTGAAAAGTTCTTTTTCCTTAATTGGTTTTTGGGCTAAAGTCCTGTAAAAACTTCGGATCAACAAATCCTGCATATCATCAAAATTAGAGACACCATTTTCCTTATAGTAGTGACTTATTCTACTTCCCTCTTCAAATCCCCAATTGATAAGCATCCAACGCCCAAGGCTAAAATGTAACTTACTGGCAATGCTGTCTTCTGGTACTGACAGAATCTTGACCCTTCCCTCCGGATCTGTAAGTCGGAGGAGCTCCTTCATTGCATCTTCTGTATTCTTAGGAATGTATATGTCATCAATGCGAGACAAAGTAATCCTTTCTTGATATTTTTTTAGATAGGCTGTCGTGTCAAAGCTCTGAGACATGCCGATTTCTAAAAACAGGCTAAATAATAAAACAAACTTAACTTTGAATTCCATATTTAACAATTAACGCAGGTCAACACATTGTGGTATAAGGATGAATAATTCAATTTTTCCAAAAAAGTTCCCAATTACGGAAATTCTATTGTGCCTTGCCCTGGTTTTGAGCATGCTTTGGTATTTCAACGATTTTGTTGCCAGCCTCATATCGGCACTTTTAATCCTGGTTTGTATTTTCCTGTTAATCATCAGTTTGGCTGCAGAATTTCTTGAGAAATCAAAAACCCCAAGATGGTATTTTCTCTTATTGCTGGGTATTATTGCAGTTTCTATAACTTGCCTGATGGTTTTTGGACTCATTTATGGATTTAATTTTGACTGGATGAGGCCTTAACTGGGCCTTATTTGGGAAGTTTTTTCGACGGAACAAAATCAAGAGAAACAGAATTGATGCAGTATCGCAAACCTGTAGGTGCAGGTCCATCATCAAAAACATGGCCCAAATGCCCATTGCATTTACTGCATACCACTTCTACCCTAACCATCCCATGAGATTGATCCCTGTTTTCAGTTATTAGATATGACCTAATCGGCTGATAAAAACTTGGCCAACCTGTTCCGGAGTTAAACTTGGTATCTGAATTAAACAATGGGAGTCGACACCCGGAACAAACATATACGCCATGATCATGGTGATCCCAATATTTTCCTGTAAAAGACCTCTCTGTTCCTTTTTCCCTCAACACGAAGTGAGCCATTTCTGGAAGTGACTTTTTCCATTCTTCTTCACTCTTCTGAATGGGTAAAACTTGTTCCGGAATAATGATAATGGTATCATTATTAACCTGTTCAACAATTGCTTGAGGCTTAGTTGAATTTTGCACAGATTTTGGCTGACATGAAATGCTGCCACAAGTCAAAAAAGTAGAGAAAATATAGATCCATTTATTGCTCATTCTGAATTTTTTTATCTTGTTTAAGTGCCAATGCTACAATTTTACGCATAAGACTTTGAATGGTAAGAAACACCAGATATACAATTGCAAAAACGAAAATTATCCAGGAATATGTTTTGACTTCAAAAATAGATTTACCGGTAAGCCACCTTCCCGTAAAAATCAAAAAAGTAAGAATCAGTAGAAAGCCATAAATGGAATCCCGATAATAGTTCATCATTTCCTTAGAACCAAAACCAAGAATGGTATTTAAAATAATGTAAAATAACACCATGGCAGTTCCGACTAACCATATATCACCAATTTCAACCCAATCCAATTTTAGGATATTCAAGAGCAAAATAACCAGTTCGAAAACGAATACCACTGAAACGCAAACCCCAGCTTGCCAGAGTGGATTCTCCTTTATTTTACGATAAAAATCCATAATTGTTATGGGACTAATTCACCGATTAAATCAAAATGATCGGCTTCAGTAATTCTAACCTTCGCAAAATCTCCTATCCTGCAATAATCTTTTACAGAAATGTGGACTTCATTGTCAACTTCCGGACTGTCCGCCTCCGTTCGTCCTACATAATAATCAGTTTCCTTATGATCAATAAGCACTTTATAAACTTTTCCAATCTTTTCTTCATTTAGCTCTAGGGAAATCCCTTCTTGAATGGCCATCAGCGAGGCAGCCCTCTCTTCTTTTAAATTAACCGGCACATCATCCTTCATTAAATAAGCTGAAGTATCCTCTTCATGAGAGTATTGAAATACACCCAATCGGTCAAACCTTTGCTCTTCTACAAAATTACATAAATCATTAAAGTCACTTTCGGATTCACCGGGAAAACCAACAAGCATGGTGGTCCTCAAGCTAATTCCAGGCAAAATGTCCCGAATGTCACCTATTAACCTCCGAGTCTCCTCTCTTGTAATTTGCCTTTTCATGGAAGCTAAAATGCGGTCAGATGCATGTTGCAAAGGTAAATCCAGGTAATTACAAATTTTCTCCTGTGATTTCATAGTGTGTATTACATCAAGTGGAAATTTAGAAGGGTATGCATAATGCAGTCGAATCCATTCTATGCCTTCCACCTCGCAAAGTAAGTTGAGTAATTTACTCAAACTTCTTTCTTTATAAATGTCAAGTCCGTAATAAGTCAATTCTTGGGCAATTAAAATTATTTCTTTCACCCCATGTCTTGCCAAATTTCGAGCTTGCAGTATAATTTGGTCAATAGGAATTGAGATGTGCTTCCCACGCATCAACGGAATCGCACAAAATGAGCAGGTTCTGTTGCATCCTTCTGAAATTTTTAAATAAGCAAAATGTGAAGGTGTGGTTGTCAATCTTTCACCAACTAATTCATGTATATAATCTGCATTCAGTTTAGCCAGTAATGCAGGCATTTCCATGGTGCCAAAAAAAGCGTCAACTTCTTTTATCTCTGACTCTAGATTGTCTTTGTATCGTTGTGAGAGGCAACCAGTTACATATAATTTAGAAATTGCTCCACGCCCCTTCATTTGGGCATACTCCAAAATTGTTTCAATAGATTCTTCTTTTGCACGATCGATGAACCCACAGGTATTAATAATTACAATATCAGCTGGATCGGCCCCTGAAGGATTGTGCTCTACTTTGTAATGATTATAATCCAATTGGGTCATTAGATTCTCTGAATCCACCAGGTTCTTTGAGCACCCAAGTGTAATCAGCTGAACCTTCTCTTTTTTATAAGTTCTTGTCTTCAAAAAAAATATTTAGGCAAAGATATTAAAGCTTTTAAGCTTACGTTATAACAGGGATGAAACAATTCTTTCCCATCTTAGTTTTAGTTACAGGTTTATATACGGAGGCTTTAGGACAATGGGGTGTCCAAATTCAGGGAGAAAGACATGTGGTATCAACAATTCCTTCAGTTAGTTCATCAGAAATCGGGAGCGATTTCTTTGGGGTATTTGGGGGGGTGAATTATTTTTTTCGATTAAAAAATTATCGTTTAGAATTTTTACCCGGGGCAGGACTCGCTTACGAATCAGGAAAATTCCCCCTTATTCAGTCCGCCAAATTAAATTTCAAATCAATAGGACCTCAAATTTTCAGTCTCATCAATATATATCCTTTTGATTTTAAAAATGATTGCAATTGTCCCACTTTCAAAAAAGAAGGAAATACTCTAAAAAAAGGTCTTCATCTAATCATCGATCTTGGATTTCGGTATAATATACGCAATTATGCGGATCAAGAGCAAAAAACAGGACAATTTTACACTGGTTTTGGTATTGGAAACGACTTCGGGATTTCAGAAAATCTGACGATCAGTCCTATGATATTGTATAATTTTGGACACCTAGATAAACATTTGGACTCTGAAAGTTATCCGGAATTTTCACACCAAAAAATTTCTTTAGGGGTAAGGTTGTTGTATGATAAAAACAAAGGAAGAAAGAGAAGATACTAAAGAAAGTGTGCAAATATATGCCAGGTCACAAGTCCTGCCGCCACGCTGACATTTAATGAATGCTTTGTTCCTTTTTGAGGAATTTCAATGCATTCGTCACACAAACTCAAGACAGAATCCGACACACCATTCACTTCATTGCCAAAAATTAAAACATACTTCTCATCTTGATTAAAATGCAATTGATGTAGAAATTGGCTTCCATCAGTCTGCTCTACAGCCATTATCCGATAGCCTTCAGACTTTTTTAAGGTAAGGTATTCTTCTGGATGCTCAAAATGTTTCCAGTTAACAGTTTCTGTGGCTCCCAATGCAGTTTTATTGATTTCCGGATGAGGTGGTTTCACCGTATAACCCACCAATAAAACTTCTTCTAAACCAAATGCATCCGCAATCCTGAATAAAGAGCCTACATTATGGCCCGACCTGATGTGATCAGCCATTAAAATTATTGGTACTTTTGGGCTGGTTTTGAATTCCTTGGCGGAAATTCGCTTTAGATCTTTGGTCGCTGTTTTAACAAAATTCATTGGAAAGTCTTAAATCTTTTACAAAGCTAACAAACTATAAATTTTACGGGCTGATATTACTTTTTTGCCTGGCTCATCTCCTTTTTTGGGGTTATGAAGGCAGTGGTAATGACATGATTGAGGTAGTTCCGGTTTTGAAAAAAATGCAACACCCTGAACTATATACTGGTGATTTTCACATCGAATTTAACGAATCGCTGATTCTTCATGAGCGGACCTTCCTAAATAATTTTCTTAATTTAATTGGTGCCGAAAACCCACTTATACTCTTTATAGCCTATTTCCTTTGTTTGTTTGCCTTCATACTTGGCTTATCGCATTTAACTGAAGTGCTTGGTCTAACCAAACATTCAAAATACTTAAGCATCCTGTTGATATTATTTATCGCCCCCTACAGCTCGGTTGGAGGCAATGAATTGTTTTACAACATGGCTGTTGGATCTTGCTTTGCAAAAACATTGGGAATTTGGTGTCTGGTTTTTTACCTTAGAAATAATATCATCTCTTCATTTTTTCTGCTGTCTATAGCCACATACTTTCAGGTACTTGCGGGCTTTCAACTATTTTTAATTATTGGCACACTGACATTTATTGATATTTTTAGTTCAGAAAAAAATGAAACCAAAAATAAATTAGCAGCCATTATTTTATTCTGCCTACTTTGTCTACCCTATTTATTAGCATTAGTATACTCAAGAGTTAAACTACATAATCACGGAAGCGGATTATTTGATTTATTAGAATTTAGAATCGGACACCATTTCCTTATTCAGTACAGTTCAATAATTCACATTTTTATATTTTATTTTCTGTTTTTCTCCGGCTTGTACTTATGGTCAAAAAGCAACCGGTTAATTTTCAAATTTTATTTATTACAAGGTGTCATAATGCTTTTTTATATAGGGGCTACCACGATTTACAAGTCAGAATTTGTGCTCCAGATGCAATGGCTTAAAACTACCATATGGATCGAGTTATTCAGTATTTTGGCACTGGTTGGATTAATTGAAAAGATAACCCATAAATTTTCTTTTACCTGGCTACAATACTGCAATTATCTTTTAGTTATGATGATCTTATGTGTTGCCACAGTAAAACAAATTAAAAGAAATGATCTTTTTAAAGAGGAGCATGACCTTGCAATCTGGGTAAAAAACAATACCAATATAAAAAGTTTATTAGTAGTGCCTCCTGATTTTACCCATTTTAAAACCTGGTCTGAAAGAAGTTCTTGGGTTGACTTTAAAGCAATATCTCATCAAATAGCATATCTTTTCCCTTGGTACGATCGTATCCACACAATATATAAAATAAATCTTGAGACGCGAAAAAGTGGGATAAATTTAATGAATCAGGCAAAATTTAATTATCAAAAAATTGATGAAAAAACCTTAGATTATCTTTTCGATCAGCAAATGGTGAATTACGTGATACTTCCTGTAAATGCATTTTACTCAGAGCAATTTAAAGTGGTCTTTCATTCAAAATCTTATTTGATATTGACAAAAAAATCTGACTATTAAGTTAATTTTATTAAAAGAAATCACGTATAAATCATTTACATCCTTTTAGTGGACAACATGAATTCCAGGGGTATTTCTAATCTATCTCTCCAATCTTTTTCGCTGTGAGATTTACCTTCAAACTTCAGAGATAGATATTGGGCGGAACCTTGAAATACAGAAAACAGAATTTCATCCACCTTCAATTGATAAGGACTATACCATGCATCCAAATTTTCTGTACCATGATCAAAATACAGTTTTGCCCCTTTCAACTTGTCTCTTGATTCTTCGATTACATGGAAATAACCTTCCGGAATGTCCCGATCATTTCTCCGAACACTGATGGGCCAGTGCGTAGACATGCAAATAGCCCCTCCAAAAAAATGAGGATACTCCATCAGGCCATAAAATGAAATCAAACCTCCCATGCTAGCTCCCCCGATGTAACAGTTCAATTTATCGGGCAATGTTCTATAATTACTGTCGATATATGGTTTTAATTCCTGAGTCAAGAATTGAAGATATTTATCCCCTAAGGGTTTTCCTCCATATTCTTTAGTTAGTGCATTACGTTTATTTACTTTAAGGGCATTGTAAAAAAGGTCGGGCATATATTCCAAAAACCTATTTTCATTATTCCAAATTCCAACAACGATAAAATCCTGAATCATCTGGGCAGAAACAAGATCCTCTATAGATTTATGCATCTCTAATGGAGAATGATTGTATGAAACTGCCGGATCAAATAAATTTTGGCCATCCTGCCAATACAATACGGGAAATTTTTTTTCAACAGAGGAATTGTACGATGGGGGCAACCAAATTTCAATATTTCTGCTTGAAACAAAAGTACTGGGGAAGTTACAATAGCGTGTCAACTGCACAGGATGGTCAATATGCAACATGTCCTGTGTAATTGATTTTGATTTGAAACCCAAAAGCATTAACAGCCAGGCTAATGGTTGTCTCCAAAATTTATTAACGCCCAATTACTTTTGGTTTTTAATACAACTCTTAACAAATGCAACAAAGAGTGGGTGTGGATTTTCAACGGTGCTTTTTAATTCAGGATGAAATTGCACCCCTACAAACCATGGATGTTCTTTAAGTTCCATTATTTCTACCAATTTGCGGTCTGGGTGTATTCCAGAAGCGACCATACCATGATCTTCAAATTGCTTTAAGTAAGTTCCATTAAATTCATATCGATGTCTGTGCCTTTCAGAAATCATGGTCTTTTGGTAAGCATTAAAAGCCTTTGAAGGTTTCTTGACGGCGCATTCATAAGCACCTAAACGCATGGTTCCTCCTTTTTCCCTGATTTTCTTTTGTTCAGACATCATATGAATGACCGGATTGGGTGTTTTAGGGTTTACTTCTGTGGAAGATGCCTTTAGTTTGAGTACATTTCTTGCAAATTCAACAACGGCACATTGCATTCCCAAACAAATCCCAAAAAAAGGAAGTTTATTCTCGCGGGCATATTTAATAGCGTTAATCTTACCTTCAATACCCCGTTCACCAAATCCTGGGGCCACTAATAAACCATCAAGACCATTTAGAGACTGATCCACAGACTTTTTATCCTCGAGATGTTCTGAATGCACCGCGACGATTTCTACCTTACATTTATTGGCTGAACCTGAATGTACAAAGGCTTCATATATGGATTTATAAGCATCGGGCAACTCATTGTACTTACCAATGAGTCCGATTTTTACAGAATGAATTGGATTCTTTAGATTTGATAAAAATTCCTTCCATGCTTTTAGCTCAGGTTTTTTCTTAGACTTCAATCCAAGTTTTTTCAACACCCTCACATCCAACTTTTCTTTAAGCATCAGAAGAGGAACGTCATAAATGGTATCGGCATCAAGCGCTTCAATTACATTCGCTTTATCAAGATTGCAAAACAGGGCCAATTTAGAGCGAATTTCATCCGTGATTGGCTTTTCAGTACGGCAAACCAATACATCAGGTTGGATACCTGCTTCCTGGAGTTCTTTGACCGAATGTTGAGTAGGTTTTGTTTTAAGCTCTTTTGCAGCTGCGAGATAAGGGATCAAGGTTAGGTGAACTGTTGCATAATTCTTGGCCCCAAGCTCCATTCTAAGTTGCCTGAGTGCTTCCAAATATGGTAAGGATTCAATATCACCAACAGTTCCTCCAAGTTCTGTGATTATGATATCATAATTAGTCTCTCCAAGTAAGGTAATCCTCCTTTTAATCTCATCCGTAATGTGTGGAATTACCTGAACAGTTTTTCCTAAAAAATCACCTGCTCTTTCTTTATTTATTACGGTTTGATAAATTCTACCTGTAGTAACGTTATTGGCCTGTGAAGTTGAGATATTTAAAAATCGCTCATAGTGTCCCAAATCCAAATCTGTTTCAGCTCCATCATCCGTAACATAACATTCTCCATGTTCATAAGGATTAAGAGTGCCCGGATCAACGTTGATATAAGGGTCAAACTTTTGGATGGTAGTTTTGAAACCATGACCCTGAAGAAGTTTGGCCAATGAGGCGGCAATGATCCCCTTTCCTAAAGAAGAGGTAACTCCTCCCGTAACAAAAATATATTTAGTCATGATTTAATTGTCTGCTACGGGATACAAAGGTAGTGTGAAAAATTTAAATGGATTCAATTATTTGCAGACCTCCCGTCATTATGCAATCACATTTAATGATTCAATGTAAGTTTATGATACTCTGATTTTATAGACGGCTCAATCCAAAAATATAATAAATAGCAAAGCATCCCTAATATTGCACCTATTAAAAAACCTGCCAAAACATCAAATGGAAAATGAACTGCAACATAAACCTGGGCAAAACCAACAATTAACGGCCAAATCAACAGCATCCGCCTTTTAAATTTGTTTTTACCTTCAAAAAACAAATAGAGAAAAGCCCCCAAAGCCATATGATTTGAGGCATGACTTGAGGGAAAACTAAAGCCTCCACTGCACCCAACAGGGGTATTAAACTGGTCACTGAAATAGGCTTCTTTACAAGGACGTTCCCTTCTTACAGTTTTCTTTATCAAACTACTCGTCAATTGATCACTTAAACTGATCAAAACGACGATCATAAGTACAAATTTTACTAAATTGATTTTATAATTAAAAACAACATAGGCCACCAGAAATACATACAAAGGCAACCAGAAATGCTTGTCCCTGCACAATGATATCAAAACATCCAATTCTGATGCTCTCAGGTTCAGTTGAATCCATTCAAATATCTTATGATCTAGCCAAATTAAATAATTAATCATCAATCAAACTATCTTTTTAAAAACACAAATCATCCTGTCTGATTTTTGTTCATGGAAATCTTCAAGAAAATAGTTACCAAATACATATTGAAGTTCCAATCCAAATTTATTGAACATTTTTTTTATATCCATCAGTGAATAAAGTCTTACACGCTCTTCAAAAGTATAATTGGAATCGAGGTCCTGAACCTGTATTCTTTTAATAATTTTTCTTCCAACAATTTCCTTTTGTATATCAAAATTCACAGACCCAATCTGCAATTTCACATTGTGTACTATATTTTGCTCTACACAAAATGAATTAAAGTAATCAAAGATTAGATAGCCATTTTTCTTAACATTTGTGGCCAGACAATAAGCTGCTTTTTCATCTTCCGACACCGTTTCAAAATATCCAAAGCTTGTAAATAGGTTTAAAACAATGTCAAAATAATTAATTCTAAAAATTCTTCGCATATCATGTTGATAAAAACTAAGAAGTTCACTTTCATTTTCTTTAGCCAATAAAATGCAGGCCAATGATAAATCAACTCCTGTAACATCCCAGCCATATTCACTTAAAGACAATGCATGCCTTCCTGAGCCACAAGCAACATCCAAAATTTTAGCATGTTCATCCGGACGCAACAAATCAACGACGTTTTTAACAAAATTAGAAGCTTCCTGATCATCTCTCTGATTGTAGAGCAGATGGTAATAAGATGTATTGAACCACTCTGCAAACCATTCTTTCATTTGTCTCAATTTGGAATTATATCCATGGAATAAGCCGCTAAATTAATACTTTTGTCAGCTAATATTGATTTAAGATGAGTCTTATCATTTCTGTCTCCGGCATAAGGGGAACCATTGGGGGAGTTAAAGGAGAAAATCTCAGTACTGAAGATATCGTAAAGTTCTCCCTGGCTTTTGGAAAATTACTTTTACAAAAAAATCCAAAACCAACAGTAGTCTTAGGTCGGGATGCCCGGATTTCAGGAGAAATGGTCTCAAAATTAGTAGAAGCTAGTCTGCAAAGTCTCGGTGTTGGTATAATTGATGCAGGTCTATCTACCACACCCAGTATTGAGATGGCCGTTTTACACCTCAAAGCAGCTGGAGGAATAATACTTACTGCAAGCCACAATCCTCGGGAATGGAATGCTTTAAAATTATTGAACCATAGGGGGGAATTCATTTCTGCAGAGGAAGGGCTTCAAATCCTTGAACTAAGCAATTTGGAAGGCCTGGTTTATGCAGACATCGACAATCTAGGTCAAAAAACCAGTTACAACAGCAGTATTGAAGATCACATCAGAGCTATTTTAGCCATCCCCTATTTACCCATTGAGAAGATTCAATCAAAAAAATACCATATTGTAGCTGATTGTATCAATTCCACTGGAAGTCTTGCCTTACCTCGTTTGTTTGACAGCCTTGGATGTACTTATGAATTGATAAATTCCAATCCTGACGGAAATTTTAGGCACAATCCTGAACCTCTTGAAGGACATTTATCGGAATTAATGGAAGCCACTAAAAACAAGGCAGATCTGGGTATTGCAGTTGACCCCGATGTTGACAGACTGGCATTGGTAGACCATGAGGGACAGTATTTTGGAGAGGAATATTCTCTAATTTGCTGTGCAGATTTTATGCTCGATGTAAAACCTGGCAACACGGTCTCCAATCTTTCCTCTTCTCGTGCACTCGCAGACCTTACCTTACAAAAAGGAGGAAAACACTATTCGTCTGCTGTTGGAGAAGTTCATGTGGTTAATAAAATGAAGGAAGTGAATGCTGTAATAGGCGGAGAAGGAAATGGAGGAATAATTTTGCCGGATTTACATTTTGGTAGAGATTCACTAATTGGAATTGTCCTTGTTTTGGCAAATATGGCAACAAAAAACAAGACTTTGTCTCAATTGAAATCAGGATATCCTTTATATTATATGCATAAGGATAAAATTAATATTGATCCTACACTTAATTTTGAAGACTTGCTCAAAAATCTTTCAGCTGCTTATAGCGATGTGCAAATCAATTTAGCAGATGGCTTAAAAATTGATTTCAAGGATTCGTGGCTTCACCTTAGAAAATCAAATACAGAACCCATCATACGAATTTACAGTGAAGCCAAATCGGAGCAGGAAGCCAGGATTTTAGTAGAAGATATTAAAATCAAAATTGAGCAATTTAATTAAAACATCTTATGAATCAAAGGATTTACCTGGACAATGCCGCTACCACCCCATTGCTACCTGAAGTCATCGAATGTATAAATCATACTTCAAAAAATATTTTCGGTAACCCTTCTTCCATTTATAGGGAAGGAGCCGCTGCTAAAAGTTTAATAGAAGAAAGCAGAAAAGTCCTGAGCAATTTTTTACACACCTCCCCTTCCCAGGTTTTTTTTACTTCCTGTGGCACTGAATCATCTAATATGATAATTAGTGCGGTGATTAAAAATTTACAGGTTAAAACCATCATAAGTTCACCTATTGAACATCCCTGTGTTTTGCACTCCTGCAAAGAGTATGCACAAATTAGTGGAGTTCAATTAAAATATCTTCATCCGGATGAATATGGCAGGATCAACCTCAATGAACTGGAGTCTATTTTAAAAGAAAGTGATTCGCCAGCTTTGGTAACCTTGATACACACACATAATGAACTTGGCAGTCTAACCCCAATCAAACAAATATCGGAAATCTGTAAAAAATATAGTGCCTATTACCATTCTGACACAGTTCAATCTATTGGAAATATAGAATTAAATGTAACAGAATTGGACATTGATTTTGCAACTGGGTCCGGCCATAAGTTTCATGGACCTAAAGGAATTGGATTTGTATATTTGAAGGAGCCTACTCTGATTAAACCTTTCATTTATGGTGGGAGTCAGGAAAGAAATTTGCGAGCTGGAACAGAAAACATTATTGGCATAGCTGCATTGGCAAAGGCTCTTCAACTTTGCACTGAATCTTGGAAGGAGAAGTTGGCTCATCTATACCATTTAAATACTTACTTTAGATCAGCATTACAACATCATGAATTGTCCGAATCTTTTAACACACCTGAATCTGAATTCAATCCAAAAATTTTGAGTGTCAATTTTCCGGAACAAAAGGGAATTGAATGGTTGCTCATGAATCTTGACATTCATGGAATCGCAGCCTCAGGAGGCTCTGCATGTTCCTCAGGCACTGAGAAATCTTCTCATGTGTTAGAATATATACGCCCCAATGCCAAAGGAAGAACAGTGAGATTTTCCTTTTCCCAATTGAATACAAAAGAAGAACTGGACCTTACTCTTGAAATTTTATTAAAAATCCTCAAACCGCCTACACAAATTTAATCGTCTAATATTTGTTTTTCATCTGAAAACTGTTCATAAAATATTTATTGAGCGACCGAATACCTATTAATTCATAGTTACTTGCTCTTGATGTTTGATAAAATTTAAAACGAGCAAGGTTATTAAGATGAGAATAGAATTAAACATTAAATCGCTGGGGTAAAAAGACTTCTGCCATCATACATCTTGCACTACCACCACCGATCTGTTCAATAGTTGGAATGGAAACCGGCAAAATATCCGTTTTGGATTCCAGGGTACTTAGTTGATTGGCATTCAAAGATTCATAAGCAGATTTAGACATCACCAACAGTGGATTATGGTCTGCTTTTTCAACTTGTAACATATTTCCAGCAAATGATTCCATTTGATTAAATGAAATATCAATAACATCTTTTCCTGTTTTTTCAAACTGTTCTTCTAATCTAATTCTGCTGCCTTGCTCCACAGCCTCCATGCATATAACCACAAAATCCTTACCTAATGCCATCAACACATTCGTATGGTAAATTGGAAATCCCCCGGCATCGTATGCATTAAATAATATGGGTCTATAATCGATTATTAAACAGAGTTTTTGCAAAACCTCCATTGAAGTCCTTACACTTTGACAAGCATAGGCAAGTTTATGTTCATGATCAAAAATAATGCTACCGGTCCCTTCCAAAAACTGATCCTTGCTTTCAAACAACTCGAGGGAAAGACGTTTCTTTACATCGAAATCTCTGATCAACGATTCAATAATGTTTTCACTTCGTTCCTTACGTCTCACCGGTGCGAACATCGGATAAGTAATAAGTGTGCCATCTTCATGCATACTTATCCAATTGTTTGGAAAAACAGCATCCGGTTTAACAACGTCCTCTGAATCTTCAAAAACCAGAACATTGACACCATTTAATCTTAAAGCTGCAACCATTTGGTCAAACTCCTCACAAGCTTTTGACTTGATGTCTTTTTGGTCTTGCTTTTCTTGTTTTTTTTGAAATTTATTACTGGTAGCCGTCTCCTGATTGTACCCAAAATGAGCAGGTCTGACCATGAGTATAGTGTTGCTGATTTGCTTTGCCATTTTTTAAGATTGTTAAGAATTCTGTCTGTTCATGGCTTCAAGTTTTAACTTCACAGCGAGATCCTTGCCCAGAAAATTTTCAATTAATTTATGAATTAAGTATATTAATGGAGTAATAAGTACGGCTACTATAAATTTGTAGATATAGTTGACCGTTCCTATTGCCAATACTTGTTTAATTGACCAACCGGCCCCGAAATAAAATGCTATGAACAAAACAACGTAACTGTCAATAAACTGAGAGATTATTGTTGATCCCGTCGACCTGAGCCAAATGCTATTCTCTCCGGTTTTTTCTTTGATTTTATGAAATACAAAAACATCTATGATCTGACCAAAAATAAAAGCTATCAACGAACCAACGATAATCCATAAGCCCTGACCAAAAATAAGTCGATAAGCTGTATTCAGATTTCCAACTTCAGAGCCTAACCATGGGGTCTTCTCACTAATATGGGAGGTGGGCCAAAAATCAGCTGGTTGCAACCTTACTGCAAAAAAAACAACCAAAAATGCATAAATGATCAGAGCGGACGCCAAGTAGGATAAAAATCTCACCCCTTTTGGTCCAAAATATTCATTAATAATGTCCGTCATTACAAAGACAACTGGCCATAAAAGCACCCCTGCCGTAAGATTAAATGCCAAATTATCGATGCCAAAAAGTGAAAAATCCAATGAACCAAAACCAAGAGATTTTTCTAAAGAAAAGATTTTAACTCCGATAAACTCAGCTATTATTGCATTCGTAATGAACAAACCGGCCAAAACAATAAATAAAATGGTTTGTTTATTCTTGCTTATGCTAAACATATGCTCACTTAAACACATTAAGTAAGATTTGGTTTAATAGTCGTCATGGGGAAAGTTGCAATTAATTTTAAGACCGGTACAATCAGAAAAAATGAGGAGATCATTGTTGGGATTGATCTTGGGACTACCAATAGCTTGATTTCATTCATTAAGGATAGCAAGCCTTTGATAATCAAGGACATCAACCAAAAAGACCTCTTTGTCCCATCCATTATTTACATAAACTCGGAAGGTAAAATTATTGTAGGTAAAGAAGCCAAAAAGCAATTAAGTGTTGATCCAGAATGCACCATTTATTCAGTTAAAAGATTAATGGGCAAGTCGTTAAATGATCTCCAAAATCAAAAAAAACACTTTGGGTACCAACTCAGTGAGGAAAGCTCTGATGAATTGATTAAAGTTAAAATCAAAGATAAGTTTTACACTCCGATCGAATTGTCCTCCATGATTTTGAAACACCTAAAGAATGAAGCGGAACTAAGTATCGGGGCCAAAATTGAAAAGGCTGTTATTACCGTCCCGGCTTACTTCAATGACAACCAAAGGCAAGCTACCAGGGATGCAGGCAGATTGGCAGGACTCGATGTCTTAAGAATTGTCAATGAGCCCACCGCAGCCAGCCTTGCATTTGGAATTGGCCTTGATCGTCAGGATGTTAAAAACATTGCAGTTTATGATTTAGGAGGTGGAACCTTTGATGTTTCCATTCTTAGAATTGAGGATGGAATATTTGACGTATTGGCCACCAGAGGAGATACTTACCTGGGAGGTGATGACTTTGATCACGCCATTATTGACTTTTGGGTGCAAAAATTTAATTTGATCATTCCAGAGGACTTTGCACAAAAAAATAGTCTGAGAATTCTCGCAGAAGAAGCCAAAATAAATCTTAATATAAACAAAATTCATACAACCGAATGGAATGGAATTAAGCTGGACATCAATCAAAGTGAATTTGAAAAATGTACTGCTTCCTTAATACAAAAAACATTGGACTGCTGCACACTTGCAATCAAAGACAGCGGATTAGCATTAACTGACCTAGATGAAGTTTTATTGGTAGGAGGATCAACCAGGATGCAGATTGTAAAATCTGCAGTAAATAATTTTTTTAAAAAAGTGCCCAACGACAGCCTTAATCCTGACGAAGCTGTTTGTCTCGGCGCTTCCATTCAGGCTGATATTCTGAGTGGAAAGAGAAAAGATCTTCTCCTTTTAGATGTAAATCCACTTTCACTGGGCATTGAAACATTAGGAGGGTTAATGGATGTAATCATACCTAGAAACTCGAAACTTCCGATACACCAGGCCAGAAATTATACAACCTCCAAAGATGGTCAAGTCAAATTAAGAATTGCAGTTTATCAAGGAGAAAGAGACTTAGTAGAACACAACCGGCTGCTTGGAGAATTTATACTGGACAAAATTCCTCCAATGGCAACAGGGATACCCAAAATAGAAGTTAGCTTCCATGTGGATGTAGACGGAATTTTAAAAGTGAAAGCAAAAGAATTAAGGTCCGGCCAAGAGCAAGAAATTGAAATTAAATCACAATTTTCATTGAGTCCGCACGAAATGGCCAGAATGCTTTCTGAATCAATCTTACATGCTGCTTCAGATATTGAAAAAAAATCCTTGCTTGATTTGATCAATGAGGCAGAAATTTTGATCTTGCACACTGAAAAATTTTTAAAAAATCACCATTCATGGATCAATCCGAAAACAGATGTTGAAATCAAGAATATTTGTAAAGAACTGAAATCTCAAATCAATTTAAAAGCCAAGGAAAATATTCAGGAATTTATGGAAAAATTAAAAGAGATTACTACACCTCTAGCACACCTTGCGATGGACAATACAATTCAGGAAGCTTTGAAAGGTCAAAAGATATAATTATGATAAAAAAGTTAAATAATCTCTCAGATCTCGGACTTGTATATTCCACTCATGTCTCTAATAATTCTGATAAAGAAGATGATTTAACCGAACAAACCTCTTTCAGCAGTCAAATTGTAAGAGTACAATTGGAGACAAAACACAGAGGCGGAAAAGCAGTTTCAAAAATCATGGGGCTGCAATTAACGGATGACAAATTAGAGGAACTTGCAAAATTTTTGAAACAGAAATGTGGTGTAGGAGGCAGTGTAAAAGATGGAGAAATATTAATTCAAGGGGATCATGTAAAAAAGATTATTGAAATCCTAATTCAAAAGGGTTTCAAAAACACCAAGAGAACCGGAGGATGAACTTATTTTTGAAACAATTCATTTTTCTAATTTCCTTTTCGTTTATCTGTCTTAGCTCCTGTACAAAAAAGGAAATATTTCCACCAAAAGCAGAATCGGGTGCCTTAAATGCCCTTGAGTTTGAAAATATTAAAAGAACTTTTCCCTTTCATTTTATTCCTGCAAATCTGTATTCCCGTGCTTTTAATGAAATGCAACATTTCACCAAGTCGCCAATAAACTACAGAACTGAAAATCAATGGGAAAGTCTTGGTCCAAATAAAATTGCAGGAAGATGTCTAACCATTGTTGTTCATCCGGTTGATACAAACCAAGTATGGGTTGGCACAGCAGGAGCAGGTTTATGGAAATCGACCACCGGAGGTAGAGGCCTTAATGCATGGACTTCTGTCCAGACCGGCTACCCGGTATTGGGTGTAACCAGTATTGCGATTAATCCAAAAAATCCTCAGACAATGTACATTGGTACCGGGGAGATCTACAACTATCAAGGAACCGATGGTGGAAAATATGTAAGAACATTAAGAGGTTCTTGGGGGATAGGCATTTTAAAATCAACCGACGGTGGAATCTCCTGGAGTAAATCTTTGGATTGGGGAATGGAAGAATATCAAGGTGTCTGGCGAATTATTATTGACCCCAAAAGTCCAGACATTGTATATACTGCTACCACCAAAGGTATTTTAAAATCAATTGATCATGGAAGCCATTGGAATTTAATCCTTGATAAAAAAATGGCAGTGGAAATGATTCTCAATCCGCTCGCTCCGGAATCAATAACTGTAGGGGTCGGTGGAATTGATTCTGATGAATTTGGAATATTCACAAGCCAAGATGGCGGCTCACAGTGGTCGAAAATGAATTTGCCGCAATTTGATCACTTAAGAGGTAGGATTATGTTGGCGAATTATCAAAAGAATCCGCTTCGACAGTATGCCTTAATTTCCGACCAGTTTGAAACCGTTCAATGGTTAAGATCCAGAGATGGTTTTAAAAATTACTTCTACAGTTCAGTTCCGGATATTGGAACTTATCAAAGCTGGTATGCACGAGGTTTAAAAATTAAAGACAATGATTCCAGTAAAATCATTGCCGGGGGTGTTGATTTGTTCATCGATAGTTTAGGCAATGGAAATCAATTCAATCGATATACTTTAAATAAGATTAAAGTACATGCAGATTTTCATGACATTGTTTCAAACCCTTTGGATCCATCTAAAATTTATCTGGCAACCGATGGAGGTGTCTACAGGTCGGATGATTTCGGTATTAGTTTTTATTCTTGCAATGATGGATTACTTACAACTCAATTCTATTCTGGGGTAGTAGATCAGAAAACGGAAAAAATTATTTTGGGAGGTTTACAAGACAATAACTGTGGATTAATGGACCAAAACGGAGTCTGGAAATTGGTTTCGGTTGGAGATGGTGCCTATTGCACAATCAATCATTCAGATCCTAATAACATGAATTGTCTGGCCCAAAATCTGAATCTTTATAAGTCTTCAGATTTTGGTAAAACCTGGCTTGAAGTACTTAAACCTGACCCTTCCAGTTGCTTCATTAGTCCTTTAAAAATGAGTCTTACAGATGAAAATCTTATTTATGGCGGAAGCAAACAATTAATTAAGTCTATGGATAATGGAAAGACCTGGATTACACTATCCAGCAATCCTTCACTAGCTCCTATAAATTCTATAGAACTTTCCTCTCGAAATAAATCAATACTGGCATTTTCAACCATGCCGGATCTAAATCAGAGGGTAAGATTATACCTCAGTGTGGATGGGGGGACAACCTCCAAAGAAATTTCAAATTTTCTACCCAACAGAATTATTACTGATATTTCATTCCACCCTCAGAGTGATTCTATTATGCTTGTAAGCATGGGAGGGTTTGAAAATGAACATTTGTTTGTAAGCCAGGATTTTGGAGAAAATTGGGTAGGAATATCCAACGGCTTACCCGATGTGCCATTTCATACCATTGTGTACAATAAACAAAATCCTGATTTCATTTTTGCAGGTTGTGATTTAGGTCTTTTTGCCAGTGGAGATGGGGGAAAAAGTTGGATAAATTTTACTGATTCCGATGTAGATGTTGTTCCGGTTTACGATCTTATTTATTTAAGTACTGAAAATAAAATCTTGGTATTTACTCACGGAAGAGGTGTTTTTAAAATTAATGCGGAATTTCAAATTCCAACTGGATTTAAATCAACTTCAAGCGATCATAATAAAAATATATTCATTTCAACCAAAACTGAACTGCAAAAGCACTTTAGTGATAACGACAATGTAAAATTGTACTCAATTGATGGACAACTAATCTTTAGTTCTATTAATAGGATTTACAATGAGTGGGAACGAATTAGGAATGGGGTATATTACTTAGTGGTTCCCGGAAGAAACTTCAAAGTAATAATTGCAAATCATTAATTAATCTGTGCCCTTAACATTCTTGGTTTTCCTTGCATATCTGAACGAATTTCAATTGACCGGTAGCCAAAAAATTTGAATATTTCTTCAGTCTCCCTTGCTAAAAATTCATTTATTTCACAATAAATTTTACCCATTGGATTTAGATGTGCAAGTCCAAATTCAGCTAATTTTCTATAAAAGATCAGTGGATCACCCCCTTTAGGGAAAAGGGCCATTTCTGGCTCAAAAGCAAGCGTTTGTGGTGACATTAAATGCGATTCCTGCCTTGAGATATAGGGAGGATTGGAGACAATTATATCAAAAGCTTGGGCTCCAAAATCCTTCACTTCTAAGAAATCAATCAAAATAAAATCTATCTCCACATTAAATTTGGATGCATTCAGTTTGGCTACTTTCAATGCATTTGAAGAAATATCTAAACCAGCCACTTTCCAATCAGGATTTCTCTTTTTCAAATAAATGGCTATACATCCTGAACCGCATCCAACATCTAAAACTTTTAAATCTGATTGATTCCTAAATTCCTGATTTACCCAATTAGTCAGTTCTTCTGTCTCCGGACGAGGAATGAGTACAGACGTGTCAACATACAATATCAAACCCATAAAATCAGATTCATTAATTGCATATTGTACAGGAAATTTTAATTTGAGTAAGTTAATTACCTGTTCTAAAGTTGGTAACTTCTCGGCACCAATCGACTTGAAACCAGCATTATATACCTTAAACCAATCCGATTTTAGAATATAATTTTGTATTTCCTCCAAATTGCTATCATTTTGCATAAAAGCTAATTGCTTTTCCAGTATTTGGCATAATTCTTGTTTGCTGAGTAACATATTATAGAAATATATAATGTGTATTTAACTATTTAACTAACTTTAAATCAGCCCCCATGTCATTTCATCGATCAAAATCCAAAAGGCATACTTCGCTCCGCAAAATAGTAATTTACGCATTACTTCTTCTGACAACTACTGCTGAGGCTCAATTCAGATTGGATCCATACTCTATTACTGAAATAAAAGCAGCATTTGATCTTGAGAAAAAATCACTTTTCACTAAAGGGGTAAAACATCAAGAAAATAATGCAAATCATGTTTCCCTTGAAACTGAAATAAATTATTTTGAACAATGGTTGAATTCAAATAACAAGTTAGTACAATCCGAATTGAACTTTCCGGAATTGGGTAAGCAAAAAATTTATTTTACAGCTTATGATTTTTTCGAACCAGGATTTAAGTTTTACCTTTCAGATAATGAATCACAAAAGGAGATCAGCCTGGAAAAAGGGATTCACTTAAAGGGAATAATAAATAATGATCTGCAATCCATAGCTAGTGTAAGCCTTTTTAAAAATAGTATATCAGGGATTGTTCAGGTAAACAGATCCAATTGCTTTTCACTAACTCCGGCCCTTAATGATAAAAACAAAATTATCACCAATCTAACAAAGGTGAATCTTGAAAATGTAAATGAAATAATGGCCTCCTGTAAAACAGATGACATCAGGCACTATATTGAAGACAAAGGATTATTAATTTCCAGAACGAAGGAATCTTGTAAAAGGGTTGCTATCAGTATTCGGGCAGATTATGACTTATTTGTAAAATTTAATAAAAACCCACAAAACGTCAGTAATTATATACTTGGATTATTTAACCAAATAAATACCATTTACCGAAGGGAAGATATTCAAATCAGTATTTCTGAGATCATTATTCATACAACGCCTGATGGATTTCCACACACCACTGCGACAGAAGAATTGGATCACTTAAGGCTGAAATTCAAAACTTATAATGGAAATATTTCTCTTTGCCTTTCAGGGGCTACAAGAAACGGGAAAGCATCATTAGGTGGAATTGCCTATATTAATTCACTTTGTCAGAAAAACTATTCTTATGCTTATGTAAATGTAAATGGAAACTTTGCTGATCTTCCGGTATTTTCCTATGATGTATATTCAGCCGCACACGAAATTGGCCATGTATTAGGATCAAGACATACACACGCATGTGTCTGGGGGCCAAACAAAAATCAACCCATTGACAATTGTGCAAAAGTAGAAGGAAGTTGTTTGGCCGGCCAAAAGCCAACAAAAGGAACACTCATGAGTTATTGCTATCTATCAGGACAACCCGGAATAGACCTTTCACTTGGATTAGGAAAAGAACCGGGTGACCTTATAAGAAGCAAAATTGCAGCTTCTACCTGCCTAAATCAATATGTTCCAAATGCAAAAACATTGGTTACTGCCAATCAACATTTAACTGCTAATTTCGAATGCAATGATGGAAATTTTTCTAACTACTATTATGACAACAATACCATTGATGAAAATGATGACATTTTGATGATGTCCATTCAAACAAATGGAAATAATATTGGATCCATCCTTGATGGAAGTTTAAAAATCACAGAACACACCACTCCAAATTATAACTCTAAAAAGGCAGCTAAAATTACTGCTGCCTATACCAACAAACAAATCGAATATTTCGCAATGAATAAGTATTGGGAGATAAGCTCTAGCAAATTTCTCACTAAAGCCGTAAAAATTAAAATCTATGTTCATAATAAAGATTTGGAAGATCTTCAGGGCTCACTCAACGGTTTTACGAAGGAACAGTTAAAACTATTTACCATTAAATCACCCGGCAATCCAAATCCTGAATCAAATCATGCCCTTACAACTTCAAACGAATACAAGCAATATGAGCATTCCGCATCTTTAAGTGCCAATTCATTTGTGCTAAACACTATTTCACCGAGTGAGCATACTATCGAATTCGAAACTTCAGAATTGAATTCCATAGGTTTAGGGGGTCAAAAAGCAACCACTTTAACTCAATCTGAAACAAAATTTAGCAGCCTTAAAATCCGAAAGATTGGTTCAACTCAAAACATAAGTTGGAGTACTGATTTAGAAAAAAATTCAAAACACTTTATAATATTGAAAAGTTTGAATGGCATACAATTCGATTCTATTGGAAGGACAATAGCAAGCCTTCAATCCACTACAAGTAAAAACTATTCATTTACTGATTCCAAAAGTGCCACAACAGAAGTTTATTACAAGTTGGTAAGCGTTCACACTGATGACTTCAAATCTGAATCACCAATAGCATCGCTTTCCAGTTCATATTTTGCAACCAATAAAATGAGTCTCTACCCCAATCCTCTGGGCGCCACTGATCTTAATGTGGAATTCAATATCAATAATCCAAATATAAAGTCAGTCAATTTCAGAATTCTTGATCCTGCTTTTAACCAAATAGATAACCTAACTATACCTGTTATCCAAGGAAAAAATATAATTCAGCTCCCATCTGCAAAAATGAATAATGGGTTCTATTATATACAAATGACCCATACTGCAGAAACGGTTACCCAGAAAATTGTGGTTAAAAAAAGTTAAATGAACAATAAAACTATTAACATAAATTTCCAACAGATTGCAAAAGGATCACAGCTAAATGATGAAGATTTACTCTTGTTAGAATCTGCACTCTTGGCTACTGAGACCTCCTATGCCCCCTACTCCAACTTTTTCGTTGGTGCAGCCATCCGGTTAGAAAATTTAACGGAAATTATAGTTGGATCAAACCAGGAAAATGCTTCTTATCCATGCGGTATTTGCGCCGAAAGAACTGCAATTCATCAAGCTAACATAAGATATCCGAATTATATAATTTCTACAATGGCCGTAGTCGTGAAAAATGAAACAAAACATGTGCCATCCCCTTGCGGATTTTGCAGACAGGTAATGTCAGAGCAAGAAATCCGGAATAAAAATCCAATAAAATTGATTTTAGGTCACCCTAATAGAGAATGCTATGTTTTCCAAAGCTGCTCCGCACTTTTGCCTTTTGCCTTTCAACCTGAGCATTTAAATTCAATATTATAATCTGTCAATTGCAAGTCTTGCTTCGGCCTTTTTTAGATCTTCTTCTGTATCAATTCCAAATCCATTAGTTTCAATGACTCCCATTCTAATATGAAATCCAGTCTCCAACCATCTGAGCTGCTCCAACATTTCAATTTTTTCTAAAGTCCCTGTGGGCAATCCACTTATTTCTAATAAAGTTTCTACTTGAAAACCATACAGTCCAATATGTTTATAATATTGAAAAAATTTAAGACGTTCTACTTCATTTATCTCCCTTGCAAAAGGTATTGCTGACCTGCTAAAATACAGGGCATTCATTGAATTACCAACAACTACTTTCACAACATTTGGATTATCCAGCTCAAAATAATCTTTTACGGGAGTCATCAAACTGGCGATTTTCACTTTTGAATCATCCAACAAATGACAAAGTTGATCCAACGTATTGATTTCTATAAAAGGTTCGTCTCCTTGCACGTTCACAATATGAGTAAACCCACTTATTAACCGTGCAACTTCAGCGCACCGATCTGTACCTGAAGGTAAATTATCTGACGTCATGATTGCGTGACCACCAAAAGCTGCAACATGTTCAAAGACTAATTCATGATCAACCGCCACGATAATCTGATCAAAAAATCTGCATTTTGAAACTTGCTCATACACTCTTTGGATTAAGGTTTTACCCTCGATAATTCTCATGACCTTCCCAGGCAATCTAGTCGAGTGGTATCGGGCAGGTATAATGGCCAATATTTTCATTAAACTATTATTAATCAATTGCATTCATATTACAAATAAATGTAATATTTTTGTAAAAATATGGAATATGAAGTCATTATCGATCATTTTGACAATTTTACTACTTTGCTCGACATCAAGCACTTATGCACAAATAAACCCATCGGATAAAATACCTTCTCAATTATTGATCCAATTTGATGACCAAAATAATCCGTTTATTTTAGTTCAGGTAATAAAAAACTTAAGTCTTTATTCAATTTGTAAAACTTATAAAATTAGCGAATCGGAAGTTTACAATTTAAATCCTGACTTAAAAAGAGGTATTATTCATGAAAATGAATGGGTGAAAATACCAATTTCGGGGGTCCTAACATATAAAGCTGAAACTAATCTTCCTAATTGTTTATCTAAAGTGTTCTATCAGGTAAAAGCAAAAGAAACGCTTTATGAGATCATACGCACTAAGACGAAACTTAAACTCCTGGAATTGATTGAAATGAACAAACTAGAAAATGTCAATTTAAAACAAGGCCAACTTTTACAGATTGGCTGGGTTGTCCGATGCAGTAAAAAGGAAGCCGGCAACCCAAAAATCGAAATAAATGAAAAAATGAATGAGGATATCCAGGAAGCTACTAAATTGCCTGATGATGAAGTTATAAGACAAGCAAAATCAGGCAGATTAATACCTTTTACCCAAGAGTCCCGTGGGGTCGGTGTATGCCTTAATAATAATTACAGAACCAACGATTTATTAGCATTACATGCGAAGGCTCGCCGAAATTCTCTAATCGAAATTCACAATCCAATCACAGGAAAAACAGTTATGGCCAAAGTAGTTGGCAAAATACCAAGAAATTACCCAAAGGAAGTTCAGGTTGTGGTATCAAGTGAAGTGGCGAGGGAACTTCTTATCGTTGATTCTAAATTCTTTGTTTATCTGAAATTCGGTATTTGACAGTTTAAGTCTAATTTTGCATAATAAATCTACCAATGAAGTATTACAAGAACATATTAGAGACCATAGGAAATACCCCATTAGTCAAACTGAATAAAGTTGTATCACAAGTTCCGGCCCTTGTTTTGGCAAAAATTGAAACTTTCAATCCTGGCAATTCCATAAAAGACAGAATGGCAGTTAAAATGATTGACGATGCAGAGGTTGCAGGTAAACTCAAGCCGGGTGGCACCATTATAGAGTGCACCAGTGGAAACACAGGTATGGGTTTAGCCCTGGTAGCATGTGTGAGAGGCTATAAATGTATTTTTACTACCAGCGACAAACAATCAAAAGAAAAAATTGATTTGCTTAAAGCACTAGGGGCAGAAGTTATAGTTTGCCCCACCAATGTTGAACCAACTGACCCCAGATCTTATTATTCTGTTGCTGAAAAATTAAGTAAAGAAATCAACAATTCCTTTTGGTGTAATCAATATGACAACTTAAGTAATTCACAGGCCCATTATGAAAGCACAGGCCCGGAAATTTGGCAACAGACTGAGGGTAAAATTACGCATTTAATAGTAGGTGTAGGGACAGGTGGCACGATTTCTGGAACTGCCAGATTTCTAAAAGAAAAAAATCCCAACATTAAAATCTGGGGAATCGATACTTATGGTTCTGTTTTTAAAAAGTATCATGAGACCGGAATTTTTGATGAAAAGGAAATCTACCCTTACATCACTGAAGGAATAGGTGAAGACATTCTACCAAAAAATGTTGATTTTTCAATTATTGATTTATTTGAAAAAGTCTCTGATAAAGATGCCGCACTTGCTGCCAGGAGACTGGCTAGAGAAGAGGGAATTTTACTTGGTTATTCAGCAGGTTCTGCCTTGGCAGGCTTGATCCAATTGTCCGGAAAACTTACCAAAGATGATGTAGTGGTCTTGATTTTTCATGACCATGGCAGTAGATATATTGGCAAAATATACAATGATGACTGGATGAGGGAAAGGGGCTTTCTCGATTCTGAAATAAAAGTAAAAGACCTAATATCAGCTAAAAAGGATAAAGCATTCTATTATGTACAATCTGTAGAAAAAATACGGAATGTCCTCAAAATTATGAAAGAAAGAGACATTTCTCAATTACCAGTTCTTGAAAATGAAAACATCATTGGCACTGTGTCTGAGAACTCTATTTTATCTTTCATTCTTGAAAACCCATTAGATAATGCAGACAAGGAAGTAAAACTCATCATGTCTGATCCAATGCCTAAAGTTTCAATGGACCTTCCTCTTAGTTTGCTAAACAAATGCTTTTCAGAAAAAATACCAGGTGTGATTACAAAAGATCAAAATGATCATTACCATGTGCTCACCAAATATGACGTCATCAGGGCACTCTAATAGAGTAATAAAATTAGAATTTGACTTAAAATTAAATTATCCTTCGAATCGAATGAAGCTTATGGGTAATTAATTGGGTCTCCTCTCTGAGAATTCCATCATTTGTAAGGCGATCTATTCTGACTTTTCCTGATGCATGAATAATTTTATCCTCCTGCATGATTATTCCTACATGGCTGATTTTTTCAGAATCGGTCGTAAAAAAAGCCAGGTCCCCTTGATTCAATTCCTTCAGAGAATCTATTTTGTGACCAATGTTGGACTGCGGTTGGGAATCTCTTGGTATGTCAATTCCTAATAGCCGGTAATACATTTGACTTAATCCGGAGCAATCAATTCCAAAAACAGTCCTTCCTCCCCAAACATAGGGGCTTCCTAAAAATATTTTTGTGATCAGATCATTAGCTGACTCCAAATTAAGAGGAGTTTTTAATACATTTATTTCGCCTAAGTTTCCGGGATAAAGTTGATTTTCTTCTACATAAGAACCAAAGGGAATTCTTAGCATTCCTTTTACAGTTTTGATTCGTATTAATGCGTCTGCAACCAAATTTGGTCCCTTTTTAATATAATCCTGATAATCTTCATTTGGCTGAATCCAACCATTGTAATCATCATGTAGGCATTTAATATGAACCCAACTACCACTCTTTTCCAATACTTGATAAGCTTCACCAAAAAGTATTTGACTGACACCTTCTGACTTGTGATCTGGCATTCTCCTCAGAAAAGTTAAAGGATCCTGAAATATATAATTTTGCATTCCCGAAATTATAAAAAAATCACTTTCCTGACCACAATTTGATTGTATCTTTATGCTGGAGATGCTTTTATTTATTGATTATGCGTATTTTAAAGATTGTTTTTTTTATATATCTGACATTGGATTTTAACAAGGGTCAAAGTCAGGATATTAGCTTTTCACAGTTTAATTCTCTTGGTTCTTATTACAATCCGGCACTTACTGGATCATTTGACGGTAATTTTAAAGTCAGAATGATCAACAGAGATCATTGGTTGAAGTTTGCAGATGCTCCTTATAGAACTTTTGGAATTTCCGGAGACATTAAGTTTGATCAAAACGACAAAGACTTTAAAGGTGATTTTTTGGCGTTGGGTGCTTTTTTCATTTCTGACCGAGGTCAAATTTTAGATTGGAACAAGAATGAAATGGGTGTTTCTATTGCCTACCACAAACTTCTTGATAAGTTAAAGAAGACATACCTGAGTGGTGGTATTGCATTAGGAATCCTTCAAAGATCTATAAGTTACGACAACATATATTTTGAAGACCAGTTTGACGGATTAGATCGATACAATGGAAGTACCTCTGAAATTCTTCCACAGAACATACATGCCACACCTGACCTAAAATTTGGTATTAATTACAATACACAATTATCAAAATTATGGGGTGTTCAGATCGGAACAGGCATACATTATATTTTTAAGCCCAATTTTTCATTTTACAAAAGTCTTGAGGATATCAATTACAGTGGCTCTAAGGAATCTAAAGCATTGATCAGGACAAACACCATACTTAACTTTTCATATAAAATCGATAATTTTAGACAACTCTTCCCAAAATTATACTTTGCTACACAGGGCCCTTTGCAGATTTTACAAACCGGAATAAATTACAGACAAGCCTTTTACTCACTTAATCAAACAGCGATGCATGCCGGCATAGCGTTGAGGAGTGTATCTTCAACTTCATTTATTACACCCGTGGATTTTGGACTTTTGTTAGGGTTTGAAGTAAAAAGGTTTATCATCGGGATGCAATACGATATTGGATTACGAGATGCAATCAAATACCAAAACCCTACACATTCTTTTGAAATCAGTATTTCTATTGTAGGCGATTATACAAATGAGGGTTTTATATGTCCTGAATTCTAAGATATTAGGATCTGATTAGCTAGTTCGTCTGCAATTTTTCTGTCGTTACACAAACGCTGAACTTTAAACTGTTCTCCGTATTTTTTTATGCTTATCATGTAATCCTTAAATCCGTTTCTTTTAATGGGTCGAATCTTTAGTGTATCAAGTATTCTTCCATTGATTAAATCTTTGTAATAATTATTCCGTTGCATCATCGCTTCATCTAACCTTGCAGAAATTTCATTTAGATTTTTAGGTTCATCTTTGAATTCAATAAACCACTCATGATATGGTAAGTCATTATCCGTTGGATTGACTTGTGGAGCAACTGTAAATTCAATTACTTGCAAATTGAATAAACTTTGAATTTCACTCAAGGCTCCTTCCACTTCAGATGCAATTACGTGTTCTCCAAAAGCGGAAATAAATTGTGAAACCCTTCCTGTAACTTTTAGTCGGGGTGGATTAAGGGAGCAAAAGTTAACAACATCACCTAAAAGATAAGCCCATAAACCAGCATTTGTCGACAAGACTATTGCATAATCTTTATCAATCTCAACTTCTTCGAGAGACAATCGAATGGGATTGGTTTCGTGAAACCCATCTAATGGTATAAATTCAAAAAATATTCCTGATTTACTAACCAATCTCATGCCATCCAAATCCGGATTATCCTGATATGCAATAAATCCTTCACTGGCTGGGTAAGTTTCCAAAAGTGAAAGTTGTTCTCCGACCAGTTTGTTAATTCTGTGATTATAAGGTTCATAATTAACACCACCATGAATATAAAGCTCAAGATTTGGAAATACATCTTTTACACATGACTTTCCAGTCTTCTCCAGGATCTTTTCAAAAAACATTTGAATCCATGGTGGTATTCCACTCACTACTCTGAGATCCCGGTGAAGTATATCTTCAATAATCTTTTCCACTTTTAATTCCCAGGGTTGAATCAAATTGGTTTGATGATCAGGCAATTTAGCCTTGGAGAACCAGGATGGTATTTCATGATTTACGATGCCTGATAAGCGTCCTACGCCAATTCCATTGTGAAATTCAAGTTCCGGTGATCCAGACAAAAACAGCATCTTTCCATCAAAAATCATAGTATCTGATCTGTGATGCACATAAGAAAATAAGGCATTTCTAGCACTGTTTAGATGATTTGGAATACTGGCCCTTGTAATAGGAATAAATTTGGTGCCGCTCGTTGTACCTGAAGTCTTGGCCAAATACTTAGGTTTTCCAGGCCAAAGTACATTTGGCTCACCATTTTTAACTCGCTCGAAGTATGAAATGTGCTTTTCATAATCACCAATAGGCACATTTTGTTTAAAAGTATTATAATCCTTAATTTTGGAGAATTTAAAATCTTTTCCAAAAGAAGTCTTCAATCCGCTGATTATCAGTTGATTAAAAACCTGATTTTGATTTTTTACAGAATGGGATGCAAGTTTCTCTTCTCGCACACAAATCACCTGGGCGGTGGCTTTAATTAAACTGGATTTGATACTCATATAAAGTGCAAAAGTACCAATTTAAGTCTTTTGAATTGGATTATTCATCACGAAGATCTTCCACATGTAACCCTTTAAGTTGACCGGACTCCATTGTGAACTTTTGAGAATTCAAAACTGCATTGGAAACAATTTTTTTATTGTTTATGGTAATTCGATCTCCATTCTTCTCAAATATCTGCAATTGAGTCATTTGAACATCTGTCTTGCGGATTTTAATTTTTACTTTAAAAAAACTTTCCGTTCTCTCAATTGGTACAAATTCAATTGTCAAGAACTTTGAATCTTCTGATTCAATTTTATATTCATATTTCCCTGATTTATATAGACCGGCAAAAAACTTTGGGTGATATACAGCATCTTCTTCTTTGGAGGAAGTTATTTGAACTTCCTTTCTGTCTTTAAAATAAGTATACTGGGTTTTGCCATCAAAATAAACTTCATGATCAGGTAAAATCAGACTAAAGGAACTGCCTTGATAAGCAAAACTGCCGGATTGAATATTCGTTTTATGCTCAGCTGGCTTGGTCTCGATGGTTAAGTCAATCTTAAGGCTTGAAAATGAATTATATACTGATTCAACCTTTTTTAGCCATTTGGTGGCTTTTGGGTCAGGTCCTGAATAAACTTTACCCAGAAAAAAAATATAAATAAAAACCAAAGCTAAGTATCTCATCATTTTTAACTTTAGACTGTAATTGTTAACAAAGGTATTTCAAAGTCTGTTAAAAAATACTTAAAATAGCTAAAAGCCTTATTCATATTACTTAGTCTGCATGCCGCAACCAAAACTTTACGACGAAGATTTATTTAGAGCATTCACTCTGGAACATCTTTTACCTGTCTTATTCTTTACTTTACTATGCATTCTGTGGATAAAGTCTTCAAAAGCCTATACAAAAGTTGTTCAAATTAGACAGGCACTCATTTTTTCTCTAGTGCTTGCTGGAACGAATATTATTCTAATGATATTTAAATTTACACAAAACAATTTAAGTTTAACAGAAGACTTACCGTTTCATCTTTGTAATTTCCTCACATTAGTATACCCTGTTACTTTGATTTATCAATCGAGATGGTTCTTTGGAATACTTTATTTTTGGGTCCTGGTGGGTACATTTCAGGCTATCTTAACACCAGAACTCAAAGAGAGTTTTCCTCATCCTATATATTTTAAATATTGGTTGGTACATTGTGGTTTGGTAATGCTGGTAATCCATGGAATATTTGTACTTAATTGGACTGTGTATAAAAAAGATCTATTCAATGCAATTATAGGTGCCAATGTATATTTGGTCTTTTCATTTATAGTAAACATTACGTTCGGGAGTAATTACTTTTACTCGATGCACAAACCTAAGACAGCTTCTTTATTGGATTATCTTGGACCATGGCCCTGGTATTTAATTTCAGGACAATTAATCATGGTGTTTTTATTCTATTTATATTTTCTGCCAATTCATTTAAAAGCTAAAAAAACAAACCTTTAAATTAAAAAGTCCATCAGACGTCTATTCCACCAAACTTATTTTAAAAGTGGACCGTCTGTTTTTTTGGTGTTCCTCCTCAGAACACAAATTACATTCACAAGGCACAGCAAATTCACGCTCTCCAAAGCCAATATAATCAAGACGATTGGATGAAATACCTTTATCTATCAAATATTGATAAACTGATTTTGCACGATTCCTACTTAATTCCAAATTGTATTTTTCTTCTCCCCTGCAGTCTGTATGAGATCCAATGAGAATTTTAATTTTAGGATTGATGATCATAGATTCATACAATTTGTCAATAGCTGATAATGCATCTTTTCGCAAATCCCATTTGTCAAAATCATAATACACGTCTTGCAATACAAATTCCTTATTTAATTCAAAAGGGATCAAAGTCATCAGATAATTTAATGTGATGGTACTGTCAGCATCCAAGACCGGAACAGATGGAGTTGTAAAAGTTAAAACTGAATTCAAAAACGATCTTCTGGAGGCTCTAATTTCATACTTTGTATCTGGCAATAACTGAAGAATAAGGTTGGTCTTTTTACCCATAAACAGGACGTCCTTAGGATCATTACTCATTTGGATTTGCACAGAATCTAAGGAAGAATTATGCAGATGCACAGTGTATTCTTCTGCACGACTAAAATTAATATTTACATAAATTCTAAATTTGTAAACTTCCTTTTTTACCTTTTCAGGCTGAGAAACAGATTTTTTTACTATTGTGAACTGATAAATTTTATCACCATCGCCTAAACGATTGCTTGTAAACACTCCCCTTTCCAGCAAAGTATCACTTGGAATAAAATTTGGATCATGGGAAAAGACCAAATCGTCCCCGCCACTGTTGACAGGATAATCAAGATGTTGTGGATCACTCCATTTGCCATTGGACATGCGCCAAGTTTTAAATATATCCAAACCGCCAAAACCGGGAAGGTGATCAGAACAGAAATACAAAGTATCCTTAAACCAAACTGGAAATTTTTCATTGCCCTGTGTATTAATTGACTCGCCAAGATTTTGAGGCTCATTCCATTCTCCTTCCTTTTTTTTGGCTACGTATAAATCAAATTGGCCAAATCCATTAGCTCTGTCTGAAGAAAATATTAAAATACTGTCAGAATGATGAATTGCCGGATGTATATTATTACAGGATCCCCCACCTAAATCTATTTTTTCTGACTTATCATTGCCATCCATAAAACCCTCGTAAATCTGGCAGTAATAATCTGTCAACTCAGTGTTGGCGCATCTTGTAAAATAAATCAATTGTTCATTTTGATCAATGCTACAACTTCCCTCATTAAACTTTGTGTTAATTGCAGTACTCAATTGGCGAACACTCATCTTTGACGGATCATAATTGAATAAATCAAAGTAGAAATTCCCAGACCATTGATATTTTTCTTTCCCTGTAACTCCCAACCTATCAGATGAAAAGATAAGATTACCAGCTTTAGTGTAAACAGCCCCAAAATTATTTGAATTATCATTTATTCCTTCTGCTAAACTAACTTCATAATGGACAGGCAGCTCTGCTTTTTTCTTCCATTCAATACACAATTTGCAAATGGCTATATCTCTTTGGTATAATTGAGGTGTGCCTGATTCTTCACCAAGCAATCCGAATGTACCAATTGCCGCTTCATAATCCTCATTTTGTTTTAAAGAGAAAGCATATTTCTCCAATGCTGCCAATCCATAGCCGTGTTCGTATGCTCTTTTATACCAAATCAAACTTTTGGAATGCAAACCCATTTTTTCATAAGAATGACCAATCTTGAATGCCAGCACTGCTCTTTGGCCAAGAGACGGTTTTTCTTCATAATCCTTTAAAAGAAGTGAAATTGCCAAAGAATATTGCTTCAATTCATAAGCCTCTCTTCCTGATTTACTTTTAATTCCTGTAAAACATGAAGTGGTAATTGTTACAATCAATATTACACCAATAAAAAAAAATACTTTCAATTTCATTAAAATTTTAGCAACATTCATCGACTATCTGCCCAAATTTAACAAACTTTCCATCCCAATCCGGATGTAAGACGGGCTCGCAGATCCGCTGTAATAAGATTTCACCCAATCAATCCGAAAAATTCTGAATGCCTTATACCCAATATTTCCCAATCCAAAACTAATTTCTTTATAAAGTCTGTAATCTGAAGTACTCAACATGGATACTTTAAATAACTCAACCAAACCTAATTTGTTGATCCCCGGTATCCGGTCAAAAAGCAAACCTTGAAAATCATGTTCGAGATGCATGGAAAATAAACGCTTTTTCTCAATAATCTGGTATATATGCAGACCTCTGAAGAAATTTGGGTCGGTGGTTTGTGTATAAAAAATAAATGGATTTCCGTTAGCATATAGACGTTCCGGAACATCCGCCAATGGCTTTAAAGGAAGGATAGAAAAATAACTGGACACAATAAAATTGCCCCATCTAACCAAACCTGCTTCGTACCTTACAGATAAATCTATTCTGGGGGCCCATTCCTTTTCAGATACATAATAGTTTGACTGAAGGTTTAAATTAAAAATGGGCCATTTCGAACCAATTTTTTGAATCTCCAAAGGCGTTTTCCAAACTTTTGTTCCAGGCTGATATCTAACTCCGAAACTAAGTTGTAACAATTTAGGATGATTGATTGTAAGTAAAGAATCCTGAATTCCGGCACTTCTGTTGGACTCAAAAGATTTATCATCGAAGCCAAAACTAAAGTCGGTATGATTATCAAGTACTTTTCGCTCAGCCAACTTTAAACTTAATCTAAACCTAATATCATAACCGATGTCTTGCGCCCATCCCATTAAAATAAATTTCTCATCAAACATTTTTAATCTATTCACTTTTAAAAAAAGCGAAGTCAGTCCATTGCTAAATCTATCAACCAATCCAAAGGGTGAAAATTCATTGATGGCATACCCAAATTTAATAAATGAAATTCTATTTTCAAAAGCATCCATTTTATAATTAACCCCGAATTGTGCTCTAAATCTTTTTTCAGAAAATCCATAATTTAGCGCAAGATCAGAATTCAAACTTCTACTCCAATCCAGTTTTTTTAAAAAAAATGAATGACGAATTTTAAAATCAATCAGTCCTCCCTGGACGGGATTATAGCAAAGGAACTGAAGTAACCCGTTTGTATTGAGATACATTCGTTCATAACTATTCCTAAAATTATATCCCATGAGGACACTTGAATAACTCCAACGATTTGCAATTCGATCCATCTAATCAAGGTAAGGTCTTGATTCTTTAATTAATTTTATACTATCCTTCCTGACATAATCAAAAAATTCCTCCTGTGTTAAAGGTACTGGTCTCACAGTATCCCAATAATCCTTGCTTTTTGTATTCGCGCCAGGCAATATTTCTAGAGTTTCACGCTTATTTTTCGATCTTTCTAAATCTTCAAATTGATAATCAGAATAAACGATTGTAAATTTTCCTTCCATTTTGAATCCAATAATTCCAGCATTGAATCCAAAATATTGGCTTTGAATTTTTTGTTGATGTTCCCCTTCTGGTTGAAAATGAGTTTGTCTTAAAAAAATAGTATCAAAAATTTCCTGCTTGACTTGACTTCCCTTGATATAGCCATCAAATTCTGAGATAACAAATTTTTGATCTTCAATGTAAATATTGCCAGACCATACCGGATCATTTGCTACTATTGGAATAAGTTTGATTTTATGAATTTGACGACCGTCCTGATCTAAACTTGTGCCCAATAATTTGTAGCGATAATGGCTTAGGGCATAATCGGCAATTGGAGAAATAATCTCCCTCCCAAATGGTACCGTGTTTCGGTATAAATTAAAATTCAATGCAGTTGCTCTATTAAAACTAAAACCATTATCATTGCCGGAAACTTTTGAGCTTATCATCCTTTCCTGATAATTGTCAGGTTTTTTATAGTTCAATTCTGAAATAGATTCAGATAAATAAACAATTCCTTGTCGGTTGGTATCTAATTGCCCATTAAGATTACCTATATCTTTTCCCAATATTTTTTTTGGAGCACTTAGAATTTTCATCAATCCTTTTGTATACGAATTACAAGAATAATCCTTTGAATATCGTTCTACGAGTTTCCTTTCGAGGATGGCTTTCCTGATGATGTCATATGCAGGATCTTCTCTTTTAGCACTAAAAACAATTTCTCCCAAATTAAATTTCGATTCTTTCAAGATAATCGTCAATTCAACCTTTCCTCCTTTATAGTGAATGCTTTCAAAATGCTTTATATACCCGGTATATTGAAACACGAGTTTATAATCGCCGGGTTCAAGCCCTAATTCAAATTCACCTTCTGAATTAGCAATTGTTCCTTTTGTTGAATTCTCCAAATAGACACTCGCAAATGGAAGCACCTCCCTGTTTTCATTATACACAGTGCCAACAATTTGTGCATGGACGAATACTGGAATAAAAATTATAAAAAATATAAAAAATCCTTTCATAAAATCACATGCTCCTTTTAAGCCAAGCACCCAACAAATCCCTACCTATCACACTCATATAGGACTCCGGATGAAACTGTAACCCTTCTACCTCATAGTCCTTATGCTTAATACCCATGACAATCCCTTCCTGGCTCATGCAAGTAATATTTAGCATGGAAGGAAAATCTTCAGATTTTAAAGCCCATGAGTGATACAACGCAACTAATGCAGGCAAAGAAATTCCGTCTAATAAAGATCCCTTAATACCCGGCCCAGGAAACAATTGAATGGTCTGCCCATGCTGAACCCTGGCAAGCTGATCTAATTTTGCACCATAAAAGCATCCAATGGCTTGATGCCCCAGACAAATACCCAATATTGGTTTACGATTTTGAAATAACCTGATTATTTCAAATATAGACGGGTAATCGGAAGGAATACCGGGACCTGGGGAAATTAAAATCTTGTCATAATCATAACAAACATTGATTACATCAACGCTATAAGTCCTTACTGCGACCTCAGCCCCCAGATTCTCAAGCAATTGAACCAAATTATAGGTAAATGAATCCTTCAGGTCAATAAGCAAAATTTTAGGTTTCTTTGTCACCATTCATGATAATTACTCGTAAAATTAGTCAAGAAATTTAATTTTGTAGCATGAACCAATTCATCCCTTATCAACAAGCTATTGAAAAGATAGACAGACTCCAGGCTGAAAAGGAAGATTTTATATTTGTTTTAAATTTTAACAAAACATTTGGCTTCTGTGAAAAAATAGTTGACCTTGACACAGACCTCATAAATTATGAAATAAATCAAAAAATTAAGTACTCAATTGCTGCCAAATCATTTACTTTTAAATACAAACCAATTCCATATTCAGTTTATTTAGAACATTTTAATCAAGTAAAAAATCAAATTTCGCTTGGGAACACTTATCTGGCAAATTTGACATTCAAAACAGAAATTGAAACCAACTTAAATCTATTAGAGATTTTTAAATTAAGTAAAGCCAAATACAAGCTTTGGATCAAAGACCAATTTGTAGTTTTCTCGCCTGAGTGCTTCATTCAAATTAATGAAGGAAAAATCAGTACCTTTCCAATGAAAGGAACTCATAAATTGCAAGAAGGAGAAAAGCCGGAAATATTACTTGAAAATCCAAAAGAAAACGCAGAACACCTGACTATTGTCGATTTACTCCGAAATGATCTGAGCATAGTTGCTACGAACGTAAAGGTGAACAACTTTAAGTATTTAGACCAGTTAAATACAAACAATGGCATTATCGTACAAATGAGTTCAGAAATTTCAGGAAATCTAAAAGAAAAGTATTTAAAAAAATATGGGACACTTTTAGATTTAATTCTCCCGGCAGGTTCTGTGAGCGGTGCTCCAAAAGCCAGGACTCTTGAAATTATTCATGAGGCTGAGGACTATGAAAGAGAATATTACACAGGGGTTTTCGGAATATTTTCTAATGGCAAACTCGATTCTGGCATTATGATCAGGTTTATCGAGGAGAAAAATGATCAATTGTTTTTTAAATCAGGTGGAGGCATAACCTATAATTCAGATCCGCAACTGGAATACCAAGAATATATGAACAAGATTTATGTTCCCATTTTTTGAGAGCATGGCCTTAATTGGAGGTAAGATCAGAAACTTATCTTCCCATCAAAGTAGAATCAACCGCACTTTTGGACGATTTTATCCAGGATACACACCACATGAAATTCAAAATATAAATTTTGATATACAAGATAATCCAATCCAAATTTATAAAGTAAAATTATCTTACAACCTTCTGGATTATTTGATTCAAATTACTCCTTATGAAACAAAATCAATTGCAGGAGTAATGCCCATTCCGCAACCTGAACTTAATTACTCTTATAAATATACCGATAGAGAAATTTTAAATTTTCTAAAAAACAAATTCCCAGAAAATGTCGAAATTTTGATCATTAAAAATGGAAAAATTTGTGACACTTCCATTCACAATATTATATTAAGCAAAAACAACAAATGGTTTACTCCGTCAGAACCGTTGTTAAATGGCACAATGCGCCAATTTTTGCTTTATAAAAAAAAGATAACAGAATGCGAGATTTATTTAAAAAACCTTGGCGAATACAAAAATTTCAAATTAATAAATGCTTTAAATTCCTTTGAAGACAGCCAAACTCTTCCCATTGAATTAATAAAAATCTAATTGATTATATGACTAACTATGAATTGATTAAATCGGAGTGCTCCAAGTATCAAGCAAAGTTAATTGTGGTTACTAAATTGCAAGATCCTGAAAACATCTTAAAACTATACAACCTGGGACATCGTTATTTTGCTGAAAACAAAGCCCAATTGCTGACCCAAAAAAAAGATTTACTCCCTAATAACATTGAATGGCATATGATTGGTCATTTACAAAAGAACAAAGTCAAATCAATAATTTCATTCATTGCTAACATTCAATCAGTTGATTCATTTGAGCTGGCATTAGAGATCAACAAACAGGCTCAAAAGATCAACAGAATAATTCCCATTCTGCTTCAGATAAAAATATCATCGGATGAAAGTAAATATGGTTTTGAAATAAATGGCTTAATGGATTCTTTGAAGACTGATCCCTGGCACTTATTGGAAAATATTGAAATTAAAGGTGTCATGGGGATTGGCAGTCTTGTTACTGATCGTCAAATCACTCGCAAAGAATTTAGACAATTAAAAAACAATTTGGATAAAATCAACAGGATGACAAATTATAAATTGAGTTTGACAGAAATCTCAATGGGTATGTCAGGGGATTACCAAATAGCTCTGGAAGAGGGCTCTACCATGATTAGAGTTGGAACGCTGGTATTCGCTGATCTAACTTGAGTAGTTAAAATTCGTTAATTTTTCACTTCCATTTTTTAATAATACAATTTTGAAAACTAGATAATTGTGAAATAAATCAATAATATTCAAAAAATACATTAAATTTGTTAGCCCGTCAGTATTTCTTCAAGCACTTTGAAGAAAATTAAAATTCAAGTATATGTCAGTTTTAAAATTTTCTATAATATTTATAGTTGCCTCTATGGCTATGATATCTTGCTCCAAAGATTCTGATGGTGCTACCGGAGAATATACAGGAGACCTTATTGCCTTGACAGGTTTTACCGGGAGTGGTAAAATTTCAGCCAACTTAGATGGAAATTTGCTGGATCTAAATGTTTCTTTTAATGGTATCAATCCTGCTCTTGCGGCTTATGCCATTGAGGAAAATAATGGGATAAAACGAATTCAGAACATTGGCGCTAATCCCAGTTCTCCTTTCAATGCTAAAATAAATTTGGCCGACAGCAGCGTAGTATTATTGAATAGCGGCAAATTTGGCGTTGAAATTCTAACAACCGGTGGAGCTATTTCGGTGAGGGGATTTTTAAAAAAATAAGTCCCTGAAGCCTAGGCCACAAGGACTTATTCTGTTTATAATTTAATTATTAATTTCTGCTCCATTCTGCAATGGATTCATTGTTCATTTTTACATAATCCTCGTTACCATCTGCTGCTGCCAAAGCTTTTGACCTTTGGGCTACTTCCACAGCCTCTGTTCTGCGGCCAAGTTTTGCAAGAATAAGAGATTCAATTCTCAATTTCCAATACTTGGCATCCATGGTGTTGGATTTTTGTATCCATCCTAGTGCTGTATTTAGATCCTTACCTGAATCAAAATAATATCTGGCCGCCAAGTAAAAGTCATCTGAACTTGGCCCTGCAAGTACTTTTTCAATGTTTTTTACAACTTTGGTATCTACGTCTGTTTTCATTTTAACTGATACTCCGGTATTTTCCCATTTTATATTTAATGTTGCCTCATCATTTTTTATGTCATTAATGTCTATGGTGAAAGTTTCATAAGAAGTAGTTAATAACTCAGGAATAGCCTGAACTCTGACAGCTTCTTTTGAAATATCATAATTTTTAGGAGTGCCTGGTTGATCCCAATCTGAATAGAATATTAAATCCCAGGAAAGTTCGCCGGGAATTGAGTACAATGCATAACTACCTTTTGGCAAGCTCTTTCCTTCAATAGAAACATCATCAGTAAATGTAATTTTAGTTGCTTTATTGGCGCCGGTTCGCCAAAGTGCATTAAAATCTACTAACTCTCCGAAGACCTTTCGATTCTTCATGCTTGGTCTGGAATATTCAATGGTAACCAATCCTAAACCAAATTTTTGCTCGATTTTACAAAACGGACTGGGAGCAGGTGTTTGAATTTGAGCATATCCACTAAATGATATACTTAATAAAAGGCAAAAAACTAATTTTTTCATAAGGCTGAATTTAATTTAAAAGAATAGAAATCAATTACTTAGAAGTAAATGTTTTTTTTCTAAAAAAGTTCATTGTATTTTATATTAAACATTTTCATAATATATACTATATTTGCATGTACTAACTAAAAACACGATTTATGATTATTGCTTCAATTTGTACAGTTTGTTTCATTTGCTCTTGGTTTCTGATACAGCTTAGGACCTCAGAACAGGAATAATTACCTGATAATTAAACACATAAGTAAGAGATAATTCGGAGTACCTTGTAATCAAGAGCTCTTAATGATCGGTTTACTTAGATTAAGCTGGATGGGTTTACTTTTTATGACAGCAATTCAGAGTTGAATTTTCTGCTAATTTCGGGCTTAAATAAGGTATTCCTAAATTCATTCCTCTCATAATAAAAAGCATTGACAGTGTCAGACTGAAGACAAGGGACATTGTCTTGAAATTTTTACCAAAGCTACTTGTAATAAGTCTTTTAGAATAAATTATTATGCTTAATGAAGGAATGGTAGCCAGACCAAAAATCATCATGAATACTGAAGCTTTCAAGGAAGAATACATTAAAACTGATGCCGCCAGGGCAATGTATACAATTCCACAAGGAATCAATCCATTGGCAACTCCAAGATAAAAAATAGAATTTTTACCAGACCGCTTTAACAAGCTTGCAGAGATCTGACTTAAATTTCCGAAAAGTTTATTTTGGTAAGTTCTTGTGCTTTTAGTTATATATGGGAATAGACTGATAATCAATATAGAGACACCAAAGAATAAAGAAAATCCTTGCTGGTATCCTAAAAGCTTAAACCCCATTCCAAAACTCCCTAAAATGAACCCTAAAAAAGCATAGCTCAAAGTTTTGCCCACATGGTACATTATGAGACGGTAGGTAGAAACATCCCCATTTAAATCCTGGAACGGCATAGCCATAACCAATGGACCGCACATCCCCATACAATGTAAGGAACTTCCAAGCCCCAAGGTTAAAGCTGAAATTAGGAAAACAACCATTTAGTTTATAACTGTGATTTCATCATAATAAAACTTTCCGGTAGCTTCAATGGAAACCTTTAAAATGGACTTTCCTTTACCCATTTCGGATCTTGGAAAAGAATATACATAGTTCGCCGGTGAATGAATGTCCATTTTTCTATCAAGTGCTTTTGAAGGTGGATAGTACATATATAACTCCCCTTTCAATCCGGAACTATCTAGTGAACGGTTTATATTTACTATTACGAAATTTTGATTTAAGGATAATTGAACTATTCCCCCATCAAGACCGGAGGTATTTCGTTTGCCTTCTAAGTACTGTTCCATTTTTTCCTCCTTTGCGTAATAATTGTCCTCGGCCATCTCAAAATTGATATTCAAACTTAATATCACCATAAAAATAATCCCCAACGCTCCTACAACATAGGCAATCAACACTTTATATCCAAAATTCATATAGTCTGGGATGTTATAAAAATTCTACAAAAATCAAATCTTTCCGAGCCAGAATCTTATCCTTACTTTTAATTAATAATTCCAATTTTCTCTTATGTTCTTTAATTTGATTCTTTTCCAGTCTAACAAAAAATAAACAATCTAGTTTTGTTCCTCCTGCTATTGAATCAATCTTTTGACCAACAAACTCGATTGTACCAATACCGTCCTCCATCGAAAGTGAAATAGGTATCGTTTTCTTTCCCTTGTTTGTTAATTTTAAAGAATAAAAATTTGAAACGCTTCCATCCTGATTTGTTTGAAGGATTTGTCCAGGAACTTTTAGGACAACAGAGTCAATTTGTGTTCGAGTAGCTAAAATATATACAAATAGAGCAACCAGCGCTACTAAAATACCGGAAAAAACTTTAATTCTTGGCGTAAAATTAAAGTTTTTATTAGTTTCTATATTATTTACGGAAGCATACTTAATCAAATCGGGTTGCCTTTTAACTTTTAACATCATCATATTGCATGCATCAATACAAGCAGTACATTGAGTGCACTCAAGTTGTGAAGAGCCGTTCCTTATATCAATTCCGGTCGGGCACACTGCTACGCACAAATTACAATCTATGCAATCTCCTTGTTGATCATCCAATTTATGCTTTGTTCTTGGTTCTCCTCGCCTTGAATCGTAGCTAACAGCAAGTGTATTATTGTCAACTAATACTCCCTGCAGCCTACCATAAGGACAAACTACTGTGCAGACGATTTCCCGTACAAAAGCAAAAACAGTATAAAATACCAATGTAAATACCAGTATTGAAATTAAACCAATTATATGATATTTCAATGGGTCGGAAATCAAGGTTAACCACTCATCCTTACCTATAATGTACAAAAGGAAGGTATTGGAAATTAAAAACGAAACAAATAGAAAAACTAAATGCTTTAATATTTTACGAACGCCTCTCTCCAGGTTAAATGGTTTTGAATCGTTTAGCTTTTGAATATTGGCGTTTCCCTCTATGAGATATTCGATCTTTCTAAACACCATTTCCAGAAAAACGGTTTGTGGACATACCCAACCACAAAACAATCTCCCATAAATCATTGTAAATACAATGATAATAAAAATAAAAGTCAGCATGGCCAAACCGAACATCACAAAATCCTGAGGAGTAAAAACCACAGTAAATATTACAAACTCGGCCTTCGGAAAATTAAACATTAAAATCGGGCTTCCATTTATACTTAAAAACGGAAGGACAAAAAAGACAATTAAATAAAAATAGCTTAGGTAGGACCTATAATTATACCATGTACCTTCAGGCTTTAAGGCATAAATCCACTTCCTTTTTCCCTTTGAATCAACCGTAGAAATACGATCCTTAAAATCAACATCATTCTTCGGTTGTAATGCCATTCTTATTTAGTTAGTGATGTCGAATCTACTGCTTTAGTATTTTTTGTAGTATCAACTGATGGTGAACCGGACGATTCTTCTACATATAGCTCTCCTTGTTTCTCCTTAGGATTTGGTGGATTAGAACCCCTTAATGATTTAACAAAGCTTGCTAAATTAGCAATCTGTCTCGGACTAAAATCTTCTACCCATGATTTCATGCCTTTTGCAGGTACTCCATATTTTATGGTTGCAAAAATATCCTTCAAGCCACCTTTGTTAATCCAGTAATCATCCGTCAAATTTGGACCAATACTACCCTGCCCTTGTGCAAGATGACAGACTACACAGTTTACTTTAAATAACTCAGCTCCTTCTGCAATTCCTCCTGCATCTGACATGACCACTGAATTCTCATCAATTGATTCTGCTTGATTCTTCATGTACTCGGCCTTTGCCTTGGCTGCTATGGCTTGGGCAATACTCAGTTCTTCAAGTGGTAGTGGAGCTGAATATGCAATATGATATCTATACATGTAAACAGCACCAAACAAAATGCAGCCTAAAAAAGCGAAACTCCACCAGCCCGGAACTTTGTTATCCAACTCACGAATTCCATCATAATTATGACCTGAATCAATTTGATATTCTTGCTCAATAGGTCTAAAATTATTTGCCTTTCTCCAAATTCTGGCCAACCATGAATCTCTTATCTTTGGTTCCAGTATTTCAGATTCCGGAGTTACGAATCCTTTAATTTTATTGGATATAAAAACAATAATGATAAACTCCAAAATTCCTAAAATTATCATTGCCCAAATATCCATAGGAATCAATCCCCAATCTATCAATAATACTGTTGTAGATTGAGCATTTGATTGATTTGGGAACATCCAAAAACTTAGGGTAATCAATCCTGAAACCAGCGATAAAATTTTTGAAGAATTCCCATTGATTTTGTTCCTTAAATATTGCTTTGAGGCTGCCAGCAATGCATTTCCTAAAACAACAATAATTATTAACAAAACTAGACATACAAATATCATCATGTACCTGACCATGTCATATGGATCATTTTGTACAGGAGTATTATTTGCCACTCCACCCTGACTATAAATTAACTGGTTAATACCAAGAATAGCTAGAATTATTGAAAATAAAAATTTTGATTTCATAAGTTTTAAATATTAAGACTCCAATGGAATTTTAGCGTATTGACTGGATTCTTCCTTTTTCATAGAAACCACATAAATCAATACAAATACAAAAAAACTAACAAACAAGACCAAACCCACCAAGGGATAAATATTAACATGATCAATTGAGCATAAATAATTCTTGAATTTCATCTTTCTAAATTATTTATTTTGATTTAACCTTCCATCAACTCCCATTCTTTGCATATAAGCAATCAATGCAATAATTTCTTTATTGGGATCCGCATCAATTTTCTCAGCTTTCAATCTCCTATAAACTTCTATTGCCTGAGCCTGCAGATCATCATTTGCTTTTTCATCATATTTTTCCGGATATGGTACCCCCAATGTCTGCATAGCTCTAATCTTGGCCGGGGTAGTATTTAAATCAAGATCATTTTCATATAGCCATGGGTAGGCCGGCATTATAGATCCCGGAGAGATCAACGCAGGTTCACGCATATGCAAATAATGCCAGCTGTCCGTGTATTTACCTCCTATCCTTGCCAAATCCGGGCCGGTTCGTTTACTGCCCCATTGGAAAGGATGGTCATATACAAACTCACCTCCTTTTGAAAATTCTCCATAACGAGCTACCTCATCCCTGAATGGCCGTATCATCTGGGAATGGCAATTGTAACAACCCTCCCGTATGTATAGATCCCGACCTTGTAACTCTAAAGGTGTATAGGGTTTAACTGAAGCTATTGTGGGTATATTTGACTTCACTAAAAAAGTAGGAACTAATTCAATTAAACCTCCTATGGCAACCACCAATAAACTTAAAACCAACATCATTAGAGGTTTGCGTTCTATAATGTTGTGCCAATAAGTTTGCATAACTGTGAGTGGTTGGCTTTTCAAGGCAAGACCTTCAGCAGGTTCGTCAGCCTGAAATTTACCGGATTGGACTGTTTTATATAAATTATAAACCATCAATCCCGCACCATAAAGAAAAACTGTTCCTCCCAAACCCCTTACGATATACAGCGGAATTATTTTGGTAACCGTCTCCAAAAACTGATATTTCAACTGACCGGCTTCCGTAAATTGTTTCCACATGAAAGCTTGAGAAAATGCACTCCAATACATTGGTATCGCATACAATAAAATCGCAATTACACCAATCAGAAAATGCGTATTGGCCATTTTGGTTGAATATAATTTAGTATTGTAAATTCTTGGAACCAACCAATACAACATACCAAAAGTCAAAAACCCATTCCAACCCAAGGCCCCGATATGAACATGTGCAATGGTCCAATCTGTGTAATGTGAAATTGCGTTTACGTTTTTCAAAGACATCATAGGTCCTTCGAAGGTGCTCATTCCGTAACAAGTCAAGGCCACTACAAACATTTTCAAAACCGGATCTTCCTTGACCTTATCCCAAGCACCTCTTAATGTAAATAAACCATTCAACATTCCACCCCAACTTGGTAAAATGAGCATAATACTAAAAACCGTTCCTAATGACTGCGCCCAATCAGGTAAGGCTGTGTACAATAAATGATGAGGACCTGCCCAGATGTAAATAAAAATTAATGCCCAAAAATGTATAATACTCCATTTATAGGAATATACCGGGCGATTTGCTGCTTTGGGAACAAAGTAATACATGATCCCTAAGTAAGGTGTTGTCAAAAAGAACGCCACGGCATTATGTCCATACCACCATTGTACCAATGCATCTTGAACACCTGCGAAAAAACTGTAGCTGTGTGTTAAGGATGTTGGAATTGCAAACGAATTGACGATGTGAAGCATGGCAACCGTTATCCAAGTTCCTATATAAAACCAAATGGCCACATACATGTGCCGCTCCCGTCTGGTTAATATGGTCCCAAACATATTGATTCCGAAAATGACCCAGATTAATGCAATCAGGATGTCTATAGGCCAAATTAGTTCGGCGTATTCTTTTCCTTCTGTAAGTCCAAGGGCAAGGGTAACAGCCGCCAATACAATAATTGATTGCCATCCCCAAAAATGAATTTTACTAAGTGTGTCACTCCACATTCGAGTTTTTAAAAGTCGTTGGAGTGAATAGTACACACCTGTGAATATTCCGTTGCCTACAAAAGCAAAAATTACCGCATTCGTATGGATGGGCCTCAATCTGCCAAAAGTGGTGAAAGAGAACCCTAGATTCCAGGAAGGAAAAGCCAATTGAAAGGCAATTATGACTCCCAGTAAAAAACCAACAATACCCCAAATAACAGTTGCGTAAGCAAAATTTCTAACATTGGTGTTGTCGTAATAAAATTTCTGTAGCTCCATAATCTAATCTATGTGGTTAATGTCTTTTGAATCAAATAAAATTCTACGAGGGGGGGCATAATCATCATCAAACTGACCATCTTGAACGCCCCAAATAAATGCAACCAAAAAAAAGATGGCAACAGCCAAGCTTATTAGTAAAAGTAATATAATGACCTTCAATACGTAAATTTTAACAAAAGTCCCTTTAATATCTAGTTTCACAAATAATGTCAATCAGATTAAAAAATGATTTTAATCATATTGAATATCAATTATTTATATATTTATAAAAATATTTATTTTCAAGCATTTTTACCATAAAATAGCTTAACAAAATTATACTAATGGATGAAATGGGCATCAAAATTGCGGCTACAAAAGGTGTAAGCTGAGCGGATACCGCAAAGCCAACTCCAATGATATTGTAAATGATCGAATAGGCAAATACCACTCTTATGAGCAGTTGCGATTTGCGGGCAACTTTCAAAATGGAATGGATCCTAAACAAATGATCACCCGCGAGTAAAGCATCTGAAGCCGGAGAAAAACAAAATGAATCATTTACTACTGCGATGCCACAATCACTCTGTTTTAAAGCTCCTGCGTCATTTAATCCATCTCCAACCATTAATACCTTCTTCCCTGACAATTGCAAACCTTCCACATACTGTCTCTTCATCAGAGGAGATTGACTTGCCAGTAGTGATGTATTTGATGGAAGAAGTGAGGAAATATTTTCAAGTTTCATTACGGTGTCACCACTTAATACTCTTAATTGATATCCGGATAAATTTCGAAGTGTATCACCTATGTTTTCCCTAAGTTTTTGTTTTAATAGAAATTTACCAAGGAATCTTTCATCAATCGAGCAATATACAATAGATTCAGTCGAGTTCTCTTCAGGTTGACCCAGAACAAACATTTTGTTACCCATTTTTATATTGGAATTTCCAATTTTAGATTCTAAACCAAGATGTCGAAACTCCTTATAATGGTCAGGTATAAAAATTGAGTGACTTTTATATTTGGAAGCAATCATTTTACCCAAAGGGTGACTTGAATTATCTATTGAAGAAATCAATAAATTTAATTGCTCATGAGTCAAATTTGATCCTACAAATTCAATATCCTTTGACTCAGGTTCTGTGAGCGTTCCGGTTTTATCAAAAACAATTGTATCGATTCCAGCCAAAGATTCAATAACCAAATGATTCTTTAGGTATAAGCCGTATTTTGAGAATAATTGAAGTATATACCCATTAGTGAAACTCGAAGTTAATAAAAGAGAACATGGACATGCCACGATCAATACTGAACTCAATGCGTGAATAGATTTCGAAGGATCTATAAAATACCAGTAGGTACCTGCAATAAATGAAATCAAAAACACAAGTATTGAAAAATAACTGCTCAATTTATGAATGACTGACTGATCTTGCTTTTCCTGATAAAAAACCTGGTTGTTCCAAAGGTCAACAAAACTGTTCTTCGAAAAAGGTTTAAGAGCTAGAATTTCTATGGAGGCATCTATAACCCTTCCTCCCTGATAAATCATTCCTCCTGTATCTATTCTTTTTTCGTCACTTTCTCCGGTAATAAAACTGTAATCTATTTTTGCCTCCCCTTTTGACAAGATTCCATCCACTGGACAAATTTCATCATGTCGTAACTTTAAAACATCAGACACAGAAATTTCATGAAGTAAAACGGGTACCTCTTTGCCATGGTCCAGCTTGGTAACTGCAACAGGAAAATAAGTTTTATAATCATGATCAAATGATAATGAAGCTTTGGTTTTCGATTGAAAATACCTTCCAACCAACATAAAAAAAACAATTCCAGACATACTGTCCAGAAATCCTGGTCCGATTCCGGAAAAAATTTCATAAACACTTCTTACAAAAGTTACCACAATGGCCAGAGAAACGGGTGCATCAATGTTTAGGTATCGGCGTTTGATACCAATCCAGGTCATTTTAAAAAATTCCGCTGCACCATAAAAAAAGACAGGTAAAGCAAGAATAACATTTAAATATCTGAATGTTAAACCCAAATCTTTATCTTTTGATATCTCCAATCCTAAATATTCCGGAAAACTCAAAAGCATTATATTGGCGAAACAAAAGCCAGCGATGCCAATCCTGTAAATCAAAGATCGGTCTACCATCTTTGGAGATTTCTCATCCATTTTCTCCAATGAAATATATGGCTCGTACCCTATTGAACTCATTAACTCAACCACTTCCCGCACGCTCAGGAAATCTGAATTGATCACAACCTTTACTATTTTTCTATTAAAATCGACTTTTGAACTCAAAATATTTGAATTCAATTTGTGAAGATTTTCAAGTAGCCAAAGGCATGAAATGCAATGCATCTGAGGAACTTCAAATTTAAGATGCGCCCATTCTTTATCTTTAAATATAATAAACTTACTGGAAATTTCAATCCGATCGAGATATGCAAATCGGTCAGATTTTATGGACTTCACTTTTAGTCCCGCCCCTTGTTGAAAGTTATAATAATCACATAATTGATTTTGATTCAGCAAATCATAAACTGTTTTACAACCATAGCAACAAAAAACTTTGTCTTCTATACAAATTGAATCATCGCATTTATCACCGCAGTGATAACACTTTAAATCAGATTCAATCAAAACACTCATTACTTAAAACTAAAATTACAAAGCCCAAAGCTATTACTTATATGATTAACTTAGAAAATTCATATCATTTCAATGGATGATTTTGAGCAGCAGAAAATTTTGAAAGGTTAAAAATTATCCCAAAAAAAAAGGCCTCCAATTGGAGGCCTTTAAAATCAATTTAAAATTTTTATCGAAGCAGAGTAAACTCTCCTTTTACTTTCTCAAATCCAGTAGATCCTTCATATTCTATCTCTGCATAGAAAACATATACCCCTGGAAGAGCTTTCTTTCCTTTAAAGTCACCAGACCAACCAACAGATCTGTTTGTATTACCATCAGGAAGATTAGTTTGAGAATAGACCTGTGAGCCCCATCTGTCGTAAATCTGAAGCAATCTTACATTTCTAACTCGTTTACCATAAACATTGAAATGATCATTCAGATTATCTCCATTAGCAGATATGACAGTTGGCCACCACACATCTTTAATAATTCTAACCAAGACTCTAACTCTGTCGCTGATTTCACAACCAGCTTGATCGATCCCTGTGATTAGGAATTCTCTGGTAGTATCCGCCAAATAATTCAACTTACTTTCCCAGTCCACTTGCTGATCAATGTTGAACCAAGTTGTATCCTTGTATGCTCCATTTGTAGAAGTTCCTCCACGAAGTGCAAGTAACAGCGAATCCAACCTGACCAAAGAACCCTGATCAACCACAATACTCTTGATCACTTCTATACCCAATTTTCCTGGTTCTATAAGATTATAAGTTCTTTCCAACAAGCATCCATTAGGATCTTTAACAGAAATCTTATAAGAACCCTGACCCAAGTTATTGAATGACTTACTGGAAGTGTAAGGTCCACCATTAAATGAAAACTGTAAATTACCTAAAGGTTGGTTATTAACGTCTAACACTTGATTAACGGTAATGGTACCATTACGCTCTCCAAAGCATTTTGGATTAACCGGATCCACCAGTAAATCAGCTAATGGATTTCCAATTTCAGTTACATCTATTGTATCTGAATCGATACAACCGTTTTTACTGTCTTTTATCGTTACTATAAATGTTCCACCTGGCTTACCAACTGTTACCGTATTGGTTCCTTGTCCAGAAAGAACGCTACCTACCCAGGTAAATGAACCTATGGTTCCTGAATTAGCCCGCGAGCCGGAAGCATCCAATTGGATTTGGTTAACAGAACAAGTCAGATTTCCTTTTTGACTGATATCAGCAACAGGCAGAGCTACATCTTCCGTTACATTAATCGTTTTGAGATCCACGCAACCATTTTTCAGATTTTCAACCATCAAAGTGTACGTTCCAACAGCATTTATAGTCGGAGAATAGGTACTTCCGCCAATAAGATTTCCTGGACCGGACCAAGTCGGCTGATAAATAGCCCCAGTTGATGAACCTGTTCCATCAAGGTTAAGTGTTTTAACGTCACAGGTTAAAACTCCAGGAGTTTTAATATCAACATTAGGTTTAACAATGTCCTGAGTAACTACAAAACTAGTTTGATGTCTGCAGCCAGCTCTAGGGTCAACTACTTCCAGATTGTAAGTACCAGGTCTATTAATGTCTACTGTTGAGCCTGTAACCTGACCAGGATTTACAAATTGTCCATTTGAAGTCGTCCAGTTAAAAGCCAACTGATCACCTGAACCGCTGGTAGAAACTGCTCCATTTAAAGTAATTGAAGTGACTTTACAATTCAACTCAGTAGGTCCGCTGATAGCTGCGACCGGGTAAGAGAACCATGCTACAGGAACACCTGGAGTATTGTCCAAACAGCGATCAGTAAAGTTCACATTACCCGTTGTAGGATCAATATTTCCAACAAATACAGCTATGTAATACGTCTTACCAAGTTGCATGGTAGCAGGGTTAAAAACAAATCTACCATTGTCATTAAAACTAATGATGGAGCCACCTCTTGGATTACCAGGAAGGCCGTCATAAAGTACATATCTAAAAATATCATTTCCATCTAATACCCCAGGCGCTACTGTATAGTTGGCCTGTGCAGCTGCATCAAAACAAAGATTGTTTGGAGCCAAAGTTAAAACTCCTGCATCTGTGATGCAATTACAAATCTCAACAGCCTGGAATGAATCTACCAAACAATTATTTTTATCACGAATGGTCAATAGGAATGCATTCCCTTGAGGGATCCAGTCAGTCAACCAACGATCTCCGGCTTCAAAGTTACCTGCCAAAGGATCATTAACAGAATGCTCCCCTTGAATATTCCAGCTAGGTCTGTTACCATTTCTTGATGTTATCCTTACCCGATAGTTTTCTGCTGTATTGTCACACTCTACTGTATAGGTATTGTCAATAAATTCTGGAGCATCCAAGAAAGTAACAGAAACAGAATCATAGGCGTCACAATTATAATTGAAGACTGCCCATTCAAAGTTGTAGGTTCCATAACCAGGCACTGTAACAGTGGTAGAAGGTGCATTAGGATCCGCAAATATTGCATTATTTCCACCTATTTGACGCCAGGTTCCGTTACCTAAAGTAAGATTGGCATCTAATGGAAAAGTAAGTCCGCAAATGTCTTTATCTAATCCAGCATCAGCTAAAGGATATGGTTCCCAAATGATTGGCTGGTTATTAGAAATGCGCTTACAAGGATCTTTTATGTCAACTACTCCATCCCTTGGTGCAAGGTCTTCCCCAACCACCCTGGTTATGTAATAAGTTTCTACGCCCAATAACATTTTGGTTTTGTCGAAACAAATGATGTCATTAATTGAATATAATGTATCCAACACTGTAGAAGGGTCATTGTAAGAACCTTTATGTAAAATATAAATGGCTACATCTTCTGCGGTATTAATGCTTTCTGGAATTAAATTCTTAATTGGAACACATTCATCTTCACAAACACGTGTTAACAAACTGTCAAGGTTTCCAGCATCAATTGGGTCACAATTACAATTATAAATATCAATGGTCAACTGAGAAATACATCCATTCGCATCTTGAATTTGGATACTGAAAGTGTCCAAACTTGCAAGCGTATCGGAAACCCATTTGTTACCATTGATGGAACCTTTGGCAGTAATCAATGTATAAGGCGGCCTTCCACTCATCAAATCAGCTTCGACAATGAATTTTCCATCTTTAGAACCAGGTGCGCCAAAAGCAATACACCTTGGTTCCACATTTCTTACTTCCGGAGAAGGATTAAATGTGATGCTTACCACATCCTTCTGGATGCATATATCATTGTTGTTTTCTTCCAATTCAAAAACATAGGTTCCGAAATCACCCAAAGCACTTACCTGACTGGCAGGATCAAGTGTGTTGTTGAACAATACACCTGAATTTGGAGTAGGTCCCTGTACCAATCTCCATTCAATTCGAGATCCCGGGATCGATTGGAAACCACCTAGATCATATACCCGTCCACAAATTGCATCATCCGGACCTGCGTTTGGTGAAGGGATTTTGTAGAAGGCAAATGGAACGCCACCATCTACTCTCAGGCAACCTTTAATTTGATCAATTCCACCTTTGTTGTCTGTACGTCCCAAAATAACTCCTACATAATAAGTTTGTCCATAAACGAAACTTGGATCATAAGGTATAGAAAGTGAACTGATGTCTCTAATTCTTGAACTATAAGGATTATTCGGATCCGTGTAAATAAAGAATATAATAGTGTCTTTATTCGGACTTGGATCCAGGATCTGACCGGATGCATCATAGTTTATGACCACGACACCATCCTCGCAAAGTATTTGTTGGGTCTTATCCAGATTACCAAGATTGTTGGTGCATTTACACTCATAGACATGAATGAAAGTAAATTCACAACCATTCACATCTCTGATTATAACTGTATCGTTGGCCAAGTTTAAGATGACTCCTGAATTGTAGACACCTAAAGGACTTACCGTTCCATTTCCTTTTATAACTGTATATGGACTCTTACCTCCGGAAATTTGAAAATTAAAAGTGTAGTCTTTGTTATTGGAATTACAGATATAATTTGCTGGACTTTTGATAGGAGTATCATTAAAGTTAATGGTGGTAGAATCAGTTGTAATACAACCTAAGCGTGTTTCCGTATAACCAAAAACATAAGTTCCGTATTGATCTACCGTAACTAAAGACTTATCATCAAACTGATCACTGTACGTAACATTGCCAGGTCCTGAAATTTTAGTCCATTGACCTCCAACATCTTTTTTACCTTGGAAGCTCGTGGACAGACCACAAACAGAAATTACCGGCCCAGCATCAGGAGCAGGAGAAGGAACTATTTCCACATCAATGCAACACTCAGGGCTTGGACCACAATTGGACTCAAAATTGAAACAAACAGTTCCTATTGGCGCATTTGTATTCCACAATACCTCAATAACGGTGGTATCAAAAGCATTTTTTGTAAGGATTGTACCTCCACTCACATTCCAGTTTAGGAAATAAACATCATTTGGCAAAATAGTATCTATATAATAAATACCCGTTTTACCCTTACAAACCTGCAAATCACCTTTAGGACATACCTTTTTAGGCTTGAATTGATCTTCATCAAACTGCTCACAGAATTCATAAAAACAAACGATTGCCTTATCTCCAAGATTTGCCAATACCTTTATTTCCACACAATAGTCATCTTTTTTCTCTACATCTGTAAGAATTTCATCGTTGCCGATTGCCTTTTTGGCTGGATCATTTTTTAAGAACCATTTGTAACTTATATCTGTAGACAAGCCGGCGGCTCCACAAGTTTTGGTACGATCGATAACTCTTGGTTGAATTTCTAATTTACCACCAATACAATACTCTCTAAAAGTGACATTGTAATCCAAAAATATAGCAGTTAGTTTGTAGGTACTGTCACATCTCCATGGATCTGTTGATTTTGGCAAGTTGACAATTTTTCCGTTTTGGCAGGTACTAAAAACCTGTCTCGTGGTTGGGTCAATATAGACATCATTATTATCACAACCTAAATGGTATACATCCGGAGGTTCCGGGACTTCGAGCACAATGAATTGGCGCACGGAGTCAAACTTACAGCAAGTTGCCCGATCAGTAAATTCATGTCGGTATTCACCAGTTGCGCTTATCTGTTCACCATGCCAATTAAATGGTATTCGTTCGTTGCACAAAGTCCAAGGAGGACCTACCTTATCGGCAATTGGTCTTACGCGAATGGTGATACATTTCGGACCATCCTGGTCACAAATTGAACCTGATTGTGGGTTACCGATGTAGGCTGTAACGCAAAGCTGGAAATCACCTTCATCCGGAAAGTCCAAAGTTACTTCGCCCAATCCACTTCCGATTTCTGTTCCATCTAAGGTCCATTCATAAGTAGGATCGCAGGCTCCACCCGTATTGATGGTGTATTTAATATTGCAAGCACCTTTACAGACATCGCGAGGGCCCATGATATTACCTAAAGGTGGCAACATTGGGGCTGAACCACCTGAAGTTGTCAAGGTAAAATCACATACGTCTCCGGAACATCCATCCACAAACAGATAATATGTTTTACAAGCAGTAAGGTTACCAGACAAAGTAAATGACCCAGCACCATTACAATTTGGATTACATACAATGGATTCATTACAATCGCAATCCCCCCAAATACCCATCTGTACACCTGTACCATTTACGGAACAGTTACTAAAAGTAATTGTAATGGTCACTGGTCCGCCATCGCACACAAATGCCCACCAACCGGTATTATGAGCTCCCCCACCTGATGGACAGAGTGGCGAACAACCGGTAGGATTGGAATAAGTTGTATTCTGGCAGGTGTACCCATTTACCTCATCTAATGAACAAAGAACGTTGGCGTCTTCGCATTCATCCGCTGATGGCGGGGTGCATTGTGCAGTAAGTTCTAAACTCCAGATGGAAAAAAATCCAATCACAAAGGAGAGTAAAATTTTATTCATATTGTTTTTGTTTGACTTATACATTAAATTAAATTATATACGAGCTCCTGAAAAGCCGAATAAAAGTACACTGATTAACAACAATTTACAAATAAAATTGCAAGAATATATTAAGATTAAAAATACAACTCATATGTTCCAGCAAACCTATTAACGAATTAACTATAATCAGGCCAATCTTTTCGGCTAACAATAAGACCCCACAAATATGATATCCGTTGCAACGCTGAAGATTTTTTTAATGAAAAATTTTAAATTTAGAGATCAAAAAACTAAATTTTAAGCTAGAGCATTAATTATCAACTAATTAAAAAATAAATTTAAATTTTTATTCTATCTGACAAGAGTCAGGCTTCCTTTTTTATAAACCGAACTTCCATTGACTGAAAGGGCCTCAATTAAATAAACAAAAACGCCAGGGTTAACAGCCTGACCATTTAAAGTCCCATCCCATCCTAATTCTACTTGCTTAGGATCATAATCATAGGCCCCAAAAACTTTATTCCCCCATCGGTCGTAGATCTCATATTTTTTTACCTTCAGTATATCCTCTCCAGTTACCAAATTTACCTGATCATTAATTTTATCGCCATTTGGACTGAAGACATCCGGAATAAAAATCCTGGGCTCCGTAATTACTGATATGGTAAGATCATCGGAAATCTCACAACCATTTTCATCAATAATGTGTAGCCTATAACGTGTAGTTTTTAATGGCTTAGCATAGGTCTCTATACAGTTTGGGCAAAATATTGATTCAGATGGCATCCATTCTATCTTCTTTGCCAGATTGGTATCCACATTGGTGAAGCCTGTTATAAATGCTGTTTGTCCCAATAAAATAGTGGTATCCTTGAATACTTTTAAACTCAACTCTGGTTTCTCAACAATAGTCACTAAAGTATCATAAGTACAACCAAATGCATCTTTAATGTAAATCCTTTGATTACCTGGACGGAGGTTTCTGAATTCTGTATTTAAATTAAAGTTCAAGCCATCCAGGGAGACTGAATAAGGTGGCTTTCCGCCAAGCACATTTTTCACTAAAATCTTTCCGTCCTCAATTCCAAAACAACTAGGTCCATCGATTACCACTTCTACTCCGTCGAGACTTCTTGAAGCCTCATTGACCACAAATTTTCTAGTCGAAACACAACCATTCAACTTATTCTTAACCTCGAGTTCATATTCGCCTTCAGATTCAATCAAAACTGTATTAACATTATTAATACTTACGATTCTTCCGTTGATACTGGACCATAAATATTCAAAAACGGACACAGAATCATTCACCAACCCCAAAAGTCTTACTTGTCTTTGATTGCATTTAAATGAATCCAATTGAAAAATTGTAAAATCTGGTTTTAAGGTATCCATTGAAACAAAAACAGTACTGTCTTTTCGACATCCATCAAGATTGATAACACTGACTGTATAAGCTCCCGGAATATTGACAAATGGCTCAGAAGTTTTTGAAAAAAATTGTGATGGCCCTCTCCAGGAAATTAGTGAATCCTGACTTTGTATCTGCAGCTTCAATTGCAAAGAATCCTGCAAACAGTTAATTGCACCTCCGGAAACTATAAAATTCGGAAATGTCTTAACATTATCCAATTTAATACTCGTTTGCGCAGAGCATTTGTTCTTACAAATAACAAATACATTATAGGTTCCAGTATCCTTTGCAAAAGGATTTTGTTCAGAGGCAAAAAATCTATTTGGACCGGTCCAAATAAAAATTGGATCACTACAATTCGAGCTAACCTTTAATTGAATAGAATCTGAATTACAAGGCAGGGATGCATCAACGGCAAATACATCGGGATGTATAGTATCTACAACCACTCTAACTGAATCAAATCCAGAACAATAATTTCTTTGTGAGGTTACCTTAACGAAATGTATGCCTCCTTCTAATGCCGTTACCGGATTTCCAAAATACTGGGTTCCATCTGGAAATGTCCAATTGAAATTTAAGTTTGAATCAATTGAAACGACTTTTAACATGGCTCTTGGTTGTGAGCAATTTATAGTATCCGCGGTGAGAATAAAAATTGGATTTGAAGTATCTGCCCTGACATCAAAAAAGGTATCCAATGTACAAAAATTTACACCTTCAATTCTGGCAAGGTAGCGTCCTGGCAAACCAAATTCATATTTATTTCTTGAAACTGGAATTACGTTTGAAGCGCCAAACCAATCAATTTTGGAAACAGAATCTTGCGTTATTAAATTTAAAGTCGCATGAGACACTTTACAATTAATGGTATCCAGGCTAAATGATATTATTGAAAAGTTAGTATCGTATTTTACAAAAACTGAATCCGAATTTTTACATCCAAATTCATCTGACACAGTCACTTTATAAAATCCGGATAAGGGATTACAAATTTCATTACCTGAACTTTTTACACCCATTGGATTCGTCCAATCTATAGAATCCAAAGTTGAAGTACTTAAAATTTTGAGACAGGCATTTTGAACATTTTTACAATTAAAAAAGGTATCTGAGAATGAAATGGACGGTTTAACTACATTACTTACTACAAAAATAGAATCCACATTGATACAGCCCAATGAATTAGTTACGGTCACTAAATGCCATCCAGTGATATCAGTGGTGATTATTTTATTTGTATCAATTGATTTATCCGGGCGCTCCCATAAATAGCGATCAGTTGCACTGGATGAAGAATTTCGAATAAATGCTGCATTGGACTTACAGGTAATGGTGTCAGACATTAAATTCAATATAGGTTTGTCCTTTGAGGATTGGATAAATATTTCTTTTGAATTAGAACAACCATTAGAACTTGTTACATACAAAGTATGAATACCTTCTAAATTAGTTCGCAAATTTTGGGTTCTTGAAGTATCCATAGTCGGCAACACCCAAATAAAATCTGCAATTGAATCATTTACAGTTGTGATTATATTGGCAAATGCCTTATCACAGGTGATGGAGTCAGCTTCTAAGAGGATTGCGGGCTTCATGGTATCTTCTACAACAAATACAGAATCTCGTGAAATGCAACCATTGATTGCTCTGGCAAATAAATAATACCAACCACCTATTCCAACTGTAGGCTCTAAAGTGGATGAACTAAAATTCAATGGACCCGACCATTCAAAAGTGTCTATTTGTACAACCGTTTGGACAAAAATAAAGGATGAATCCCGATTGCAATTAATTGTATCCCCTCGAACATTCCCGATCCCCAATCTTTTATTTTCAATAACTTCAATAGATTTTTCTGAGGTACATCCATTTGCGGCAGTTACCGTGACCATATAAATTCCACCTTGAGTGATGGATGGGTTTTTCTGAGAACTGATGAAGTTGGATGGGCCACGCCAATTAAATTGAACGGCTGTTGCTGAATTGGATTGAATATTAATGGAGGTATCTCTACAATTTATTTCAGGTGCAGTCAGATCAATTACCGGTCTGTTCTTATCCTCGAATATGGTGATGGTATCTTCTGAAACACAACCATTAGGAGCAGTGACAATAACTTTATAATTTCCTTTTTGTCTTACCCATGGGTTTTGCTGATTTGAAATAAAACCAATCGGCCCATCCCAACTGTATTGAAATGCTTGTAAAGGAAAGTTGGTATGATTTAACATTATTTGAATACTGTCCTCCCCGCAATTTAATTCTTCTCCAAGCAAACTAAATTCCGGCGCTTCCTTATTTTCAGGAACTATTAAAAAGGTATCCAATGTGCAGCCAGCAGTATCAATTATTTTTACCTTATAAATTCCGGACTTATTTACCCATGGTGCAAATTCATTGGTAATAAAACTGTCCGGTCCGGAAAATTCAATTAATTCCAAAGGAGAATTTATTATCGGAATAATTCTTACCAGACTATCAGAACAAGTCAATGTATCCACATCATATTTAAAGTCAGGAATATTTATGGCCTCTTTCACTTGTACAAATTCTTCTGCAACACAGCCATTCTTACCAGTTGCCTCGAGTTTATACAATCCTGGAATTTTAACATAATTAATCAGACCTGAATTGTACACCATTGAAGGACCTGACCAACTGTACTTTAGAATACTGTCTGAGCTCGTAAAGGTCAATAAAGATGAATCCATTCGGCAAGTAATAGTCGTTGCCAATGGGTTAATTACCGGCCGTGTTTTATCTTCCAATATATTTATTATCTGAAGATTTGAACACCCTGATTGGTCGGTTACTTGAACTGAATATATTCCCGGTTTATTAATAGTGAGTGTATCGGAATTTCTCAAAACATTCCCCAGGTTATCACGCCAAACCCAGAATGGATTGATTACATTCGTATTGGCCTTGGCAACAATTGAAGATTTTAAACAGTTGAGTGTATCAGTTGTAACTTGCAATTCTGGTGGTGTCCCAGTTTTGGCAATCGAGAATTCCAGAGAATCAGCACATTGACCTTTGGTTAGTAAAACTTTATAAGTCCCTGCCTTATTAATTTTGGGTCTGAGCAAATCAGAAAGATCTGAAAATTGTCCATCGGGTGTTGTCCACTTAATTTCAGTTCCTGGAGGTAAAGTGGATCCTGACACATCCAAGGTTACAACCGGATTTAAGCAATTAATCTCCGGCAAAGGATTTACAATTTGAGCTTTTAAATCTACAAACTTTAAATTCAAATTCACAATTGAATCACAGGCATCCTGTGAAGTATACTTAATTGAGTAAATTCCTTCTAAAAAATAGGAAATACTGTCCAGTATAAAACTATCGCCTCGACAAATAAAAGCATTAAAATCCAGCGTTGGTGGAACTTTGTTGATTTTAAGATCGATGCAATTTTTAGACAATTCTGCGCATGTTCCACTTCTGTTTGCCGCCAAGTCATTTTTGAATTCCGATAATTTAGTTCCCTGACCTCCTTTCGGTATTTTCAAACTGTCAGCCTTAAGGTATGAAATCGCACAAATCTCATAATTGCCGGGAGGGTAATTTCTAAAATCAAGTGAATTTGTCTTTTGATTTATAAGGTCACCGGAACTTATTAAAAACTCATATGCATAAATTGTCGAATCCGGAATGAAGCTTGGTTGGATGGGTCGAATGAGTAGGTTTAGATCCGGACTGTTTTCACAATAACTAATGGAGGTTTGATCAAAATACCCTCCATTCGGGCTGCATGTATTGCAAGAAATACCAGAATTGTCACAAAACAAAAGACAAAAGCTTTCAATATTTCCCTCATAACCCTTGTCATTATCAATTAGGGTAAGCGTCCAGGTACCATTCACACTGCCTAAATCAAAGTCTTCCAAACATCCCTTATTAGGATAATAAGTGCCATTAAAAAACTGCCCAAGAATACCCCAAAACTGAAGATTATCCCATTTTGCTTTAAAGCCAACATCCGGCACTGCCTTTTGGGCACATGGAACAAAGGTTACGTTCCACTTTGAAAAAAACGTAAAACCAGAATCTCCTACAGGACCTATTAGTCCAATGGTCTGACCTGACGGAGAAGTTAAATTGATAGTAAGATCACCTATGAATTTATGATCAAATTTTATACGAACACCACACAGGCCCTGAGAAGTAGTAGCCAGATCATTGTTTATCGCACCTGAAATTTGGAGTCTTAGCGACTGAGTTAGATTATCTTTTATCACTAAATTCGTATCAATGCAGCACCACTGCCCCGACAATTCAATTGCCAAAACAAAACAAAAGACAAGTATTGCAATAAATCTATTCAAACTCTATAAACGAAAACAAATCCAAAATTAAATATATTATCAAAAAAATTAATATCAAATAGGAAGTTGCTTGAATTACGGCTCTTCCACTAAACTTTACAAGATAGTTTATTTTAATAGCTTTTTTCGAAAGGAATCTAGCCTTTAAAATAATCATCGAACACCAATATAACTAAGACACCCGAATGATGAATAATGTTGTTTAGGCTAATAAAAAAGCCTTATCGATGCGATAAGGCTTTTTTATTCTTTATGTAAAATTATTTTTATTTAGTGATTACCAGTTTTCTGGTTACAATGTCAGAATCTAGCTTGCATTGCAGAACATAAGTACCTGACTCTAAATAATTTAAATGCATGCTAATGAAACCTCCCTGTATCTCTGGTGTACTGTTGACATATAATTCACGTCCCATCATGTCTGTGAGTATCAATGAAATTTTAGCATTTGCAGAAATTGGTCCCAATGAAATGTTGAAAATTCCATTATTCGGGTTAGGTAAAATATTTACTTCGGCATTGAATCGATTTCTATTGTTGATAGATTTTGCCGGATCAGCTTCTTCTCCTAATTGAACCTTCCTTTTTTTACCAGTCTTGTCTGGACACAATACAGAAGAAATAACTTCAATGTAATTTGTTTTGGTTATAAAATTTTCTCCATTGGTATTTTTGACGGTTAGTTTCACTGCGTAAATTCCCGGCTTTTCATAAGTAACAGATGGGTTTTTATCAATCGAAGTAGCCGGTTTCCCCCCTTCAAATTGCCAATTCCAATCGTTTACATCTTTGGAAGATTCATCCACATAATTCACTTGATCGCCAGCACAAATACGGGTTTTGGAAGAAGAGAAATTAACTTTTGGAATCAGGTAAACGATGACTCTTTGCTTCAATTCTGAAATTCCGCAATCATTGGTCATAGTCATGGTAACCTCATATTCCCCTTCTGCCTTGTAGGTATGTGTAGGGTTTTCTTCCGTACTGGTTTCCATATCACCGAAATTCCATAAATAAGTTCCTCCATTTTTGGAGGTATTGGCGAAGGAAACTGCATAGCCTGAAACTACTGATTGATATTCTGCAATTGGAGCCGCCCCTACATTAATAAACGAAGTTTGACTTAAGGTAGATTTGTCAGAGCCGTTGATTGCCACTAGTGTAACATCGTAGATACCCACTTTATCGTATGTAACCTTTGGATTGGGATCTGTACTGGTACTTGGATTTCCACCAGGAAAGCTCCATTCATAGCTTGCAGCCCCTGTCGAATTGTTTTTAAATTGTACTTCGAATGGCACGCAACCTTTTGCGTTGTCTATGGAGAATCTGGAATTTAAAGTGGTGCTAATTTCAACTTCCTGACAAGTTGTGTCTTTTCCACATTTTCCGGTACTGATCAGACAAACATTGTACTTACCCGGCCCAGGAAAATTATGCTCAGGCTCTGTTTCGGAACTTTTTGAGTTATCTCCAAAATCCCATGCGTATGTTGTTGCATCAATTGATTTATTTGTAAACTTAATCAGGTTACCCAATGGGGCGCCAGCTTCAAAATCTGAAATAGGTGTGCTGTCGACTTTAATGTACTTAACTTCGTATTTTGTATGTCGATATCTCGAATTAAAGGCTGTTAATTTAACATCAAACTGCCCTTTTTCGGTATAGGTTACAACGGGCTCCTTCAATGTTGATTTTGATGGATTTCCACCAGGGAACTCCCATTCGAACGTATTTGAATTTTTGGAAGAAAGATTCTTGTATTTTACTTTAAGCACAGAGCAACCATCCTGTACATCGGATGAAAAATTAGCTTCATTGGGGGTTACCACATTAACCTTCACATTTTTTTTGACTGTCCCACAACGATTGGTAACGGCAAGTTCAACTGTATACACCCCATCTTCGGCATAGGTGTGATAGGGTTCGAATTCAGTAGATTTGTTTCCATCCCCAAATGACCATAAATAGGAATCTCCATTTAGGGAATTATTGGTGGTGGTAAGATCTCTGTCTGTAACATTTGTAGTAAAAATTGGAACAGCTTTAGCCTCTACATCTATGTAAAGACTAAAAGTTTCTTCATTTGACCCGAACTGGTTGGTAACCTTCAGCGTCACATCATAAACCCCTTTGTTGGAATAAGTTACTAAAGGATTTTGTTGGGTGGATGTTAAAGGAGAACCTCCCGGGAAAGTCCACAACCATGAAGAGGGCGTACCTGTAGACAAATCAGTAAATTGTACTTTACCTGTTGCACAAACTAAGGTTGGAACCCCTTTAAAATTGGCGACCGGTGCATCACCGGCTGAACAAGTGCCCAGGCATCCAAGACCTGGAAGGTAATTATTTACTGAAGATATAGAATTAGAAGACCAGGTATTTGATCCATTAACTGAAGGTGCCATGATGGTATTAGAACCTGCAGCATCATGCTGACAACTAAAATTGTGACCTAGCTCATGAGCCTGGAGCACTCTCAAACCTCCACCAACACTACCACCATAATCACTGCATACATTATACCTAAAGCTGCTGCATACTGCTGACAACCACGCAAGACCGATTGCTCCGGAGGACCACTTCTTAGACCAGTTAGTGGCCACTGCATAACTTGCTCCACCATATCCGCCACTGTTGCCCCAAGACCTGTGCTGATCAAGTTGTTGATTTATAGTAGATGAACCATTCCATGGATCCCCTCCAACAGTAGAGGCCACAAATATGGTGCTGATGGTAAATTCTACAGCGTCTGCAAATTCATTGTCATAATTTGTTTGAACATTGTTCAGTACAGAAGTCATAAAGGCATCTGCCTGTGGAATTCCCCCTTTATTGTCATGTAATGTTTTATCACAGGATAAGGCAATGTCCACGCTTCTGCATACACCTCTTGAATTGATTTCATTGGTATGCACTTCATTAGGATTTAAGTGCATCGCTTTTTCATATTCTTCAAATCCGCAGGCTATTCCAGAATTGCGAATCACATCAGACTCATTGTAAATGACCACTTCATTCTTAGGCGCATTTGGGTCAAGACTGTAGACCATCTCAAAATAGATACTTTGGCCAGCATCTACAACATGTCCGTTGAAAAAATCGTTGGTAAGGGTAAGACAACCCCAACCTCCCCTTGGTGTTCTTAAAATGGATTTATAGGTTTTGATTTCCTTATTTCTTGGTCTCCTTGTTACGCCTTGGTCGTCAGATACAGACAAATAGAAATCCTTTCCATATAAATCATATTCAAAAAGGTCCAAAGGCCAGGATTTTGAACCCAGATCAAGCTGCATTTTTTTCACAGTTGAACGGGTGTTTAAGGAGGATTGGATTTCTTTGATATTTAATGTTACGACCTCGTAATGCTTAAAAATCCTATCCAAGGTTGGTTTTGCGGAGGATTGAACCTGTTTTGCATTAAAAGTCTGAGCATTAAGGCCAAAAAGACAGGCCAACAAAATAAAAAAAGTCAAAATTCCGGATTTCATATTTTTTTGTTTGCATTTAAAACGCCACAAATTAAAAAAAATCTCATTTTTGCAGGCCACAAGTTCTGAATACCGTTCAAATATTTTACTATTGAATTTATAATAAATTAATATTCAATAACTTACACATAATGTTAAAAATAATAAAATCAGCACTTCTTTTGACCATATTGTCCTTTTGCATGGTTGGTATGAATCCAATTATTGGGCAATCTTCAAAAAATACAAAATCCTCCAAATCAAAGTCTTCCAAGAAAGGTCAGGAAGAATATCATTTAATCGACCATCTTTGGTTTGGCGGTGGTTTTAATTTACAATTTTACCAGGCATCTATTGGCAACGGAGTGGTCGGCAATGTTTTTGAATTAGGGCTTTCTCCATTGGTTGGCTATAAATTGAACAGCTGGATTTCAGTTGGTCCCAGGTTAGAGTTTTCTTATGCAGGAGGAAGATTTGATGCGGCACCGGATGTTTGGAAATACAATGCATTCAATTTTGGACTTGGAGCATTCAATCGTCTGAAATTTCTTAAATATTTATTTTCTCACATCGAATATTCACAGATCAGTCAATCAGAAATTGTTGGTCTCAGTCCTGATAACAAATTGGAAACAAGACGACTTTGGAATGAACATTTTTATGCAGGATTGGGCTACAATGCCGGTGGCATTTTTTCTTATGAATTGTATCTGATGTATGACTTCTTAGCACCCAAAGAATCAGTAGATTTACCTATTCAGTTTAGAATCGGCCTTACCTACCGATTTTAAAATGTGAGATTTATTCCCAAGCTAAAATGTCTGAGAGCTTGTGGGAATAAACCTTTATAATAATAGATGTTCTGATCCTCTGTGCCCAGGTATGGGTCTGTGTTTGGATCCAATGATGTTGTACTACCAAATCTACTAAACCATCCGTGAGAAGTGTATCTTTGATTGGTTAGGTTGTTTACCTGTATGTAGGCATTCAGATTGGCTTTCTTTATCATTCTTCCATATTGAAGTTTCAACATTTCTACATGATACGCCTCAATCATGGCTTCATTTTTTCCTGAAAGGTCAAGATACTGAGCGCCGACAAATTTTGTATTAAATAAAATCTGAAGCAATTCAGAGCGCTTCGGCCTTTCCAATAGATTAAATTTTATAGTTACCCCATGGATCTGTGAAGGTGAAAAAGCCAGAGGCGTGGATGCAGAAAATCTTATTATTTCACCTACTTGTGTGTAGTTGCCATCGAAAACCGGAATTTTTTCATTGAAATTTCTGGCCCTATTTTTTGAAATGTTTACCTGATAAGATATTCCTATAAATCTGACAGGTAAAAAATCTACATTACACTCTACCCCACTGCGAAAAGCTTTAGGAATATTGACTCTCAAAGGATCTCCGGTATCGTTGAGATCTCCATTAGGTGCTAAATAATCACGATATTCCATGTGATACAAGTTTGCAGCTGCTTTAAATTTTGCGATACTCCAAATAAAACCTGCATCCAAACAAACCAATTTTTCTTTTCCTAATGTTGGATTGCTCAACAGTTCTTCCCTATATGGTTCCCGCTCATAATATGCAGAAGAGAAGCTGGCTTGTATTTTGTCTGAGAGAATATAAATAAAGGCTAATTTAGGATTTGCTAAATTTATTTGCTGGGTAATATTTATCGCACCATAGGAATCATCTGTACCCATCGCGTTGTAGTTTACAGATCTGAGGTGAAAATCAAAAACAGCCTTTACTTTTGAACTAATGCCATAGCTGGATTTGAAAAAATAACTCATTTCGTTTTTCTTTCCAGTATTGAAGTAATAGTTTAGACCTAGTCCGCCCACTTTGTAAAGGGAAGTACTGATAATCTGACCAAAATGTTTTCCTTTGTAAAATGAATAGGCTATTCCAAAACTTGAAGAAAACCTGGAATTCCAGACTTTCTCTAACCCCAAATAACTGTATAAAAAATCATTGTCCAACCACTTTCGTCTGATCAAATCTGCCTGCATGGTATCCGGGTGGGTCAAACCATAATCAGCAAGGTTATTGTTGGATTTAAAATTTTCATAAAAACCTCTTCCTTTGGTAAAATTAAAATTGAATACCAAATTTGTACTCCGATTAAATGACTTGTTGTAAAAGATTTGGGAATGGGTTTGTTTGTAATTATCTACTTCATTGTCATAAGGTACAGGAGACTTTTCTCTACCTGAAAGATTCCATGTATAAAGTGAGTCCGTATTGAAATACTGATATGGAAGACCATTCCAAGCCTGACCAGTTAACTCAGACCCTTGAATGAAATTTAATCTTAGGCTGTATTTTTTCTTGATCACTGCTCCAGATAAAAAAAGTGATCTCAGTCTGCTGTCTGATCGTTCAATAAATCCATTAGAATTTTGTCTGCTGTATCTTATTTCTAAATTGTAGGCATCTTCAAATAATCCTGTGTTGGCCATTACAGAAAACATGGAGGAATTGTATGAGCCGAATTGGGTAGAAATTCTTGCAAATGGTTTGAAATATAGTTTGTTAAGGTTGAGATCCAGTGATGCACCAAATCCCCCCGGTCCACTTCTGCCGGGAACAAAACCAGTTAAAACCTCCATGCGATCTATACTGCTTAGTAAATCAGGAGTATTTACAAAATACGTTCTGGATGATTCTGCATCATTCAAGGGAATTCCATTCAAATTAACCTGAATCTGATTTGGATCAATGCCCCTGACTCTAAAACCAGCATAGCCGATACCATTCCCAGCATCAGACTGAACTTGAATGGATGGAAGATTATTCAGCATATAAGGAAGATCCTTATCGTCTCTGTTTTTTAATATTTCCTCCCCGGTGATTTTTTTAGTTGAGACCAAACCATCAGACCCCCATTTGGTGGAGCTTATGTTGATCTCTTCAAAATTTATCCTTCTGGAGATGTTAAAATCGTAGGTCACAATGGATTTATCAATCAATACTTGTCTGTATTCTATATCATAGCCATAATCGACGGATACAGCATACGTTCCTGAAGGTAAATTCCTGAATTCATAATACCCTTTGCTGTCCGTCCAAGTTGAATTGTTTAATTGTTCAATTTTTACTAAAACTTGCTGATAGGGATCTGAATTTTCATCTAATACCCTTCCCGACAAAAAAGACTGGGCATTTGATTCAAAAGAAAACAGCCAAAGCAAACAGAGAATTTTTTTCATAAACCAGGCTTTTAAAAGGGCAATACATCCAGCCTGATCCCTCCCCGGAATTACCCGTACAGGTTCAATGGGTATAATCTCAGCCGGTGAAAATCACTGATGCGGCACCCCTATGGGGCGAAGGTAGTTTTTTTTATAAACTGATCAATTAAAAAAACTGCATTGTTCAACCTTGAAATTCCTGAACCGGTCACGTAACCGTAATCTAATTGACTGGCTGTCAAATAATTAATAAACAAATTGGCTATCTCAGTTCTTTGAAGCGGATTTTCTCTCAATGGATCGCTCTGCCACTTGACATCGGGAACACACATCAAATAAAAATCTGCCTGATGTCCCTTCCAGTTTTCCAATAAGTAAGGATCTACTGATCCGTATTTAAATCCTTGCCAAACCAAATAGGTCAGAAGGTCGGTATCTTCTAAATGAAAAGAGTTATGGGATGGAGCATTCTCGGATAATTTGATTTGCTGCAAGGCCATTTGGCTAACTTCTTCAAAAGTGTATGGGACGACTGATTTCGTCAGAAAATACCTGCTGAATTCAGGAATCAAGTTAACTTTGTAATGGTTTGACAAAGCCAAAGAAAGGCTGGTTTTTCCCGTTGATTCAGGGCCCGTCAGGACTATTCGAATCTTTCTCAAATAATTTTTGTTATTATATTTTTTACCTGTATGCATGACATTGAACCATTTTACCTCTGGCGAGACTTGTACAACAGTTCCGAAGATGAAAAGTCACCTTTTTATAAAGTTACTTATAGTGAATTCACGTACTCCAACAAAATATACAATTATTATGTTCACCCTCAGTGGGATAATTTTGGATCTGCCAATTTGTACATAAAAATTCTTTTTGTTGATTACGCCGATGGATTCGCAATTATTGAATTGATTGGCGAATGGAACGATTGTATTGAAAATGACATCATGTTTCTCAAAAGAGATATCATTGATGTGATGATCAAACACAAGATCAAGTATTTTATTTTATTGTGTGAGAATGTCTTAAATTTTCACGGTTCGGATGATTGTTATTATGAAGAATGGAAGGAGGATATATCTGATGAAGGTGGGTGGATTTGTTTCATCAACGTGCTGGATCATGTAAAGGATGAGATGAAGAGGACTTTAATACAATATCATACCAATTTTGGAAAAAAATTCAATGACTTAAATTGGAGAAAAATGACGCCTGCTATATTATTTGAATATCTTGATCAAAAAATTTAACACCTCTTGGAATCGAAAATAAATAGATCAGGTTTTGTGAACATTGTTGGTTTGCCTAACAGTGGAAAATCGACTTTAGTCAATGCATTAAGCGAACACAAGCTTTCAATTGTATCGCCTAAACCACAAACAACCAGAGCCAGGATATTTTCAATTTGCAATTTTAACCAGACACAGGTAATTTATTCAGATCTACCTGGTTGGATTGAGCAGGAAAACTATCCAATGCAAAAGATGATGAACGATAAAATCAGGGAATCGCAGTCTGATGCGGACGTATTGCTCATGGTCGTTGATGGCACCAGACCAAAAGAAAGTTCATTTACGCTCACTGAAGACTGTCAAAAGTTAACGATTCCGAAAATTCTGGTCATCAACAAGAAAGATCGGATACCAGCATCAAAATTAGAGCAGGTCAAAAAGGACCTTGAATTTTACAATGACCTGGATTACAGCTTTTTAGTATCTGCCCTAACCGGAGAAGGAGTTGCGGAACTGAGAAGTCAGATACTTGAATTAATTCCTTTACACGAACCATATTTCTCAGATGACATAGCCAGTGACAAACCGATCAAGTTTTTTTTAAGCGAGTTAATACGTGAACAGATCTACTATTTGTTTGAGGATGAGATCCCTTTTAGTACCTTTGTCGAAATCACCAAGTGTAAAGGAGTGGATGATCAATTACCTATGGCCAGTATTGAGGCAACCATTTACACCAATAAGCAAAGTCAAATTCCAATTCTTTTAGGCAAAAACGGCTCAAAGATTAAGGAGTTGGGAATAAAATCAAGAATAGAAATAGAACAATTTCTTCAGCAAAAAGCTTATCTTGGATTAAGCATTAAACTCAGGAAAGATTGGCGGAACGATATTAATTTTTTAGAAAAATCAGGAGTACTAAGATGAGATTTACAGTAGCAATTGTAGGAAGACCTAACGTAGGCAAATCAACTTTATTTAATCGACTGGTTGGGCGTAAAAAATCAATTGTGGATGACATAAGCGGGGTGACCCGTGACAGAATATATGATGTTGCGGAATGGAATGGAAAAAAGTTTTACATCGTCGACACAGGTGGATTTGTAGCACATTCAAGTGACATATTTGAATCACAGATCAGGAGACAAGTTGAATTAGCGATTGTAGAATCCAGTGCGATTATTTACATGGTTGATGTTACCACCGGAATTACAGATCTGGATGAGTTTGTCGCACAATTACTGCGCCGAGTTGACAAGAAGAAATTCCTGGTAGTTAACAAAGTGGACAATCATGAAAGATTGCTTTTGGCACAAGAATTTTGGAGTTTAGGTTTTGATGAAATGTATTGTGTCTCCGGGATGACAGGCAGTGGAACCGGTGAGTTGCTGGATGCCATAGCGGAATTAATTCCAAGTGAAGAGCTGGTATTACCGGACTTACCAAAATTTGCCATTATTGGTCAACCCAATGTTGGAAAGTCCTCTCTGATTAACGCTCTGCTTGATGAAGAACGTAACATGGTTACCGATATAGCCGGCACCACAAGAGATCCGATCCATTCAGAATACAATAAATTTGGGAAACAATTTATAATTATTGACACTGCCGGAATCAGGAAAAAGGCTAAAGTCCACGAAGACCTCGAGTTTTATTCAGTAATCAGGGCTTTTAAAAGCATAGAGGAAGCGGATGTGTGTTTTCTGGTAATTGATGCCACCCTAGGAATTGAGTCACAGGATATGGAGCTTGTATCCCTTGTAATTAAAAGAAACAAAGGCTTGGTAATTTTGGTCAATAAATGGGATCTGGTTGAAAAAATTACCAACACAGCTAAAGAATACGAACAAACGATTAAGAATAAGATGGCTCCCTTTAATGATGTTCCCATCTTGTTCATTTCCGCTAAAGAAAAACAAAGAGTATTTCAAGCTATTGAAAAAGGACTTGAAGTATATAAACATCGAAGCCAGAAAATAAAGACCTCTGACCTCAATGAAAAAATGTTGGAAGCCATCGGAAAAATACCCCCTCCTTCTTACAGAAATCACCTAATTAAAATCAAGTATATTACTCAAATAGAAAAAGAATATCCGCTGTTCGCTTTTTTCTCAAATTATCCTGATGAGATCAAAGGCAGTTACAAGCAGTTTCTCGAAAACCAATTGAGAAGTCTGTATAATTTCACCGGAGTACCCATCAGATTATTGTTCAAAGAAAAATAGTCATGAAACTTACCAAGACCCCTTTGGAAGATTTGATCATCATTGAACCCAAAGTACACATTGATTCCCGTGGGTATTTTATGGAATCGTACAATAAGAATCTGTTTGATCAGAATCATTTGAATTATCATTTTGTCCAAGACAATGAATCACAATCTGAATTTGGTGTTATTCGAGGACTTCATTTTCAAATACCTCCTTTTCAACAAACCAAATTAGTTCGGGTGAGTTATGGTGAAGCCTTGGATGTGGTCGTTGATCTGAGACCAAATAGCAAAACATTTGGAAAAAGTTTTTCCATATTGCTTTCCATGGAAAATAAGAAGCAATTATTAATACCAAAAGGTTTTGCTCATGGGTATTCAGTACTCAGTGAAAGATGTATTTTTAATTACAAATGTGATGAATTCTATCATGCACCTTCCGAATCCGGAATACATCCAATGGATACTTCACTTAATATAGACTGGATGATTCCGATTGAAAAGCAAATTATTTCGGACAAAGATCTTAATTGGCCTGGCATTAAATATTACAACTTCTGAATGTTTACTATTTTAGTTACCGGAGCTCATGGACAAGTTGCCAGTGAATTAAAGAACCTTGTAAAATTATCGAGTGACATCAAATGGATATTCTTTGACAGACAAGAATGGGATATAAGTTCAGTTCAAAAAACGGAAGAAATATTATCTGCCCACCAACCTAATATACTCATTAATACAGCCGCGTATACCAAGGTTGATCTTGCCGAAAAGGAACCGGACATGTGTTATAAAATCAACACTAACTCAGTTCAAATGATGGCCATTGCATGTCGCAAAAGAGGAATCAAGTTTATTCACTTTTCATCGGATTATGTTTTTCATGCGGAAACCTCTGCCCCAATTAAGGAAGACTCCCCACTCCATCCTATTGGCGTTTATGCTCGTTCCAAGGCTGAGGCTGAAGCATTGTTAACGCTTGCTGATCCGGAGGCGATTATTATCAGAAGCTCCTGGATTTATTCTTATTATGATCATAATTTTGTAAAAACCATGCTAAAATTAGGAAAATCAAATATTGAGATTCGGGTCGTCAATGATCAGATTGGCTCTCCCACTTATGCATTTGATCTTGCCAACATGTTGGTTGTTCTGGTGAGTCGATTAAGAGAAAAAGGCATGGATTCTGTGAAGGGATTTTTCCATTATTCAAATTCCGGTTCGTTAAGTTGGTATGATTTTGCCTGTGAAATTTTTGAACATTGTGTTATGCAAGTGAAAGTCATTCCTATCAGTACGGAAATTTTCAATGCTCCTGCCCCCAGACCAAAATACAGTGTGTTAGACTGTGAAAAAATTAAAACTACCTTAAACATTGACATCCCGAATTGGAAAGATAGTCTTCATCATTGTCTTAATCGATTAAAAATAGATCAAGGGTGAAAAGGCGTCGTTTAAGAAAAATATTATTACTTTTTTTGGCCATTTTGAATGGTGTTGGTTTGTATGCCACCCACAACAGAGCAGGAGAGATAACTTACATACAACTAAGTAATCTGACTATAAGAGCCACCCTCGTAACCTATACGAAAACATCGAGTGTAGGAGCCGACAGGGATACGCTCAGGCATTAGCTGGGGAGATGGGAGTTTTACGAATGTAAAAAGATCAAATGGCAATGGTCAACCTTTGCCCAATGACATAAAAAAAAATATTTACATAGCAGAACATACCTATCCCGGCAGAGGAACTTACAGTATCAGTATGCTGGACCCCAACAGAATTGACAACATTTTAAATGTTGATCCTCCAAATTCCATCAATGTTCCATTTTATATACAGTCTACCATCACATTATTCAACACTACTTTTCAGGGAATAAACCATTCCCCAATATTGCTGAAGGCACCTATAGATATTGCCTGTCTGTATCAGGTATTTGAACACAATCCATCTGCATATGACGAAGATGGAGACAGTCTTTCATTTGAGTTGGTTACTCCATTAATGGCTGCAAACACTGCTGTCCCAAATTATCTATTACCCAGTCAGATAAGTCCCGGGATCAACAATACTGTTAGTTTGGATTCCAAAACCGGAAGTTTTATTTGGAGGTCTCCACAAAGAGCAGGAGAGTATAATATCGCGATTGCCATTTCTGAATATCGGAAGGGAATTAAGATCAGTTCCACCATCAGAGACATGCAAATCTTGGTTGTGGAATCTTGTAAAGAAAATAATCCACCTTCAATTACCGGCATTCTTGACACCTGTGTAATTGCGGGCAGTCTTATAGATTTAAATTTTTTTGTGGAGGATCCGGATAAAGGATCCAGAGGAGGAAGCGTAAAAATTGAGGTGGATGGAGCTCCCTTGTTTTTGGAAAATCCGGCTCAGGTTTTTTTTCCATCCGGATTCAATCAACCGAGAGTAAATATTAATTTCAAATGGATGACTGCTTGCAATCATGTAAGAAAAGAACCATATTCCATTTTTATAAAAGCCGTAGATAATTATTTTGATACTTCAGGTTTAACCACTACAAGAGTAATAAGGATTAAAGTGATAGGGCCGTCACCTGAAAATCTAACTTCCATCAACGAAAATGAAAATATCAGACTTTATTGGGATGCTCCTTATAAATGCACAATGGATTCATCTGACTTTAGGGGATTTTCGGTTTGGCGCAAAATAAATAATGGATTTCTACGTCAGGACACTTGCAATCCGGGACTTGAGCAATCCGCATATAAGCAATTGGCCTACCTCGTAAACGACCTTAATAATTTAAAGTTTACTTTTTTAGACAGTACTGCCTTAAAAGGAAATGCATATTGTTACCGAGTGCAAGCTGAATTTGCAAAACTAAGTCCCGGGAACTTTCCTTACAATTTCACACCCTCTTTAGCCTCCAATGAAACGTGTGATTATCTTTCAACTGATTCTCCTTTGTTGTTAAATACTGATGTACTTACCACCAATCCGGTGAATGGAAAAATATTGATCAAGTGGACAAAACCGGATCCTGAAAAGTACGACTACCAGAAAAGAACACCTCCGTTTACCATAAAAGCTTACCATTCTGAAAACTCAATAATTTTTTCAGAAATAACCGATTATACACAAAGCCCCAACAGCTTAAGGAATTTTATAGATACACTTTTTATTGACAGTCTGAGAAACACTTCTTCAACCAGTCATTTTTACAAAATCGAAATCATTTCGGGTGATCAATTTAGAGTTGAATCCGATACCGCTGAAAGTATATTCTTAATCGTAAAAAATGACAATGGATTTATGCTATTAACCTGGGACGAATCGACTCCCTGGAATAATTATGAATACACGGTATTTAAAAAGAACAAAATTGCAGCAATCTACGATTCTATATTCACTACCTCTTCCAGGTCTTATCAGGACCATGACATTATTTATGGTGAGGAGTATTGTTATTTAGTAAAGGCGAAAGGGAATTATGGAATACCCTGGATTGAAAGCCCGTTGATTAATCATTCAAATGAGTATTGTATTCTGGCTCGGGATTCGACTCCACCTTGTTGTCCGGTATTTCAGGTAAAAGGACCCTGTGAAGGCAATCCAGATTCACCTGTTCAAGTGAATGAAATTAGTTGGAATAATCCAAATCTTAATTGCCCCTCACAGGATATAGCCGGTTACAGGGTTTATGCCATATACAAGGATGGCAGTTCTGAAATATTAACTGAAATAGCAGACCCAAACCTTACTAAATATACACACATGATTACCCGAAACGAACCATTGTGCTATCAGGTAAGTGCTTATGATACTTTGGGACTTGAATGTTCCCCACTCGAAAAAATTTGTGCCAATTATTGTCCCGCATATGAACTACCTAATACATTTACACCAAATGGGGACGGGTTTAATGATCTTTTTATTCCGAGAATAAACAGATACATTCAATCTGTTGAATTAACCATTTTGAACAGATGGGGACAGGTTGTATTTAAATCGATTGACCCCGAAATAAACTGGAACGGATCAAATCTAAATGGGGAACAATTAAGTGATGGAACTTACTATTACAAGTGCAAGGTAATTCCTTACCCTAACACAGACCAGATTCAGGAGTGGATTATTACCGGATTTATTGAGCTTTTAAAAGGCAGATAATGTTTACAGGAATCATTGAGGTTATTGGAAAAATAGCAGACCTAGAAAGAAAAAATGGAAATCTTGAACTACGAGTAGCTTCTGAGATAAGTAAATTTGTTAAAATTGATGAAAGCATTTCACACAATGGAGTCTGTCTTACGGTAGTTGAATGTGATTCTAAAACCCATCGGGTGACTATAATTGAAGAAACCATTCATAAGACTGCATTCAATAATGTTAAAATTGGAGATCTTATTAATCTTGAACGATCACTTAAAATTGGTGACCGTTTGAGTGGTCATTTTGTTCAAGGTCATGTAGATGGCACGTCACGTTGTCTTGCCATAGGTACCCTTGAAGGAAGCCATGTATTTAGATTTGGCCTTGAGCCAGAATATGCCCTTTACATTGTTCAAAAAGGCTCCGTTTGTGTCAATGGGACAAGTCTTACTGTTTCTGATTTAGGAAAAGATTTTTTTGAAGTTTCAATAATTCCGTACACGTATCAAAATACTAATTTAAAAACACTAAACGTGGGTGATTTAGTAAATATAGAATTTGATGTGTTGGGGAAATATATTGTGAGATCCATTGAGCAAAGGAATCATTCGGATTGAGATTAAAAAACAAATATGACTATAAAATAAAGTTTTGGGTTAACTCTTTATATGCCTCTGAATAATCCCCTTTTTCATTTAGAATTACCAATTCTGCAAAATTGACAAAACTGGAAAAACGCGAATAAGCCACACAAACCAAAGAGGTATCTGACTTTTCCGAATGTTTGATTTTTAAATACTCAACCGGATATAATCCTTTCATAATTAATTCTGTCGTCCAAAGAGATTCTAAACCTATTGGCATTACTATTAAAAACAAGCCATCCTTACTCAATCTATTTGCAACGTTTGAAGCCAATAGAGAAATTTTTGAGGCAGTGAAATGCCGCTGAAGATTTTTTGATTGTAGCTGGGATGGAAGATCTTCAATAAAATATGGAGGATTGGAAATAATTAAATCAAAAAAAAGTTCAGGGAGGGATGAGCCGGTAAAATCCGTATGAATAAACTTAAAGGAATTGACAAATCCAGTATTAATAAAATTCACATTAGACAATTCGACTGCGTCCAAATTTATATCAATTCCAAACACCTCACAATTTTGATTCTGTTGGGCCAACATCAAACTCAATATACCTGAACCACATCCCAAATCGAGAATTCTTGTATAGTTCATATTGCTAGCCCAGGCACCTAAGATGACACTATCCGTGGAAGGCTTCATAATATTCTCACCATTGATCAGGTCAAAATATTTAAACTTAAAGACCTCCATAAGCCAAGAAAATACTATTGCTCAATATCAGACACAGTCCGCATGATCAATTGTCTTGCGGTAAATTGAGACAAAATGCCTGTGATACTTTTCGCAGAAGTTGGAAAATTATCAGCGGCAAAATTGGCTTGCGAACGTGTAAACAAGTCTATTGTTCCCGTCCCATCATTTATGATCACTGTACCTGAGTAATTTGTACCGGAGGATTTGGAAAAGTTTGGGTTCAATATCTTAAGCAATTGCCCTTCCCAATTCTCAGCTTCAGAAATTATTTGTGCAATGGTTACTACCCTGGGTTGAATTTGATTTCCTGAAGTAATTAACTTGGCATTTGCCAATGGAGTGCTATTGAGCTGCAAAAGACCATTGAATTCGGAAAGTTCCACTCCTTTTACCACAACTTCAATTTCGTCGCCAAGATTAAAACTATGATTCCCTGAAAAACGAATCACGATAGCAGCCGTAGCGTCTTGAATGAAAACATTCTGCGTTACAACATTCAGTGCATTTTTTTCAGAACTCACAATGCCTTTCACTTTAAAATCTCCGGAGACATTGGTCAAGGTGCCGACAAATAAATCACGAATGAATTTTATTGATTTAAGTTCGGATTGCCCTCCTCCTCCTCCAGTTATCACTACATCATTCAGGTTACGAATTAATAGTTGTTTGCTATTGAATTGTGAGACGATGGCTGTGATTTTTACAATGGCTGAGGGAAAAACATCGTTTGCGAATTTTGCTGTTTGACTGGTAAACAGATTTATTTTACCTGTCTGGTCGTTAACTTCCACATTATCGGTGTAAGTTGTACCACTGGATTTAGATAATGACGCATTTACAATTTGGACAAGTTGACTTTCATAGTTTTCAAAGGAAGTCAACAATTCCCCAATTGTAATTTGCTTTGGTGAAATAGATTTACCACTTGAAATTTTGGTTACCTTGTTTACAGGAACATTATTTAATTGAAGGAGTCCATTAAATTCAGACAACTCTATTCCTTTTAAATTGATCTCGAGCTCATCTCCTAAAGCATAAGAATGATTGGCTGAAAAACGAACTGTAATGGCACCAGAAGCATCCTGAATAAATAAATTTCGTGCATTCACGTTTGAATTGTCTTTATCTGAAGTTACTATGCCTAAAATTTTATAATCTTCGGATATATTACTGGCAGCTCCTGAATAAAGTGATCTGATTTCTGAAATTGATTTTAGAATAGCCTGTCCACTGCCACCCCCACAAGGAGTTTTGTTGAAAAGGATGTCTGAAGTATCACGAATGTAGATTTGCACATCGGTATTAAACTTTGACAATACACCTGTAAGGCTTCCGTTAGCTGCAGGTATTGAAAAATTGGCAAAATCCGCAAAACCACTGGTTCGCAACAACAAACTAGCCTTGTTGCAATCAACCAAAATTATATTTTGAGATGTTTGAGTCGCAACGTTTGCATATGTTTTACCTAATTCCGCACGATCAAACTCTACATCTTCTAATTTTATTAAAGTACTTAAATCCAAAGAATTCAAGGCATTAATTGATTTTGTTTTGGGGGTTACAAATTTGTTTCTTTCTCCGGCAAAAACATATTGATCCAGTAACGCATCTTCTATTCCGGCAAGCCGTTCTCTTCCATTGTCCAAATAGGAACCCTGCCCTAACTGAATGAGTCCGGCATAATCTCCTATGGTAAGATTTTTGCATTTAATTCCTACGCGGGTTCCTATAGGAAACAAAGCAAATAATCCAATACTGTTGATCTTAACTTCAATTCCACCAGTACTGTCCTGGATTACAAGAGTTTTATAAAAGTTACCTGAACGGTCATCGGCAATCACTGTTGCGATGATATTTAACTCCTCGGTAATGTTGATAAATTGACCAGGAATGTATTTTGATTTTAGTTGTACAATCGAGCTGTTTGCACTGAATGGAATGGTTGGCGTAAACACAGGAGGTTCATCAAACGCTCTGTCCACGCAGGAAGCAATCACTAGCAAAGCCAAAAACGAACCAATTGACCAACTTAAAAATTTATTAAACACCATAATTTATACTTATTCAAATGACACGATGAGATTAAAGAAATAGTTTATTCCCTGAAGGTTGAAATATTTATTAGGAAATTTTTGAGGGTTGTTTGATTCAAAGTCAAATCTGAATTGTTCAAATCCTCCGGAGACCAAATTTTTATTATTTAGTAAATTGTTTACTCCAAGGCTGATGCTTGTATAATGGCCATATATCTTATAACTTTTAAAAATAAATGCATCCATTACAAAGTAAGCCGGTAGTTTTTCCTGATCTATATAAGAGCGGAACAAATCAGTATTTCTGTCGATTCCCTGAGTTGCCTCCGAAGTTCGTCTAAGCGGATTTACTTCGAGGTATGATCGATCCACATAGGAGAAATTTAAAGTGGCAAATCCAAATCGCTTAAAATTATATTTTAAATTTAGGGTACCTACCGTCTGAGGTGTCCCGGGAACAAAGAAATTTTTCAAATAAATCGTATATTTTGACGCCGCTTTACTGAATTGATCGTAAATCAAAAAATCGGGTCTGCTTGTATACACAGCCAGGTTATTTTGAAACATCCCTCCTAAAACAAAGCCAAATGGCAGAGCATATTCTACACCTACATCCACTCCAAGATGATCCTGATTAAGTCCCGTATAAAAACCATTAATTAGACCTCCGTCTCTAAGTTCAGGGTTATTCCCGGTTTCCAAATCTCCGTCCAGAAAAAAATCTTTATTTCTCGTTTGATTTTTTGATTGAATAGCAAATCCACCTAATTGAAATTTAAAGCCAGGACTTTTAAAATAGTAACGAATCTCCCCTGACCTGTTGGTGGTATTTTGAATATCAGGAATGACATCAGCTCTCCATCCCGGGTTTATAAAAACCTGATCAAACAATGGAGGCAGCGATTCATATGCCAAGGACATGGAAACATAATTGCGTCCATTAATTTTGTAAGTAGAATTTGTCTTTACAGCCCATTGAAATCCGGTAAGAGTCTCAGACTTGCCTTTAGCGTTTTCGAAAATTGCATTTTGAAATCTGCCCTCCCGAAAGTCACGTTTGTGTGCAACTAAAAACCCTGCACTAAAATCAAATTTCTTTCTCTTGTAAACAGCCTGAGTAAAACTAGAATAGCGTTGCAAAACCGAGCTGTAATCATAAGATAACTTATCCCCAACTTTAATAATTTTATTTTTCAAATTTACATCCGGATCTGACTTGCTGACATCATCGATAAATGTTTCTTTGTCCACGTAAAAATCTCCACCGAGAAGATCAAGCAATTCGAGATAGTTTTCTTTAATAGTGTATTCAATTCTGTATGCAGAGGTCAGCTTTATTTTTCCCAATGAATATTTTAACTGAAGAAAATGTTCCAAATCGGTTGGATCTGAATGACGATCGAATTGAATATATTGTGATTGCCTTCCGGTAATAGAATCAGAACCTCCATTTATGTTGTACACAGTGTTTATGTTAGATCTGTTTACCTGATGCATTCTTGTCCAATTGATTTGTCTGACTGATTCATCGGTTTGCCACAAAGAGGATATGGTGTCTTTAGTTGGCGCATATTCAATAAACGAAGGTAATTTTTGATAATAATCCGGTCGCGGATCATAAGCATCGTTCCAATCGAGATTTGAATCAGATCTTTTTCCTTTGACCAACATGATACCCGAAGTAAAGCTTACTCGATTGTTTGGGTTTGAATGAAAATTAAGAAAAATGGCCGGAATATTTGTTGAAGCCATTCTGGCATTTCTTTTCTCCCCATTTTGGTATCCCCAATATGAATTGTACAAAGGATCTCCGGATAAGTCATATACCTCTTTTACTCCCGGACTGTTTTTACCCCGCACGACAGGTGCCTGCACATAAAATAAACTCAAACCTGAGTTCGATTTAAATTTTTTGGAAATGCCCGCGTAAACTCCCCATGCATCATAAAAAGTACCGGGTATATTGGCTTCCTGAGCCCACCGTCGGTTTGCGCCCAGGATGTAGTGAAGGCCCTTTCCAGGAAGATGGTTGACATATTGCAATGCAAGACGATGTGTGTAAGACCTGTTTGACAAAGAATAATTGGCCGTAAAACCTTTTCTGTAGGAGGCAGGATCAAAATTGATCCATTGGTTAATTCCAAGACTTCCAAAGTCATTCTCCTGAATTGGATAACTCAGATCATTTTCAGAATAGCGGGTAATTTGGTTTTGTCCGGAAAACAAATAAAATGGATTGTTGCCATTTTCCAGATCTGTCAACAGAAACCCATTAAACCCTACCTGGTTGTAAATCTGATCAATTGATTTAAGTTTGAATCTGAATGGACTGAACTGGAAAGCTGCTGCCTGCAAAATGGGGTCACGTGAACTGGTTAACAGACTGTACACTTCAGAATCCTGGTCATCATCACCATCTCCCTCATCCAGTTGAATAGTGGGAATCTCAATTTTAGGAGCATTTACTAAAATAAGAAAAAATTCAAGCTCTTGACCAGAGGTTTCCCGGGCGTTAATATTATGTTCGAGAATTTTATAACCGGGTTTATCCAATTTAAGGGTAATATTTTCATTCGCATTAAAAGCCTTCATGGAAAATTTACCAAATTTGTCCGTAAAAACGATCATATTATCCTCTACAACTAACACTTTGACCCCTTCTATGCCTTTACCTGTAGAAAAATCTGTAACTATGCCTTTAAGATCCTGGCTAAAAATGCTTTGTCCAAGAGACATCAAACAAAATAATAAAATAACCCGTTTAGATACGATCATGATCCAGTATTCAAGCTCAAATTTATCCAGATTAATCCAGCTATTCCACATTACACCTTGTATTTTTAGAAAAACCTTCTTTCTGTTCATTCACTTGGTTTTTTCTTTGAGCATTGTTACCAATAGTCAGGGGCAACAAGCAAAAATCACTTGCATTGGATTCTACAATCTTGAAAATCTATTTGATACAGAAGATGACCCTACCATTGCTGATGAAGAATTTACGCCAACGGGTCCCAAGGCCTGGACTGAAGATAAATATCAGGACAAATTAATACGACTTTCAGAAGTCATCGTAAAACTTGGAACAGACTTAAATCCGGACGGTGTCGGTATTTTGGGTGTTTGTGAAGTAGAAAACAGAAGGGTACTTCAAGATTTGGTGAATACACCATATCTGAAAGAACGAAATTATCAAATCCTCCATTTCAATTCTTTTGATCCTAGAGGAATTGATTTGGCCATTTTGTATCAGGAGAAGTATTTCACTCCACTGGAAGCCCAGATGATTGAAATCCCATTGACTGATGCTGATGGCAAATCCCGTAAAACCAGAGGGTTGCTGGTCGCCAAAGGCAAAATAGAAAACCAGACGGCCTATATTTTGGTCAATCACTGGCCTTCCAAACGAGGTGGGGAACTTGCTACAAGGCCCTTAAGAATCCAAGCCAGCAAAAAAAACAAGGAGATTGCAGACTCCCTGCAAGCCTTGCATCCGGACGCCAATATTTTTATCATGGGTGACCTGAATGACAATCCGGATGCTAAAAGTGTCACTAAATATTTGCTTGCGGAAAAGGATGTTAAGTCCTTAAAATCAGGCAGTTTTTATAACCCTTTTTATAAAAATTACCTTTTAGGTGAAGGAACCACTGCCCATGATGACAGCTGGAGTCTTTTTGATCAGATCCTGTTGTCAAAAAATTGTCTTGGAAAATCAAATGAACAATACAAGTACTTAAAGCATAAAATATTTCACGAAGAATTTATGATTCAGGAGGATGGTCATTATAAAAATTATCCACGCCGAACATTCTCCGGAGACGTTTACAATTACGGGTACTCAGATCATTTTCCGGTGGTGGTTTATCTTGCCAAAATGGTTAAAAAATAAAGTGAGTGGATGTTTTATTGATAAATTTATTTTGTGCTTGAATCAAAAAATATTTACCAACTGCATGCCGAGCAGCATTATGCACTTGACAGGATACAAAAGCTGGAAGGGGTTGTTTTCCTAACAGGTAAGGCAGGTACTGGAAAAAGTACTTTATTAAATTTAATCAAGCGGACTTTTAGGTATAATATGGTGGTACTTGCTCCTACGGGAGTAGCCTCTGTGTTGGTAGGAGGACAAACGATTCACTCATTTTTCAAATTTCCTCCCGGATGGATCAGTCAAAAAGATTATAGACCACTTTCCAAATCAATGGCAGATAAGATTGACCTTATCGTGATTGATGAAATAAGTATGGTTAGGGCAGACTTGCTTGATCATATGGATCAGTTGTTAAGGATATCGAAGAAGAATGACAGACCCTTTGGAGGCATTCCAATGTTATGGGTGGGCGACTTGTATCAGTTACCGCCCGTGATCAGCTCTCCCGAAGAGAAGGAGTATTTTAAAAACCATTACAGCTCCCCCTATTTTTTCTCAGCAGAAGTTATGAAGGAGTTAGATTCATTTGAGTTGATTGAGTTGGAACAAGTTTTTCGACAAAGTGAATTGCATTTTATCCGATTGCTGAATAGAATCAGGTTGAATGAATGTGATGAAGAAGATCTGGAAGAAATTAATTTAAGGGCTGAAGCTGATCCAAATGAAGATCAAATTCCTGCTATTACCCTCACCAGTACCAATGTGCAGGCCACCCAAATTAACTTGAGGGAGCTCAACAAATTGGATTCAAGTGCAAAAACTTATCCTGCCAAAATAGAAGGTATGGTAAATCCCGCTCAACTTCCGGCTGAACAACATTTGGTATTAAAGGAAGGGGCACAGGTTATGACCATGAGAAATGACCCTGCGAAAAATTATATTAATGGAAGCATTGGGATTTTGGAAGAATTAAAATCTCAAAGTATTCTGGTAAGATTTCCACACCAGGAGCAAAGTGTAGAAATCCCCTTGGCCACCTGGGAAATAGTTAGGTACATTTATGAGGATCAAACGATTAAGGTAAATCCTGTAGGCAGTTTCACTCAATTGCCGGTTAAACTGGCCTGGGCGGTAACGATCCACAAGAGTCAGGGGAAGACCTTTGAAAAAGCGATCATTGATTTAGGTAGAGGGGCTTTTGAGAATGGTCAAACGTATGTAGCCCTGAGCAGATGCCGCACCCTTGATGGTGTTTATCTTACTCAAAAACTAAACTGGAAAGATATTCGGACAGATGAAAGAGTGGCAGATTTTATTCGCCAATGGCGATAAATAGCATGATAAAAATCCATCATTTTATCGTTTGATTTTTGGTGGAGTGTTTATACCTTGCAGAAAATTATCCCATCATGTCAAAACATCATAACCATCCAAGCAGAAGAGAAGAGAAACAAGAAGAAAGAAAGATATTCAGGATTATCATTATTGTCGCCGCCGTTTTAATGGTACTCATGTACTTTATGTACAGATCTGCTAATTCTTAATTAACTTCCTTGAAGTTAAATCTTGAGCTAAAGGCTGAAAGTCCAAAGGAGTGGCTGGAAGCTGTGTTGTCTGATTTTGATTCCTTCCTTCAGGATCATGCAGATTGCGAACGAAAAGCATCGGCCATGGCAATGAGTTTGGTGGCTAAATATCCTGACAGATATGACATCCATACAGATCTGATCGAGACAGCGATTGAAGAATTAGATCATTTCAGATTGGTTTACCAACTAATGAGAACCAGAAATGTTGGGTTAGCCCATCAGATAAAGGAAGATCCCTATGTTAAAAAGCTGATGGTCTTTATGCATTCCGGTAGAGAAGAGAGGTTTTTAGATTACTTATTGATAGGTTCTGTTCTGGAAACAAGAGGAGCAGAAAGATTCAGACTCATTGAAGAGGGTTTGACTGACCCAGAGTACAAGAAGTTTTACAAAATGCTTTGGACTTCAGAAGCAAAACATGGTCACATTTATGTCAAACTGGCCTTGTGTTATTTTCCGGAATCAAAGGTATACCCACGATTGGAATGGTGGATGGAAAAAGAAGCAGAAGTCATTAACAGCCTGGAAATCAGACCTGCCTTGCATTGAGGCAATTTCCACACCTATTAGACAACTTTTATTCATATAGATTACTTCCCGGACCTTGCTTTCTGCATGGGATTTGGTGTGCCACTGCTGTTTCCTCTCCGATTTCCGGTTCTGCCGGATTTGAAAATTTCAAATCTGGAAGGTTCTCCCGACTTTAACCAATGGTTATTTTTTAAATTGATGTCCGCTGTTTCCAGATAAGGATCCAATTCTAATGATTTGACTTTCTTGTTTTTCAAAAAAGACTTTACTACTTGATCTTCATTTTTACGCCAGATATATGCATTGATTCTTTCAATTTCACTGGTGCCGTCTTCAAAATTCCATTTCAAAATAATAGGCATTACAGAACCCCCTTTATTAGAAAAGAATACTTCATAAACATATTGATCCTGATACAAACTGTACAAGGAGTCTGTCAGAAATTCCCTACGATTTAAATTAGAACGGGACTGTCTTAAAGTGGGTGATTCTTCGTTGGCAGGAGCGTTGTAGTAATAGTAAAAATCCCTCAGCGTAGTATCTACATCCACTAAAAATTGAGTTCCATTGGTTTTATTCCTGATTTTGGTAATGGGAATGAAATTTTTTGGAATTTCAAAATTCTCGGATTGAGCTCGTGTGTCCCGACTTGTATTTGATTTATTAAAACTGCTGTCTTGAATTAATTCCTTATTTGTAAAACCGTATGCATTTACGGAATCAATAGATATGTCAACCGGATCAATACCAAAAAACCATGCACGCCAGAACCAGTCTAAATCCACACCGGAGGCATCTTCCATGGTTCGGAAAAAATCCGCAGGTGTCGGATGTTTTAGTTTCCATCGCTGAGCATATTGTTTAAATGCAAAATCAAACAGAGTTCTACCCATGATGGTTTCCCTCAAAATATTCAGTGCTGTAGCCGTCTTATGATATGCATTTGAACCAAAATGTATGAGGTTGTCACTGTTGGTCATGATGGGTTCCAGTTGTTCTTTCGGCAAACTCATATAATCTACAATTTTATGAGCAGGACCTCTTGGAGATGGATAATTGTTGTCAAATTCCTCCTGTGTAAGAAATTGAACAAATGAATTGAGGCCTTCATCCATCCATGTCCATTGACGTTCATCACTGTTGATGATCATTGGAAAAAAGTTATGTCCCACCTCATGGATAATCACCCCCAACATTCCATACTTCGTTCCTTCTGAATAGGTTCCATCCTTTTCAGTTCGGCCACCGTTGAAACAAATCATGGGATATTCCATGCCGTTGGCTGCCTCCACGCTGATGGCAACCGGGTAGGGATAATCGACTGTGTATTTTGAATAAGTGCGAATGGTATGCGCAACCACTTTTGTAGAAAATTTGCGGTACAAACCATACGCTTCTTTTGGATAATAGCTCATGCACATGATGGGTTTGCCGGCTACAAAAATTTTCATGGCATCCCAAATAAATTTTCGGGACGTTCCAAACGCAAAGTCCCTAACATTCTCGGCTTTGTAATGCCAAATTTTTCTTTCAGTAGATTTACTTTTTTCAGCATTTTTCGCTTCTTCCAACAAGGCGATTTCAACAGGTTCTGAAGAATGTTGTGCGCTTTCCCATCTTGAATATTGATTTGAATTCAAGACTTGTTTATAATTTTGACATTGTCCGGTTGCTGCGACTACATGATCAGCCGGTACATTTATGTTTACGTCAAAATCTCCGAAAGCAAGGGCAAATTCAGCTCTCCCGGTAAATTGTTTGTTCTGCCATCCCTGAAAATCAGAATACACACACATGCGCGGATACCACTGTGCGATGGTGAACAAATGATTCCTGTCTTCTTCAAAATACTCCAACCCTCCTCTACCGCCAAGTTTCATTCTGTCCGGTATTTTGTAGGACCAGCTGATAAAGAATTTAGATTTTTTTCCAGGTTTAAGTGTTTTATTCAAATCCACTCTCATCATGGTTTGGTTGATCTGAAAATTCAAAGGATGGCCGGATTCATCTTTTACCTGAAAAATATTAACCCCATGTCCTGCAAGCTGGTCGCTGTTTTTTAGAGCTTTAATTGATTGTTCGGTAAATGGAGGTATAAACTTGCCTCCGTCTATAAAATTGCTTTCAGCCTCTGGCCGGTTTTCATTTTCATCCAGTTGCAACCATAAATAATCCAAGGGATCCGGGGACTGATTATGGTACACGATCCACTCTTCTCCTTTCATGATTAAATTCTCCTCATCCAAATAAGCATTAATGGAATAATCGGCTTTCATTTGCCAGTATTGGGATCCAGGTGCTCCTGCTGCATTTCTGTAGGAATTGGCATCAGGCAAAATGATACCTAATTGTTCAAACTTATTCCCATGATTGGATTTTGGGTTGTTTTGAATATTTTGACTATTGGAAGAGTTCCCAATAAATAAGCATACATAAATCCAAACAATCCTGATGAAGCCTATATTTCTGTTCATTGACTATCTTTGAAAGTCAAAATTACAAAAATCTACGAACTGATTCGTAGCGTTGTTAAAATTAAATCGATGTCCGTTTTTTTACAAATCTTAATATTTCTGATTCATCCCTTTTATGTAAGCGTCACTAAGGTCACCTATAATGATGCTACACACCGACTGGAAGTAAGTTGTAAAATTTTCACTGATGATTTGGAAAAAGCTTTAAAACAAGGTCTTGAACAAAAACCTGATTTAAAAAACAATGAAAGGCTTGAACAGAATGACTTACTTATACAGAATTACCTGGCTTCCAGACTAAAAATTACTTTACAAAAAGTAGATGTAGGCTTGGAATATTTGGGATTTGAACATGAGGAAGAAGCCACCATCATTTACTTTGAATCAACCCAAGCTTTCAAACGGCCTCAGGAAGTTGTGATTTACAACGAAATACTTACTGAGGTGATACCGGATCAATTAAACTTTGTCCATTATTTTCAGGGAGATTTTCACAAAACCTATCAACTTTCCAGGAAAGAACAAACCATAAAATGGATATTGCCTTAATAAAGGACGCTTTAATTTCTATTCAATAAAAACCATCAACGGATTTTTTCACCATCTAAATAAACGGACAATACTTTTGTAAGTGGAACTTCCTGATCCGGGCACTCAAGAAGATTTCTGTCCAAGACAATAAAATCAGCTTTTTTTCCGGGCTCCAGGCTCCCTTTTATAGATTCCTCAAAAGATGCATAAGCATTCCACAGGGTATATGATTTGAGCGCTTCGGTACGAGTCATTTTCTCTTCAGGGAAGAACTCCATTCCGTTGTCAAGTCTCTTGCGTGTTATGGCGGCATATATGCACTCAAAAGGATTAATCTTTTCTACAGGCGCGTCCGTTCCATTGGCAAATTTTACACCTGCGTCCAACAGTGACCTCCAAATATAGGAACTGGATTTAGCTCGCTCCTGCCCCAGCCGTTTGACAACAAAAGGGGCGTCACTGGTGCAGTGTATGGCCTGCATGGAGGCGATCACACCAAGTGAACTGAACCTGGGAATATCAGCTCTCAACAAATGCTGGGCATGTTCGATCCTCCATCTATTTTGTGGACCAATGCCTGTTTTTTCAAAAACATTCAAGACTTCGTGATTGCCCCTGTCTCCTATGGCGTGGACACACATCTGAAAACCTAAGGATTTTGCTTTGTCAGCAATTTTGGTAATCATTTCTATGGGCACCAAAGTCTGGCCTTTTACCCCCGGATTGTCTGCATAATCTTCCCACAACCAGGCCCCGTAAGACCCAAGAGCTCCATCCATATAGGCTTTTACTGATGTTGCTCTGAACATGTCCTGATTATAACTTTTCAAAGGTAGAGAATCCATTTTTTCCAATGCAGCAGCCGGATTCTCGTATAACATCACATTCAGTCTAATGGGTATCTCCCCATTTTTTGAAAGCTCATGCAATATTCTGATTTTTTCCAAACTGGTTCCGGCATCCTGAAAGCTGGTAATTCCATACTCCAAAGCTTTATCTGAAGCCAATTTTACCTGCTTTTTTATCAATTCTTGCACTATTTGAGGTGAACTCTTTTGTTCGAACTCATCCAATGCTTTTTCAATTAATTCCATGGCATTTTCTTCGAATACGCCGTTCAGTTTGCCTTCATTATCCTTCACAATTCTACCGCCTACTGAAGAAACAGATTCCGGGCTAACTCCGGCCAATTCCATGGCTTTTGCATTGGCAATCAATGCGTGACCGCTGGCATGGTATAGTACTACTGGGTGTGCCGGGCTGGCTGCTGAGAGCAAATCGTGATAGGGGTAGCCATTAAATTTGAGATCCGCCGAGGCTTTCCATTTGTCCTGATGCCAGCCTCTACCTTCAATCCAGGTCCCTGTGGGTAACTGCTTGGTTTTAACTGCAACTTTCAGTACAATTTCTTCCCAAGAATGAGTTTCGAGTAAATCTATGCTCATCATGCTCTTGCCAAGTGATAGAAAATGGGCATGTCCTTCATTTAATCCCGGCATTACAAATTTGCCCTGCAGGTCTATCGTTTTTGTATTTTCGGATTTCAACCTCATCATCTCCTCATCCGAACCAAGCGCCATTACTTTATCATTTGCAATTGCCATGGCTGTAAAAGAATGATCAAGGCTGTCTGCGGTATAAATTGCGCCATTTAGCAGGATGAGATCTGCATTTTCCTTTACTTTGCACGAGCTAAGCACCAGCAGTGTAAATATTACCAATAAACTGACTTGTTTTTTCATATTTATGAGTGAAAGTACAAATTTAAAGCTGTTTCAAGAGATCGTCCACATCTATGAAAACTATTCCAGCCAGGTAGCATGGTCAGGTGCTCCAGAAGATCTTTACACACCAATCGCTTACATCATGCACCAGGAAGGCAAGAAGTTGCGCCCTGCTGCACTTTTGATGATTTACAATTTATGGAAGGATGATTTGGGCAAGGCGCTCGGTGCCGCTTACGGACTTGAGTTGTTCCATAATTTTACACTGGTACATGACGACATCATGGATGACTCTACCATACGCAGAGGGAGAGAAACCGTTTATCGCAAGTTTGGTACCAACCAGGCCATACTATCAGGAGATGCGATGTTGATTGAAGCATGTCGTCTTGTGTATCAATCTCAGTTAGAATCAGGTATCAAAGGAAATCTGGATCTTTTTTTAAAAACGGCCATGGATGTTTGTGAAGGTCAAAGTCTTGACATGAGTTTTGAGAAGATGGAGAAAGTGATATTAAGTGAATATCTTAACATGATCCGATTGAAAACTTCCGTTTTACTTGGGTGTGCTTTTCAAATGGGTGCTGAATTGGCACATCAAAGTCAGGAAGTCTGCGAAAAACTATATGAACTGGGTACAACCCTTGGTGTAGGTTTCCAAATTCACGATGATTGGCTTGATTTTTACGGAGATCAGCAACTCACCGGAAAGGTCAAAGGAGGAGACATTCTGAAGAAGAAAAAATCAGCCTTGATACTGACTGCATTGGATTCTATGGAAGAGGAAAAAAGGCAAGTTTTACTAAAAGAATATCATGAAGATCATCCCGAAAAAATTGAATTAATTGAATCCCGGTTTTCTCAACTGGGGATCAAGGAAAAAGTCAATGAAATGTATTTGGCTTATAAAAAAAGGTGTTTCGAAATGATAGAAAACCTTCCATTAAACCCTTTACAAAAATCACGGTTAAATGAATTTGTAATTTTGGTATTGGAGCGAACAAATTGACAAACACTTTTAGTTGACATCACTTATTTTTATGATACAATTCAGACTTATGCAATATTTCAAATTTTTAATATTTCTCTTGGTGACCTTCATCTCCTGTACTTCAAAAAACAGATTTGACCCCAGTCAAAACAATCCAAAAAGTTCCACCCCTAGTGAAAAACCGGTTAATCCTCAGGGCAATATCACCGATGTAGAAAGTGATGCCATCGCCTATTTTCAGGGCTTTGGTGAAGTGCCAAAATGGAGTGTTAAAATTGGCAACATCCAGAATAATATTTTTGAAGTTCAATTGAAACTTGAAGATGAAAATGATACTTACATCGGCTTGATGCAAAAAATGATAAGTGAAAATACTTCCATGCCGGGTGAATTTTTTGTCGGACAGTTAGACAATCAAGGTGTTAAAATTGATGCTCAGTTTTTTTTGGAGAGGGCTGTATGTTCAGACAGTAAGAAAGTTGAACACAATGGCAGAATAACCATGCTCAAAAATGGCAAGGAACATTACGGATGTGGAAATTTTGTCAATTGAATTGGCTATAATTCAAAAGTAGGTCTCAACCCTGTTGAACCATCACCTCCATAGAAATCGTTGATGATTTTGACGACCTGTTCCGGTTCGTCCACCAGTGGCAAATAATTTATGTCCCCGGAAGAGATGTAGCCAAACTCTTTGTCCATAACTTCTGTGATCCATGCTTTCATAGGGCTCCAAAAATCGGTACCCACCAGAATGATGGGGACTTTATTTATTTTACCGGTCTGGGTTAATGTGAGTACTTCAAATAATTCATCCATGGTTCCAAAACCACCCGGCAGTGCTATGAAGGCCTGAGAATATTTTACAAACATGACCTTCCTAACAAAGAAATAACGGTGATGAAGATTTTTATCTTTATCAATATACTGATTGGTAAACTGTTCAAAAGGCAAAGAGATATTTAAACCCACCGAAATTCCATTTTTTTCTGAGGCACCTCTATTGGCTGCTTCCATGATGCCCGGTCCTCCGCCGGTAATCACCCCAAATCCCTCTTCCGTAAGGCGATTGGCGATACTTCTGGCCAATTCATAATGCTTGTGTCCCGGCACCACTCTTGCTGAACCAAAGATGGATACACAAGGCCCCAATCTTTGCATGGTTTCAAAGCCGTCTACCAGTTCAGCCAAGACTTTAAACATGGTCCAACTGTTTTCTGCTTTCAGTTGACTCCATTGTTTCATTGATTTCATACGCTCTTTATTTAGACAAAAAAGCCTGTCTTTTGGAAGACAGGCCTAACATATTTTTAAGAGATAAAATTATATCTCAGATTTGTAAGCGGTAAATTCTTTCCGAATAAAATCATTTAACTCCTGCACGGTATCAAACTGTTCAAACAATTCCTTGAATTTGTTGTGCCTTTGGCTGGCCGGAATCACAAAATCAAGCACTTCTTTTCTGCTGATTTTCTGCTTACTTAAGATGATTAATCTTTCTACCACATTTCGCAGTTCGCGGATATTTCCGGTCCAATTGTATTTTTGCAATTCTTCAATGGCAGAATCTTCAATTCTTTTAGGTGGCATTCCGTATTCATGGCAGATATGCTCCATAAAATGTTCTGTGAGGATCGGAATATCTTCCACTCGCTCATTCAAAGAAGGTACTTCAATGATGATGACAGCCAATCTGTGATAAAGGTCTTCTCTAAATTTTCCCCTGGCAATTTCTTCACGCAAATCTTTGTTGGTTGCTGCAATTACCCTAACGTCCACTGAAATCTCCTTATCCCCTCCTACTCGGGTAATCTTGCTTTCTTGTAATGCTCTCAACACCTTGGCTTGAGCTGACAATGACATATCCCCGATTTCATCTAAAAACAAGGTGCCACCATTGGCCAATTCGAATTTGCCCAAACGCTGTTTAATGGCCGAGGTAAATGAACCTTTTTCGTGGCCAAACAATTCAGATTCAATTAATTCAGAAGGAATCGCTGCGCAATTCACTTCCACGATATTTCCTTTGGAGCGATTGCTTTTTTCATGTATCCAGCGGGCCACCAGTTCCTTTCCTGTTCCGTTCTGTCCGGTAATTAAGACCCTGGCATCTGTAGGTGCTACCAATTCTATGGTATCCCTGACCTTCATGATCGACCTGGACTCCCCTACAATTTCTTGTGTTTTAAATTTAGAAACCTTTTTTTGAAGGATCTTTTTTTCACTTATCAGGGAGGACTTGTCAATTGCATTCCTGAGTGTGATCAGGAGACGGTTCAGATCAGGTGGTTTGGAAATAAAGTCGTAGGCCCCTCTCTTTACCGCTTCAACAGCCGTATCGATGGTAGCGTGACCACTGATCATCACAATGGGCGTGTCTGCAGCCAATTGCTGAATCTTGTCCAATGCTTCCATTCCATCCATTTTGGGCATTTTTATGTCCAAAATGATGGCATCGTATTCACTTTGTTTGAGTTTTACCAGGCAATCCAAACCGTCTACGGCCTCATCTACCTGATATTTCTCCAACTCCAAAATATCGCGAAGCACCCTTCGGATACTCTGTTCATCATCAACGATTAATATTCTCGCCATTTGAATATTTTCTTAAAATGGTATAACTAGGGTCAAAGATAAAAATTTGACTAATACATTGTTACAAATTATAAAATTATTTTATGCGTATTGTAAAAAACCTATACTTAACCAGGCCATCAGACCAGAACCGGATACAATGGAGGTCTCATCTACTTTAAATTCAGGCGTATGTACATTGGAAGACGGTCCGGTCCCCAACCTGTAAAAACATGCCGGAATCTGGTGACTGTAATAGGCAAAATCTTCTGACGTTAGTCTGGGTGGTACATGAGCTATGTTTTGAGCTCCGATGTAATCAGATGCTAACTCTGCCCATTTTTCAGCTGCAGAGGCATTGTTAATCAAACACGGATAACCTTTTTCAATTCTAAGTAGATACTCTGCCCCAAAGGCAGCGCATTGCCCTTTTAACAATTCTTCTATTCTTGCCCATAGCTGATTTCTCAGATTTTCATCCATACACCGGAGCGTTCCTTCGAGTTGGATTTGATCCGGAATAATATTGGTTGCTCCACCAAGGGTATTCATCTTGCCAAAACTCAAGACCGCCGGTGCAAACGGGGCTTTTTCTTTGCTAATGAGAGATTGCGAGGCGATCAAAAAGTGTGAGGCTACCAATAATGGATCGATGCACAAGTGTGGCATGGCCGCGTGACCACCTTTACCGGTAATGGTAATGTAAATTTCATCGCAGGAGGCCATAGAATTACCCGGGCAAATACCAGCGGTTCCGGCCTCCATGTTGGGTTGAACATGTTGTCCTATGATGATGTCAGGTTTAGGATTTGACAAAACCCCTTCATTTATCAGGATGGAAGCCCCTCCGGGTAATTTCTCTTCGCCCGGCTGGAAAATAAATTTTACTGTTCCTCCCCAGGAGGATCTGGTATTGTGCAAAATATGTATAGCCCCAAGCAAACAACTCATGTGAATGTCATGTCCACAAGCGTGCATTTTACCTTCATTAACCGAAGCAAATTCAAGACCGCTTTTTTCAACAATGGGCAGCGCGTCCATGTCGGCCCGCAAAGCGATGACGCGGTGTGCAGGCAGGTCTCCGGTGATGACGCCAACGATGCCGGTGCCGGCCCAACCAGAGCTGAACTCTACTCCCCATCCGGTTAGAATCTGACTAATTTTTTCGGAGGTTCTGTGTTCTTGAAAAGACAATTCCGGATGTCTGTGTAAATCCCGTCTGATGTCGATAATTTCCGGGCCGATACTTTCTGCCCGTGATTTTATATAGTCTTTTGTGATTTTCATTTTTCAGGAATCTAATTTACTGATATTTTTCAGACAGACATCCAAATCCATCCAAACTGAATAGTACAGTGCATAATAGCTTATAATTTGATTGGAGAGATCCAATGTTTCCGCACCTTGAGAAACTGCTGTAGGAGTAAGTATTCCCGGTTTAACAATGGGAATCTTTAATTCCCTGGCTATTTGAGTGGAATACCCAACCCATGATTTTGAACCTCTCAGACAGGCCCAGACATTTAATAAAAAACGATGTTTGTTGGTTTGAAGAAAAATAAATATCCATCCAAACAACAGCAGACCCAATGAAAAGAAAATATCAAAAACTCTTTTTTGTCTTCGGGTTACTTTTTGATTTAATGGATATTGCAGATCCAGGGTATACAATTCTGCAGGATTGTTTTTGGATGGACTTCCGATCAAACCGGCACCACTTTCTGTCAGCATCTTCACTTCAATTTGTTCAGGCAAGCCAGACATGATGTTCATTATATTTTTTGAAGATGAAACGGAAGGACAGAAAATCAATTCATTCACTTTCAATTCTTTCAACAATCTGTTCCAATAGCCATGATCCGGGTTCATTTGTTGCGCATTCAATTTATTCACAATTGAATATTCCACCTTTGATGCTTTTAAAATATCTTCTACCTGATCAATTTCAGCTGATTCCCCTACTACGACCATATTTTTTTTCAGGTGACTTCCTATAGACCAGAAATTCAGTGACAGTTTGTTGAGAATTATTCTACTGAGCATTGCATAAAACAATACAAATGCAAAAGAAAACAACAAAATCATTCTGGATGAGCGCAGCGTTTCAGGTAGTAGGGAATACACCACCAAATTCAATCCAAAACCAACAATCACGCTTAGCAGGAGGTCCTTGGACTTAAATCTTTTTTCATAGACTCCTGAAAGAAAAAAAGAAATCAACCACATCCCTGTAAAAAGAGCTGCGTTGGTCCAGAAAGCCAGCGAAGAAAAATAATAAGTATTTTTAAAATAAAGGAATGACCACCCTTTTTTGATTAAAAAAATACCGCTCAGCATCACCAGCGCATCGAAAATCGGCATGCTTAAACTCACTATTAAATTGCGTATCCAGGACAATATTCCCTTCAGCAAAATTCCACATTTGATAAAAAACAAAAAGCCAAAAACATTTCCGGGTTTGAAATATTTTTTCGAAAATATCATCATGGCCTGATAAAAACTATGATAATAATTGAGATTAGATTTTTTAGTGCTTTCTCCTTTGTAATGAATGATGGAAGTGTTGGCCAGATAATAATTTTGATAACCTGCAAGCTTGATTCGATGAGACAGATCTATGTCTTCGCCGTACATAAAAAAAGCTTCATCGAATCCGCCAATTTTATTCATAATTGATTGGCGGGTAAAAAAAAATGCCCCACTTAGAATATCAATTTGATGGTCGGATTCATAATCCAGCTGACCCATGTAATACCCATTGAAAAGCCCAGATTTTGGGAACAACTTATTCAATCCCGTTAGCTTGCAAAATGAAACCCAGGTGGTAGGAAATCCTCTTTTGGATTCTGGTAGAATTTTGCCGCTGCCATCGAGCATTTTTACTCCGAGTGCGCCGGCGTCGGAATGTTCATCCATAAATTGGCAACATTTAAACAAACAGTCTTCCGACACCACTGTATCTGGGTTCAAAAAAAGAATATATTCTCCCTGAGCCTTTGCCAATGCCAAATTATTGGCTTTTGAAAACCCAAGATTAACAGGAGATTCTATCAATTTCACTGTAGGAAAAAGTGTTTTTACCATGGTGCAGGAATCGTCCACCGAGCTGTTGTCTACGACAATAACCTCCCCACTTACTCTTTGTAAGGCGACCATGACTGAACTCAGTGCATGTTCCAGAAAATGCCTTACATTGTAATTGACAATGATGACGGACAGTTTCAAACTGCAGAATTGTCTTTAATGAAATAAGGAGTCCTGGAGGCAATGGATCTGCTGAGGGTAAATTCATCTGCATATTCCAACTCAGACCCAAAAGAAATACCTCTCGCAATCAAGCTGATTTTGGTTTGTTCCGTGTCAATTTGTTTGGTGATGTAATACACCGTGGTGTCACCTTCAATGCTGGGGCGAATGGCCATGATTATTTCCTTCGGCTTTTTATCCTGTACTCTCTTAAGCAAGGGCAAGATATTTAATTTATCAGGGCCGATGCCTTCTATAGGTGAAATCAATCCACCGAGGACATGGTACAAGCCTTTGTATTGTTGTGTTTCTTCTATGGCCATGAGATCTCTTATGGATTCAATAACGCAAAAAGTGGTCTGATCTCGTGCCGGGTTGGCACAAATTTCACAAATTTCACTGTCAGAATAAGAGAAGCAGACTTTGCATACCTGCATTTTATCCACCATGTCCTGGATGGCTGATGACAATCTGTGACTTTTTGAAGCATCTTGCTGTGCCAAAAAGATGGCCAGACGAAGAGCGGTCTTTTTCCCGACTCCCGGGAGCGTGCTTAATGCCTCCACAGCATCCTGCATAAGCTTGGATGTATATTTCATACGCCTAAAATTAAGAGTTTTCCTAATATGTAAAGGTAGAATTCCATACATTTTATCACTAAACTGCCTGTGTGCGGTTAAAATGATTAAAATCCATTAATTTTGTCCAATATTGTCATTGGAAATAAACTAATAAACGGAGAAATATGGCTGATATCATCAGAATGCCCAGATTAAGTGATACGATGCAAACAGGGTTCATCAGAACCTGGCACAAGAAAGTCGGAGATTCTGTAAAGCCCGGTGATGTATTGGCGGAAGTGGAAACAGATAAAGCCACCATGGATCTTGAAGCTTTTCAGGAAGGGGTTTTATTGCACATTGCTGTTGCAGAAGGGAATGTGGATGTTGATGGAATCATCGCCATTATTGGGAAGGCAGGAGAAGATTTTGCTAGTTTGCTGAGTGGCCCGGCTAAGGCAACTGAATCTGCTCCAATTGTTGAAACCCCTGCACCGCAGGCTTCCAGCGCATCAGCACCCGTGGCAACAAGTGTTTCTGGTGAACCTCAAAGGATAAAAGCATCTCCATTGGCAAAGTCTATAGCCAAGGAGACCGGCGTGGATTTAGCCGCTGTAAAAGGTACCGGAGAAAACGGAAGAATAGTTAAAAAAGATATAGAAAGTTCCATTGCAGCGCCTGTGAAAAGCAAACCGGCTACACCTGCTTTCATTACTTATGAATCAAAGGGCGATCGTGAAGTTTTGGTCAGTCAAATGCGTAAAACCATTGCGACCAGACTGGCTGAAAGTAAATTCTCTGCCCCGCATTTTTATCTTAAGACAGAGATCGACATGGATCAATGTGTAGAGGCTCGGAATCAAATCAATAAACTGGCAACTACTAAGATATCTTTTAATGATTTTATTATCAAAGCCGTTGCAGCAGCGGTCAGACAGAATCCGGGCGTAAACGTCTCGTGGTATGGCGACAAGATGGTCTTCCACAATGACATACACATTGGAGTTGCAGTGGCCATCGAAGACGGGTTGGTCGTTCCTGTAATCAGAAACACCGATCAAAAGAGTCTCAGTGCCATTAATGCAGAAGTTGCAGACAAAGCAGCACGTGCCAAAGAAAGAAAATTGGGACTGGATGAAATGCAGGGCAATACCTTCACTATTTCCAATTTGGGCATGTTTGACATAGAGGATTTCACCGCGATTATCAATCCACCGGATGCCTGCATCCTTGCAGTGGGATCTATAGCCAAGAAACCTGCTGTAAAAGGAGATCAGATTGTAATCTCACACCGAATGAAGGTGTGTTTGTCCTGCGATCACCGTGCGGTAGATGGGGCCACCGGCGCCAAGTTTCTCCAAAGCCTAAAGGCGTTTTTGGAACAACCGGTAAATATGATACTTTAGTAATCCGTAAGAGTATATTACGAAAACGACACCAAATATCACTAAGGACACTTTTGTAGAAATCCTACAAGATAAAGACCTTGTGCAACCTGACGACCTTCTCATATTTCAAACTCTTTATGGACTCGACAAGCAAGAAGCATCCGCTACTGACCTTGCAAGAATTATAGGTTGGTCTGACAAACACGGGGTTGTTGGAAAAATTGTTGGACTTGGAAAACGCATCCTTAAAAAACGGTACATTGAACAAACAGTGCGTGAAGACGGGACAAGAAAACTTTGGGACTTCTTTTTTACAGGTTATTATAAAGGGACATTTTTCATTTATCAACTCAAACCAGAATTAAAAGAAGCATTAGAAGAATGTGGGTTGACGGAAAACATAAAGCCAATTGTAATTCAAAATTCTTATCTCTTTGTTTGGAATCCTAACAAATGGAGCCAATGGACAGACCCAAAAAATGAGCCATACATTGAAAAAAACATTGAAGAACTCAAAAACACTGGAAAAGTGACTTTAATGTGGAGTTGCCGGAGTCACAAAAGTATTCGACCTGGCGACAGAGCATTTTTTGCAAGAGTTGGTTCTACACCAAGAGGAATTTTCGCATCTGGGAAAGTTGTTTCTGAACCTTTTCTTTCGCAACATTGGAGCGGTGAATACAAAGACGTTCCAAGAGTATTAATTGAGTTCGACACATTACTAAATCCCGAAAAAGAGCCAATTCTAACAGTCGAGAATCTCGACAAAGGAAATTTATCAAAGCAAACTTGGACACCACAATCTTCAGGAATTACAATTAGACCCGAAGCCGTTGACGAACTTGAAGAAGAATGGTTTGAGTTTTTAAGTACACAGAATATTCGTTGCAGCCCATTTTCAGAAACAACTGACACAACAATTACCTTTGTTGAAGGTTCTGCATCACAAGTTATGCAGACACGATACGAACGAAATATTTATGCAAGAAAGGAATGCATAAGACATTATGGTTATTCTTGTTCAGTTTGTGACTTCAACTTTGAAAAATTTTATGGTAGTTTAGGTTACAAATTTATTCACGTTCATCATTTGACACAAGTAGCGACAATCAAACAAGAATATAAAGTTGATCCAATTCAAGACTTGCGACCTGTTTGTCCAAACTGTCATTCAATGTTGCATAAACAAAATCCACCATTGACAATTGACGAACTAAAAGACATAATAAAAAGTAGTTAATAATCTACACGAACAAAGATTATCTATTGCTATGAGGTGTTTGTCAAACAGTAGTTTCAGCTTCTTAAATAGAAACTAAGTGCTTCGAATCAGATGTGCGTTTGCAAGTGTTTGTGGTGCTTCGATATCAAATTCTTCGCCAAACGACAGAGCGGTAATTCCGAAAAATGAAATAGGTCAATTATTTTCTGAAGAGATGGTCACGGTACTAAAAACCTCTCTGTTATTCCCATGTATTGAGCCAGGTACAATCCACTTTTGAGATTCAGGTCATAAGTGTTGGAGCCTTTATTTGGCAGCATTGATTCTATGAGTTTGCCATTTAGATCATAGATTCTGAGGGGACTCCCATTTTCGTTCATTATTTCAACCAGTAGTTTTTGTTGAAAGTAGCTGAGGTTAAAGTCAAATGATTTTTCAGTATTTGAAGGATGGTCGATACCCGTAACATTGCATTGATTGTTCAGAACCCATTGATAGGCCGAGGAAAGAATTTGATTTCGCCTTGGAAAATCAATGGTGTGCCCGATGCCCGCCATTAGGGTATCTTCCAGACAAGCTGACGATTTAGCAAATGTCTGGAGGGCCGGATAATATCTTGTTTGGGGAATGTCCTGGGAACCATGTATGATGTAGATGTTTTTAAAAAGGGCATTCACTGCAAGGTTTTTAATTTCAGCGTCCCCATTGATGGCTGCGCCAATGGGAATAAGCCCTTTGAATTTTTCAGGATGGCTGAGACCGTAAGTATAAGTCGTCAATCCTCCCCAGGAAAATCCCATCGCTACCAATAAGTCTTTTCTGAAAGGATACCAAAGACTCACTGAATCCAGCAATGCGGAGGCAAAGGTGGTATCCTCTTCATCGTTTACTCTTCCATCCAACCCACCGTCCGGACAAATGAGCAACAATCCATTTTGTTCTGCAAAAACTATTAGCGTATCGCGCCAAGATCTGGAATCCCATCTCGCAGTATTCAAAGCATGAAAGGCCAACACTGCATTTCCGCCCGGTTTAAAGCCTGAAGCGAGGTAGAGCGAATACTTCTGAGGTGCCGCTCCGTTCAATGAAAAACTGCCATCAATTTTTTGTTGGGCAATAAGCCCGGGTAAAAACACCAGGCCTAAAAGCAAAACAATTAATTGTGAAAGACGCTCAATGAATGTTGATTTCAGAAATGGCTTATTTTTCATTGAAAAAATCATCGTAAGGGTTTTTATTTTCCAATTCATCGCGTTCCGGTCTCGGACTGTCCAGGATGAGTGGTTTGTCTCCTGACACCAAAACTTCTTTTTCCTTTCCCAGTATTTTTGAAACTCCTTGTGTTTCCCATTTCTCCAACATTTTCAGCCCTTCTTCCTCAAACACGCCATTTTGTAGATCTACAGAAGACATAAAATTCTCGGACAATTCCATGAATTGTTCCATCTCCCCTACTTTCATGCTGACGTCGTCTGCCATGGCTTCCAATGCTTCATCAAACAAGGCTCTTTGATCTTTATCACCTGTGATGACACTCATGGCCGAACGCATCGCAGAATGGCTGGCGTGAATGGCTATTCTTTCCTGTTCCTTCAATTTCACCTGGTCAGAAATATCTTCGGCCATAATTTCTGAGGTCTCATACATCCTGTTCAAAACCTTGTACAGAATTTCCATTTTTCTGTACAAATCGTCAAGCTTTATGTTGGATTCCTTGAGTCTGCCGGCCTGACGTGTCTTCAAGACCATAACTGATTCTTGATTGGTCTTTTGGGCTTGTGCCGCCTGATCAAGACTGGAGGTGATTTGCTTTTTGTTGTTGTGAATTTGCTCCCTGAGAATATGCATTTGGGACCTGAGTTTAGTGATCTGCATGTTCATCTTCCCAAGGTTGTCCCGGAGGTCTTCCACATAAGATTTTAAAATCCCTATCGGGTCAATTTTTACAAAAATGCTGGTGATCCACCTCATGGCACTTTTGTACATGTACCAGGTCAGGTTGCGGGTTTTTGGATCCAAAATCATGTAGATGATGGCACCTAAGACCAACAACATACCAGACAGGTAAAGCAGATTAGAAGTAAGGCTGATCAATACCGGTAGGAATTGATAAAGCAGATAACCTCCACCCAATATCAATCCGCCCAATACCAGCCCTCCTGTAACGCCTTCAGGCCTGTTCCAGAAATTTTTCTTTGGTGAATTTAGGTTCATCATACTCTTTGCGCTTTGTAATGTTTGGTTAGGATTTTTGAGGGCATGATTATTTCAGATAGGTTTCCATTTTTTGAATGTCTGTTCTGATCTCCTCAACTATGTTTTGGTAGCTCGCTTTAAAATTGGCTTTGTTTGCTTCAACCTTCTGGCTCACATGCCCAAGTTCTTCCTGCAAATTGGTCAATCTCGTTTTATCCGCTTCCAGTTTAGCTTTCAACTCATCAATTTGCTGAGTAATTTTTTGCACTTGGTCCTGCAGTTGGGTTTCCTCAGATTTTTTGGAGGAAAGCTGTTGATTGAGGTAATTGTTGGCCGATTGGTTAAAATTGGTCTCTTCAACTTCCAGTAAGGTCAGGTACTTATTCGCCGAACTGATCAGACTCTCATGACTTACATTCATGGATTGGGCAGCTGCAAAGGCCGTTTTGTATTGGGTGGCCTCGTCCATGGTGTGCAGCTTGGCAATGGATTGAACTGCTTTGCGGTATTCAAAATAATCAAAACCCGGCAAGTTGTTTTTCTCCAGCACGCCGGCCAAAATCTCTAAAAACTTTTCGTTGGGCTGGCCTGTAACTTCGACTTTAGATTGCTCAGAAGTATTTGATGAGGAAGCAGACGAAGAATTAGCTTGATCCATCTGTGAGGAGGATGCGTTTTCGTCCGGAACAATAAAAATCGATTTGATTTTGTCTAAAATAGGCATAATTACTTTTCAGTCAATATTATCAGCAGAAAGTACAAATTTGCGTTGAAAAAATGAATTCTGAGTGTCCGGCTTAAAAATAAATGGCTTTCATTAAAATAAAGTAAATCTGGATACCCAAAAACTGTTGACTCGTTGGCTATTAACGTCCACCGGAAGAACCCATTCCTCCCCCATCGCCATCACCTTGCTTGAGGTCATCATTGAGTGCCCCTTTCTTTTTCTTCTTTTGTGGTGCCCCAAATTCCATTTTGCCAAACCGATATTCTACACTGGCTCTTACACCCCAACCTTCGATGCGGTTTTTGGAAGAAAAGCTAAATTCAGGTGACTCGAAATCGGAATTGATGTTCATCCATTGGTGAAAAATATTATCCACTCCAAAGCTGACAGCCCCTTTCTTTTTCCAAAGTTCTTTGCGGGCGCCAATGTTGTACACAAACCAGGTGGCTTGTTTTCCCTGCGTGGTCAATTTTGGAGAATTGTAAAATCCAAAAACAGTGATGCCCCAGGTAGGTGTGATGTTGATGTTTCCAAAAATATTCATATTGAAGTTGACCGCATCGTTGCGGACATCTGTAAATCGCTCACTGGAAATTTTCTGATAAAATACATTCACGGTAGAATTCAAAATTATCTTTCCCAATTTCATTAAACCACCATTGATGCTTAGGCCACTTGAATAACCGGTTGAGAGGTTGTTGTAGGTTGCATTGGTCACACCAAGGGAATCAACAAAACGATAATTGTCTATCAGGTCTGTAGTAGTCTTGTGATAAACATTGATGTTGATGCTGTTGAAATTTTTGGAATAGCCCCAGGTTGCTTCATAGGAATCTGTTAATTCCGGTGACAATTCAGGATTACCGTAAGAAATATTTGTCGGGTCATTGAAGTTTACGTAAGGATTCAGGAAGAACATTCCCGGCCTTTGAATTCTTCGTGAATACGAAATTTTTGCGGTTGAAAATTTTGATAAATTGTACGATATCAAACCGGATGGAATCCAACTTGCATAATTATTGCTGAAACCACTTTCGCCAATTTCGTTTCCATCGATAAAAGTATGTTCATATCTCAAACCAGCACGTCCTGTGATGTCTTTGGTGATCGGAAAAGTAATCTGACCATAACCAGCTGCTACATCCTGTGCGTAATTAAAAAAATTATTTCTTCTGGAATCTCGGATCAATTGATTGTTCGTAAAATTTAAAGTGTCGTAATAAATATCGCTGGTGACATCTCGCAAAATAGTCTTCGCACCTGTTTCCAAATTAATTTTTTTGGTGATGGGATGAATGTAATCAGCTGCAAAAATCAATTCCTTGTTGTTGCTGTTGTTGGGTCCGACTTCCCGGAAATTCAGTAAATTAAATTGATTGAACTGATCCGTTTCATAATCACTTTGTCTGTTGCTGATGGAATACTGAGCAGATGCGCTGAATTCGCGATCAGATTCTTTGTTAAATGTTTTCTTATAATCCAAATTAATGTCACTGCCTATGGTGTGGTTGTAAATGTCACTTACTCTTCTGAATCCGAATGGCAGCACCTCACTTTCTCCCCCCTGAAAAGTGCTCAGATCATTGTCATTCGTGAAAAGATTCAAGGGCACTCTAAGAGAAAGGGTGAGATTATTTTTATCATTGATGTCATAGTCCATTCCACCTTGCAGAAAAAATCCTCCACCGAGGTTGGAAGATTTTCCTTCTTGTTTAAGAAACAAAGTATCGGCTGCAAAAATATTTTCTCTGGTATTTAAAGTAGTTCCCCTACCACGCCATAAGTGTCCACCAAAATTACCATTGAATCCAATTTTTCCGGTTCGGATGGATAAATTGGAACCTAAGAAACTGCTTCTGGTTCCGGCACTTGCATTAAATCCTCCGGACACACCCTGGATTTTTTTGGATTTGGTGACAATGTTGATGATACCGGCGGTGCCTTCTGCATCGTACTTTGCGCCCGGTTGAGTGATGACTTCTACTTTTTGGATGACATCCGCAGGGATCATTTTAAGTGCATCCTTGACAGAAGAAGCCATGATGGAAGAAGGTTTTCCATTGATTAGCATGGTAATGTTGGAAGATCCTCTCAGGGATACATTTCCTTCGAGATCTACGGTAAGCAAGGGAGTTTTGCGCAACACATCCGCTGCATTACCTCCACGTGATGTTATATCCCGTTCAGCATTGTAGACCAATCGGTCGATTTTGTTTTCTACCAATTCCTTTTGGCCTGTAACGGTAACTTCCTCTAATTGCAAAGTACTTGGCTGCAACATAATTTTACCAAGATTGTACTCTGTCAGGTCTTTATTTATTTTATAAACTCCAATGGTGCGGCTGTGGTATCCGAGAAAAGAAATGATCAGTTCATACTTGGCATTTTTCAATTCCTTGAACTTAAATACACCATCTTCTTGTGTCAATAGCCCATCCACTTCTTTGTGTTCAAGCGCTTCTCTTAAAACCACATTGGCATAGCCAACAGGTTGTTTGGTTACTGAATCCAAAATGACCCCTGAGATTTTACCTACTCCGGGAATGGCTTTGGCAGCCATTGGATTGCCAAATTGTGCGGACAATAAAAAATGAGAAAGGAAAAATATGGATGTCAAAAAAGACTTAAAAAAATGCATAGACTTGGATTAAGATACAGAACAACAGCAAACCTAAACACTTGGTTCTGTTTGCATTCAAGATATCGACCAAACATAAAAAACCTCAGACAAACAACTTTGTCTGAGGTTTTAAATTTTGGAAATTCAAAATTACTTCACCGGAAATGGTGGTGGAGTAGGTTCTTTGAATTGTTTATTTTTCATTTGATCCATGATGTAGCGAATGGCTTCATTGAGTTGCTGGTCTTCACCCATAAACTCTTTTGCCGGATCGTTGTCTACTACGATGTCCGGATCTACCCCATGTCCTTCGATTTCCCAACGTTTTCCATCAACATCGTATCTGGAGAATTCAGGTCTGTTCAATATACCACCGTCGACAATCGGAAGTGTACCACGGATTCCCACGACACCACCCCACGAGCGCTTGCCGATTACAGGTCCAAGTTTAGATTTTTGAAATCTGTAGGCGAAAATGTCACCATCACTTGCTGAATATTCATCGATCAAGGCAACTTTAGGACCTATGACCTGATCAGCCGGTTCGAAGACCGGTGCAGCGTTTCTTGCTTTGGTTACCTGTACAGGTTCTCTTTTCAATCGCTCAATGATCATAGGAGACACGTTGCCCCCGCCATTGCCACGATCGTCGATGATTAAACCTTCCTTGTACAGTTGAGCGTAGAAATATTTAGCAAATTCATTCAAACCTTCCGGGCCCATGTTGGGAATGTGCAGATATCCTACTCGACCTCCGGTCGCTTTGTTTACTTTTTCGATGTTGTTTTGTACCCAGGTATAGTAAATTAATTTTTGTTCATCTGCGATGGGTATGATGGTTACTTCACGAGCTCCCGTTTCAGAAGCGGTTGAATTAATTTTTAAAGTGATTTGTTTATTCGCAGTACCTATCAACATGGAATAAATGTTGCTGACATTTTTGGTAGAAACGCCTTCTACTGCAGTGATGTAATCCCCTTCTTTTGCATCTACTCCGATTTCTGTCAAAGGAGCGCGTACATTCTTATCCCAGTTTTGGCTTTTGTAAATTTTATCAATTCGGAAATAGCCGGATTTATCTTTGGTAACTGTTCCACCAAGTAGCCCCATGGGAATGCGATCCGCTTTTACATAATCGCCTCCGCCTACGTAGGCATGACCGCAATTCAATTCACCGATCAATTCTCCGATGATGTAGGTCAAGTCAATGCGCGTATTGACATAAGGCAACAATTCAGCATATTGGTCCCTCAATTTTTCCCAATTAACTCCATGCATTCCGGGATCGTAAAAGAAATCCCTCATCTGGCGCCAGCATTCAAAATAAATTTGTTTGAATTCTGCTTTGCGGTCCACCATGGTTTTCATATCCGTTAGATTCAGGGGTGTTTCCAACGTAACTTTAGCGGATGGAAGATCTACGATGTAATAACTTCCTCCGGAATTAAGCAACATTTTCTTACTGTCGGCACTTATGGTGTATGACCTTGCTTTATCGCTGATCTCTGTTTCTTTCTGCGCTTTCAAATCATAGACTACCAATTTATTTGCTTCTCTCATAGAAGATTTGAAATAATAAATTTTATCATCTACCGATTGGATGCCAAAATAATTTCCACCCGCTCCCGGTATTTCTATTACTCTGTTTTCTATTCCGAAAAAATCAATTCCGGAAACCATGGTGCTGTCCGAATTCTTATCCGCTTTCTTGTCGTCTTTTTTATCATCCTTTTTATCCTCTTTTTTTGACAAGTCTCTGATGGCGACTTCATCAGATTTAGGAGCGAAAGGATTTTTTGTAGTGGACTTTAAGGTAACCATGTACACTTTTGATAAATCAAAATAGGCATGATTCCACTCAAGGTTATTGTAGGAAGGGCTAAAAGTTCGCTGCGAAACAAAATACAAATATTTACCGTCCGAACTGAAACATGGATTGGAGGAATCAAACCATGGTTCCGTAACCGGATGCGTTGATTTATCACTTAAAGAATAAATATTGATGACAGAATTTCCTTTTCTTACCGGATTGGTGTAGGCCAAAAATTTGCTGTCAGGGGACCAGTTGTAATCTCTGATTTCAAAAACATCTGAGCTGGCAACGACTACTTCTTTTTTGGTTTTGATGTCCACGTAATACAATTTCTGATTTCGGTCACTGTAGGCGATTTTGGTACCATCAGGAGACCAGGACATTCCGTATTTATAGTTCTTACCTTTTTGGGTCAATTGTTCCGGTGCGCCTACCCCATTGGATGGAATGATGTAGATTTCATCTTCTCCGGTGGCATCGCTGATGTAACCGATGTATTTTCCATCAGGAGACCAGGCCAAATCTCTTTCGTGTGCATTTGAACTGGAAGTAAGATTTTTGATGGCCCCATTTTTTGCAGGGACGGTGAAGATGTCACCTCTTGCAGAGAAACAAGCGCGATTTCCATCAGAGGAAAGATCCCAACCAAAAATATTGTCTTTTGCAGAAACGATTTTATTTCTGCCCATGGAAAAATCTTCATTGATCTGGATGCTGATTTTTTCCACTTTATCATTACTCAGATTCAATTTATAAATGTAGCCACCATTTTCAAAGACGATGGCTTTGTCTCCCAGTGAAGGAAACTTCACATCAAAGTCTTTAAAATCGGTCAGCTTTTTGGTTTGCAGGGTTGTAAAATCGTAAACAAAAATGTTCATTCTTTTGTCGCGATCAGACACGTAATAAACTTTATTACCGGTCCACATCGGGATGATGTCCTGTGCATCGTTGTCTGTAATTTTAGTGGTTTGTTTGGAAGCAAAATCATAGATCCAGATCTCATCTGCCTGGCCACCTTTGTATCGTTTCCAGGTTCTGAATTCTCTAAACACTCGGTTGAATGCGATTTTCTTTTTATCCGGAGAATAACTGCAAAAACCACCGTGTGGAAATGGCAATTGCTCCGGCATGGAACCATTGATGTTGGCGGTGTAGAGTTGTCCTTTCCAATCATTGAAATCTCTCCATCTGGAGCGATATACAATGGTTTCTTTGTCTTTCCAGCCCATGCAGATGTTGTTAGGACCCATGCGGTCAGACACATCATCTCTGTTCAAGGTGGCGGTGTAGGTGACCCTTTGTGGAACTCCTCCACCTGCCGGCATTACATACACTTCAGAATTTCCGTCATACTGTGCTGTGTAAGCGATTTTGGATCCGTCCGGAGAATATTTGGAAAATATTTCCACGCCTTCATGATCTGTCAATCTTCTGGCGGTGCCTCCGTTGGCACTGCAGGTGTATAAATTACCTGCGTAGGTAAAACATACGTTGTCACCGTAGATGGTGGGAAATCTCAACAATCTGCTCTCCTGTGCGCGGAGCATAATCAGACTGCTCAAACAAAATAAAAATGTGAATATTTTTTGCATAAAATTAATTTATCGGCGAATGTACGAAGATATTCGTAATTGAAAAATTTATGAGGATAAAACAATTATTGGACCGGGTCAGCTTCCACTTTTTCGAGAATTTCTTCCAGCACCTGATTTTGCTGGAGGATCATGTTTTTAAGCTGGTCTACCACTAATTCAAGACCCTGAGATTTATTGGATGGTGGATCCAGCTGTGTGCTTATTTTGGCTTTTACCTGCCAGACTTCCTTGATTTTATCTGCTTCGACGGCGTAGGAATTAAAACTTGTGTTGTCGGAATGCAGTAATAATTTACGTTCAGATCGCAGTAGATTGGTTGGCCGTTTGACCACGACATCTGCGTCGGTTACGAAGACATATAATTTCTGATCGCGGATTTGTTTTTCCCAATGGAAAGGATGGATGTATCCGCAGATAATAAGATCCCCCTGATTGAGTGTAGGCTCCATGCTTTCGCCGCTCACTTCAAAGGAACGCATGGTGCCGTCCGTTTTGAATTTAAAATCCGGTAAGGAATAGCATGGCAATTCATGAATGTAAACAGGATCGGCAAAACGTCCGGTATACCCAGCCTGCGCCACCATGGGTACGTGTACTATTTGTTCCCGGTCTTTACTGTCTGCTACGATGGTGAGTATGGAGAGATCTTCTGAAGCATCTACTTTGAGAAATTTTGGGCCATTTCCCGAAAATAAAAAATGAGGGTTGAAATGAAATACTTCCACTGCTTTCTGTACCAGTTCGAGGCTTACATCTCTTCTTAATTTGAGGATTTCATTGAAGGTCTGGGCGTAAGAATCGAGGGCAACGGCAAACTGTCTGGCTGAACGGATTTGATGGGTATCGATCAAATCTTGATAACATTGAATAAAACGTTGACTTACAAGGTTATTCATATTATCATATTGGCTTATCTAATAATATGTAAAGATATGCTAAGCAAGTCTAATTTTATATCATCGCGATGAAAAATTTTACAAAATGATCTTAAGTAATCCCAATATGTGATCATTGCTCTTTTTTGTCTCTTAAGTAACTACATTTCAACTATCTGTAAACCAAGGTTTTTAGCTTGTCGTTTTAACTTCTTAATTTGATTTTCTTTAAACCCATCCATATATTTTTCGATTGGTATTGGGTTAAATTTAACCCTTTCTTTTACCATTTTATAAAAAATAGCCGCAATTTTTCTTGCAGTCGCAACAATTGCTTTTGGCGCCCCATTTTTTGCTTTTATACGATTATAAAACATCGCTAACCAATTTTTGCTACGCTGTATGGCAAACGCCGCCATTCTAAATATTTGACCTGCGTGGTTTTTCTTTTTGGAATCCGGCTACTTAATACTTTCCCTCCTGATATTTTATTATTCGGCGCTAAGTTTAACCATGATGTAAAGTGTTTTACCGTTGGCCATTTACTCATATCTAATCCGACTTCGCTTATAATTTCTATAGCATTTGTTTCCGTAATCCCAAAAATTTCTGCTAAATCCGTCCCCGTTAGTTCGTACAACATTTCCTTTCCGTTAAAATTCAAATTATTTTTATTACTCTTTTCTTTTTTTTGGGGCTCCACAAATGTATCTACTCCGGATTTTTCACGAAGATGCTCTTCTATTTTAGCATCGCATTCCTTTAGCTTAAGCATGATAGAATTGATATATTGAATAACTTTGCTCTAGTTCAAAAACGTGTTCTTCTTTCCAAACCCCCGTTAAGGATTTTATAATACCCTCTTTTTTATGGGCTCTAATTCTACTATCGCAACAAGATGCTAATATCTCTGCGTTTCGTTCACCAGCTATGATGGATTTTATGATCTCTTGTCCAGATTTACCTGTAATATCCGCAATAACATGTTGTATTTTAATATTCATTTGTTCTAAAGCTTTATGCATCATGCGAATATGTGTAGCTGACATTTCAATTAAATTTTTCGATGACGCATATATGCTCTTAATTTACGAGTAAACTTATCGGGTTGAAAACTTGCAGATAATAATCCGCAACTGTGTAATTGACGTATCCAATCAGCATCGCTAACATCTGTTTTCTTTCCTCTTACATTTTTTACATGTTTAGCTGTAACTAATACAACATCAAAACCCGCATCTTCTAATACTAAAAATAAACTTACCCAGTAAATACCAGTAGCCTCCATAGCAACTGTATCTACTTTGCATTCTTTTAAAAAACACAACTAGGGCGTGTAAGTCTTCAGTAAAGGCGCCAAAGGCTCTTATTGGTTTTTCAGTGGATTCAGGATTAACTGCTACATAATGTTCTTTGCTTGATATATCTATACCTGCCGCGTTAGGATAAATAATCGGAAATGCTTTTGTTTTTTTTTCTTTCATTTTCTTAAAATTTTAAAGTGAATAAAACGAAAGCAGTGTTAAGGTTCTGAGTAATTATCGTATAAGCTCTTAAACGGGGTTTCGCCAAAGGCGAACCACCAAAATGGATTGTCATTCAAAGAACACTACCAAACTTGATAAGGGGCTGCGAGCACCATAACAAAAAACGGTTTTTGTAAACACTGCTTTACGTCTCGCAAGTTACTTTAAAGGATTGAGAGCGGAGCCGCTGTTATAAACTTGATAAACCCATACTATGCATTAGAATTTCTATTCCAAGTCAAAGAAATTCAGCTTTCGCTGTTTCGTTAAATACAAGTATTTCCTCATGCCGCTTTCGCGCCTGCCTGCCGACGCAGTCAGGCAGGGTTCATTCCCTTGAAGCATTGTCGTGCTTCATTCCGCATTGCGGAAATCGGTCAGTCATCCATTAGCTAATTAGCTAATTTTCAAATTCTCTAATTCTCTAATTTCCTCATTAGCCGCTTTCGCGGTTCCTTCCCTTGAAGCACTGTCGTGCTTCATTCCGCATTGCGGAAATCGGTCAGTCACCTTAAGCTCCAATAAAGGCTCCAGGCCTTACTGTCATATATCTGTTAGCTTATCTGTATACGAGCTCAAACAGTATTTTGTTCTTTACGCTTTTTAATTCAGTTTTAGCTAAAATGAAAAAGGCCGATCTCAATTTCTCATTCGATAACTGTATAATGATAAATCTGCATGCGAGCTCAAACAGTATTTTGTTTTGAACGCTTTTTAAATCAGTTTTAGCTAAAATGAAAAAGGCCGGGCTGAATTTCTTATTCGATCACTTTATGAGGTATTGGAATCTATTTAATCCACCTATTAAAAATGTTTTATTTCTACTGAATCCTCAAAAAATTTACCTGGATCAAAATGTAAGCGGGCTACCTTTTCGTAAATGTACTTCGCCAAAAATTATTGGTGCCGGGCTTTACCAGCAACAGCTGAAAACTTCCCTGAGGCAGGTTCTTCAGATCAATGTCCAAAACTTTACCTTCCTGTACGTCAACAGACTGGTTGAATAAGTTCTTTCCATCATTGCTGTACACATTCAGTTGCCAGTTGCCCGACACTGCATTGGTGCAATGGATTTGAATTTTGTCCTGGACGATGGTATTTTTAAGTTCGAATTGTTCTGCGACAGCTGTAAGATCTCTGCTGGCAACCTCAATGGTATTCGGTTTGTATTGTATGTTGGTGACATTGCCGGAAGTATCCGTATTTACGAGTGCGATCAACCCCTTAGACTCATTACTTCTGAATGCATAAGATATGTTGATTCCACTTGGTATCAAACCTCCTAAAAAAGCACCTGCAAAAGCGGTAATGTCCTGCCATCCCAATAACCCCAGACGCGCGTCGATGGCAAAAGTGGTGTTGGTGGTTACTTTTTCACGGATTACATCCCAGGATTTTAATGGTAATTTTACTTTTCCCCAGGCGTCAGAAAGCCGGTCAACTTGTGTAGTCAATCGTATTCTGAAGGAATCCGGTTTGATAGGCCCCGGAATCTGGCTCAGCAAACTGTCCGGCACAAAGCTGGCCGGAAATGGAATCGTCACATCGGTCTTTGAAGAAAGGTTGCTTCCAAAAGTAGTAGGCGTATTGAAAACCGTAACCGGTTTTGAATAGACAGTCGGTTGATTAAATCCCGGAATTGGGCCTCCTGCCCTGTTGGCGAAACCAAGCTCCTCCACTTTGTTGGCACTCAGACGATAAAAGGTTTCTCTGGTATTGGTGCGCACCATGGCATTGGCAGTTGGAAAACTGGCTTTTGCCTGACTGAGCGCAGGATCGCGAAACACTTCAGATCTTCTGGTCTGGTTTTTAAGAAAACTCATATCCCATTCCTGATCTCCGGCCGGCAAACCCAAAGAAAATCCGGAAACTGTGGTATCTACTGCATAAGCAAAGGAATCTCCCAAAACAGGAACCACTTTGTTGGTGATGATGATCTGTGCAGAGGCCGCCGTAAAGAGGCAAATGGACAATGCAAGGGATGAAATAAATCGCATGTATGTAAAGTTTAGAGGAGTGATTGCAAGGACACAAAGTTACTGTATTCCCCATTAAATTTAATTAATTCTTCGTGCGTACCGGTCTCCACGATCCTTCCTTCCTTCAGTACTACGATGAGATCCGCATTTCGGATGGTGGACAAGCGGTGCGCGATGACGATGGCGGTGTGTTTTTTAAGCAATTCTTCGAGGGCTGCCTGGATCAGTGTTTCTGAAGCAGAATCAAGTGCTGAGGTGGCTTCATCGAGGATGAGGATCTCCGGATTTCTGAGTACTGCTCTGGCGATGGTGAGTCGCTGGCGTTGGCCACCGCTGAGTTTGACGCCACGGTCACCAATGTTGTACTCCAAACCTTTGGAAGACTCTGATACAAAATCGGCCGCATTCGCCAATTTTAAAACTTCCCAAATCCGTTCATCAGAGTTCCCCATTTGACCAAACTCCACATTGTTTTTGATGGAATCGTTGAACAAGATAGGTTCCTGGGTCACCATGCCCATCAGTCTTCGCAAATCCTCTACCTCAATCTTGCGAATGTCCACTCCGTCTATGCGGATGCTACCGCTGCTGACATCGTGAAACCTTGCCAGCAAATCTACCATGGTGGACTTACCCGAACCACTTGCCCCTACCAGCGCGATGGTCTGTCCCTTGTGTATTTTTAAATTGATTCCGGACAGGACTTCTTTAGGGTCATTGGGATATACAAAAGAAACATTGTCAAATTCTATGATGGATTCGAAGCTCTTTTTGGTGATGGCCTGGTCGTCATTTTTAATTTTAATGTCGAGGTTCAGAATTTCATTAATCCGGTTGAGGGCGGCCACTCCTTTCTGCACATTGAAATAAGAGGCAGACAACATTTTGGACGGTTCGATCACATTAAAAAAAGCATATAAAAACGCCAGAAAAGTAGAAGCTGCAATTTGATTGGAAAAAACGAGTGATGCACCATAAGACAGCAGCAAACAAACGATCACAATTCCCAAAAACTCCGACAAAGGTGGAGCCATTTCCCTGCGTCTGTTGATGTTGATCAGGAGATTTTTGTACTTCTCCAGAATGGCGTCGAAACGGGACTTTACATAGGATTCTGCTGCAAACACTTTGATGACTCTTAGCCCACCGAGGCTTTCTTCCTGCAAGGAAATCAGGTCTCCAAATTCTTCCTGAGCATTCAGTGATTTCTTCTTGAGCGTCCTTGAAATGCCCCCGATGATGAAGGCAGTTGCCATCAACAGTATCAACACAAATAAAGTGAGACTCGGACTGGTGTAGAGCATGAAGGCGATGCTTCCCAGGATGATCAGAGGATCTTTTACCCAGGACTCAAAAGTGGCCAATAGAGTCCATTCCACTTCGTGTACGTCGGCGGTCATTCTGGCGATGAGATCCCCTTTTCTTTCTTCAGAAAAAAAAGACATCGGGAGATCCATCAGTTTTGCAAATAAGCGGCTGCGGGTATCTTTCACCATGGCTGCCCGGACAGGCGTCATAAAATAGATGGCCAGGTATCGGAATAAATTTTTCAGAAAAAAAACAGAGCCAATGCAAATGCAGACGATGAAGACCGCCTGAGATTTGTCCTTGGTGGACAGCCAGCTTGCAAAATCGTATTTGAGTTGGCTGACCAGTCCGCCGGCGCCACTTGCATTCACAGGAGGTTCAGGCACTACCAGCCCTTGTTGGAACAACATTTCGAACAGCGGAATAATGGCCGGAATGGACGCCACCGTAAAGATGGCCGTCAGCAGATAACAGACAAAATGCAGGATGACCAAGCCTTTGTACTTGCTTACCTGGCTGATGAAATTAAAAAAATCTTTCAAACTTATGAATCGAGCAAAAGTGCTTTAAATGTATTGACTTATTTGGTCGGCTTTTCAGGTTCCAGCACAAAAGTATTCAGGAATCCCGTGTTGAAATCCCCTGAACGGAAAGACTCATTCCTCATCAATTGCTTGTGAAAAGGGATGGTCGTCTTGATGCCTTCCAGAATGAATTCATCCAGTGCGCGCTCCATTTTGGTAATGCACTCCTCGCGGGTCTGCGCCTTGCAGATGAGTTTGGCGATCATGGAATCGTAATATGGCGGAACGGTGTAACCGGAATACACATGCGTATCTACGCGGACCCCATGGCCCTTGGAAGTGTGGAGCGTGGTAATTTTACCCGGACAAGGCCTAAAATCATTGTAAGGGTCTTCTGCGTTTATTCTCACCTCGATGGCATGCAGATTCGGAATGTAATTTTTACCGGAAATTGGAATTCCGGCAGCCACTTTGATTTGTTCTTTGATCAGGTCATGGTCGATGACCTCTTCCGTCACAGGATGCTCTACCTGAATTCGGGTATTCATCTCCATGAAGTAAAAGTTGCGGTATTTGTCAACGAGAAACTCTACCGTACCTACTCCTTCGTAGTTGATGGCTTTTCCGGCAAGGATGGCGGCGTCCCCCATTTTCTCCCTTAATTCAGGCGTCATAAACGGAGAAGGACTTTCTTCAACCAACTTTTGATGACGTCGCTGGATGGAGCAATCCCTTTCTGAGAGATGAACTACTTTTCCAAACTGATCCCCTACGATTTGAAATTCAATGTGTCGTGGTTCTTCCACGTATTTTTCCATGTATATACCGTCATTGGTAAAGGCCGCTTTGGCCTCCTGACGGGCGGTATTCCAGGCATGTTCAAATTCTTCTTCTTTCCAGACGATGCGCATCCCCTTACCACCCCCTCCGGCAGTAGCCTTCAGGATTACAGGGTATCCGATCTCAAGAGCTACCTTCTTGCCTTGTTTGATGTCTTTCAGTAATCCTTCGGAACCAGGTACAACCGGTACCCCACATTTGATCATGGTATCCTTGGCGGTGATTTTGTCCCCCATTCTACGGATCTGATCCGGTGTGGGCCCAATAAATTTTACACCGTACTGTGTGCAGATCTCTGCAAATTCAGCATTCTCCGCCAAAAAACCATATCCGGGATGCACCGCATCTGCGTTGGTAATTTCAACGGCTGCCATGATCTTGGGAATGTTGAGGTAAGATTGAGAGGAAGCTGGAGGTCCTATGCAGACCGCTTCGTCAGCAAATCTCACATGCAGGCTTTCGCGATCGGCGGTCGAATAAATCGCCACCGTTTTGATGCCCATTTCTTTACAGGTCCTAATAATCCTCAAGGCAATTTCGCCTCTGTTGGCAATCAATATTTTTTGAAACATGCTGTCAAATGCTGATTAAAAAATTAGGGCTCTAGAATGAATAGAACCTGATCGTATTCAACCGGTGAAGCATCCTCCACGCAGACTTTTACGATGGTTCCTTTTACTTCCGATTCAATTTCGTTGAAAAGTTTCATGGCTTCAATGATGCAGACCGTTTTACCGGAATCTATCTTGTCGCCTACTTTAACAAAAGGTGGTTTGTCCGGTCCGCCGGAACGATAGAAAGTACCCACCATCGGAGATTTTATTTCGATTTGTTTTTTACCGGATTCAGGAGCGCCGGCCGGAGCGGCAGCTGCTTCCAGGGCTTTTGGTGCAGGAGCGGCCTGATGCTGGGTCGGCTGCATGGTATAGGAAGGTTGGTAGCTGATGGCCTGCATCTCAGGCATTTTTAAAGCCTTTTGGGTCTTTATAGAAAGCTCAAACTCACCATCCTTCACCTTGAATTCTGCCAAATCAGATTTGCTTACCAGGCGGATTAATTCTTGAATTTCTTTAAAGTTCATTGTTTTAGTTTTTATTTGACTCGTTCGATATACTCTCTCGTACGGGTATCCACTTTAATTTTTTCGCCCTGCTCAATGAACAAGGGTACTTTAATCTCAGCACCGGTCTCGATAGTGGCCATTTTCATGGCATTGGTGGCGGTATTGCCTTTTACACCGGGTTCGGTGTAAGTTACCTCTACCACCAGATGTGCAGGAAGTTCGGCTAACAGTGGGGTGTTTTTCTCTGCATGGTACAACACCTCGATCTCCATTCCTTCTTTAAGGAATTCGCCATTGTCTATTAGCTTGTCACTCAAAGACTCTTGTTCGAAGGTCTCTGAATTCATAAAATTATAGCCCATATCGTCTTTGTAAAGATACTGAACTTTTCTTCTTTCTACCCTCACTTCGTTGATGGTGTGTCCTGCCACGAAAGTATTCTCGATGACCTTTCCGGAGGTCATACTTTTCAATCTGGTACGTACGAAGGCATTTCCTTTTCCGGGTTTGACATGCTGGAATTCCACAATCACGAAAATGTCATTGTTGTAATCCATGCACATTCCATTTCTGATATCTGATGTATTTGCCATAAATTAAGCTAAGATTATAAATTTTGCGCAAAGATAAGCCGTAAGTACATAAAAAAAAGGAATCCAACGAATTGGACTCCTTTTTATGTCTTGTATGCATCTCCGGTGTGCTTATTTAGGCACCAAATTAAATTCTGTTCTGCGGTTCAGGAATCTGCCCGTTTCTGTCTTGTTGTCTGCGATCGGCTTGGTAATACCGTACCCGGTATAGGACAACCTGTTCTGATCCAAACCTTTGGAAACCAGGTACTCGTAGCACACTTTGGCCCGTTTTTCAGAGAGCTCCAGGTTGAATCCCGGGCTGCCTGAATTGTCGGTATGTCCGCCTATGGCGAGGTTGTAGTCAGGATATTTTTTCAGGATTTTGGCAATTTTATCCAGAATGGAAAAGGACTCTTCTTTTAATGTAGCGCGACCTAAGTCAAACTGTATTGCCCTCATGGCGAAGTCCAGTACTTCGAGGTCCTTTTTTTCGATCAATGGGCAGCCTTTGTTGGATCGTGGTCCTGCCATCGTAGGACAATCGTCCACTTTGTCCTGAATACCGTCGCCGTCCGTATCCGGACAACCTTTAAACTGCATCAGTCCGGCTGCAAAAGGACATTCGTCCATGTCGTCTTCAATGCCGTCTTTGTCAGAATCTTTTTTAGTTTCCGGGCATCCACCTTTGGTCTTCAGCCCCGGAATATCCGGACAACGGTCGTCTTTATCGGAAACTCCATCGCCATCGCTGTCAGGGCAGCCGTAGAGGCTCGCAAGACCGGCTTTATCCGGGCAATGGTCTTCCTTGTCGGGTATGCCATCGCCGTCGCCGTCTTTCTCGGGACAGCCTTTATTTTCGATCAGCCCTTTCACATTGGGACATTCATCGTCGTTGTCAGAAACCCCGTCACCATCCGCATCCGGGCAACCGTCCAGCGCTGCTACGCCGGCTGTATCCGGGCATTTATCTTTGCTGTCTTCTATGCCATCGCCATCTGTATCAGGGCAGCCATAGAACTTGGCCAATCCTGCAATGGAAGGACAGAGATCAAGTTCATCGGCGATGCCATCGCCATCCGAATCCGTCTTGATCATTTCCATCACCGGTTTGTCGGCTTTCTTGTTGCCCAGGAAATACACCAGCCCGAATGTATGCTGAAGGTGATCTTCCCAGTCGATGATGCCCAGTCTATAGTCGGACTGTACCTGCAGGAAAACCTGCGGATGCAATTTAACATTCAGCCCCAAACCCAGCGGAATCTCGATGCCGAAGGAACGCCCCATGGGAAAGAGACTGTTCAAACCTCCTGTCAGGAAGGGATTCACCCACCAACTGCTTTTAAAAAAATGGTATTGTCCCAACACCCCCACCGAAAACAAGGGAGATCCTCCCCCATCGCCCAGTGAGTCCACGTATCTGCCCAGGCCCAATGGAGCTGACAGCACAAAATTCTTAGAAAATCTACGGAGGTAAGCCAGTTCGAAGCCATCGCCCATATCCTTCAATGCGGCGGCATCCTTGTCTCTCAGGGTATTGTAGTCTATTAAAGTCTTTTTGGCACTGAGCCCTTGCTTGAGTTCAAATAACTGAGCGTTCACGGGGCCTGCGAGGCAAGCCAGGAGTATCAGGGAGTATAAAAACTGCTTCATGGTAGCGGATGATTAAATTAAACATACAAAGATATGTTTAAATAATTAATTCAAATCAATATACATTAAGAATTTTGGTTATATTATAAAAATGAGGGGGCTGTGTGATCCACAAATAGAATTCTGCATTTTCAGATAATGAAAACAAAATGATATACGTCCCTCCGTTATATTTGAAAATTCTAAAGATCCATATAGCGGATAAATTAGAACTACTATCCTAAAAATAAAATCTCTCAAATAATTTGGAAATTTCATAAATAAATTATATTTTAGCCCGAATTATTGCTATACGACCACCAAAACGTTCTGAATTTTAAAAAATAGCCAAATGTCCTGAAACCCTAAAGCCTAAAATAAGACTAATGCCTTTAACCCAATATACTACTTCGAGCAGTCAGAATTGTCTTGATGCCCGCAAAAGTACTGACCTGTATAGGCTGAATAAAAATAATTCATTATTTCAATTTGTAAATCTGGAGGACTTAGTTCGCATCCTTGTAATTGATGATTTTCAAAACAAGCAATCTTATAGAATTTACTCTCAACTTAACGCCAGAAGTATTAACAACATTGATTTTCCTGTTCACACTTTTTTATCCACCTCAGATGAAAATTATAAGAAATAAAATTTCGACATTAATATCAAGGTCATATAGCAATGAGAAATGATAAATTGATTAATAGAAAGCTATTTGCAATTTTTAGACTCAAATTATAAAGTAATACTTAATTAAAACTTTATGGCCCTTCTAAGTCCAACACTTGAAGTAATCAAACGACAGAAAGTTCAACCAACTGAAGGTGAGTGGACTTTGCTTAATTTTTTGTTGGAAAATTTGGACAACACTTACGAAATATATTTTCAACCTTTTCTCAATGGAGACAACCCCGACTTTGCAATTATGCGAAAAGAAAGCGGTTTGCTACTCATAGAAGTTAAAGATTGGAATTTACAGCATTATTATGTTGACGAGAAAACAAGATGGCGGTTAGTTAAAGATGATACGTTTATAAAATCACCACTTAACCAAGTAGAAAACTATAAAGACAATTTATTCAAACTTCACATTGAAGAGTTATTTCTAAAAAACGTCAAGAACAAAGATCATTGGGCAACTGTAAAGTGTGCTGTCTATTTTCATAATACTACAGAACAACACCTTAACAAATTTCTGTTATCAGATTTTCAGATTGACACAAAAGAAAAAAACAATTCTAAATACCGAGAATTTGTAAGCTACTTCGGATTACTTGGAAACAATTCGCTTAACAAAGATAAATTAGACAAACTGTTCAGTAAGTTTTATTTAAACAGAAAATCAAAATATTTTGACGATACTCTGTACAACAGTTTTTACCGTTACTTGAAAGCTCCTGTCCATCAAACAGAAGAAGGAATAGAAATTAACTATACAAAAGAGCAACAAGAATTAATTAGAAGCGAAATAAGACCAAGAAGAAAAATAAGAGGCGTTGCAGGAAGTGGGAAGACATTGGTTTTAGCAAAGCGTGCTGTCAACGCCCATATTAGAACAAAAAGCAAAGTTTTAATTTTGACTTTCAACCTTGCACTTAAAAATTATATTCACGATAGAATTAGTGATGTTAGAGAAGAGTTTTATTGGAATAGTTTCTATATCACTAACTATCATCAATTTATTAAAACCCAAGCAAATAATTACAACCTTGAAATTAACGGGTTAAATGCTTGGTATGACACATCTTTTTTTGAAGATGTGAAAAATAAAATTCATACATTTGATGTAGTTCTTATAGATGAAATTCAAGATTACGAGCAAGAGTGGCTTGATATTGTTGCTACATATTTTATGCACGATGACACTGAGTGGATTGTTTTTGGTGATGACAAACAAGATATTTATCATAGAAAATTAGTTGTAAGAAACATCCCAGGCGTATGGAACAAATCACTAGATAAATCTTTCAGATTTACTGGAGCAATTGCCAACATTGCAATTAAATTTCAACAGAAATTCTTTGACAAAATCTACGAGTTGGACGACATTAAAATAATGTCGCAAATTGACTTTGAAACAAGAACTATTGAGTATCATTCATTCAACAAATTTACTACCCAAAAATTATTTGAGGCAGTTTATTCTGTATTAGAGAAGAATAAAATTCATTCTTCAGATGCAGGTATTTTATGTTCAAAAGTTGAGATTTTACGAGCAATAGATTTTTCAATACGCACCGTAAAAAATGAAAAGACTACAACGACTTTTGAAAGCCAAGAGGAATTCGATACAATAAAAAAGGATGAAACAAAAAAACTCATTGAAAAAGGTGTTGCTGAAGGAGATATAAAATTCCACATCAACAAAGCAATGCGTGACAAGTTAGAGGACATAAGAAAAATCAAGAAGAACCATTTTTGGATGAAAACAGGAACGGTAAAACTATCAACAGTACATAGTTTCAAAGGTTGGGAGATTGACACTCTGTTTTTGTTCATTGAAAATGAAGAAGATGAAGAAAGTGCATTTACAAATGCTGAAATTATTTACACTGCATTGACAAGGGCAAGGAAAAATTTAATTGTATTTAATTTGGGTAACAAAATGTTTGACAACTTTTTCAAGAGCGAAATAGAGATCCAATATGTAATTCAATGAAAGGAAAAACTGCACATAGCAAGGAATTTTCGATTGCAGGGGTTATATGATTCAAAGATAAATTTGATAAAGGCAAGAGTTCAGTTTTCCGAACAAATTTGAGTGCTAAAATACCCCACAATGGAAAACACCCAAAACGTTATGCCTCACCCTAAAAGACGACACGACCGAAAATAAGCGAACAAAAAAATGAAAGATAGAATGCCAATGCTTCAGCAAAATCAAAAGAGCAGCAACCCTACGCTCATTGCCAACCAAGTGCAGCACAACTGTTTTTGCCCCAATCGCACTTTGGCCAATACTTAATTAGAAAGAAATAAGAAATATGAGTGAAATATTCGGAAAATTCGATACGCAAGATTTAAACAGAAAATCAGCACTTGATATATTTGAAAAACTTAGACCAATTCGACAAGGCATAAACAAAGAGTTTATTGCAAGAAGATTGATTTGGGAACTTATCCAAAATGCTAAAGACAATGTTGCTGTTTGTAATTCAAACGGAGACAAGAATCTTTCAATTGAACTAAATTTAACCAATGACAAATTCATTTTTTCTCATAACAAAGGCTACTTTAAAAATGAAAATGTAAGAGGTTTAATCAGACGCTATTCTTCAAGCGACAAAGACCGAAACGAAACCAATTCAGAAGAAGCACCTGCGACAACAGGTCGTTTTGGAACAGGTTTTATGACAACACACTTACTCTCGGAATTGGTTGAAATAAAAGCTGTATTCCAAGAAAATAATGAAACTTTCAAGCCCTTTACTCTAATTCTTGACCGCACGGGCCATAATGTTCCAGAATTAATTAACGGAATAGAAAAGGCGTTCACTTCGGTTGAAACAAGCGTTTCAAATTCTTCAACAATTTCCCCGAATGTAAACGAATTTAAATCTGAATTTATTTACCATCTAAATAATGTAGGACTTGAGTTAGCCAAAATTGCTGTTGAGGAACTTAAAAACACGGCTGCTTATTCCTTAATAAATCATCCCAATATTAAGTCTATAAAATACAATGGTGTCAATACGATATTTGATTTTAAACTTTCAAAAATCAATTCAATACAATTTGAAGAAACTGAGATTATTTTTTATGAACTAAATATCCAGAAAGAACAACTATCCAAGTATTATGTGTCGGTTGGGTGCAATGAAACAAAAATAATTTTTCCAATTCAAATAGTTGAAAATGAAATTCTTCTATTGTCAGTTGAAAAGGAAGTTCCAAAAGTGTTTTTAGATTTTCCTTTAATTGGAACAGAAGAACTACATATTCCTTTTGTAATAAACAGCCCATTCTTTGAGCCAACAGAGCCACGAGACGGAATAAGTCTTACAGGCGGTACAGATGAGGACACACAGAAAAATGTAGCAGTTTTCAATGAAGCGTTTAGACTTTACAATATTTTTATCAACTATGTTCAAAGCAAGTTCGAATGGAAAAATCTTTACAACCTTGCAGACATAAGAAAACCAAAAGAAAAAGATTGGGTAAATACTTCTTGGTATGAAGAAACATATATTAAGCCAACAAGAGAAACCTTACTTACAAAATATATTGTTGATACGGTTAGATACGGTCGCAGAGCTATAACGGGAAAAGGAACAGTTGATTTCCCAAGTTCAGTTAAAAAAGAAATCAGAGAAAAACTTTGGATATTATGCAATATTGGAGATTATTTTATACTTCCAAACCAAGAACATATTCATAAGTGGTATGAAATTATTTGGAAAAAAGAATATGAGCTAACAGTAGAAAAAATAGTTAAATGGATAGAGACCAAACAAAATATAAGTCGGCTATCAACTTCTCTTGGAAAAACAGAATCCGGTACAATTGATTGGTTAAATGAAGTGATTGCATTGGTTAATGATGATGAAACTTTATTGGCACAACTTAACCAAGACAAATTAAAAGTACTACCTAACCAAAATGGATTGTTCCAAGTAAAATCAAAACTTTTAAAAGATGACGGTATTGAGGAAAATCTGAAATCTGTAATGATTACAATCGGAAACGATTGGAAAAACTTTTTATTACATCAAAGTATAAATGATTTTACAGGTATTATTTTCAATTCAAAAGACCAAGATTCTATAATCATAGAAATCAACCGAATTTTGAATGAAGGCGAAAATTCAAACATCAACAAGGCTTGCATTCAATTAGCTTGTTTGTTTCCAAAATCTGAGAATAAAATAAGAAGTAGTATTTATACTTTTTCTAAAAGATTGTTCCCAAATGAAATTGGTGAAATAAAATCTGTTCCTATTGATAATCCGAGCATTTGGGTGGTATCAGACAAGTTAATCACAAAAAGAATCGTTACTACTATTGGTTCCTGTAACAATGTTGAAACTTTAAAAACAAAATTTAGTTTTCAAATTATTTCAGAAACTCTAAAGTGGCTTGATGAGTTAATAACTTTCTTGGAAAAGAACCAATACGAAAACTTATTAAATCTAAAAACCGCACCAATACTGCCAAATCAAAACGGAGATTTTAAATATAAAGACATTTTACAGACAGATAATACCGAAGAAGTCGCAGAAGATTTAAAAGATATAAGCAAACTGTTGGGTTATGATTTTCGCAATGAACTATTGGCAAAAGAAATTTTTCCTGTACTTCCAGAAAAACAAGTTGTTGAAATTAAAGCCATTGCCGATAAAATTACAGTACTGATTGAACTAAAACTTGGAAGCATTGAAAGAGATGATGCAATTCGAGAATTATTCCGCAAACTGTTCCTATGGTTCAACAAGAACAAATATTTAGCAGAGCAAATATTTACAAAACTCTATGAACGAAAACACAGACTAATAGATGATGACGAAATTGCAGAAAATCTTGAAAAAGCAGAGATATTTGATGAAATATTTGGCGAAACAGGTTTGTTGCCTAAAGAGATAAAGGATAAGTTGAAAGCCCTTTTAACCAATCCGAACATTGCAGACATTTTAAAAACACCAACCGAAGCGATATTACCTGTTTCTGGTGTTTTATATCCAGTCGGTTCGGAAGATGACATTGCAATTTCGCTATCACTCATAGATAACTCAAGTGAGAAATCAAGAATTTCGGTAAGTGAAGATGCCAAGGAAATAATTTTCCAAACACTCAAGGAAAAAGGATTTAGATTTTCTGAAAACCTTAAAATCAAATATACCATTGTAGATGGTATTCTTAGCCCTAATGGCAATCCGATTAAGATTATCATAAAGAGTGCCAAAGCAGGTAAGATATATTTTAACCCTAATGAATGGTTGACATTGACAGAACCAGACTCTCAATTATTTGTAGTAACCAGAGGTGACGTAGTTAGAAACGTAACCCTTTCCGATATTGAATCTATTAATGATACTTTCCATATGCGATTAAACACTCAATCTTTCGCTTTGGCCAATTTAAAGGAATTTGTTAAATTCTTTCAGTATCTACCCTACACACACTTTATTTTTGAAACTCCTGAAAGCTCAACAGATTACCTGCGACAATTTGGTTTGAGCGAGCGAAACCCTAGTTCAACTGAGTTATCAACTGACGATAAAAACTTATTGCTATAATGATTTACAGCAGAGAAGAACATATTCGGTTTTTAGAAGAAGAACTTCGGGCACAAACCGAAGCCTATAAGCAGAAGTTAGATACTTCTGCTCTTTTTCTGTTGCAAGAACGTGAAGAACTTTTTGTTGCTCAATTTCTTACGTTTGAAGACGGAGAAATGATTTTGAAATTCCCAAATACCAGAGGAATACCAAGACAAGAAGAATATCTTTACTGTTTTACAGTTCCAAAGGATTTAAGAAATTATAGAGAATGGGGAAACAAGACTTATGGAGATTTATTAAAAGCAAAGACAAATTATTCTGAGGTTGTTTGTATTTGGCAATCACCATCAAAAGACAAAGACGGCAAAATTGAAAAAGATTTCAGCATTGCGAAATTCAGAGGTGTTGAAATTGAGTTTGCAATTAATATACAAGAAGCCAAAGGAATGATAGTTCTTTTAGGCCCGAAAAAACCACCATTTGAATACATTGCCAATCTTCAAAGCATTGTCCAAAATCAAAACAATGAATCTGTAAATAAAATTCTTGACCAAGATTTTCAAGGTTCAGATTGGACACCTTCTCTTCTTGACAATAAAAGCAACATTGCTGATTTTGTTTTATCTCAATTGACTTTGCAAGACAGCTTGATTATTCAAGGTCCACCAGGGACAGGCAAAACATATTTAATAGCTGAAATTTGCGAACGACTTTGTAATGAGGGTAACTCTGTTTTAGTAACAGCATTAACAAATAGAGCATTAATTGAAATAGTTGAAAAAACAGCATTGAAAGGACTTTTGGAAGAACATCGGATTTTTAAAACGAAACTTTCTGTTGACGAAGCAAAAGGGGTCAAAGATTTACAACAAACAAAAGAAGTTAGCCCACAACCTTACAATCTAATTCTATCAACATTTTTCATTACAAGTGGAAAAGCTGCAAAATCTTTTATTGAACCACCGTTTGACTATGTTATAGTGGACGAAGCGAGTCAGGCGTTGCTTGCTATGTTTGGCGGAGCAAAGCTTTTAGGAAAGAAAAATATTTGGATTGGCGACACAAGACAATTACCACCTGTTGTTGCTTTAAGTGATGATAAAGTAAGCCGTAAAAATTACGGCGCATTAGTTGACGGTTTAAAAGCTTTATCAGAAACTGGATCATTACCTATATTTCAACTTACCAAAACACATCGTTTAACTGACAGAGCAGCAAATTATACTGGTGCTTTTTATAAGAACAGTTTAAATTCAAGAGCAAAGAAAGATATTCGACTTTCCTATTTAGAAATGGATTCCGATTATGGCAAATTATTTAATCCTAAAGGTGGTCCAACTTTAATAAAAACGGATTTAAAAGCTGGTGAGTTTAAACCAATAAATGCACTTAAACTTGCAACTGAAATAGTTAAACACTTATTGGAAACAAATGAAAAATTGCATATTTCTGTATTAACATACTTTGTAGAGACAACCAAAGCATTACAAAAAGTAATTTTTCAAACTGTCGGTTATCATAAGAATTTATTGATTGAAACAGTATCAAGAGTTCAAGGATTGACAAATGACGTAACAATTTTTGTTGTTCCTAATTCAAGTTATCATCGTTCTTTAGAAAACCGACTTTTTAATGTTGCGACAAGTCGTTCTAAACGACATACACTTATTATCACAGACAAAGGTGTATTGACACGTTCGCAGATTGACAATGAAGTTAAAAGCTATCTTCAACGATTGAATGAGGAATTTTCATTTTACATTAAATTTGACAATTCAGCCATAGCCAACATTAGCGAAGTTAAACAGCAGGAAACAGTTGAGAAACAAAATCCAGGAAGCCAAGAACCAGAGCCGAAAAAAAATGAATCTGAAACCAAACCAGGTTTAAAAGTTCTTGGCAAAATAGACCTTTCAAAATTTGAAAAACCGAAAAAGGAAATTAATAAGGACAAGTTAAATATTTACATCATTGACACAAATGTCTTTGTTGATTATCCCGACATTATTTCAAAAATAGACAAAATGTATCAAGTCATTTTATCTGCAAAAGTCATTGACGAATTGGACTATTTGAAAATTTCATTGACAGAGGAACAAAAGAAAAATGTCCAAAAGGCATTGAGACAAATTAATGAGAGTATAGATAAACGTGGAATTAAAATGGACACAGCAGATTTGACATTACTTCCAAATGACTTTAACAAAAAATCACCTGACAATTTTATATTATCAGTTGCATTAAAATACAAAAAAGAAAACCCAATTATGCTTACATCAGACAATGGTTTACAGATAAAAGCAAAGGGTTTAGGTATAACGACCATAACATTGAAAGAATTTTTAAAACAATTAAAATATTGAGCCAACGCTATTGGTGTCACATTTGCAATTTCGCACAAGCGTGTCGATTCCGTAACAATCTGCCCCCCTTATTACGGTGAAGCTGACCCCGCTTGGGTCTTTTTCATAGACATATAATGGGAAAGACATATTGTTAAATGAGGACTTTTTTAATCCATTCCAATTTTATTAACTTTACTTCTGCAGATGATTTTTGGGCCCTTTTGGATATTTTTCGTACATTATTCCCAAAAATAGGAAACAACCCTTTGCAAAATCAAATCAGCTAAATTTACCACTACACCCGACCAGATTATTAACTTTACAAATGGATGACAACAGAAATAAATTATGTTCGAACAAACCTTTAAGAATATAGACGACATCCTGCACAAGGACGCAGGTTGTGGCAGCGAACTGGACTATGTAGAGCAGACTTCCTGGATCTTGTTCCTCAAATATCTGGACGACCTGGAGAAGGATAAGGCCACCGCGGCGGAACTGAGCGGCAAGACTTACACCAACATTCTTGCCCCGGAATTTCAGTGGACCGTTTGGGCCGCTCCCAAGGACAAAGACGGCAAGCTCGACCACCACAAAGCCCTGACAGGCGACGACCTGAAAGATTATGTGGACTTAAAACTATTTCCCTACCTCAAGAAGTTTAAAACAGATGCGGAAAGTGCCGACACCATAGAGTATAAAATCGGTGAGATTTTCAGCGAACTGAAAAACCGGATACAAAGTGGCTACAATTTGCGCGAAGTCATCAACCGCATCGACGAATTGCGTTTCCGCACCCATGCCGAAAAACACGAAATGAGCCACCTGTACGAGGACAAGATTAAAAATATGGGTAACGCGGGTCGTAACGGTGGAGAATACTACACGCCACGACCTTTGATTAAAACCATTGTAAAAGTCGTCGCCCCGGAAATAGGACAAAAGATATATGATGGTGCGGTCGGTTCTGCGGGCTTCCTGGTGGAAGCGTTTGAGTATTTGAAGCACAGTAAAAAACTAAGTACTGCTGACGTAACCACCTTGCAGAAAAAAACCTTTTACGGTAAGGAGAAAAAATCATTGGCTTACATCATTGGAACCATGAACATGATTTTGCACGGTGTGGAAGCTCCCAACATCATACATACCAACACCCTTTCTGAAAACATCGCCGACATACAGGAAAAAGACCGCTACGACGTAGTCCTGGCCAATCCTCCTTTTGGAGGTAAAGAAAGGGCCGAAGTACAGCAAAACTTTCCCATCAAAACGGGCGAAACTGCTTCTCTCTTTTTGCAGCACTTTATCAAAATCCTCAAGGCAGGTGGCAAAGCCGGTGTGGTCATTAAAAACACCTTTTTGAGCAATACCGACAATGCTTCTGTGAGTTTGAGGAAGTTGCTTTTGGAAAGCTGCAATTTGCACACTGTATTGGATTTGCCGGGGGGCACCTTTACCGGTGCGGGCGTAAAAACCGTAGTCTTGTTTTTTGAAAAAGGCTCCTCCACCAAAAAAGTCTGGTTTTACCAACTTAACCTGGACAGAAACTTAGGAAAGACCAATGCCCTGAACGAAAAAGATTTGGCTGAATTTGTAGAACTCCAAAAAACAAAAGCCGACAGCGAAAACTCCTGGAGCATTGCCGTAAAAGACATTGACCAAACCACCTTTGACCTTAGTGCCAAAAACCCTCACAAAAAAGAAGAAACCGCTTTGCGCACACCGCAGGAAATTTTAGAAGAAATGAAAGCCTTGGACGAAGAAAGTGCGGATATTTTAAACTCAATTTTGGAACTGATATGAAACAAGGTTGGGAAATAAAAAAGTTAGGAGAAGTTTGTGATGTAATTGGTGGAGGAACTCCATCAAAATCAAATAGTAAATTTTATAATGGTAATATTCATTGGGCAACAGTAAGAGATATGAAAGGAGATTTCATAAAAGATACTGAACATAAAATCACTGCAGATGCTGTTAAAAAAAGTTCAACTAATATTATCCCTAAAGGAAATGTAATAATCGCTACAAGAGTTGGTCTTGGTAAAGTGTGCTTAATTGAAAATGATACTGCCATAAATCAAGATTTAAGAGGGATTGTTCCTAAAAATAAATTGATAATATCAGTTGGATATTTGTTTCGGTGGTTTAAAAGTATTTCAAATTTAATTATTGAAGAAGGTACTGGTGCTACAGTGCAAGGGGTAAAACTGCCTTTTATTAAAGATTTAGAAATCCTCCTCCCTCCCCTCCCCGAGCAACAACGCATCGTAGCCATATTAGATGAAGCCTTTGCCGCCATAGCCAAGGCAAAAGCCAATGCGGAACAAAATCTCAAAAACGCTAAGGAACTTTTTGAAAGTTATTTGCAAGGGGTGTTTGAGAATGGGAACTGGGAAGAAAAAAGGCTGGAAGAAATTTGCGTTTTAATTTCAAAAGGTTCATCACCGAAATGGCAAGGTATAAATTATGTTGATGAGCCAGGAGTTTTGTTTATCACAAGCGAAAATGTTGGAGAAAACACTTTACTTATTGAACAACGAAAGTATGTTGAAGAAAAATTTAATATCTCTGACAAAAAATCAATCTTAAAGAACGGTGATGTATTAACCAATATCGTTGGTGCTTCTATTGGAAGAACTGCAATATTTGATCTAGACGATATTGCAAATATCAACCAAGCTGTTTGTTTAATAAGATGCAATCAGGAATTTTTGTTCAATGAATATCTAATGTACTTATTAAATTCGCCTTTCACCAAACAACATTTACACGATAACGAAGTAAACAACGCACGAGCAAATTTGAGTTTAGGTTTTTTCAGAAGTTTATCAATTCCATTACCTAAAATGACCGAACAAAAAGAAGTTGTTATTAAAATAAAAGAGTTCCATATAGTAACAAAAAAACTTGAAAAAGTATATCAAAATAAAATTGATGATCTAGAAGAACTTAAGAAATCGGTTTTGCAAAAAGCCTTTAATGGAGAATTGCGAAGTCCTGAAGGGGCGGTATATGATAGCGAGGCGGTAACGCCCCTCGCAACAAAGAAAAAGATTACCACAAAAAGCCCTGAAGGGGCGGTATATGATAGCGAGGCGGTAACGCCCATCGCAACAAAGAAAAAGATTACCACAAAAAGCCCCGAAGGGGCGTAATACTATGGGGCAAACACTCGTAAAAAACTATATACACATCGTATTCAGCACCAAACACCGCGAGCCGCTGATACACCCGCCCGTAGAGGCAGAACTACACAGCTACCTCGGCGGTATTTGTAATAAACTCCAATGCCAGGTAATAAAAGTGGGTGGCTACACCGACCATATTCATGTCCTCTGTATGCTATCGAAAAAGATAGCTCTAATGACATTGCTAGAAGAATTAAAATCACATTCATCTAAATGGATAAAAACAAAAGGAGAAGGATACAAGAACTTTTACTGGCAAGATGGGTATGGGGCTTTTTCAGTAAATCCATCTGAAATAGAAACGGTAATTGCGTATATCGCAAATCAGCATGAACATCATAGCAAAAAAACATTCCAGGATGAATACCGTGCGTTTTTGAAAAAGTATCATGTAGAATATGATGAGAAGTATGTTTGGGAATAGATATTTCGCCCTTTCAGGGCTTTGGGATTCGTGGCTTTGCCACTTGATAGGGCTTCACCCTATCTTAATATATGATGCCCCTTCGGGGCTAACATTAGATCAATTTTATCATAGCCCTGAAAGGGCGGTATATGATAACGTTGCAGTAACGCCCCTCGCAAACAAGAAAAAGATTACCACAAAAATCCCTGAAGGGGCGGTATATGATAGCGAGGCGGTAACGCCCCTCGCAACCAAGAAAAAGATTACCACAAAAAGCCCGGGCGTTTGATTACAACAAAAAGCCCTGAAGGGGCGGTATATGATAACGTTGCAGTAACGCCCCTCGCAAACAAGAAAAAGAATACCACAAAAAGCCCTGAAAGGGCAATATATGATAACGAGGCGGTAATGCCCCTCGCAAACAGGAAAAAGATTACCACAAAAAGCCCTGAAAGGGCGATATATGATAGCGAGGCGGTAACGCCCCTCGCAAACAAGAAAAAGATTACAACAAAAAGCCCTGAAGGGGCGATATATGATAACGAGGCGGTAACGCCCCTCGCAAACAAGAAAAAGATTACCACAAAAAGCCCTGAAGGGGCGATATATGATGCCGAGGAGGTAACGCCCCTCGCAAACAGGAAAAAGATTACCACAAAAAGCCCTGAAAGGGCGATATATGATAACGAGGCGGTAACGCCCCTCGCAAACAAGAAAAAGATTACCACTAAAAGCCCTGAAAGGGCGATATATGATAACGAGGCGGTAACGCCCCTCGCAAACAAGAAAAAGATTACCACTAAAAGCCCTGAATGGGCGATATATGATAACGTGGCGGTAACACCCCTTGCAAACAAGAAAAAGATTACCACTAAAAGCCCTGAAAGGGCGATATATGATAACGAGGCGGTAACGCCCCTCGCAAACAAGAAAAAGATTACCACTAAAAGCCCTGAATGGGCGATATATGATAACGTGGCGGTAACACCCCTTGCAAACAAGAAAAAGAATACCACAAAAAGCCCTGAAGGGGCGGTATACATTAGCGAGGCGGTAACGCCCCTCGCAAACAAGAAAAAGATTACCACTAAAAGCCCTGAAAGGGCTGAATACATTAGCGTGGCGGTAACGCCCCTCGCTATTAAAAGCAGCAAATTATGAACGAAGCAGAAACAAGAGCGGAACTCATAGACCCGAAATTAAAGGCATGCGGATGGGGCGTTGTAGAAGGTTCTAAAATCCTTCGCGAATACAACATTACCGCAGGTAAAATTCAAACTGGTGGCGTAAGATCAAAAAAAATGACTGCCGATTATGTCTTGGTTTACAAGGGAATTAAACTGGCAGTAATAGAAGCCAAAAGCGATGATTTGGGCGTTGGTGAAGGGGTGGCTCAAGCCAAACAATATGCCGAGAAACTCAACTTGGAAACTACCTACAGCACCAACGGCAAAGACATTTACAGCATCTGCATGAAAACCGGTGCAGAAGGACTGGTAGCAGATTACCTTACGCCCGAGCAACTTTGGGATAAAACTTATGCAATTGAAAATGGAAAATTGACCATTGAAAATGATTGGTTTGAGAAGTTTGCTGCCATTCCGTTTGAAGATGTAGGCGGTACAAAAGGAGCAAGATACTATCAGGAAATTGCCGTAAACAAAACTCTAGAAGCAGTCGCCAACAATGCTCAACGAATTTTATTAACCCTTGCTACAGGTACAGGAAAAACATTCATTGCCTTTCAAATTGCCTGGAAATTATTTCAAACACGGTGGAACTTAAAACGTGACGGAAGCCGTAGACCACGAATTTTATTTTTAGCCGACAGAAACATTTTAGCCAATCAGGCCTACAATGCATTTTCAGCATTCCCCGAAGATGCTTTGGTGCGGATAAATCCGAAGGAAATACGCAAAGACGGACGAGTGCCTACAAACGGCAGCATCTTCTTTACCATCTTTCAAACCTTTATGACCAATGCAAAAGTCGTAAAGAAAATAGAACCCACAGAACCAATTTCTTTAGCGGCAGAACCAATTGTGGAATTTGGAAATGAGCAATTCAATTTCGGACAATACCCAAAAGACTATTTTGATTTCATCATCATTGACGAGTGCCACCGGGGAGGCGCAAACGATGAAGGAAACTGGAGAGGAATTTTAGAATATTTTTCGCCTGCAGTGCAGTTAGGATTAACTGCCACTCCAAAACGAAAAGACAATGTGGATACGTACAAATATTTTGGAGAACCTGTTTATGTCTATTCACTCAAAGAAGGTATCAACGATGGATTCTTAACGCCATTTAAGGTTAAGCGCATCAAGACAACGCTTGACGATTATATCTACACTAGCGATGACCAGATTATTGAAGGCGAAATTGAAGAAGGAAAACTTTACACCGAACCCGACTTCAACAGAATCATTGAGATAAAAGCAAGAGAGGCAAAACGTGTTCAGCTGTACATGGACGATGCCAATCAAAAAGAGAAGGCCATTATTTTTTGTGCCACTCAGGACCACGCCGCAGCGGTTCGTGATTTAGTAAATCAATACAAGAAAAGCACAGACCCGAATTATTGTGTTCGGGTAACCGCAAACGATGGTGAAATAGGTGAACAGTTTTTAAGAGCGTTTCAAGACAACGAAAAAACAATCCCGACCATTCTAACCACTTCACAAAAACTCTCCACAGGGGTTGATGCGAGGAATATCCGTAACATTGTTTTGATGCGCCCGGTAAACTCCATGATAGAGTTTAAGCAAATAGTAGGACGGGGAACGCGGTTGTTTGATGGAAAAGATTTTTTTACCATCTATGATTTTGTAGATGCTTATCACCACTTTGCCGACCCAGAATGGGATGGCGATCCAATAGAGCCGGAACCATCCGCAACCAAAACGATCTCAACACCCATAGAGCCTCAAGAACCAAAAGATGCCGGTGATGAAGGCGAAGAGAAAGAAAAACGCAAACGAATTAAAGTAAAACTCAGGGATGGCAAGGAAAGAGAAATACAATCCATGGTTTCTACATCGTTTTGGAGTGCTGACGGCAGACCCATTTCCGCAGAAGAATTTTTGAATAATCTCTTTGGCGAATTGCCAAACCTTTTCAAGAGTGAAGAAGAATTGCGAACCCTTTGGAGCAACCCTATTACAAGGAGGACACTTTTGGAAAAATTGGACGCAGCAGGTTTTGGCAGAGAGGAATTGACTACTTTACAAAAGCTTATTGACGCTGAAAAAAGTGACTTGTTTGATGTGTTGGAATATGTGTTTAACAGCGACATCAAACCCATGACCAGAGAAGCCAGAGTCGCGGCCGCACAAGCGACCATCTTTGCTTTGCTGAACAACAAACAAAAAGAGTTTATAGAATTTGTGTTGAGCAAATATATTGAGACAGGGGTCGAAGAACTTGACCAGGAGAAACTTCCAATCTTGCTCACAAATAAGTATCAATCCTTAGAAGATGCCAAGAGCATTTTAGGAGACGTGTCCAATATCAGCCGTCTTTTTATAGAATTTCAAGAGCATCTTTATAAACAGTCTGCAGCTTAATGACAGTGCACAGCATATTTACAACCATCGTTTAGATATCATACGCTTTTGCAATTCACACAAGAAAATTAACATCACAAATCTTGCATTAGAATATTTTATCCCAATTGCACCAAGACAAGACTTATAGCCGGTCAGCACATTACAGCGCATATAAGAAATTGGCGGTTCAGTGGTTAAATGAAGCTTTGTGCTTCGTATCAAGTTCAGCGGTGGCAGAAAGTTTTCGTCTCCGAAATCGCCAAATTCTTGTAGCTGCAAAACGTCAGGTTGTGAAAAAACTAATTCAAAATAATTTGATAAACTCTTTGCCATATTTATAATGATTAGTATTTTTATACATTATGAATCATGTAACAGGTAAAAAACCTTTGAAAGATCTCATAAGTCTTTTATAGACCAATTTTAGAATTATGCGTCATGCTAGGTTGGTCTATGAATTTCAAACTTGACTATAAGTAAATTAATTTTCACAAAAACAATTGATGTAAATTATTAAACAATAAAAAAATATGGAAACTCAAACACCAGCACCAGTCCGTGCATTTCAGATTCTAGGAGGAATGATGAATTCATTTATCCTTACTTCACTTATTAAAAATGAGGTCATTGAAGCAATTGATTCGGGAATCAATTCAATTGATGAACTTGCAGAAAAATGTAAACTAAATAACAATGTATTAGCAAGGACTTTACGATACGCTTCCATAATTGGCTTAGTGAACATTACTGAAAATTATTATTCACTTACTGAGGTAGGACTTTGTTTTCTAAAAAATACACCAGGAAGTTTATATGGTTCGGCAAATTTTATTAGTGCACCGCCATGGCGTGATAGCTGGATGAATTTTGAGCATTGCTTGAAATCAGGCGAACCTGCTTTCGATCATGTTTTTGGTCAACCTTTCTTTCAATTTCTTGATGCCAATCAGGAATACGGCAAACCCTTCAATCATTACATGACCATGATGACAACCATGGTTGCTCCTGTTGTGGCGGAAGCTTACGACTTCAGTGCCTTTGATACGATTTGTGATGTTGGTGGAGGGCAAGGTTTATTGCTCAAAGCCATTCTGGAGAAATCTCCCCAATCAAAAGGGATTCTTTTCGACATGGACAGTGCTGTAAAAGAGCATGTATTAGAAAACGTTTCAGATAGGGTTGATATAGTGAGAGGAAGTTTTTTCAACTCCATACCTTCTGCAAACTGCATGATTCTGAAAACGATTATTCATGACTGGAATGATGAAAATGCTATAAGAATACTTACAAACTGTCGCAAAAATATTAAACCTAATGGCAAAATATTACTTGTTGAGCAGGTTGTAGAAGAACCCTATACACTCATTTCGCTATTTTATGATTTGCACATGCAGGTGATGTTAGGAGGTGCTGAGCGGACTGAACAAGAATTTAAAAATTTGTTTGAATCAGCAGGACTGAAACTCAATCGCATTATTCCGACAAAGTCACCAATGAAAATAGTGGAAGCTTCCTGTTAAATCATAATGAGAAGAACAGCACGAACGCATGACAGCAGCTACAAGAAATTGGCGATTCAGTGGTCAAATGAAACTTTATGCTTCTATCAATGTTTGTACTTGTTTGACAATGTAGTGCCTCTTATTCGCCACCTTCCGGTAGGTTTAAAAGGTATTGCGTCGTACAAAAGACAGTACTGTCAATGCTTTATTCAATTACTCAATTATAAAAATCATAAAATGAATTTCAAATATTTAATAATTTTTGTCTATTTATTAAGCATAAATTTTGACTTAACAGCGCAATCCTCAAAGAAAATTGAGTATCTCCAATTGATAAACGAAGGTGATATATCATTACGCTTTGGTCTTTGGGAGCAAGCAATATTGCAATACGGCAATGCAATAGCTATAGACCCAAACTTTCCAGATGCTTATATGAAAAGAGCAGTCTTGCTTCGAAGAATGGGTAGACTCCAAGAATCCTTACGCGATTATAACCAGGCTATTAATCTTAATCCGTATTCTATATACATATACGATCAAAGAGCGAAGCTTAAAATATTAGCAATGGATTACAAGGGTGCAATAGATGACATAAATCAAGCTATTTCAATTAACCCTAATAACAAGGAGCTAATTGAACACCGAGCAGATGATTATATTTTAATTGGTGACTATAAAAAAGCAATTACTGATTTAGATACACTTATAGCACTTAATTTTAATAGAGAATTTGAATATCTAAAAAAGGCTACCATTTATTTAATAGAAAATAATATTGAATCATGTAGAGAAAATTTAAACAAGGCATTTGAAATAAATCAAAACAATTCTATAGCGTACGATTTGGAAGGGCTTATATTACTTAAAGAAGGTAAGTATTATCAAGCTATTCAATCATTTGATAAAGCAATTGCTTTAAATCCCGAATTCGCTGTGCTGTATTATAACAGAAGTCTGGCCAATCGCTTTTTAAAAAATACCGATTTAGCACAAAAGGATTTAGATCAAGCAATAGAAAAAAGTCGTGATAATCCTAATATATACTTTGCCAGAGCTCTTGTGAAAAAAGAATTAGGTGATTTAAGTGGATCGCTTAACGATTATAATCAAGCTATAGGGTTTGATAGTAATTTTCAGGATGCACTTTATAATCGTGCATTTGTTAAAAAGCTATTGGGAAATTATGACAGTGCACTTGAAGATGCCAACAATCTGATAAAAAAAGATGAAGTGAATTCTGAAAACTGGAATTTAAGTGGTAATATTAAATTACTTTTTGGTAACTATGACGATGCAATAAATGACTTTGACAAGGCCATAAATATCAATAGCGATTATGCCATATGCTTTTATAATCGGGGCTTGGCTTATTTAATGAGTGGCAATACAATAAGGGGATGCAATGATATTGACCGGAGCATTGAGTTAGGCTATGAACCTGCTCGAAATATTAAAATCAATTTTTGTGAAAAGTAAATGAGTTATTCTGCCGAAATAAATTCTCATAATTTGCAAGCACATTGATAAACTGCACATCCACCTACTCGGCCAAGGTTTTTAATAGAGCTTGCAAAGCCGACTGTAGATTCCGGAGCAAAGTGTCCCACCCTAATCCTTTTCATGTTGACCCCACCATTCCGGTGAAACTGACTCCTTAATTTTTCAAAATCAGAGAATTTTACCCATATATTTTAGGTTATTTATGGCGCTAAATAGCAACTTTTTAAATCCATTCCAATTTTATTAACTTTATGTCAGAAGACGGTTTCAAGGCACTTTTGGACATTTTCGAATACTATACTTAAAAACAAGAAACAACCCTTTGTAAAACCAAAACAACTAAATTTACCACTACACCCGACCAGATTATTAGCTTTACGAATGGATGACAAGAGAAATTAATTATGTTCGAACAAACCTTTAAAAATATTGACGACATCCTGCACAAGGACGCAGGCTGTGGCAGCGAACTGGACTACGTAGAGCAGACTTCCTGGATCTTGTTCCTCAAGACTAAATACGATTGCATGAGATAATATCTTTAGGAAAGTACTTACTTTGCAAAAGCTTAAATTTTCAATTTATATGCAAGCCTTTAGAATTAAAGTGATCATGTTTGCTCTCTTATTTATTATTAAATCTCTTGGAGCACAAAAGACCGTGTACATCCCTAGATTTATTACCAATACGGGTATGGACCTAAATGATGACAACAGTCAATGGAGCTATGCCAGGAGTGTTGAGACCGAAAACGTGGTCGTGTTTTGGGAACCTGGATTTGGCGCCGATCCTTCAATTTCTCCTTCTCCATATACAGTGGATATGAAAAATTTAATTGAAGTAGCTGAGAAGTCTTATCGCATCATGCTGGATTCCTTAAAATTTGCCATTAAAGATTCTTCGGTCACCGATCAATATAAGCTTATGATCTTTTTATTGTACACCACCGATTGGCATGCTTCCGGGTCAGGACAAGACGATTCAGTGGCTACCATATTTGTAAGTCCTGCCGCTGCCAATGGAGATCATGTGGTGGCACATGAGATTGGCCATGGCTTTCAATACATAACCGGCTGTGGTACTGAAGGTGGATTCAGGTATGGATTGGGTGATAATGGTGTAGGTGGCAATGGGTTTTGGGAGCAGTGCGCACAATGGATGGCCTATCAAGTATATCCTGAACAACTTTTTGTTGATGGAGATTATAACAATTACATTCAAAACAACCATCTGCACATCCTTCACGAAAATACCAGATACGCTAATTATTTCATTACTGAATTCTGGACCTATAAAAATGGCATTGACTTTATAGGGAAACTTTGGCGAGCGTCCAGAAGACCTGAAGATCCTGTAGAAGCCTATAAAAGATTAAACAACCTCGATCAAGCAGCTTTTAATAGCCAAATTTACGAACATGCAGCACGCCTGACTACCTGGGATATTCCTTCCTTAAAAGTTTCTGGTAAAGACTATATTCATAAAAGACCTCAGGTGAAAATGAATTTTACGGCTGATAGCTTTTGGCAGGTAGATCGGAGCATTTGCCTGGAAAATTACGGTTATCACAGTATAAAACTTGGAGTACCTGCACCGGGAACAGAAATAAAAGTAAATTTTGAGGGATTGGCAGGTGACACGACCTACAGGTCAAAAAATATTGAACAAGCCGGGTGGAATTTTGGTTTTGTTGCGCTTCTGAACAATGGTCAACGCATTTACAGTGAAGCTAAAAGTGTCCAATACTCAAATGGGGCCAATCCGAAATCTTCACTTAGTTTTACAAGTCCTGAAAATTGTACCCATCTGTGGCTCATTGTAACAGGAGCACCTCAGCAGCACTGGAGACACGCCTGGGACGATGACAACTCTAATGATGAACATTGGCCATACCAAGTCAAATTTGAGAACACAGATTTATCAGGCAATTTTTTGGGTCCCTTAAAAGATATAGAATTAACCCACGACGTCATCATGAAGCCAAGATCAAATTATGATGCGAATAGAATTAAACTTAATTCTGTTTTGATAGAAGATGCATTTGCATTGCCAGAAGCAGAAATCAATCAAAAACTTGGCAACCAAATAAAATACTATGCTATTAATCCGGATGGAAGTCTGGACAGTAATTCTACTGCATTTTATCCGGGACACTGGTTTGATAATGATGGTAAAGTGACCAGGTGGCAAGTGAACTCATTTATTTATTCCGAGCTTGACATCAATGATGTGCAAGTCAGAATCGGTCAATTCCCGGGAGCCTGTAAAAATGGAGATTCGGTTACGATTCGTCAGGCACTTATTTACAGACGCAGTGATGGAAAATCAGCAAAGTTGACAATGAAATTTAACATTTATATTCAGGATGAGACCACCGCTGTAGAAGAAGAATCGCAAAATAAAAAATTGAATATTTGGCCTAATCCTACTTCCAACTTAATATCATGGAATGTCTACGAACATTTTGTCCTGAGTGATGTCCATGGAGTCCGAATTGCAAGTGGAAATGGAAGTTCTTTAGACATTTCTGAATATCAAAGTGGTTTGTATTTACTCAAAATTGGCAAGGAGGTTTATAAGGTTATGAAACAATAATGTTAATAATCTTATTTCAAGTAATCTAAGAAATATTAAAATTGGGGACATAGCTTTTAGGTCTATAACCAAAGAGCCAAACGAGTAGGAAAATTTTAAGCCAAAAGACATTCTCCGGGTTTTCGATAACTTTACAAATCAAAACTAATGATGTAGATTCCGAAGCAATCTGCCCATCCTATTCCGTTTCAAATTGCCCCCCATATTCCGGTGAAGCAGCCCCTCAAATTTTCCAAATTCGGGCCTATTTTATTTCTATAATATATGTTAGGCATGTTGTATAATTGAAACAGATATCCTCCATTCCTCTTTTTATTTATCTTTACCGTTAGCCCCGAATATTCCCTTCTTGAGGCCGATTTCGGATACAGTGATAAAACTATTTATGATTAAACAAGAAATAGCTTCTATTCAAATTCAAAACCATAAAGGAAAGATCAATTTAAACAATATCCACTATGCAACAGGCATCCATAAATCATATCACACAGACAAACATTAAACTTATCATTACCGGTATGATCCTTATGTTTATTATTGTACACATAGGGTTTCATGCCACTTACCTCAAACATTTTCCGGAGTTTACTAAATTTAATTGGATACACCATATTCATGGCGCATTGATGGGTGCCTGGGTTTTATTACTGGTTGTACAACCTGTATTGATTTACCACAAAGGTTTTACAGCACATCGTTTTTTGGGAAAACTGACTTATGTCCTTGCGCCTTTTATTATGACATCTATGTTTTTTGTTGCAAAGGAAAATTATCAAGCGGGCATTCTTAAAAAAACTTCTGTTGATGTGATGGCCATTCAATCCATCACATGGATGCAACTGTTCATGTTTGTATTATTTTATTCTCTGGCTATTTACCATAGAAAAATTACAGCCATGCATATGCGCTTCATCATTGGGACGGCGATACTCATGATTGGTCCACCTATGAACAGAATCTTAATTAGTTATTTCCCTGACATAGGAGCAGCCAATATACTTCCGATTGTTTTATATTTAAAAACCGCAATTGCTGCAAGCTTATTTCTTATCGATGTAGCAAAAAAGCAGCAATGGTTACCCTACTTGATTGTGCTTTTGGCTTTTCTATTTTCTGACTTGGTGTACCATGCCCGTTATTCAGAAATTTGGCAGGCGTTTGGAAATTTTGTAGCGCATAATTTGTATCAATAATATAGTTTGTTGTGGAGAATCATTTTTATATTTCGAACCCTGACTTCATTTCCGTTTAGTTAGCTTGGTCTTTGACCAAAGGTATCTGAAAACGTTAACAAATAAATTCCCATACCATTGAAATCAATTATTTGCAATGCAGCAAAATCACATGGTTTTATAAACTGGTGGAGAGGTGCTCCACTAAAGTTGTCCTAAATTCCATCCTAGTATCATTGTTCTTTTTTGTCTTAATACAAAAAAGAACCAAAAAAAATCAAGGCTGTTTTCATTTCTTAACGCTAAAACTGTTTTAAAAAGCTAAACAAAATAAACTCGCCGTAGGCAGTAATAATGGCTCTAGGCCTACCTGTCATAAATTCATTGGCATAGCTGCAAGCGAGCTCAAACAGTATTTTGTTCTTTACGCTTTTTAAATCAGTTTTAGCTAAAATGAAAAAGGCCGATCTGAATTTCTCATTCGATAACTATATGAGGTGTCGGAATCTATTTAATCAATCTATTAAGGCTGCTTAATTTCTACTTAATCCCCATAAAGTTTACCTGACTTATTAATTCCTTGAGTAATCTCTTTTTCTTTGGTGATACAAAAATGATTTCAGATCTTCGTTTTTGAGCAAATATCATATCCATCTATGTTTTCAAATATCCTTCTTGCCCTTACAACCATCAACTATATTGGTCTGGCCATCTTAAATATCCAGAAAACGAATGTTACCGGCGAACGACTCATGGTCTCTGGATTTATTGGCTTGGGTTTAATAGCAGCGTATGTTCTGTTTAGTTTGTTGTTGACGATAAGCATCACATCTAAAGGCGGGTTTAACTGGCTCTCCTCAGCAACTCTATCCCGAAATTTCCTGGTGGGTATTTTATGGTTCTGCATGATTGCCGGTGTTGTATTCTGCGCAATGTTGAGTACAGAGATGAGTACAGACCAAACCACAGGAATACTTAGGATCTTGTCCAAACCTGTTTACTATGGCAGTGTATGGTTGCCTCTATTGATGCTCATCCCTTATGCGATATTGCTCAATCCGCATTGGCGCGAATCTATACCTCCCGGATTCTATAAGTTTCCACTGGTGATTGCTTGTTTGTTGGGTATTGTAATCGTGATGATTCCCCAGATTGTCATCTCGATGAATATCAAGGTACCCAAGCAATCAACAGAAGACTGGAAGAAGGAAAATCTCATGCCATCCATAGAACAGGAAAACTCTGTTGAAACACTACTTAACTATACAAAAGATGAAGAAAAATGGGTCAGGGATCTTGCTGCAAGCCGCCTTAAATCCCTCCCAAATTGGGAAGATGAGTTGATCGGTAAATTGCAGCGTTCAGACGGGTATGGACACTATGATTTTCATTGGGTCTATAATTTTCTGGATCAATACTCCGCGGAGCATCCAGATCGTTTTGTAGACCCCATCAACAGTAGCCTCCAATCCATTACCAAAGCTACAGAGATGGCTCTTGCCAAATCCTTTGTTTATTCCGGTGACCTGACCCTGCTGCAAATTGATGTAGTGTGTCGGGTTCTGGATCATCAGTTTAAAGGCAGTAGCCATGTCTTCAGACCCAACATGCTCAGGTTACAGAAAGCCTTAGACACCCCTCCTGCAGAACCATCCCAGAATACTCCGGAGTTTATTGAATTTATTAAGCCATTTCAAATGGCAGTGAAGGGATGGTTGGAGAGAAATAGTGGTTAGTTTTAAGGTGGATTTTATTTAGATAAGCTTGCTCGCTACATGGACAAATTGAAAAGTACAAAAATAAAAACCTAAAAAAAGCAGTTATTCTGAAAAAACTTTTCATTGCTTGACAGACAACTCCGAAATTTTCATTTCATTAATACATAAACACCATGCAAAAAATAATACCAAATCTTTGGTTTGACGGAAATGCCAAAGAAGCAGCAGAATATTACTTAACCATTTTTAAGGACGGCAAACTGATTCATATTACCTATTACCCTATGACAGAAGATGAAGGGCTGGCTGACTTTCAAAAAGACTTTGCCGGTAAAGTACTCACCGTTGAATTTGAGATTTTAGGCATGCGATTTATTGGCATAAATGCTGGACCTTTATTCAAATTCAATGAATCTGTTTCGTTTATGATTCCTTGCAGAGACCAGGAAGAAATTGACTATTACTGGAATGCACTCACCGTAAATGGTGGCGAAGAAAGTGTATGCGGATGGCTGAAAGACAAATATGGTTTAAGCTGGCAGGTATGCCCTGACAATTGGGAAGAGCTCAACCAAAAACCAGGAGCATTCAAAAAACTGATGGGCATGAAAAAACTAATTATTGCAGACTTTTAAACCCATTTCATGTATAATAAATCGTTTCTTTTTTTTTTCAGTTTTAGTTTCTTTATACTTATATATAGTGATGCACAAGGTTCAAGATTTAATGCCGGCTTTACAGCTGGATTGAATTTTGCTGCGCTCGAGGGAAATGGAAATACTAATTATATCGGACTGAATACAGGAATAATTGGAACCGCAAAAATAACTAGACACTCGCAATTGGGAATGGAAATTTTATTTAGTCAAAACGGGGAATATATTTTACCAAAATATTATCCTGCACTACAATACGGACAAGTATGGCTAAATCATGTCGAAGTACCGGTCCATATTGATTGGCTTATAGGTGTCTTCCAAAAAGATAAATTTTACGATTGGAACTTAAATATTGGATTAGCATATACACGATTGCTTAGCTACAATATTGAAACAATTGACAAAGTAAATGTCAATGACAAAATTATTTATGCGAATAAAGATGCCATATTAATACAAGCTGGGACAACGTACAATTTTACAAAAAAGATGGGAATTAATTTTAAAGCTTCACTACCCATCAGAATTAAAGGACTAAGTTGGACATTAGCGGCCAGACTAATTTACATGATTAAATAGAAATTAACAATTATTACGTATATTACAAGTATTTCTGGTACAATAAACAATATCCAGAGACTTTATTAAAAAGATTTTATAGTATACAGAAAATTTGGTTAAATTGAGTATAATAAAAATTTAATCAATACAATTCTTACTTATGAATTTGAACAAAATATTGAGGTTTGTCTTTTTAATCATTTTCACATCCTGCCTCGGGCAAGAAAAAAAAAGCACAATTAAAGATCAAATTACCGGCAAACCAAATCCAACAATAGTAAGAAATTTTAATGCAGTTGCTGTGGCACCTGATTTTGACACTACCCTGGTTAGTCAATACATCCGGAGTATTTTTCAGGATTCGGAAGGGAATTTATGGTTTGGCACTTTAGGTGAAGGCGTAGTTAAATATGATGTAAAAACCCTGACTTATTATTCCAATCCCGATGGTTTTATTAACAACACAGTTTATGCCATAAATGAAGATAAAAATGGCAATATTTGGTTTGGGACCGATCAGGGTGTTTATAAATACGATGGAAAATATTTTAGAAATTACAATCAGCAAGATGGTCTTAGCCAAAACGAAATAAGTCGTAAAGGCATCCTTGTTGATCGATCCGGTGCTGTTTGGGTAGGTACACACAGCGGTGTCTTTCGCTATAACCCAACTGCTGAAATTAGAGGAGGCCCAAGTTTTTCTCTATTCCAATTGATTCCGCAGGTGCATATTACCGGCATCATGGAAGACAGCAGTGGAAACATTTGGTTTGCTACAGCTGAAAATGGCGTCTTTCGATACGATCCATCAGAATCACAAAAAGCGGCTGGAAAAACAATTACCCATATTTCCGATAAGATAGGTTTGGGGAATAACTTTGCAGGAGGTATAGCTGAAGATAAAGCAGGAAATATTTGGTTTACCATGAAAAACGGTATTTGCAAATATGATGGAAAAAAATTAACAGAATACACTCCTAAAGACGGATTAGGCGGCACCGAGTTCTGGGGTATTTATATAGAACAATATGGTATTATTTGGGTTACAGCACGTGGCAGCACCACAAGATTTGACCCTTCCATTCCTTTGCCAAATCCAAATGCATTTACCGTATTCACGGTTGAAGACGGGATCAACTGTTGTGTACAGAGTATGTACCAGGACAGATCAAACAATATGTGGTGGGGGACGGGTCAAGGACTTTATCGATTTGATGGAAAGCGTTTTTATCAAGTAAAAAAGACAGGGCCTTGGTAATCATAAACTATAATCAAAGCTGCTCGCTATAAAGCAACAATTCGTTTAACTCCAATTAAACGACAGGTGAAAATTTAAGGTATAAGAAAAATATTTGTGGTATTCCGGGGTTGCTATGTCAATAAAATTGGTAAGCATATCCGACTTTAGGAAAAATATATAAAGTTAGTTATTGACATAAAATAGCACTAAATCTCAGTTGCAAATATTGCGATTTGGTATATTTGTAGGGTGAGCATATCTAATAAAGCCTATTCGTGCACATTTTGAACAAAATAAATCACTATGATTGATAGATTATTTTTTGAAGATATAATTGGATCCATTAACTTTTCTTCAGCTGATACAACTTTCTTCGATTAACTTAGTAAATACACAATAAAGAGGATACTTGCTCCAACGTTAGAATGAAGCAAGGAATAAATTACGGAGCATTCTGACCCTCCTATTTCGCTTTACAGTTGTCTAGAACTGCATGAAAACATTAGAAAACCCTTTTGCATTCACCCTGTTGCTTAAAGTCTATTGTTATTATTCGACTCAATAAAAAAAATTTAAAGTCCTTATATTTGCAAAACAAGCGTTTCTCTCCAAACAAAAAAGTAAAACACTCTAAATAGAACTTTATGGACCTAATAACATCGATCAAAACTGCTATTTGGCACCAATTCGGTGCCAGTCTTGACATGCTGGAAAATGCAATAAGTATGTGTCCTGATGAGCATTGGGACACCGAAATGAATTTTTGGTACAACGCCTACCATTGCATTTTTTGGACAGACTATTACCTGACGACAGAACCCAACAAATTTATGCCTCCTGCACCATTTACCTTTTCGGAGTTTGACCCAAACGGAAAGAAACCGGACAGAACATATTCCCGAACAGAATTAATTTCCTACTTAGACCATTGCCGACAAAAGGCCACACTACTCATTTCCACATTGACGGATGAGAAATTGAATGAAAGATGGATCAACGATTACAAAAATTATTCGTTATTTGAAATTCTGTTGTATAACCTCCGGCACATTCAACATCATGCTGCTCAGTTAAATTTAATGCTTAGACAGACTGTAGACAAGACACCGAATTGGGTAAGTCAGGCAAAGAAAATGGTACAACATTAAAGATTTATTAGAGCTGAAGGTAGCGTTGTACAGACTTTGTAAAAATTTAGTTTATGAACAGAAACTTAACTATTGCAAGCCGACTCCGGGAAGTATTTTTAAATGGGCGATGGATTGCCAATACCAACTATAGAGAACAAATATTAAGTGTAAACTGGCAGCAGGCCACTCAGAAAGCTGAAAACTTAAATACCATTGCGGCGTTGACCTACCATATAAACTATTATTTGGCCGGATTGCTCAGTGCATTTGAAAATGGGAAAATTGAAATCAGGGACCAATACAGTTTTGATCTTCCGTCCATTCATTCTGAATCAGAGTGGAACAAATTGGTTGCTGAATTTTTGAGTAATTCGGAAAAGTTTGCGACAAAAATTGAAAAAATGGAGGACAAAGATTTTGACCAGCCATTTATAGATGAAAAATATGGGACATTGCTGCGCAATATTGAAGGGGTAATTGAGCACAGTTATTATCATTTAGGGCAAATTTCACTGATTAGAAAAATGATCGTACAAAATCAATCTTCATAAAATCAAGAAAATAAAATGATAATACAAATAGTATAAAAGCATTCTTAATAAGTATGATTATCCTAAATTCAGTTATTTTGATCGATTGCAAGTCCTTGTATAAGAATTGACCCCTGTATTACTTTTTACTATTGCCAACAAAAAGCACGGTGTTAACACCATAACCATCAAATTCCCTTTACTGAAGTTCCTATTGCCAATACTATGAAACCAATAAGCAAAAGCGTGTAGTTATGCTCCTTTAAAATTTGAACATCTGCATAATGACCAATAATCCCAAGTATGCCACAAAGCATTCCAATGATCCAGGTAATTTTTCTTGGTTCTGATGGGTAATCCATATACATAATTTAAAATGATGAAACGAAAATAATAGATTTAGTAAAAGACAAAAATAGCCAGGGGTATTTGAATAAATGTTACACAATTCCGTATCATTGTTACATAATTAAAATACCGGATGAACTAATTTTTGTACTCTAAGACCATTTTAAATTTTTCTTTTAAATCTTGGGGACAAAGCTTTAATTTCATTCCTGGTCAATCTGCCTTACAACCCAAATAAGAGGGAAATGAAAATAAAAATGGAGCCTTCAAAGACATTAAAAACTTGCAAAAATGGACACAAATTCCATAAAAGTTCTGACTGTCCTATTTGTCCTATTTGTGAAGAAGAGCGAAAGCCGAATGACAATTTTCTTTCTTTGCTTGCAGCCCCGGCAAGGCGGGCTTTAGAAAATGCCGGCATCTTAAGCCTAAAACAACTTTCAAATTTTTCGGAAAGAGAAGTTTTAAAATTTCATGGTATGGGTAAAACATCTATACCCATATTAAACAGAGAACTTGAAAGAGCTGGACTTACTTTTAACAAAAATTAATAAAATAACCCCAAATTAACCATTAGATAAAAAGTAACTTATATAATGGACATTATGCTGAAAATTTCAAAAATACCCTATCTTCGAATAAAGTTATTAAAATGTGCTTATACAAAAGCAAATTATTAAACCTATTTATCTAAATTAAAAACACCCTTCTGATGAAAAAATTAAAGCAGTCTTTTCAGTTCTATTTATCTTTAATAATATTTTCAATATTCATAACATGCTGTTGTGAATATTCATCCAAAATCGTTGGAAATGGAAAAATGTACATCCATCAGATAGACAATGGAAGAAGTGACACGATTAGAAGTAAATTTGAAATTGAGTTAATTTTGGAAACCAGGGTTTCAGGCAACTTTCACAACACTGGAATTATAAGCTCATCCTATGCAACAAGCTGTTCGGAAACCGCTCTCAGCACACTCACCAGAAATTCGTTCAAGTTAATTTGTGAAAATGACTTCATTTACAAGGGGCAATTAATTAAAGCGGGTACGAATTTCAAAGATGAAGAAAATCTGATCATTGAATTCGATAATTTCTCGGGAGTAATATTAATTCATTTCGGTCCGGAATTTCTAAATTCTGCAAAATTTGAAAAATCCATTCATAAATTCAGGGTGGAAATTGAAACCAGCGACCAGGAAAAATTTACAAATGAAGCATCTACCTATATGGATATGTAACAGAAGCATGTCCACGACTTATCGTAACCACCCTTACTCCAAATTTTAATGCACCTGTCGCAAAGGTATTTTAATACCCCATTAAATATTTAGTGTGCAAAAATCCCTGCTTTTTATAGAATTTATTATATTTGTAATGCAAATATCTATGCCTGGTAAAACGATGTTAAAATGGAAAAGGGATATAAACATTTGGCCTATTTCTTTGGAATACTTGCCCTCATAACCTTTGTCGGTTTTTATAAAAAATACTTTTCCCTATTTCCTGAATTTTCAGGATTAAAAAACATCCATCATTTCCATGCTGTCGCATTAACCCTATGGTTGATTATGCTGATTGTCCAGCCTATTCTGATAGCAAAGAACCAAATGACAGCGCACAGGCTGATAGGAAGAATTTCTTACCTCCTGGTTCCCATCATGTTTGTGTCCATGCTATTAGCCTACCACAATCAATACTTGCGGTTCGTTGCAGAAGCCAAATCTGAATCCGAAACCCTGGCGTTTGTATTTAGTCCAACAACTGATTCCATTCCATTCCTAATCTTTTATATTTAAGCAATACTGAATAAACGTGAAACAGCCAAACACATGAGATATATGATTTCCAGCGGAATTGTAATTGGAGGACCTGGATTAGGCCGCATTTTTATGACCTGGATGAACATGGATATCTTTGCAGCAATTGGCCTGATGAGTCTGATTTCCTTGTTGGTGTTTGTTGCACTTATTATTTATGACAGAACAAATAAAAAAGCATTCATTATTAATCCATTTTCGATAGCTCTAATCATCTGGCTGATTCCAAACATCCTGGTTATATTTTTCCCAAATACAGCCCTTTGGCAAAGTATTGCAAAATGGATGGTTGAGTTGATTTAGACCGGTTGGGGAATCCATATTAAATGATGCTGATATAAGCTAATCAATAAATCAAGCCAATCATACACTTACAAATATTCAGGCAATACAAGAAACTTAAATAATAATTTGAACCAGGTACTACAAAATAGACAAGCACAAATTTAATTACACCCACAATATCTGGTCAACGAAATAACACAGTACAATATGTGACATTAAGGTGCATGTGCCTTTATTTTCGATTAACTAAAAGTGTCAATGATGTAACTTATCTTCAGATTTGTGTAATGGTTATCTAAAACAAATGTATCAACTTTGTAGAGTAAAATTATCTTAGATAATCTCCATTATAGTTCTTTATCAGTTTGCCAGATAGCAATGCAGGCATTGAAAATAATGAAAGTGTCCAATCACTTTCTGAGAACAATTATAAAGTAGAAATGACTGCAACCATTTAATTGGTACAAATCAATTTCACGAAATTAATCATTGATGATTTCATGAAATTAAAAAAATTCAATGCCTGATGAAAGAACTTGAAGATTACAGTTGGTACCCTCCTATTTTAAGACAGTTTCAAACAGAATTTATTGGTTTTGTTGTAACTAAGTTTCATCTATATGATGTTTTTATCAGACATCTTAAAACTTTATCTCGAACAAGCTCTTCTATGACAGATCTCTGCTCGGGTAGCGGCGAACCTGCAATAAGTATTTTTAGAAAAAGCGACTGCTTTAGCAGGCTCTCACTCAGTGATAAATTTCCAATCGATCTCAAAATAAATGATGATAGAATCACTTATAAAATGCAAAGTGCAGATGTCCTGGAAATGGAATTCAAACGAGGAACTTGCTATACCATGTTTAATGCATTTCATCATTTTGAGGATGAAGAAAAATTACACATTGTGCAAAAAATTCGGCTTTCCGGTTCCGATGCATTTATAGTAGAAATACTCGAACCAAATTTCATTTGCTTTATAAAAGTATTATTCACAGGAACCATTGGCAATTTAATGTTAACTCCATTTATACTTCCTTTCTCCTTCATACGATTGTTCTTAACCTATATAGTTCCGGTCAATTTACTAACCATCACAATGGACGGCCTCGTGTCCGTTCTAAAATCACGCTCCATGTCACAATACCAAAAGCTATTTGCTCATTACGAACAATCAGTAAAAATATACCGACTTAGAAACAAATTAAACTCCCTTCTTATCATACAAATTGATCAAATGAAATGAACGCCCTCCTAACACTTTGGAAATTCAGCAGGCCGCATACAATTATTGGAAGTGTAATTAGCATCCTCACTTTGTATTACATCGTATGCGAGAAACAGGAAACACAATCTATTTCCTATTTAGTAATGGCACTAAGCATTGGAGTCACCTGTAATCTTTTCATTGTGGGGATAAACCAGATAGCAGATGTGAACATAGATAAAATCAACAAACCATATCTACCTATCCCATCCAAGGTATTAAGCATGCAACAAGCTAAGTACATTGTGATCACAGCATTATTGATAAGTCTTGGTCTCGCATTATACATCTCTCCATACCTATTTGGCATAATTACCTTGGCAGCCACCATTGGCTGGGCCTATTCCATGCCGCCATTTTATCTAAAGCAACACCATGTAACAGCAGCTATAGCTATAACAGCCGTTCGCGGAGTATTGCTCAACGCGGGTGGTTTCCTTGTATTCAACTACCTGGTCAACAATTCCCTTGAGATGCCTGAGAATGTAATAATTCTAACCCTGTTCATCATTGTATTCAGCATAGTCATATCCTGGTTTAAGGATCTGCCGGATGTAGAAGGCGATGCCCAATACAATATTAAATCATTCGCCATCTTATATTCACCCAGGTTTGTCTTGATAACAGGCAATCTACTGGTAGCAATGGCCTATATCTTTACCATTGCCGTGAAATACGCCGAACTATTTTTATCAAATGTTCAAAACTTTGAAACGAAAGTACTTTTTTACGGACATATTCTCTTGTTAATTCTCTTCGTATATAATGCGGTTACTATAAAGTTGAGCCAACATTCTTCCATTAAAAAGTTTTATAAACGTTTTTGGTGGTTCTTCTTTGCGGAATATGCACTGTACCTTTTAGCATATGCGACGAATGCATAAATTGTTATCTAAAATGAAAGTAAAACTTGATTTAACTTCAATTAATTAAGCATAGTAAGTAAAAAGATTTTCAATAATTGAAGTCAAGATACGTTTATATAAATTTAATGCCCCATTCCTGTTTAATTTGAATGAAGGAAAGACTGTTCAGCTCCAATTATTTGATTCAATGCTACCCGATCAATCTCAACCCAACACAATTTTTCAATACAAAATCAACCTTGTAAGCGTTTAATAAGTAAATCATGTAGCTAATATCCATTATTATGTAACTAATAAACGTCAATCAACAGTACCTTTACAATGAAATATTTTATACCTTGATCAAAATATAACCATTTTAGAAACATGTTGACCATGGAAAAAGATCATTAGTAAATCCTTATCAAATAATATTTTAAACAGCTACTTCAATTATCAACTTTGATTAATTATTAATTACAAAATAAATTAAACCAGAATGAACAATATCTTTAAAGGACTTTTTGCAGGATATGGAGCGTACAAATTAGGTGGTGGCTGTATAGGCACAATAGTGGTATTTGTAATCATATGGGTACTCCTTGGGCATTGTTGAAATGCCCTTATTCATTACAAAATCACCCGTGATCAAATTGCTAAAACTGAAATAAAGCAGTTAACAGAAATTATTTAAATATAAAAACCCACTTTTGCTTGGCTGCAAAATGGAGAGTCCCATTGACCTTTTTACTTGAAATTTTTAGTGAGACCTTTTTTTCAGATTTGTTCTTATTTAAAAAGTGTCTAATTTCCTCTCACCTCATCTCCATCCCCCAGACCTATATCTGTTAAAAACCTCAAAAGAAGGCTGTTGAATTCCAATGGTTGCTCAAGATTAGATACGTGTCCAGCCCGATCGATTACTTGCAATTTTGATCCTCTTATTGCCGCATGCATTAATTCGGACTGCACAAGTGGAGTAACCACATCTTCCCGCCCACAAATGATCAATGTTGGTATGGTAATATTATTCAAAGTTGAACATGTTTCCGATCTTTCAGCAAGCGCTGTCAATCCTTGTGTAATTATGTGTTTCGAATTAGCCAATACAACACTTCTCAATTGCTGCACCAATTCCTTTTGGCTCTCTAAGGAATCCTTGCAAAATACACTTTTTATAAAGCCATCACTGAAATTGACCGTTCCATTCATATTAATTTCATCAATAGTCTTATAGCGCTTTTTTTTAACCTCTGGAGAATCGGCAATGCATTGTGTATCGCAAAGAACTAAAGCCTCAAAGCGTCCTGGAAATCGCTTTATTGCATTCAGCGCAATATATCCTCCCATGGACAAGCCGCAAATTATAACTTTTTTAATACTTAACTTATCCATTAAACGGATTAAGTCTTCCGAAAATAAATCAATGCTCAAGGCTGATGTTTCGTCCTTTGATTTTCCAAACCCTCTTATGTCAAGAGCTATAAGGCGATGAGTAGTTTTAAAAAAATCAAGCTGAAAACGCCACATCGATTTGTCGAAAGGATAACCATGCAGAAATACAATAGGAATATTCCCATCTCCAAAATCATCATAAGAAAAGAGAAGGTTATTTACGGGAATCGTTAGATTAAATCCTTTAGCTGCGGTTTCCATGTTTCTTTAATTTAAGAAATTTCTTTTGTAATTGAATTTTTATCAACACCCAAACTAATTAATTGCATTTCCACCTCTTTTATCATTGGTGGCGGACCACAGATATAAAACTGTTGATTAAAATCGGTCACGATTGATTTTAAGAATTCTTCCGAAATCCTTCCAAAATGGTAACCTTCAATTTGCTCATCAGATAAAATATTGATAAATTTATCCCCCAGCAATGTATCAAATTCGCTTTCCAAAATAATATCAGCTTTTGTTTTATTGGCAAACACCAGCATATTATTCCCTATTTCATTTTTTGCCTTCAGATTTCTAAAAATAGAAATAAAGGGAGTAATGCCAGCTCCGCCGCCTATAAAAACCCCTTCTCCTTTATAGGCAATAGCCCCAAAAACATCATGCAACACTATACTGTCATCCTGTTTTAATTGTAACAACTCGTTGGTGACCCCTTCATGTTCGGGATATGTTTTAATGGTGAATTCTAAAGAATTGTCCGTAGGTAAATTTGTAAAAGTAAACAGTCTTTCTTCTCTTCGCCAGCCACTTTTATTTATAGCTATGTTTGCAGCCTGTCCGGGCACAAAGTCAAATCCCTTAGGCTTATTGGTAATTATTCGCAACACATCGTGTGTTACATTGTTTGTGGACACTATATTTAGAATTTGATTTTTCATGGTGCTTTTTTTTGAATTTTAGAATTGTTTAGCAGGACTTGTATTTAAACTTATAAATGATATCAGTGCAAACTTACTTACTACCATTCAGGAATGCCTTACACAATTTGAAAAAATTGTTTCACAAATCACGCTTTGCCCTTGATTACGATTCACATTGATAAGACAGTAATTGTAATACGAAAATTTGATTCACATAAATTCATCCTGCTTGCACTTTACTAGACTGAGCCCAAATTTACATTTCAATAATAAGGTAAGAAGATGATTGCAAAACTATTCAAATTGAATATGGAATAGAATTTTATACCTTTTAAAAAAATTGAAATTGATGATATTTTAAGTTTTGAAATTCAAAATCGCCTATCATATTTGCTATGACAATGATTAAATTGCCTACACGGACATTTCTTAACAGCAAACAAATATTTATTGATAAACATTTTGTTTACTAGTTGAAATTGAAGATAGAATAACGTGGGATATGGAATTTTTCTAAATTAAAAAGCCCATATTCAAAATATGGGCTTTTTAATGTGAGCACATCTGAATTTATTTGTTCACGATAATTTCGGCGCCTAATGCCTGAGCACCGCTTCCACCAAGGAACCCTTTTGCAAAAACTGTGTATATTTTACCGGCTTCCAGAGTAATGGCGGGTAATACAAGTGCGACAGTAGAAGTTCCAGCCACACGCACATCCAAATTGTAAGTACCGGCATCAAGTGGTGTAAAGGCAGTATACTCTGTAAATTTTTTGTTTCCAAATACCACAGCTCCGCTGCTTGCTACAGCAACATCAACCGCAGGAGCATTGGGCGACAAGTGAATAAAGCGAACATGCGCTTTGCCCGCTGCAGGGGCAGAAAGATCATCGGCAAGGACAATTGCTGAAATGTTTGATACAGAATCTACAGCAAATACAGAGTAATTGTTATCCTTCGCAAGCATCAGATTAGCCTCTATTACCGTTGTAGAAGTTCCTGTAACGTTCACTTTGATGTTTCGTGTACCTGACTCAACCTTAAGGTATCCCGTATTATTGGGAAAATTTAGAGCCGAAGAGTTTTGCTTGCTATTATCAATTAGAAGATCAACGCCAGGTGCATTTGGTGAGGCATGGGTTACTAAAACCTTTGCATAAGAGTTGTCATCGTTAGATTCGTCTTCTTTGCAAGAAGTAAAAAGAGTGATGGAAGCAAATAAAATTGTTGAAAGGAAAATTGAAATTTTGTTTTTCATGACTTTAAAAGTTTAAAATATTTAGTTAACGATAGATAGTCAAACGTAACAGCCTAAGTTTTGTTTAACTATTTTCGAATATTTGTTAAACAAAATGTTTTTTACCTGTTTAAAGGGCTATTAAACTCATGAAAATGTGTTTAGACCGATCTCTGAAAAGCGATGACTCAATACTTGCAAAAGCTGACAAGTGATTGAATTTCAGTCTATTAATATTATATTGTCTTAATCTACATGATAAAATGAAGTCTAAAGTGCGATTTTTCGACTTGTAGCCACGAGAAGAGTCTATGCTATAAGTAAATTCTAGACTGAGTCCTCTGCTTAAGACACTTTGGAGCTTACCATCATATTTATCCTTCTCACTCCAATAGATCGGGTCTGCCTATCTCACCAGGGAAAGTTCTGTTAATAAAGAGAAATAGGTCTTTAGCCGGTTTCCCTTTAGGTTTTTCCGAACCATGTGTTTAGAATTGCATTGATGCGTAAATTTTAAAGCCCTGAAGTTTTGTTGCATCCAACAAGAAATGTACATTCACATACTGTAGCTAAAAAGCATACTGAAAAAGAACTTATGAAAAAGTACCTCATCCTGTATTATTCCAAAACCAATAACAGCAAGTTCATTGCAGAAAGGCTGTCTAAAGAGCTGAATTGTGAGATGGAAATGATTGAGTCCATGATCCACAACTTAGGGTTATTATTCTTTATATCACTACTCAACATACCCATTCCAATCAATGTATCGAAAGAAAAAATAAAACAGTATGAAGCAATCATAATTGTAGGTCCAATTTGGGGTGGACTTTTAATTGCACCGTTAAAATCTGTTATCAAAAAATGCATTGGACTCAATAAACCATTTCACTTTGCCCTAACGTGTGAAAGCAAAGAAAGTGATAAGGACAGCAAGTATGGGTATAACACTGTTTTAGTGAAAGCTAAAGCTTTGGGTGGAAATTTAATAAAAAGCACCTCAGCATTTTCAACATCTCTGATAAGTGGTTACCATGAAAAGGAATTCAACATTCACGTGAAGGCAAAATTCAATGAGGATAATTTTAGTGAAGAGTTAAATAATAGAGTAAATATTTTCGTAAGTAAAATTAAAAATTCAGACATCTCAAATAAATGAACAGATGGTCAAGCTATAAAACTAGTTATCTGAGCTGGAATTTACTTTGATCAGAGATAATTTAACAGAGGACCATCTTATATTGAATTGACTTAAGCGGATTAAGCTAATCTATTAAAATGAACAACACAAGCCACCACGATGAACGAATTGCAAAAATGACTTTTGCTACTGTATATCCTCTTTACGTTGCAAAAATCGAGAAGAAAGGCCGAACTCAAGAAGAATTGCATCAAGTAATTGAATGGTTAACCGGATATGATGAAAACAAATTAAAAACCCTCCTCGAAGAAAAAGTAACTTTTAAAACTTTCTTTGAAAAAGCTACGCTAAACCCTCATGCGCATCTGATTAACGGACTCATCTGTGGCTATCGGGTAGAAGAAATCGAAAATCCGTTGACACAAAAGGTAAGATTCTTGGACAAGCTGGTTGATGAATTGGCGAAAGGACGTAAAATGGAAAAGATCTTGCGGAGTGCAGCAAGCGATTCCTGAACAAAAGACAAATCTTTTCTAAAACCCATCGGACAATTATTAATAAATCACTAGGCAGAAATATACTTTGCAAGGATGGATTGTTGCAGACCTTGATCAGAAAGTAATTACTTTAATAAATATCAAATTCTATTTATTTGTCTTTTGCCTTAAAATTTTTGACCCTAAAAAAAACTGTTCCAAGTCATAGCCAACTCCATCATTCATTTACAAAAAAAACAAGAAAGTGATTATATTTGAATGATTGTTACGACCCACAAGTGGTCTTAGATGAAATTAAAATTGAAAGATACCAATATCCATTCCGTATGAAATACTGACAGAGAAGCTAATTATATGAAAGGGAAAAAAGAAATATTGAACATTCAAACGCTGGAGAAGTTTGAGCGATTGATAAATCTCGACACCACAGTGTACGACCTTGACATGATGGTGATGCCCGGAACGCTTGAGGACAAACATAAAAATTGTGAAATATTTCCGGCACTCAGAAGGCAATTTAACCTGATTTACCTGCTCCTGGAAGGTGAACACGATGTTAAACTGGGCGCAGATCACTTGCTGTTAAATCCCAACGATCTGGTGATAGTGCCTGAAAATATGCTGTATGCAAGCGACCACATAAAAAACTGCAAAGGCTATTGCATTCATTTCAAATCTGAATTTTTGAAAGCCCTTCTTACAAAACCTCTTTCAGAAGAGTTTCCCTATTTCCAGTTTGATGCTCCACACATCATCAACCTAAATCAGCAAGAAAGTGAAATTATCCAGGCTGCATTCAAAAATATTATAGAGGAATACGAGCGAAAATCTACAGAAAAGAATTTACTGCTTGGTAATCTCATTTATATTTTACTTTTAAGAATCCGCGAAATTTATCGACCTCGGGTAAAAGAAATAAAAACCAATTCCAGTAGACAGGAGCAACTGGCAAATGGATTCAGACTGCTTGTTGAACAATATTTTATTGAATACCGGACTGTGAATGATTATGCAGAAAAGTTGTTCATCTCAGCCAAGCATTTATCAGAAGTGGTAAGGGAAACATTTGGCCGTTCACCTTTACAAATCATCCACGATATATTATTACTGGAGGCCAAGGTTCAGCTGCGCGCTACCGATAAATCCGTTTCAGAAATTGCGTACTACTTAAAATTTGACGACCCTTCACATTTCAGTCATTTTGTAAAAAAGCGAACTGGCCTGTCTCCACAAGATCTTCGCAAGAAACTCTGAATTATACAAGTCTTGCCGAAAAATTTACAATTATGCCTCTGCTAGCTTGTTTTCCTTTGCATCATAAATAAATAAACAATGGAAAATAAAACTAACAAATCAAAAATGGCCGAATGGAATAACTTCAGTAAAGCTGATGAAATCCGGGAATTTCCAAAAGGAAGACTTGAGTTACTTAATATTGGAGGAGCAACTATTGGAAGGGGTATTTTCGAACCTGGATGGAGATGGTCTACCTCTGTTCAACCTATTGTCCACACGCACAGTTGCGAAGCGCCCCATTTCCAATACCATGTTTCCGGGATCCTTCGTGTTAAAATGGATGATGGAACCGAATTCGATTGTCACCCCGGCGATGTATCGCTCCTACCTTCCGGCCATGATGCCTGGACGGTAGGTGATGAACCTGCAGTTGTCATAGATTTTCAGGGAATGATTGATTTTGCCAAGCACCTTTAAGCATTTCTATACAAGCCATGCAAAGAGCTTAGCGCTTTATGAATTAGGTTCATTTCATTTTGCATATCATTGGCCATTCACCAATTTGCTAATTTTCCTTAATTTTGGAATTGAGAAAATTAAATGATGCATATGACTGCAAGTGAGGTAATGAATCAACTAAAAATGTTTGGCAGCGAACAAACAAAAAAAATCTATATAAGCCATGGCGCAAAGGAACCCTTGTTTGGCGTTAAAGTAGCAGACCTTAAAACGATTCTCAAAAAAACAAAAAAGGATCATCAGCTGTCTCTGGAACTTTATGATACCGGCAACTCTGATGCGATGTATTTGGCAGGCCTGATGGCTGATGAAAGCAAAATAACAGAAGAGCATTTAAATGATTGGGTTAAAAAAGCATACTGGTTTTATTTAAGTGAATACACCGTTCCATGGGTGGCCGCAGAAACGAAATTTGGTTTCGAACTGGGACTCAAGTGGATCCGTTCGGATGAGGAAAGAATTGCAGCAGCCGGATGGTCTACCCTCTCCTATTACGCAAGTGTACATCCAGATGACAAATTGGATATCAATGCTTACAGCAAACTGTTGGATCAGATTCCAACAGAAATTCATGCTGCAAGAGGCAGGGTAAAATATGCGATGAACGGATTCATTATAGCCATTGGTTCTTTTATAGCTGAACTGAATGAAAAAGCAACCAACATTGCTAAAAAAGTTGGATCTGTTGAAGTAGACATGAACGGCACCTCCTGCAAAGTTCCTTTGGCAAGTGATTATCTCCATAAGATTTTAGAGAAAAAACAAATAGGGAAAAAACGAAAGACCGCCAGATGTTAAAAATCCAATGATGGCTGAACTCAAAATTTGTAAGTCCAAGGATTTGAAAACTTGTTGTCAAACCAGGATGTATTACCAGGTTTTTGAACCTGATTTGAATTGCTAACTTTGCTCCATAATATAAATCAAATGGTCCAATGAATGCCAATTTTAAATTCATTCCTTTTCCTGTTTTGACCACTCAACGCCTGAATTTAAGGGAACTTGATTTCACTGATGATCAGGATATTTTTGCGCATCGGACAGACGATAGAGTGAATACCTACCTTGATGGTTTCAGACATGATCACATATCGCAATCCCGGGATTTTATTACTCGGGTACTAAAAGAGATCGACGAAGGAATAACCATCTTGTGGGTAATTTCCCGAAAGGAGTCCAGAAAATTCATGGGAACCATTTGTCTTTGGAATATTTCGAAAACCAATTTAAAAGCAGAACTTGGCTACACGCTTGTTCCGGAGTACCACAATTTGGGATACATGAGTGAGGCCTTGGAACGTGTACTTGAATTTGGATTTAAAGTGATGAAACTTAAAACCATAGAAGCCTTTACCCATCAGGACAATGCAGGTTCAATTCGCATTTTGACAAAAAATAAATTTATGCCTGACTTTTCACTGGACTTTACAAATAAAAAAAATCGGGTAGGTTTTACATTGACGAATGAATTGGTATTTTAAATTAATTTTATGGCCTCTAAAATAATTAATATTATTTTGTCTGTTCTCTGTTTTTAGAAGATCAAATAAAAAGAATTAGATGATAGAAGATAAAGAGCTGAAGACCAAAATACGCACCATAAGCATTCTTCTATTTCTGATATCGTTCACGCAAAAATGTTATTGCTCGACTTCCACTTGCGGAGATTCAATCATGGCATTCTTACTTGGGTGGGCAGCTATATTCACCGATGGAACCGGAATTGCGTGGCTCGCCAATCCTTTCTTGTTTATTGCCTGGTATACCCTATCCCGGAATTTGAAGGTCTCCATGATGTCAAGCCTTTTCGCTGTGATTTTCTCGCTTTCCTTCTTGCTATTTGGATCCACCATGGACAATGAAGGAGGAATTTCACATGCCATCATATCTTATGAATGGGGCTACAAGCTTTGGACATCAAGCTGTTTAATTATGTTGATTGGCACCTACTATCTAATGATGAGACATAACACAAGGGCCAAGGCCAATAAGGCATTTTCCTCCGATGCTGAATATTTGTAAACATCTTGTCTCTTAAAAAGTGATTCCTCACATGGGCAACATTTAATTCGACACTCTCAATACTCAAAATATGATCCATCTCCGAAAAAGCAACTTAATTGAAGAATTCGATGCTTGAAAATAAATTTGCATTAAGGCATTATAACCTTACTTAACTTTTCAATTCAGGAGAATACCCCAATAAAATACTGCAAAATAACTTGAGATTTTAGAAATTCATTAATATTGTATTGATAAATGGGGGCCGGAGACCATTTCAAAAGCGGGGCGAATCCGAAAAGCCAAATGATTAGGACTTAAACGATTTAAATATGGAATTAGGAATTAACATGACAGCCATTGCAATTGCGGTAGTGGCAAATTTCATTCTTGGGTTTATCTGGTACACTCCATTGTTTGGAAAAGCTTGGGGAAAAGAAATGGGTTATGACCTCAACGAGAAGCCTGACAATTCAATAATGTTTAAAGGAATGGCATTTATGGTGTTTGGGAATATACTGTTCGCATGGGTTTTTGCACACAACATTGCAGCCTGGACCTTTGTACCCGGAATGAATGAAATGGGAAATTTTTCAAATGCGATGAGCGCAGCAATATTCACCTGGCTCGGTTTTTATTTACCCGGAGAATTGGGAGGCACTGTTTGGGAAAAAAAATCCTGGAAGCTATTTGCCATTAACACAGGGTATCATCTTGCTTCCCTGTTGTTGGTTGCATTTATATTGACGTATTGGAAATAAAATTTATTAACCCTAACGAACAATATTTATCACTGTACATGAAATAATTGGTCAGATTATTGTATATTAAAAGAGCGACTATAATTATTCAACATCAGGATTAATCCGGCTTAAATTTGCTAAATAGCAACAATGGGTTTCAAACGGCGGGCATTAAAATATATTTAAAAAAGGTGACAAATTTGGATGTGCCTTTAAAAGTAATCTTGATTTTCCAAATTATTTTTACGTTACCAATAATAATTCGAAGGAAATATTAAAAGTGTTTCCTTCAAATTATTTCGAAAGGATTCTCTCTACAACTTTAATAGAATTGAATAAATAAATTGCAGACACCCTGTTGCAACTTAAGCCTTATCTAATTATCAGACGTTATTGTGAATAAATAAAAATGCATACCGGCTCATCACTACCACTTACCTCCAATAAATCCACTCAATAATTTATAAATTGTCTTCGAGAAAAAGTTTCCATACTAGACAATTGCTTTCACGATCAATTATAATTTTAATATGCTGTTAGCATGTCTTGAATTCGAGAATGATATTCGGTTCTTATCCTTTTTAGCATTGGCAGGCTCGCAAACCAATGACAAATATCATGTATGGATATGACCAAATATATTCGGACAAAGTAATCCACTATTCTCATCACACCTATCTTTGTTCATTAATTCACGTCTCTGGATGAAAGAACTCTGCGAAGCTTTTTCAGGGCAAATCATTTAGATACACAATAATTCAAGACCATTAAACACACCAAATGAAAATCTTAAATATTGCCACTGTAGGAAATTTTGTTGCGGAAGACTATCGTGCAGCAGCCGTCTTTCAAAAACACGACATTGACTTTTGTTGTAAAGGCGGAAGAACGATTGAGGAAGCTTGCACACAAAAAAACATCCCAACACAAGAACTGCTCAAAGAATTAAAGCTGGCATGTAAAGTTCCGGAAAAGAGTTCCATGAATTTTCAAAAATGGCCCTTGGATTTATTGGCTGACTACATTGAGAAAAAACACCACCGGTACATCCTGCAGAACAGTCCGGTAATCATACAATTTTTGGACAAACTGTGTAAAGTTCATGGCGGCAGACACCCTGAATTGTATAAAATCAACCAAGAATTCAATGAATCAGACCTGCAATTAAAGGCACACATGAGGAAAGAGGAAATGATACTTTTCCCTTATGTGCGATCACTGGTTTCCTTAAAAGTGAACCCTGATGATCACATTCGACCAGGTTTTGGAAATGTCCAAAACCCCATCCGAATGATGATGCAGGAACACGATGTCGAAGGAGAAAGATTTAGAAAAATGTCATTGCTCAGCAATGGATACACAACACCGGAAGATGGTTGTACCACCTACAGAGTATGTTACTCCATGTTGAAAGACTTTGAAAATGACCTGCACCTTCATGTCCATTTGGAAAACAACATTCTGTTTCCTAAAGCCATCGAACTGGAAAATGAATCTCATATACTTCATGTTCAACATTAGGGCTTAATAAAACCTCAAAAAGGGTAAGACACTCATCAAAAGACAGAATCCTATGAAAAAAAACATAAAAGCAAGTTGGGCAGAACCCTATAAAATAAAGATGGTGGAGTTGTTAAAAATGACCACCCCGGCCCAAAGGAGAAAAGCGCTAAAGGAAGCCGGTTTCAACACTTTTTTACTAAAATCCGAGGACGTCTATATTGACTTGCTGACCGACAGCGGCACATCTGCCATGAGTGACCGCCAATGGGCCGGCATGATGATGGGTGATGAAGCCTATGCCGGCAGTCGCAACTTTTTTCATTTGGAGGAGGTGGTGCGCGATGTGTACGGTTACAAATATTTAATTCCAACTCATCAAGGGCGGGGTGCTGAAAACATACTGTCTAAAATACTGATCAAAAAAGGCGACATCATCCCCGGCAACATGTACTTCACCACTACCCGCCTCCATCAGGAACTCGCCGGAGGTAAGTTTGAAGACATCATCATTGATGAGGCTCATGATGCTGAAAATGAGTTTCCATTCAAAGGAAATGTTGACCTCAACAAACTAGAGCGGCTCATCAAAAAACACGGTGCTGCAAAGATTCCCTACATCAGTATCGCTACCAGTGTAAACATGGCCGGCGGACAACCCATCAGCATTCGAAATTTAAAAGAGCTCAGAACCCTCACCAAGAAGCACAAGATCAAGATCATCCATGACATGACCCGTGTAGCAGAAAATGCTTATTTCATCCAGCAAAGAGAAAAAGGATACGCAAACAAGACCATCAAAGAGATTGTCCAGGAAATCTGCAATTTAACCGACGGCGCCACCATGAGCGCTAAAAAAGATGCTTTGGTCAATATAGGCGGCTTTTTGGCGGTCAACGACTGGGATGTGTTTGAAGAGGCCAGGAACATGGTTGTGGTGTATGAGGGGCTGCACACATATGGTGGGCTTGCAGGAAGAGATATGGAAGCCATGGCGATTGGGATCGGCGAGAGTGTAAGTGACGCACATATCCGAGCCAGGGTTGGTCAGGTTATTTATCTGGGCGAAAAAATGATGGAATATGGCATCCCTATTGTGAAGCCCATTGGTGGTCATGGCATTTTTGTAGATGCAAAAAAATTCCTCCCTCACATCCCTCAGGAGCAGTTTCCTGCACAGACACTGGCCGCTGAAATTTACCTGGACTCAGGAGTCCGCACCATGGAAAGGGGCATCGTCTCCGCCGGTCGTAAAGCCAATGGAGAAAATTATTTTCCAAAACTGGAGTTGGTCAGATTTACCATTCCCCGACGGGTGTACACCCAGGCGCACATGGATGTGATTGCAGAATCCACCAGCAGGGTATTCCAAAGACGAGATAAAATCAAAGGCCTTAAAATGGTCTACGAACCAAAATACCTAAGATTCTTTCAGGCAAAGTTTGAGAGGATGGAGTAGAGGTACTGGAAAGTATTTGTAAGCAAAATTCAATGTGTAAATTTAATAATTCGTTTTGATGTCAGGGCTACGCCTCTGTATTAATATTTTTACATTGTAATCTATGAAGATTTTTGGGGTTAGCTCCATGTTTTTTATTTGTTTAAATTCATATGACGTTGCTTTGATATTTTCGTAATTATGATGTCAGGGCTACGCCCCTCTGTCAATTTTCTTTCTTTCCAAGTTATGAAGATTTTAGGGCTAAAGCCCCATTTTATATTTGTTTAAATTCAAATGATGTAGCTCTGGCATCTTCGTAATTTTGATGTCAGGGCTGCGCCCCTGTATTAATATTTTTACATTCTAATCTATGAAGATTTTGGGGGTTAGCTCCATGTTTTTTATTTGTTTAAATTCATATGACGTTGCTTTGATATTTTCGTAATTATGATATCAGGGCTACGCCCCTCTGTGTATTTTCTTTCTTTCCAAGTTATGAAGATTTTAGGGCTAACGCTCCGTTCCTTATATTTGTTGAAATTCAAGGGGCGTTAGCCCCGACATCCTCGTAGCAAAATGTGTTGTGTGAATTGGAGGAAGGGCGTTAGCCCTGACATCATTTCATTTCATAGTATTCAAACAAATATTTTTCGTCATAATCAATATTAAATTTTTTCAAGAGCAACAAATATTCATCCCTGAACGATTTCTTTTTATGGTGTTCAGGTTGGTTTAAAATATATTTCACAACCCTATCAATATGCGATTTAGAATAGGAAAAAGCACCGTATCCTTTCTGCCATGAAAATATCCCAGGAATGTATTTTTTTTCATTAAGCCATTTCGACGATCCCGACTTAACCTGTTCCATGAGTTTTGAGGCCGACATTGTTGGATCCATTCCAACAAAAATGTGCGTATGGTCGGGATTGCAATAGATAGCATAGGTTTTACATTTATGATTGGTAATAATACCACACATCACCTTTTCTAATTCATCGCGAAAGGATTCTTTGATAAGGTTTTGTCTCCCTTTAACGGTAAAAACAAATTGTATGTATAATTGGGTGTAGGTGTTTGCCATAATGTGTTTTGATGTCAGGGCTACGCCCCTGAATTTATATTTTTATTTTCCTAATTATGAAGATTTAGGGGCTAACGCCCCTATTTTATTATTTTTAATTTGTTCATTAGGATTCTTCATTTGCATCAGCAAACAAAACCTGAATTAAATATTTTTTTGGAGTTTTAGGGTTTCCATATCTTGACTTTTAGTGTTTATTCATTCATCTATCAAAAATACTAAGATTTTGTGGTTAATGCCTCATTTTATTTTTTGAAAATTCAAATGAAGGCCCCCTCTCATCTTAGTTGATTTGATTTCAGGGCTACGCCCCTGTATTAATATTTTTGCATTCTAATCTATGAAGATGGTGGGGCTAAAGCCCCATTTTTTTTGTGCTAATAATTCACATAACTTTCCTCTAACATTTTCGTATCTACGAAGATTGTAAGGCTAAAGCCCCATTTTATATTTGCTTAAATTCAAATGACCTAGCTCTGGCATCTTCGTAATTTTGATGTCAGGGCTACGCCCCTCTATTTTTATTTTTCCTTTCCTAATTATGAAGATTTTGGGGCTAAAGCCCCGTTTTATATTTGCTTAAACTTAAATGATGTTGTTTTGATATTTTCGTATTTTTGATGTCAGGGCTACGCCCCTTTATTTTTATTTTGCTCTCCTAATTACGAAGATGGTGGGGCTAAAGCCCCGCTTTTTATTTGTTGAAATTCATATGTCAATGCGCTGGTATTTTCGTGATACTGATGTCAGGGCTACGCCCCTGTATTTTCATTTTCACTTTCCTAATTAGGAAGATTTTGGGGCTAACGCCCCATTTCTTATTTGTTTAAATCAAAATAACATTGATCTTGTATTTTCGTATTTTAGATGTCAAGGCTACGCCCCTCTGTCATTTTTTTTGCTTTCAAAGTTATTAAGATTTGAGGGCTAAAGCCCCACTTTTTATTTGTCGAAATTCAAGGGGCGTTAGCCCTGACATCCCCGCAGCAAAATGTGTTGTGTGAATTGGAGGAGGGGCGTTAGCCCTGACATCATTTCATTTCATAGTATTCAAACAAATATTTTTCGTCAAAATCAATATTAATATTTTTCAGGAGTAATAAATATTCATCCCTGAACGATTTCTTTTTATAATGTTCAGGTTGATATAAAATATATTTCTCCACCTTGTCAATATGCAATTTGGAATAGGTAAATACACCGTATCCTTTTTGCCACGCAAATTTATCGGGTAGATAATTTTTTAAAAGCTTACAATTATATCTCTAATGAAATCTTTTGATTCAAATGATTCCGACCAATGCAATCAAAATATTAATTACTAAAGAAATAAAATTGACGAATGATTATCAATTTATGTTAGTCTAAATCAATTTACAACAAGCTTTCCTTTCCATTTATTTCGACCCAAGCTAATTGTTGTCAGATATACTCCTTTTTGAAGCCCAGCCAGATCAATATTTACATTTGATTTACCATTATTCAATATAGTTGCCTTAGTCATGATTTGTTTTCCTAATAGATCGTATAGAGTAATTTCCGCTACATCACTATTTTCCTGATCGAAACAGAACTGTACATAATCATTTGCAGGATTGGGGTACATTGCAACGCTCATATAATTCTTAGTTTCGGTTACACTAACAGAACTTATTTTTGAATATAAAATGGTTGAACCATCACCGACTGTCCATATATCTGATTGGCTACCGTGAATAGCATAATATTTAGCGGATATTGGTACATTCTGTTTTATCCAATTTGTTCCATCATATTTATAAATAATACCCTGAGTTCCTACAACCCATACATTATTCGCATCTGTACCCCAAACCCCATACAAATCATTTAATTTAACCCCAGGGTTTTGAACAGCCCAGCTTACACCATCATATTTTAACAATACTCCAGTTTCTCCTACGGCCCAGATGTTCTTTTCATTTGCCGCCCAAACACTTCTTAAAGTTGCCGTAGTATTAGAATTCATGGATATCCAATTATTTCCATCGAACTTGAAAATTTTTCCTAAATAACCTACGGCCCAAATATTATTAGCATCAATGCCATGAATACCAAATAGATAATCTCCACTGCTTTGCAATTGGCTGACCCAGGCAGACCCATCATATTTAAGTATAGTTCCTGAACGACCAACAGCCCAAATATTATCCTTATTTAAGCCCCACATACCTAGTAAATCTGATGTAATCCCAGAATTTTCAACACTCCAATTACTACCATTATATTTAAGAATTGTTCCTTTAGTCCCAACGGCCCAAATATTTTTGGAGTCACTACCCCAGATGCCCCAGATATCATTCGCGGTTTTTGAGTCTTGGGTTATCCAATTTGATCCATCATATTTTACAATTAGTCCTTTACTACCAACTGCCCAAACATTTCCGGGGTCAAAAACCCAAACATTGAATAGATTTTGATTATTTATATTTTGCTTATTCCATTTTAAGCCATCACCTAATAATTTAGTACCAGAATAGCCCACCACCCATATGTTATTAACATCTTTAGCAAATACCGAAGTTAGAAATTCAGTAGTGCCTGAAATTTGAGTTACCCATTGATTATTTTTATAAACCAAGATCACCCCACCTGTACCAACTGCCCAAATATTATTTGCATCAGTTCCATGAATATTGAAAAGAAATGCATTTGTATTTGCAGCTTGTTTTGACCATGTTGAACCGTCGAATTTTAAAATCGTACCTTTTCCAGTTCCCCCTACACCAGCGGCCCATATATTATCTTTATCAACTCCCCAAAGTTTATAAAGATAATTTGTGGTATCTGCATTTATTTGGGACCAGTTGTTTCCGTTATAATTGAGAATTGTTGCTCCTGCCACCCAAATATTATTTATGTCAGCCCCCCAAATTGATGCAAGGTTCTTGGTTGTACCAGAAGCTTGAGGAATCCAGCTGTTTCCATCATATTTAAGGATAGTTCCCGAACGACCAACAGCCCAAACATTATCCTTATTTAAGCCCCACACACCTAATAAATCTAATGTTGTACCAGAATTTTCAGTACTCCAAATACTTCCATTATACTTTAAAATAGTGCCTAAATTACCAACTGCCCATGCATTATTCTCATCTAATGCCCAAACAGCAGATAGGTTATTCTTATTATCAGAATTCTGAAAAACCCATTTAACCCCATCATAATGCTGGATGACTCCACTCCCGCCAACAATCCATCCTTTATTATTGTCTAGTAGAAATATGTCGTTAAAATTAGTAGCAGTATTCTGAATTTGCCAATTTTGAGAATAGCATAAAGTACCTAAAAAGTAAAAAATAGGAAAAAGAATTTTTTGTATGTTATAGATCATATTGCATTATTTTAATAGCGAAATTACTAATTTTATCAAAATTAAGTACTTTTCTTCTTTTCGATAAAAAATACTAACAATTTGTTCTAATATGAAGCCAATGGTTCAGCCACCTATTAATCAGACAGTATTCCTGCCAGAAAGCTTATTTCCTATCATGAAGGCTGCAATCTGTTGACTAAAAGTTGACTTAATTGGAGTTTATTAAAGTTCATTTAAGTTCTTCAAAAGTGAGACCCCAATGAGACCCAAAAAGCAAAATGCCTTGTAAATCTACATCTACAAGGCATTCCAGTGATCCCGTCAGGATTCGAATGTACTTTGTAAATCAATGTATTATAATCTTATATGTGTTTCGTACACGATTTCGTATGTGATATTTCAAAATTGTTTAATCATCATAAATCAATACAATGGATCAGAATTTATCAATTGAAACAAAAAAAACGATCGATCAAGAATTAGAAATAATTCTTTTATCTGAGTTGTTCGATAACCTTCAGCATTATGCCTCAATGAGACATGATGACCTTTCAAGGGATTTAGAGAGTGCCTGTAAAGAGTGGGTCAAGAATTGTCCGCATAGTGCGGAAAGGGCTATAAATCTAATGGGTACATTTATTCCACTGTTAGGTCAATTTGCAAGGGTATTCGATTTGATCTCTGATAAGGCTCAGTATTACTCAAAATTATCTGATCAGATTGGTAGGTAATCAAGATTTACTTATTCAATAAGTGGCGCCTGGTCATGAAACAATTGAATTACAGTTCTTATATCATTATTGATAGATAGGTCAGTTTTTTGAGGTGCGTTCCATCCCATCATTATACTGATCTGTTTTGCTGCTGCTATTTGGTCCGATGGTTTTACATTGTTGCCTTCATTGAAAAATATTTGGGTCAGACCCTTGATAATTTGTTCTTTCGTTAATAGGGCCTCTGTACGGGCCTCAATTTCTTTTAGATGGTGGTTGTTATCGAACGCTGTTTTCTTGTCTTGACGCTGCCCATTTGCCTGGTCTTTGGCCATTCTGATGTATTTGTCAACCTGGTTAGACTTGATATTATATTTTTTCTCTATTTTTCGTACTATCTCATTTCTTGACATACCATTTGAAAGGTCGAAGGCTATTTCGTCAATTCTCGTCTGCAAATTGGGTTTATTTGATCTGATGTTTTTGGTTGCTGAAGTTCTCATTTCAAATCTTGATTTATCATTGGTAACTCAATGTTGTTCTCTTGCTAATGTCTTGTCAGTGGTTTTAGTTCGATTGGGCTGTCTGAAGTGGGAATAAACTATTTTGGTATCTAATGACTGCCAATTCTTTTTTGTGTTGGAGTGCTCTTTGTTGTGCCCTGGGATTGCTGTCCTGGTTTCTGATGTTCTTTGCGATCATTTCAAATTCCCCGGCCTGGTCCTTAGGCTGTTTTAACTTTGGACCAAACTTCAATTTTAGGTACTCATAAATTTTAGGCTCTTTTTCTTTGATGGTCTTTAGTGTGGTTTCTCTGAGAAATGAACTCCCTTCCTTCTGATGACTAATATCAATTCCGGTAACCTTGCAAACCCTGGTTTCTTTACTTGTCCCTGGGGCGTTTTCTGAATCCGTTATTGTGTTGCTGCAAATTGGTGCAAGATCATGTATTATAATAGTGTGATCTTGCACTAATTCTTGTTTGCCAATGGTTTTGTTTTCCGTGGTGATCTTGCACCACTTTTCAGATATGGCATCTTCTATTGTCTTGTGTGCATTACCGTGGTGTTCTTGCACTAGTTTTTGGTACTTGCTCAATTCCCTATTGAATTTATTCCGGTCTTTGCCTCTGGTGTTTTCGAACAAGTCTATCCAGTAATTTGTGTTGTGCCATTCCAAAATTTTAATTCGGTCCTTCTTTTTGAGATTGTTTAGATTTATGGTCCAGTCTCTTATTACCGTCTCTCTCCAAAGTTGTACTAACCGATTTCCCAATCTTTTTACTGCATCAGTATTAATGAGATCAGAAAGGTATATTATTCCTAATTCGTTTAGATAAACGCTCTTATGTGACTTACATTCAAATCTAAAGATGTTTCCTTCTTGGTCTTTGTGTTTGGCCTTATCGTAGCATTTAAGTGAAAACGTTACCCGTTTTTCTATTGCCTTGTATTCACTTGCGGTTCGTTGTATTATGTATCTGTATTCATGCGGTTTCCCTTTACCATTATGAAACATGATATTTTTAATGATGGTATGTGTATCATAGGGCAAATCTTGAAGATTAACGCCAAATTCTAGATGACGTATTTTTGTCTTCTCTGGAATGATACCAAATTTGGTTTCAAGTTCTTTCAAAACGGTCTTGAGGTCTTCGATTCCAAAGTCGTTATAGTTGTGTACCCCGTCATTCCAGAATACATGAAGTGACCCTTTTAAGTAAATGGCTCCATTCCGGTAAATCTGAAATTTAAGATTTTTGTAATTGGCCTCTAACTCAGGTTTTACCTTTCCTTTTTCAAATTCAATTACTTCTATTTCACCATTTTCTTTTATTCTAAATGGCCGCTCAAAATTCAAATGAGGATTACTAAGCAACTTTTCCTTACCCAAATACGATATATCCAAACTGATGTAATCAATCATCTCACGGGCTGTATTTCGTGCAAACCGTTCTGTATTTCGTACTTAAGGAGTTCTAAAAGAAATTTCCTTTGCAGCGCCTTGCTCCTTGGGCAAAAGTTTTTGTAATACCGTAACTGTATTAGGTTGCCATCCTGAAAAAATTTCTCAAGATAAACTAAACAGATTAGCGATTTTTTACCATTTGGTTCTAATCTATTTCCGAAAAATATGTTTTCAATTGGTTTTAACGGGACCAATCCAGAAAACAAGGGTTTACCCTCCTTTGTCCATGTTTCGATCATCTTAACCGCTCCCTGGGCCTTAAAACGTTCATTCCGTGGTGTGGACAGTTTGAAATATGGAATGTTCAGGGGGTCTGGTGTATGTACACAATCAAATGTACCGGGTCTGGCCGGATTTTCTAAGTAACTCTGTATTATTGGCGTGTTCATACTCTTTGTCTTTTAGCCTCCATTCTCAATAAAGATTCCTGTATTTCATCATGTCTGAATCTTATCCGGTCGCCTATCCGGTGTTTGATAATGATACCTTTATTGGACCAGTCATGTAGTGTGGTCTGGCTAATTTTGAGGATAGCGCACACTTCATTGGCGGTTAACCATTCTTTTGAAGTGACTTCCTTCCTTTGGGAATTTTTAATGATGGTTTCAACTTTGGAAACCACATTTTCCAACATTTCATTGAGTTGGTCCTGGGTCAATACGATTACTTGTGACATAATTATTTTGTTTTATATCACAAGAGTACGGGGGTATTGTGAGCGGGAATTAGGGCGGGATATCGCTAATTAATCGGTTTTGGTAAATTTTGAGTAATCCCCTAAAATTTTGATATTACAATGTCTCATTACCCGCTCCATTTCTTTTATTGCCTTCTTTGTATATGGGCTGTATTTTCCCCCTGGTTTCTGGTCAATTTCCATATTATGAAAATACCTTCCTACTGATTGCGGGTTATTCTCGCCAATAATATAGGAAACAAGTTTTTCAAGGTCTGTTTTTGATTTCGTATTTTCTTTAATCCTTGTTTCCAATAGGTCATAGACCCCCAATTCTTTTAATAATACCAATTTTGAAGATATTGAATTTAGGGTTTTGATATTTTCGGCCTGATCATCTTCTGGTAATAGATTGATCTTTTTTCTTATGAGTTCCAAAAATTCGACCTTTTTACCTTTCAATGAGGCAAATTTAACCTTTAATTCCTCGGACCTCAGGGCAACTGAATCCTCTAGAGATTCCATTTGTAGGTTAATTATTGATTTTTCAACAAACTGTAATTTTTTAGCCTTGCTTTCAATTCTCTTTAATTCCCTTTCAATATCTACTTTAAATTCAATTGGTTCATATTGCTCTAAATACTCAATATCTCTCTCAATTAATTCCCTTTCGTTTGGATAAATATCAAAGGCAAGTAAATTCCAAAGGAATATTAACTTCTCTGGTACTGTGTAGGTAAACTCACCACACATACCAAAACTTACATTAGGGTGGTAAGTTGGATTTCTTTCAATATCCACTTTAATTATCCTTAATCCTGACGGTGTTTTGTCTGGTTCATGTTCTATTATTCTCTGACTTTTGATATCTGGTTTATCTTTCTTCTTCATTTGATTCTATTTAAAAAATTCATTTTCAGCCATTCGGTCGGCTGTTTCCTCCTTTGTAATTCGGATGTATTTCATGAAACTACTTTCCGTTTTGTGGCCCGTTATCTTCATGATGTCGATGGAGGGAATCTTTGAAAGGTACATCTGGGTCGCAGCCGTTCGCCTCCCGGTGTGATTGGTAATGAGTTCGTATTTGGGGACTGATCTTGTTTGGATGGTCCCGCCTCTGTCCTCTGATGTGCTGACTATCTCGTCAATTCCGGCCATTTTCGCTATTTGTTTGATATATTCATTATTGGTCTGGTCTGCAATTTGTGGCGTATCGAAACCGTATTTTTCCAAAATATTGTAGGCCTTTGTATTGATTGGCACAATCACTCTTTCCCTTGTCTTCTGGGTAATTATCTCAAGTCGATATTCACCTTTTGCCGTCTTCCGGATATGATCCTTTGTGATGCGTTTTATGTCGCTAATTCGAAGGGCAGTATAGCACATTAAGAGAAACAAGTCTCTGGCCTTGTCCTGGGACTCATTACCGGAAAGGTCCAAACTTTCAATTTTTTCAAGTTCCTTAGTGTCTAGTGAAATACTGTCAATTTTTGCCTTTAGCGTCTCAAAGTAGCGTTTTCTAAACTCAAGGTTTGAATGTATCCCCTCATCTAGTGCAGCCTGTGAAATGGTCTTTAAGTGTTTGATGTACCTCCCGGTGGTGTCTTTTGTGTAATCCCGTTGGTTTAAGAATTGGACCAAACTATCATACACGGGTTTTTTGATGTCCTCCCATTTATACCGGATGTTCATATATTTCTCAAACTCAGTCCAAATGGAAACAAAATTCCGGTAATTCTTGATCGTACCCTCTGAATATCGGTTTCCCTTGTGTGGGCCTGATTGGATAAGTATTTTCCCCCTGGATATACCGTCCAAAAATTTGCCTGAGTAATCAAGTACCAAATTTTGATTTAATCCCGTTTTGCTGACCTTTCGAACTTTGGAGGCTGTTTCAAGAGTTTTTTTTGATTGGAAAACGTTTTCCTTAAGAAGTTGGTCCAGTACCGATATGTCAATAGGTGTTTTATTTAGGTTGCAATTGTTGACATACGCATACACCAATTCAATTATATTATTAATTCGGATCTCTATGTTCTTAATGACGTTCTTTAAATGGGGGTCTTGGGCTGAATACTCCTTAATAAGTTCTTTGTCTTCAGTGGGGCGTTGCCGGGTCTTGTCCCATAACCCGGGGTAAATCTTATACCCTAGGCCTCTGCTAATTGGTTTCCCGTTTATGTGGCAAGTATAAAATATTGGTGTTGGATCTTCCGTCTCAATGGCCCGTAGATAAAATTTAATACCCATTGTTCTTAATCTGATGTTACAAATATAATCCCGTACACGATCCCGTATACGATATTTCCTTATTATATTTGTACTATCCTTATAAGAGTATAAAGGTAAATTGACTTAAATCATTGAAAATCAGTATAAAATAAAAATCCCCTTATCAAAAATGATAAAGGGAAATATGTTCCAGTGATCCCGTCAGGATTCGAACCTGAGACCCTCTGCTTAGAAGGCAGATGCTCTATCCAGCTGAGCTACGAGACCATTAACCTCCAAATTTTTGGAGGCGCAAATATAAGATTTTTAACTAATTCTGTCTTATTAATTTATCATTTTTAAGCTGGTGACCTTACCAGATCCTAGCTGCAATTGAACTAAAATCAAACCTTTTGGCAATTGGTTCCTTCGGATACTAAATTGCTGACTGCGAACACTTTGAGACCAAATACTTTGGCCATTCAAAGTGAATACCTCTACAGATTCTACCTTCTCCTCTGAACTAAATTTAATCGCAGCATCGTCCATAGAATAACTTACCAGGCTGGCCTTTAGGTCATCCGTTGCAACAGTAGATTTGATGGTAAAACTAAATGTCTGGATGCAAGATCTGGCATCTGTTACGGTAACACTGTAGGTGCCTGCCTTCAAATTTACGATCTGGCTGGATTTAAATCCATTGCTCCAATTGTATGCATACGGAGCTGTTCCTCCCTGTACCACAATTCGAATACTGCCATTCGTGGTGCCATTGTCATTTACGATCGTCGAGTCTTTCAGGGTAAGCGGTTGGGTGAAATAAAGATTCACAAATAATGTGCTGTCACATCCATATTGATTGGTTAAATCAAAGGTGTGCGACGTTTTATTTTTATCAAAAAATACGCCATTAATGGTACTTGTAGACTCATTGCACAGTGTATCAGTATAGTTTTCTGTGCTGGCAGCATTGAAATTAACCAACACATTGATCAATGAATCGCAACCCAGATGTGATTTTCCTTTCATCGTATCCGAACCAAAGGAATTACCCTGGAAATATGCTTTACCGTTAATAGTCAAAGTATCGCCAATACAGGCTTCTTTTGTGTAATTCGTCAAAATGAGCGGACATTCATATAACCTTAGGGTCCAAAAATCCGGGGGCACTGTATTGGTTACCGGTAAATCATTGTTTGTGCTGAAACTGGTCGCAGTAAAGTAGGTATTCCCCATATTATCACTCGCCATCGAGGAGGCAGTTTCTCCTTTGGTGCCACCATAATGCGTAGCCCATAGAACATTTCCGCTGGTATCTAATTTCATCAAGGCAACATCTTTGTCTCCGTAATTGCCATTCAAATCTCCGTCATTGGAGAAAGAGGTACACAACAAGAGAATGTTGTTGTCTTTATCCAAAATAGCTTTTACCGCTTCATCGTCTTTGGTTCCTCCCAAAGGTTTTTTCCAAAGAATTTTGCCGTCGTTCTTGATTTTTACCATGAAGATATCTTTGCCACCTTTGATGCTGTCAATGTCTCCACCTTTCATGCTGGTGTTGATAAACAAAATAGCAGATCCGTCCTCAAAACTTACTGCATCAGCAAAAAGATCATCCCCAGGGCCCCCAAATATCAAACTCAATATTTGATTCGAATTTCTGTTCAATTTTACACCAAAAACATCCTTTGCCCCTTTATTGGTCAAACCGGTAAAGTCTCCTTCATTGTTTGAACTGGTCTCCCCAAAAATGAAAAAATTGGCTCCGTCCGCATGCAAGATCTTTCTTGCGAATTCATCCTTGCTCCCGCCCAGATTTCTGCTCCTAACCAAATTTCCCGCCTCATCCATGGTACCCACCAATACATCAAATCCACCTTTATTACCGGTCATGTCTCTGTCCGTTGATTTGGAGGCCCCGGCAAAAATGACTTTACCTGTTTCCAAAAAATACACATCATTGAGCTGATCGTTGTTGGTTCCGCCAAAGTTCTTTTCCCACAATTTTACATTCTTTTTGGGATCGTAGGCCATAATCCAACCGTCCAGCAAACCATGTATGTTGGCTATATCTCCTCCCTTACCATTGATGGTACCCACAGTTATTAAATTTCCTCCTGGGACATAGGCAAATGAATTCAAAAAATCATTTGAAGAGGAGCCAAATGTCTTAATATGCCTCAACACACCTCCGGGAGTAAAAACGCATATTGCGGCATCGTCCAAACCTTTGTTTACCAGATTGGGTGAGTTCGATTTGCCAACCGCAACAATCAAACTATCTTCGTATATCCCCATTTCATTACAATAGTCGCCCTGATTTCCACCGAAGATTTTATTCCAAATTTTGATCGGTTGTGAGACAACCAACGCGGGACCACACAAAATCAAACATAACACTACAAATTGTTTCATACTTTTATCAATTAAACAATGAAGTTACATAATTTCGAAAGCATATCCAAAATTATTGCCAATAATTAAAAAATGAAGGTTCAAATTGAAATTGGATGGGAAGAAGTCCTTAGGGAAGAGTTTGATAAAGAATATTTTATAAATATCACAGCCTTTCTGAAACTTGAAAAATCAAAAGGCAAAATTATTTTTCCTCCTGGACCCTTGATTTTCAATGCCTTTGAACTTTCTCCCTGGAAGGATACACGGGTCATTATTTTGGGTCAGGATCCCTACCATGGCGTCGGGGAAGCCATGGGCCTTTGTTTTTCGGTTCCAAAAGGAATCAAAATTCCCCCATCACTAAAGAATATCTTTAAAGAAATCAATAGTGATCTGGGCTACCCTATTCCGGAACACGGAGACTTGTCTTCCTGGGCAAAACAAGGGGTTCTGATGCTCAATGCTTCACTGACCGTGGAAAAAGACCTGCCCAACTCTCATAAAAGCATAGGATGGCATCAATTTACTGACCACGTCATCCAAAAACTCAGTAGCCAAAAATCAAATCTGGTCTTTCTCCTGTGGGGTAATTATGCCCGTTCAAAAAAGGTGCTCATCGATGGGACAAAGCACCTCATTTTGGAAAGCCCACATCCATCTCCGTTGGCCGGTGGTGGTTTTTTTGGGCAAAAGCATTTTTCCAAAACCAATGAATACCTGATAGAAAATGGGAGGAATCCGGTGAACTGGAAAATTTAAATTAGAAAAACATTGCATTTGTTCAGATTGTCTATCTTTGGCTTATTAATTAACTAAACGATTATTTTATGAAAGCCAAATTTTTGACCCTTTTCGTTTTCTTTTTATTGGGTTCAGTATGCACACTTAAAGCTCAGGATTACAAATCAGCCATCGGAGCCAGATTGGGATATCCTTTAAGTCTTTCTTACAAAACCTTTATCAGTGAGAAAGGAGCTATTGAGGGAATTCTTGGATTCAGAGGTTACAGCTACTACAGCTGGATCACAGTTTCTGCATTGTATCAGCACCACATGCCTATCAAGAGCGTGGAAGGTTTGAATTGGTATGTTGGAGGAGGCGCAAGCGTTTTCTTCTGGAACTATGACAATGACTTCTATCCGAACAACGATTATGCTAAATTGTCATTTGGTATCCTGGGGAACATTGGTCTGGATTATAAATTCAAAGACATTCCTTTGAACATCAGTGCTGACTGGATTCCATCTGTTGGATTCGGTGGAGATTTTCTTACCGGATTTGGTGGATCTTACGGTGGATTGGCCGTTAGATATGTTTTGAAATAAATTTAAAAGAAATACAAACAAAAAAAAAGCTGTCTGATCTTCAGACAGCTTTTTTTTGTTTAAAACCAACCGGTCTTTTTAGTTCTTGAAGAGCCCATTTTAATACCCAACATCCCCAATAACCCTCTGGTTAATTCTCTTGCAACGGTACGACCTACCTGTCGTGTAACAGTGCTGCCCATCACCTTTTCAAGCGTTGATTTTTCTTGTCTTCTTGAGCCGGAAACTGGCTTTTCTTCATCAACCATTGCTTCCTCTAATTTTCTGCTCAATATTTCAGCCGCACTGTCTCTGTTGATGTTTTCATTATAATAATCTGCAATTTCTGAATGATTTCTGATGGAATCCATTTCATCTTCTTTCAATACATCCATTCGTGATTCCGGTGCGCGCATCATGGTATGGGCCAATGGTGTAGGAATCCCCTTTTCATTCAAAGCGGTTACCAAAGCCTCCCCGATGCCAAGTTCGGTAATCAAATTTGCCACTTCATAGAATCTGGTGTCCGGGTAATTTTCCGAGGCCAATTTAATTGCCTTCCGATCTTTTGCAGTAAAGGCCCTCAGGGCATGCTGAACTTTTAAACCCAACTGTCCTAAAACCTCTTCAGGAATGTCAATTGGATTTTGGGTAATAAAAAAGAGTCCTATTCCTTTGGATCTGATCAATTTTATAATGGTTTCCAATTGATTCACCAAAGCAGAGGTTGCTTCTTCAAATAACAAATGGGCCTCGTCCAGAAAAAAAACAAGCTTTGGTTTTTCCAGATCCCCTGCTTCAGGAAATTTGGTATAAATCTCAGCAAGCATCTGCAACATAAATGTGCTGAAAAATTTAGGCTTATCCTGAATGTCAGCAGCACGCAGAATGCTTATCACACCTCTTCCTTGCTTGTCGACTCTGCAAAGATCTTCTACTTCGAAACTTCGTTCTCCAAAAAATCCGGTGGCACCCTGCTGTTCCAATTCAATAATTTTTCGCATAATGGTTCCGACAGAAGCAGAAGAAACTGCACCAAATTCCTTTTCAATTTCCTCCTTACCTTCATTGGAAACAAATTGCAACACTTTTTTGAAATCTTCCAGATCCAATAATGGCAAACCGCTGTCATCACAGAATTTAAACATCATGGAGACCACTCCTTCTTGAGTATCATTGAGACCAAGAATTTTAGACAACAAAACAGGTCCAAACTCTGTAACAGTTGCCCTTAGCCTTACACCCGGTTCGTTAGAGATGGAAAGCAATTCGACAAAATTATCATGCGGCTCCCAGGGAATATTCAAGGTGGTATGACGCTCTGATATTTTGCTGTTCATGCTTCCTTCCAATGCAATTCCGCTCAAATCTCCTTTGATATCCAGAAGCACAGAGGGCACTCCTTTGGATGAAAGTTGTTCTGCCATCAATTGCAGGGATTTGGTTTTTCCGGTTCCGGTGGCCCCTGCGATTAAACCGTGCCTGTTGACCATTCTTAAAGGTATGGATATTGGCGCCTCCGGTAGGACTGCCCCATTCAACATCCCACAGCCTAAGACGATGGAATCTCCTTTAAATTGATAAGCGGCCTTTATTTCTGAAATAAACTCTTCTTTCATCTATTAAATTTTCAATACAAAAGTAATTCAATAACCATTCATTTTAACTTAAGTCTGTTTTTGAAGCAAATGCCGTGAGCATTCGCCATGACTGCAACATTTTAATTATCCGGCAAACCTCTAAACTAAAGAATCGACTTTCCAGGTAATTGTTTTTTGAAAAAATACTATCTTGCATATCAAACACTATTATGAGCAGAATAATTCACTTATTGGCCCTACTCCTTTTATTTGAAACAATCCCAATGAAAGCGCAGTACGCAGTTTTCTCCGGCATGCAGGATGTCATATCATCCGGTATGGCAAGAACGGGATTAACCATTTCCGAACCCTTAAATTTCATCAACAACCCTTCTCGGATTTCGGATATTCAGCATTCCATTTTGGCTGTTCAATCCAGACCCTATTCTTATGTTTCAGGACTGTACTCCGTCGGTGCTTCTGCGCTGTATAAATCAAATCCCCGTGAAGGCTTTGGTATTAAATGGCAATCTGAAGGATCCAGGGAATTGAATGAAAACATAGTGGGAATTTGTTACGGTCGCAAAATTGGAAAATCCAGCGGCATGGCATTAGGCTTGAATTACTTTATTAGGAATCTCCCGGAGTCTAAAAATGAAGGCACAATTATCCCTGAAATCAGTGTTCACAGCAAACTCAATAACTCCCTTAGTGCTGCGGCACTGGTTATAAACCCAATTCCAATTCAAATAAAAAAAATGGCTCCGTTGCCCACCATCATCAGACTTGGAATAGGCTATCAGTTGAGTTCAAAATTAAATTTTCAACTGGAAGTCCATAAAACCAGTTTGCTGCCTGTATCAGGAAATGTAGGTTTGGAATACCACCCAGTTAAAAATATTTCCATCAGAAGTGGTTGCACCACTCGTGGACAAATTAGTTTTGGCATTGGTTACCAATACAGAAAAAGCATGTTTATTGATTCAAGCGTGGAATACTTTCAGGTAATAGGTCCTGTTATGGGTTTGGGAATAAATTATCTGATTTTATAATCTTGCAAAATCCCAAAGAGATTAACACAGACTAAAAATATTACGAACTCCAATCGGCCTTGCGGTATTAAATCCTTCCCCATATTCAACACCGGACGCTCTGCCCACCACCCTGGATTTTGATTTGATAAAATCAAGAAAATCTTTACCGCTGATCGGTGATTCGGGCTCACTGGAACCTTCTTTATAAAATTGGGATTCAAATGCCATGATGGATTCCATTTTTTTATCTAAAAAACCGGAAATATCCACGACCAAATCCGGCTTCAGATAATGATCCTGAATATAATGATAGAGGACTTCAGGCCGCCAACTTTCCTGATTCACATTATTGTAATCAGTATTGACTTTGCGCAGACCAGATAAAAAACAGGCATCGTTTACAAGTTTTGCAGCACGTCCGTGATCTGGGTGTCTGTCTGACAATGCATTTGCAAAAACTATCCGCGGTCTGCAAGCTCTGATCACTCGGATAATTTCTTTCAAATTGTTTTCTTCATGCTGAAAAAAACCATCCCCAATATTGAGAATGTGACGAAATTCAGCACCCAGAATTTCAGCTGCGCGAAAGGCTTCTTTTTTTCTTTGTTCGGCATTTCCTCTGGTCCCCAATTCTCCTTCCGTCAAATCCAAAATACCAAAACTATGACCCAATGATTTATGCAAAGCGAGTGTACCTCCACAAGATAATTCAACATCATCAGGATGTACACCTATAGCCAGAATATCTACCTTCTCCATTATTTCCATTACCATCTGATTAATGCGGAACCCCAGGTAAAACCACTTCCAAAAGCTGCCAAACAAACCAGATCCCCTTTATTCACTTTTCCTGCCTCCCATGCTTCAGTCAATGCTATGGGCACTGAAGCCGCCGTGGTGTTGCCATAACGCTGAATGTTATTCCATACTTGCTCGTCCTTCAAACCTAATTGCCGTTGTACAAATTGACTGATTCTCAAGTTGGCCTGATGAGGAATCAACAGGTTAATATCAGAACTCTGGAGATTATTTTCTTTTAATGCTTCATGGATGACTTCAGGAAATTTGGTTACAGCAGTTTTAAAAACCAACTGTCCGTTCATGTTAGGAAAGATATCCTGTTCTGTCCACATTTTTTCGGTAAGAAAAATGCCGCCGTACTCCTGATCTGTATAACCGAAACGCTCCAATCCTAAGTGATAGCCTCCATGACAGCCGGGATTTATGAAAGCCAATTCTTCTGCATGGGTACCATCTGCGTGAAGATGAGTGGAAAGTATGCCGGAGTTTTCCTCCAGACTTGGCTGAAGCACGACCGCTCCTGCGCCATCACCAAAGATGACCGATACGTTGCGGCCTCGAGTAGAATAATCCAATCCCATCGATTGCATTTCTGATCCAACCAATAAAATATTTTTATACTTGCCGGTCTTGATGAATTGATCTGCAATGGACAAACCATAAATAAAACCGGAGCATTGATTGCGGACATCAAGGGCAGGCATTTCTTTGGAAGTTATCTTCATTTCTCGTTGCAACAAAACTCCACAACCAGGAAAAAAATAATCCGGACTGAGCGTGGCAAAAATGATAAAATCAATGTCTTCTTTTTGAATCCCGGCCCTCTCAATGGCTATCTCAGCAGCTCTCGCGCCCATGGTGGTGGTGGTCTCCTGGTGCAACTTCCCATATCTCCTTTCCTGGATACCGGTGCGTTCCTGAATCCACGCATCTGTGGTATCCATTAAATTTTCCAATTCCGAATTGGGTACTATCCTTTCAGGCACATAGTAGCCAAGTCCTGCAATTTTTGTGTTAAACATGGTGTATTTATTATTTGATGATCAAAAATGATTTAACATATAATCCCGCAGCAGTTTTTATTTGAATAAAATACCTTCCGGAATTTAATTGGTCTGTTTGAATGCGTTTTTTATTTTCTTCAGGAGTTAAATGATCTTTTTCCAGAAGAAGAATTCCTTGGGCATCCAAAATGCGGTAACCCAGCATTTTTTCCTGCAGATTGATTTCGATAAAGTCATTTGCAGGTTGTGGGCTGATACTTATTGTATTGGAAGAAACCTCCTCGGACGATGCTGAAGTTGGACGAACTTGCAAATTATCAAACCACAATTTGCTGCCTTGCTTGGGGGTTCCTATTTTATCTGCAGGCATTCCTGGATAATAATTACCTGCATAGATTTCTATGTAAATTGAATCTGATTCATTGATGAAGTTTGGTGAAGTATAGTCAATGGATTTGTACGTAGAGGAAGCCAACAATGGTGAGGCATACAGATGCACCAATTCCCTGCCTCCTATTTGCGGATTGTACCGAACAGCCCGCACCACCAACCAAGCCGTATCCAAGCCTTTGGGCTGATACTTGTAAGAATAAGACACTTTTAATTGGTTAGCTTTGAAAGGCAGAGCAGTTGGTTGCCCGGAGCCAGTTTCTCCTATCGCGCAGTAACCTGCAGAAAGATTGACACCCAATTTATTAATTTGCCGGTGTTCTAATTGGAGACTGTAATTGCCTTCATTGGCATCACTACTTTTCACAACCGTTGGCGGCAATCGCAACAAGGATGAAATCAAATTTGCGGTAGCCCATTGCTCGGGTTCTTCAAATGACACTTCTTCCCATTGTTCAAAATTATGATTGGGCATTTGCTTCAATGTATTTGGAAAGCTCAATTCTTCCAATTCTATAAATGATCCTTCTTTGGGATTATCCAGGTTCCCGGAAGCCAAAAGAAAGAAAACGGTGTCCGGATCAATACCGGAAGGAATCAGCGGCAAAGAAAATCGGGTAAATTTATCCAGGCTTCCAACAATTGGAAAAACATTGAAAGAAACCGGAAACCCAATTCTTTTAAATACCAACACCATGAATCCGGTATCATTTGCGACCATGTTGTACCGAATGATTCCACTCAAACTGTCCGGAACTTTATTGTATGGAAATCCTCCGTTTGGAAGATTTACCAGATCGCCGAGGTAAATTAATCCGGGAACAATGGTGGTATCAAACATGGCCCTTTTGTTCTCCAGTCGGATTGCGTTTCCAACAGGGCCATTTACTTTGGTTACATTTGGAGAAAATGTAGAAAAGTATGATTGAAAATTGACGGTTTCAAAAACAGCCGGCTCTTCATACAGGTCGTACTTCTGCCAATCTTCAAAATTAAAAATATATCCTTGAGTATTGGCTTGTTCCAACCAACCACAAATCCCAATGAGGAGTACAAATAACCGAATGCGCATAAAGCTATTTTCGTTTAAAAAATTACTCTTGCAAGGTAATTCCTTTTTGTGGAATTCAAATATATCTAAGCTAAACTTAAGTCATTCCATAATGTTGATTAATAAAAGCAGCCGCATGAATCTCCACACAACTTATCTCAACGGCGTTAAGTCTCTGTTTAAATATTACAGGTCTTTAGCCGAAAAATCCATTGCTCAGGTGGAACCGGAACAAATCTTCCTCAGGCCTTCCGATGAATCAAACAGCATCGCCATCATTGTCCAGCATATGGCCGGCAATATGATATCCAGGTGGACTGATTTCAAAACGACCGATGGTGAAAAAACCTGGCGAAACAGGGATGAAGAATTTATGGCAATCATTCAGGACAAGGATCAGCTTATGCAAAGATGGGAAGCTGGGTGGATATGCTTTGAACATGCATTGGATTCCATTTACGAAGAAGATTTACAAGAAATTATTTATATCCGGAATGAAGGACACAGCATCATGGATGCGCTGAACAGACAATTGGCGCATTATTCATATCATGTCGGACAAATTGTATTTATTGCAAAAATGTTGAAACAAAGTGAGTGGAGTAGTTTGTCTATTCCTCTCAACAAATCCGCTTCCTACAATTCGGATAAATTTTTGTTAGACAAAGGAATTCGTCATTTCACTTCATCTGTTTCTCCAGATAAGAAGATAGACGAAAAAAATTAGGCTGTTAAAATCACATCCATAAAGGAGTACAGAAAAAAAAATATCACTTCTGAATGTATAGAAGCACCAATCAGGATTTAAAATGAGAAGATAATTGGGTTCCAAAAAATTACGCCTCCCCTAAATCGAACATGTCCAAAAGATTACCCAGTGTTTCCTTGAGATCCTGTCTGTCCACGATAAAATCCAAAAAGCCGTTGTCAAACAAAAACTCTGACCGCTGGAATCCTTCAGGCAAATCTCGTTTAATCGTTTCTTTTACTACTCTGGGCCCGGCAAAACCTATCAGTGCCTTGGGCTCAGAAAAATTTATATCTCCCAGCATGGCAAATGAAGCAGTCACCCCCCCTGTTGTAGGATCTGTTAGAAAAGAAAAGTAAGGCAAACCATTCTTAGCCATTAAAGTCAGTTTTGCTGAAGTCTTTGCCATTTGCATCAAGGAAAAGGCAGATTCCATCATACGGGCACCCCCGGATTTTGAGATTACCATTAATGCGGCCCTGTCTTCCAGCGCTACGTCAATGGCTCTGCTTATTTTCTCCCCCATAACACTGCCCATTGATCCGCCAATAAAGCTAAAATCCATGGCTGCTACCACCAAAGGCTTTTTATTGATGCGGCCGATGGCCACGGTAATAGAATCATCTTTTGAAGAAGATTTCATGGCTTCATCCAACCTCTTGGAATAAGGCTGAAGGTCTGTAAACTCAAGAAAATCATAAGAGCGCAAGTCATCGAACAGGGTCTCGTATTTGCCATCAAACAAGATGTCAAAATATTGATCAGAACTGATGCGCGTATGATAATTACAGGAAGGACATTTATAGAAATTATCCTTCAACTTCATGTTGGTCGAAGTCGCATTGCAGTCCGGACATTTGAACCAAAGTCCATCCGGTGCTTCCTTTTTTGATTTTGTCGCTGTTGAAATCCCCTCTTTGAGGCGGGTAAACCATCCCATATCACAATCATTTAGTTAAGAATGATAATGTTCATAAGGATTGGCGCAAATTTATATGTTTTATTTATGATCTAATATAACTATTTTTGTGTGCAACATTCTTAATACACATTCACTTGATTAACAATTTCTTATGAAAGTATGTTTGATAGGTTACGGCAAGATGGGCAAGGCAATTGAACCCCTTTTGGCCGAAAGAGGGCATGAATTGAGCGGAATTGTGACCCGGAGTAATTCAAGTCAGTTGGCTGACTTTCTCAACCAATCCGATGTTGCAATTGAATTTACGGATCCCGAATCAGCATTTGACAATCTATTAGCCTGCCTGGAACACAATGTACCTGTCGTGAGCGGTACCACAGGGTGGCTGGCGCAATGGGATGATCTGGTCGGCATTCTTCACCAAACAGATGGAAGCATGCTGTGGGCTTCAAATTTCAGTATAGGGGTTAATGTATTGTTTGAAGTCAACCGTCTGATGTCAAAAATTATGGCCAGGTTACCGGAATACCAGATTCAGGTAGAAGAGGTACACCACATCCATAAAAAGGATAAACCAAGTGGAACCGCCGTAAGTCTGATCAATGACATTTTGGAAAAGCATCCATTATACAAGAGTTGGATTTTAGATCCTGAAGAACCAAATGAAACACAATTGAGCGTTCTGGCAAAGAGAGCAGAATCTGTGGTGGGTTATCACAAGGTTAGCTTTACAAGTCCTGTAGACCGTTTAGAAATAAGCCATGAAGCCTTCACAAGGGAAGGTTTCGCCAAAGGGGCTGTTTTTGCCGCCGAATGGTTAAGTGGTAAAAAAGGCCTATACACCATGTCACAGGCTTTAGGTTTTTAATCCAGGATTTACATTTAGCACTAATATACGGACATGATCGCTCGAAGCTCCATCCAAAAAGTAGTAGAAACATCCCGAGTGGAGGAGGTGGTAAGAGATTATGTGGATTTGAAAACAAGAGGTGCTAACCTTACCGGTTTGTGCCCCTTCCACAAAGAAAAAACACCTTCTTTTTCTGTATCCCCGTCAAAAAATATTTATAAATGTTTTGGTTGTGGAAAGGCCGGCAGTCCGGTGGATTTCATCATGGAAATCGAACAGTATACCTTTCCTGAAGCGATCAGACATCTGGCAAAAAAATACAGAATAGAGCTGGAAGAAACCGCCCAGACCCAGGAAAGCATTGACGAAGCCCTGGAGGTGCAAAGCCTGAACATAGTCAATCAGTGGGCACTTGACTATTATGCTACACAACTTTGGGAATCCGATCTGGGCCGCAGTATAGGTCTCGGTTATTTCAAAGAAAGAGGTTTTCTGGAGACTACTTTGAGAAAATTTGACATTGGGTTTGCTCAGGATGAATACCAGGCGTTTACATCTGAATCCATCAAAAAGGGCTATTCAATTGATCTACTGAAGAAACTGGGGCTGACCTCTTCCAACGGTAATGATTTTTTTCGAAACCGGATCATATTTCCAATCCACAACCAGGGCGGAAAAGTCATTGGATTTGCAGGACGAGTCCTGGACAAGGAAGCCAAAGTTGCCAAATACATCAACTCCCCGGAAACAGAAGTTTACAAGAAAAGTAAGACTCTATATGGCTTGCATTTGGCCAAAGCAGCCATTCGAAAATTAGGATCCTGTATTTTGGTGGAGGGCTATACAGATGTAATGTCGTTGGTGCAGTCCGGAATAGAAAACGTAGTAGCTTCTTCTGGTACTTCTTTAACGGAAGATCAAGTTCAATTAATCAAAAGACATTGTGAAAATGTCATCATACTGTATGACGGTGACGATGCAGGGATAAAAGCCGCGATGCGGGGAATTGACATGATTCTAAAAGAAGGTCTGAATGTCTACATTGGTTTGATTCCTGACCGTGATGACCCTGATAGTTTTATCCGCAAAGTAGGCTATGAGGGATTTCAAAAATTTTTAGCGGAAGAGGTCAAGGATTTCATCCTTTTCAAAATCAATCTACTTAAGAAGGAAACTCAGAATGATCCAATCCAACGCGCGAACGTAATTAACGACATCGTAGGCACCATTGCAAAAATTGATGATCCCGTAAAGAGATCCGTCTATCTGCAAAATGCCTCGCATTTCCTCAATATTGATGAAGCTACCTTGATCAGCAGTGCCAATAAACTCATCAAGGAAGACATTAAAAATAAATCATTTGCCGCGCAAAGAAAGGCGCTTGACCATGATGAACAAATCATTAAGGAGCAAGAAGAAATTATCAGTTTCAAAAAACAAAATGAACCTTATTTACACAAAGGGGATGAATTTCAGGAAAAAGAAATATTGAAAATTCTGATTCTCGAAGGCGATAAAAAATGGCGGCAGGAAAATATCACCACCGCACAATTTTTAGTAGCCAACCTCAACGATGTAATTGATTATTTTGATAATAAATTATACGCAGATGTCTTACAACAAGTCGAAACTGACATCAACCAGGGAAACATAGTCAATCTAAATTATTTCCTCCACCACCCGGACAAAAACATCAGCCAATTGGCGATTGAACTGACCAGTTCACCCTACGTGTACAGCAATAACTGGGCGGATAAATACGGAATTTACTTGTTGGGAAATCAAAGTGACATGGAATTTTCAGCAGACGATGTTGAAAAAATAATCAAGCACATTAAATACAGAAAATTCCACAAAGTCATTTTGGATATTGACCAACAAATCAAAGCTGCGCAGAGTTTTGAGGAACAGATTGAATTGGTTAAAGCCAGAGAAGAATTAAAAAAAATAAAAAATACTTTATATGAAGAAGTTTGGGGTGGATATAAATAAAATTTATTATCAATCCCAAGTTTTTTTTTCTAAATTAAAATTTATCAAATGAAGAAATTGTTTTTCACACTTGCAATAATAATTATTTATTCCAGCGCTTATGGTCAAGTGGAAGGAAATCTAAATGCTCCTACGGTCAGTGCAAAAATGCCGGAGTGGGCAAAACTAATGTATGAGACTCCGATCAATTTTATTGCATTGGATGACGCATACAAGCAATATTATCTCACACATCCATTTGAAAAGAATCACTTCACCAGGTATTACAAAAGGTTGATCATGACTAACAGGATGTTTATGTCCGCTGATGGCAAAGCAGAATCACGACAGAATTTCAACCGCGAAAATTCAAGAAACTCTCAACAAAAGCAAACCTACCGGTCTCCAACAGATCTTTGGAAACCTTATCAGATGCAGACGTTTTGGCTGGAAAAAAATCAGGAATCCTGCCCATGGCAGACGAACGTGTACGCAATTGATTTGTGCAAAGCTCATCCCGAATTTTTGATGGTTGCTACAGAGACCGGAGGATTGTTCAGAAGTTTGAATAAAGGAATTAGCTGGCAGCAAATCGGATTGGATTATCAACTTGGCTCGGAAGCAATAGCCATTCATCCCCTAAGCATGGACACCATTTACATAGGCAACTCAGGCGTTATAAGGAGATCAACTGATGGAGGATTGAAATGGACCACTGTTCTGACGGTTGCTGATCTTTGGGTCTATGACCTGGAGATTCCTGTTTCAAGACCCCATGTGATTCTTGCTGCCACCAGTAAAGGTTTATATCGTTCAGAAAACTCAGGCAAAGATTGGACGCGTATTTTTCAGGAGGCAAGTTGTGAGATTAAATCACATCCAACTAAAAACAACATCATTTATGCACTTCGCTACAATGGAACAAAATCTTCTTACGATCCATATAAGTCAACCAATTATGGGGCAAATTTTACTTTAAAAAATTCAGGCTGGCATAATCTAAAAGATGGCGGTGTGCGGATGGCCACGACTGCTGCGGATCCTAAAAGAGTCTATGCCATTGTCTTAACCAGTGACAAAGGCCCCTACTTGATGAGAAGCAACGATGAAGGAGAAAGCTGGTTAAATACCGCAAAAGGCTCTTATGATGGTTATGATTCCCCAAATTTTCCAATGGATAATTGGCAAGGGTTTTATGATTTGTCTTTGGTGGCTTCTCAAACAAAAGCAGATGAAATCATAACGGGAACCGGCTCCACTTTTAAGTCTACAGATGGAGGTACTACCTTTAAAGTAATCGGTGGTTATGGCGGAGCATTTGCTTTGCATCCTGATCTGCAAGCCAGCGTTTCTCACGGAAATGATTGTTGGATTGCAACTGACGGAGGACTCACCCACTCCAGCGATTTTTTCACAATGGTTCAAAATGCAAAAGCACTCAATTTAGGATTGAACGGCAGTGATTTTTGGGGATTTGATGCTGGTTGGCATGAGAAGGTATTTGTAGGAGGACGATACCACAACGGAAATACTTTCTACCATGAAAATTACGAAGGGAAATTTATTAGAATGGGTGGTGCAGAATCACCAACGGGCTATTTAAATCCCATAAAAAATAAGGATTGTTATTTCTCTGACATAGGAGCTTACACTATGCCTGCGGCATTAGACACCAACTGGAAATGGTTTGGTCTGCCTTGTGAAAAATATCCGAATGAATCTTATTACCCAATGGAACATAGTGACATGGTTTGGTCTCCGTTGTGTTATCAGACAGTTTATCTGGGACAAAAAAACACACTTTGGAAGAGCGTGAACAATGCTGTTAGTTTTAGCCCTGTATTCTCAGTACCAAGAAGCGATTCCTGGGTAGAAGCCATTGAAATTTCAAGAAGCAATCCTGAGGTCATGTATTTTACTGAGAGAAGTAACAGCGCTTCGGATGGAAAAATTTGGAAATCTATAAATGGAGGACTTAGCTTTTCTGAACTTCCTCCACCTGCCGGCACGTCAGGTGGTGAACGCAGAGTGAAAGCTATTTGTCTGAGCGATCAGGATGACCAATTAATATTTCAGGCATTGCGCACCGGTGGCAACAACAATAAAGTTTTTGTTTCAAAGGATGGCGGAATGACTTGGATCAATCTGACCACTTCCAAAATCAGCAATCAGAGAATCAGTGACATTTGCTTTCAGAATGGTACTGATGGAGGCGTATACATCGCTTGTGATGGTGGCAGAACATTCTACAGAAATCTTAAAATGTCGGATTGGGAAGAACATGGAATGGGTTTAAGTGTTGACCATTTTACCAGAAACCTTCGCCCTTTTTATCGGGATGGAAAACTAATCAATGGCAGCAGCATGGGCGTCTGGGAAATCAACTTCTTTGAAGAATCCAAACCGGTTGCGCAACCCTCTGTTGACAAACAAATTTCATTTTGTGACAGAGACACTTTTTATTTTGAAGATTATTCGGTGCTTAAATTAGACTCTTCTGTTGCTTACTTTTGGGAATTTCCGGGAGCAGTTTACATCAGTGATGCCACAAATAAATCTCCTAAAGTTGTATTTGGTAAACCCGGAAAATATACCGTAAAATTAACCGTAAAAAACAACGCAGGCAGTCATACCAATACCGTCAATGACATGGTTGAAATTAAGACCAGCACCTGTTCCCGGGACACGATTCCCGGTAAAATGCTGGACCTCTCCGCCAAAAACAATTATGCCAGTATTCCCGCAATTCCTGCCTTGGCTGAAGCAAATGGTTTCACCTGTATGGCCTGGATTAAAATAAACAAACCCCAGGATTGCTTTACACAAATTCTCTCAAACTGGGACAGCAACATTGGGTTTGGTTTTGGATTTGCCTTCCAGGGTTATCGTACAACTACCAATCTTACTTTTTTCTGGAAAGGGCAACCCTATCAGCTGACTTCTTCATTTAATCTGGATACAACAAAATGGATTCATGTGGCCATGGTGGTGTATCCTGATTCTGTAAGACTGTATAAAGATGGTCAAAGTTGGACACGCCGTGGAGATTTCTCCGGATTCGACCTGAGCAAAACTCCATGGACTGTAGGTCAGGGTGTTCCGGGACAGTGTGGAGATTTTGACGGGCAGATGGACGAGCTGAAAATTTTCAACCGATCTTTAACTGAGGAAGAAATTCGGTTAAACATGCATCTTATTTCCACTCAAACCGAATCAGGATTAGTAGCCTATTATCAGTTTAATGAGGCCGGCGAACAGATATTTTACGACAAAGTCAATGTAGCACATGCGTTAAATGGTAATGGAATTTTACAAGCTTCCACTGCACCTGTTTCAACCGGAATCAGTGAAAAAATGATGAATCTTGACAAAGGAAAAAACACCTTCCAACAAACGGGTGTCGAAATTCATTTACAGGATAAGCCATCCGGTCAACATGAGGTAGCAGCTTACCGATTGTTTCAACGACCTGATTCTATGCCTTCTTCCGGAATGGAAAAATATGCAGATCACTATTTCATCATCAGAACATGGGGCAATATCTCTTCCTCTAAATTTGACAGCATAGGATTTAGCGAATTGACTCGTTTTGGAATGAAAGAAGTAAACAACCCTTCTTCTTTTAAACTTTTTAAAAGAATTGCATCCAATGAACATTTAAGTGTTTGGTCTGTCGCTGTCAATGCATCATCCGCATTTAAAGAGGATGCAAAAATATTTTTTCCAGGAAGCACTAATTTCAATGGACAATACATCATTCAAATTCCTGAAATTGATTTAACAAATGTTTTTGATGGCAAAATAACCAGCAAAAAAATTACCCTGCTTCCCAATCCCGGAAGTTTGCATTGTGAGATACAATATGAAGCAACTGCAAAAGACGCAAGACTTTTATTGATCAATGCCGAAGGCAAAATCCTCCTCAACACTCAATGGGTTAATCATATACCTTTTGATTTGGATTTGACAAATTTTGTACCCGGTATCTACCTGGTGAAAATTGAAAACGCAAATGCGATTCTGGTCAAGGAGAAATAATGAAAAAACTTTAAATCAACTTTATTCCAATGATGAAGTCTACAAATTTTAGTAAAAATTCCAAATCTTGGTTTAATGACAAAATATCTTAATTTTGGCGCACATTGCAACATTTCAACAATGAAATCTTCCCATTAAACATACATTAAAAACAAAATTATGCTTGGAAATATTCTTACGGACCTGCAAAAAGAAATTCAAAATATTAAGGAGGCCGGACTCTATAAAACAGAGAGGATTATCACCACACCCCAGGGTGCAGTTATCCGCACCAATACAGGATCAGAAGTACTGAATTTTTGTGCCAACAATTATCTCGGCCTTTCCTCTCATCCGGAAGTACTGGCAGCAGCAAAGAGGTATATCGATTCACATGGTTTTGGAATGTCTTCGGTGCGATTTATTTGTGGAACGCAGGATATACACAAGGAACTTGAATCAAAAATTTCCGCTTTCCTTGGAATGGAGGATGCCATTTTGTATGCAGCAGCATTTGATGCCAACGGTGGAATTTTCGAGCCCCTGCTCAATGAAGAAGATGCCATCATTTCTGATGAACTCAATCATGCATCCATCATTGACGGCATCAGATTAGCCAAGGCTAAGAGATTTCGCTACAAGCACAACGACATGGGCGATCTTGCAGCGCAACTAGAACTTGCAAAAGATTGCAGAAGAATTCTGGTGGTAACGGATGGAGTATTTTCAATGGATGGTACCATTGCCCAACTTGATAAAATTTGTGATCTCGCCGAACAATATCAAGCAATGGTGATGATTGATGAATGTCATGCTTCGGGATTTATGGGTAAGACCGGAAGAGGCACTCATGAATTTCGCAATGTCATGGGAAGAATTGACATCATCACAGGTACCTTTGGCAAAGCTTTAGGAGGAGCTTCAGGTGGATTTACCGCAGCAAAAAAAGAGATCATAGAAATTCTCCGACAACGATCGCGACCATATTTATTTTCCAATACGCTTGCCCCAGCCATTACAGGCGCATCTATTAAAGTGCTCGAATTATTAACTTCTTCCACAGAACTCAGAGATAAGTTGGAACAAAACACCCAATTTTTCAGGGAAGCCATGACCCATGCAGGATTTAACATACTTCCTGGTGAACACGCCATTGTCCCTGTGATGCTGTATGACGCCCCTTTGGCTCAAAAATTTGCCTCTAGAATGTTGGAAGAAGGAATTTATGTGGTAGGATTTTTCTATCCGGTGGTTCCTCAGGGCAAAGCAAGAATTAGGGTTCAAATTTCAGCCGGACATGAACAAAATCATCTGGAGAGATGTGTTCAGGCATTTATAAAAGTAGGCAAAGAATTATCTGTAATCCAATAGACCCATGAGAAGGCTTTCGGATTTTTTCTACAAATGGTCCAATGGTTATTTATGGGTGTTTTTTCTTGGATTGTACATCTTATTTGTAGCTCATTATTTACCCGATGCTGAAAAAAAAATCAACACCCTGGCTAAAAGTGAAATTGGCCCTGTGGACCTTACATTTGGATATTCTCCAACAAGAACGCTTCAAATGATCAAAAACTATGGTGAGGAAGGGCGCCACTATTACCGGAGTGTAGAAATGAGTCTTGATGTACTCTACCCCATCATTTACACCTGTTTTTTTATTATTTTGCTCAGCATGCTCCTCAAAAACTATCCATCCTTCCGGTTGAGGATTTGGAATATATTTCCGTTGTCCACCTTAATCTTTGATTTTTTGGAAAATGGGTTTATCATAAGGCTTATCAATCTTCATCCCGCGGAAGGCTTTATCACAGCTCATTTTGTAGAGATTTTTAAAATGCTAAAATGGGTTTCGCTTGTAATTTTAATGGGCCTTATATTATTTGCGGCTTTTTCTGCTATTAGGCGTAATTTATTTCAAAAGAATTGAGTACAAATCTAGCTTTACCTGACTTCCCCATTATATTAGTGAATCTTTAAGCTTTCATTAAACAAATCTTAAGGATCCAAGTCAAAGAAACAATTCGTTTATTCCTAACCAATAAAAACCATGTATTATGGATAGAAGGAAACTTTTTTCAATGCTTACCAGCACTGCCGAAGAGGAGCCCATGCGCCCGACTACGGCACTCCCGGTAAACGGAGGCCTCACACCCTATCAGGGGAGTTGGAATTATGCAACCGCGGCTCATCTTTTAAGAAGGGCAATGTTTGGCCCAACACATGAACAAATCAAAGGCGCAGTATCAGATGGTTTGCAAAAAACCTTGGATAAATTGGCGACTGATCAGGCATTACCAAGTCCACCGGTTTTGTACACCGATCAAATTGCTGACCCGGAAATTCCAAAGGGGCAGACTTGGGTGACCGGCAAACTTAATCCACAGGTACAAGGATTGGTTCAGATAAAAGAGAGTTCTCTTTATTCCTGGCTCATGCAATTGATGTTTAATGAAGGGGTTTCGCTTACGGAGAAAATGACTTTGTTTTGGCACAATCATTTCGTCGTTTCAGAGATCTTTGATCCTCGGTATAACTATGATTACATTACCACCCTTCGGTCTAATTGTATGGGAAACTTTAAATCCCTTACTGAAAAAATAACCATCGACAAATCCATGTTGGTTTACCTCAACGGAAACCAAAACACAAACCTGGCTCCAAATGAGAATTTTGCCCGGGAAGTCATGGAACTGTTTACATTGGGTAAAGGAGCGCTTGCAGGTCCAGGTGATTATACTACGTTTACAGAACAGGATGTACTGGCTGTTGCAAAAGCACTAACAGGTTGGACCATTGCGGCTGATCGCAGAAACGAATCGTTTTATCCATATTCCAGATTTGACACCCGACTTCATGACAAATCCACCAAGCAACTTTCTGCCAGATTTAACAATCAACAAATTACCAATGCGGAAGAGAACGAATACAAGTCTGTCATCAATCTGATTTTCAAGAAAAGAGAGGCAGCCACTTTTATTTGTCGCAAACTCTATAATTATTTTGTGTATTATAAAGTTGATCAGACCATTGAAAGTCAGGTTATTGACGAGATGGCCGATTTATTGGTTGCCAATAATTTTGAAATCAAACCGGTGGTTAAAGCACTTTTGGGCAGTGAGCATTTTTATTCTGAAGAAGGGCTTGGCTGTATGATAAGACCACCTTATGAATTTATTTTCAATACACTTAAAGCGATGAAATTCAAACCATCTGCTGATTTGGAAATAAATTATTCTTTGTTCCTGGCCATCTACAGAAATAATATGGGATTACAGCAAGTTTACTTTGACATTCCGAGTGTGGCAGGATGGTCTCCTTATTATCAGGAACCGGGATACCATGAAATCTGGATTAACTCAGTAACTTATCCACTACGCGTTGGATTTACCAATCAGGCTGCCAATAAACAAATGCGCATCAGAGGTGGATCGGGATCGACTACCTTCGGATTGGATCTGGTGGAATATGTAAGCTCACTCACTAATCCAACTGACATTAGCCTGCTCTTAAGTGAAATAGTAGCACACCTTTTGCCACAAAATATTTACCAAAATCAAATTGACTTCCTTAAAAAAGCTTTTTTAGGGAACCTTACCGAAGCCCAATGGGCAACCATGTGGAACAGTTACAAAGCCAATCCAAACAACGCACAGGCAAGAACGGCCGTGGACAACAGGTTAAAACCTTTGTTTTCCACCCTTTTGTCTATGCCGGAATATTTTTTAAGTTAAACTCACAAAATCTTCACCATGAAAAGAAGAACCTTTTTACAAGCAAGTTCAATGGCCGCGGTGCCGGTTTTGATAAATGGAATTCCAGTGAATGCTGTTGCACGGAATTCTTTCCTGGATTTTGTAAGTCCGGACAATGATAAAATTTTAGTGCTCATTCAAATGAGCGGTGGAAATGACGGATTGAACATGGTCTTACCTATTGACCAATACAGCAACCTTGATAAACACAGAAATAAAATCCTTATCAAAGAAAGTTTTGGAATCAAATTAAGAGATGGCTTAGCCTTACATCCTTCCATGACCGGAGTTAAATCTCTTTACGACAATGGCGGATTAAAATTAATTCAATCAGTAGGCTATCCAAATCAAAACAGATCGCATTTCAGATCTACGGATATTTGGACCTCCGGCTCTTCCGCAGAGCAATTTGAAGTGACTGGCTGGCTCGGCAGATTTTATACGGAAAACCATGCGTCCTACCCTTCCGGTTATCCAAATGCTGACAACCCTGATCCTCTGGCGATCACCATTGGGTCTCTGGTCTCCCAAACTTGTCAGGGGAAAGTTGCCAATTTCAGTCTGGCCATCAACGATCCATCGACACTGGGTTTACTTCCGGAAGGTGCACTGGCTGCCAACCTACCTTCCAACACCAACTACGCCAATGAATTGAGATACATTGTCAGCACCTTGTTGCAGACCAATGATTATTCAGAAGTAATTAAACAGGCAAATACCAATGCGGGAGGTTCAATTCCGGCAAGTGGCAATGCATTACTGGACCGATTAAATATTGTGGCTCAGTTGATCAAAGGCGGATTAAAAACCAAAGTGTATGTGGTGAATATTGGCGGCTTTGATACACACGCCAATCAATGTGATCCGGATGACCATGAAATTGGTACGCAGGCAGACTTGTTAAAACAACTTTCAGATGCCATGGCCGGATTCCAGGATCAAATGAGCAAGGCCGGATTCGGTAAAAAAGTGATTGGAATGACTTTTTCTGAATTCGGAAGAAGAATCAAAGCCAATGACAGCACAGGAACTGACCATGGAACTGCTGCCCCTCTCTTTGTTTTTGGAGAGTGCATTGATGGTGGAATTCTGGGAAACAACCCAACCATTAATGATACCGTAACAAACGATGAAGGTGTTGCCATGCAATATGATTTCAGGTCGATTTATGCCTCCTTATTGATTGATTGGTTTGAGGTAAGTCCAAGTGTAGTAAGTCAGATGTTGTTTAAGGATTTTCAAAAACTTCCTATCATAAGCGGCAGTTGCCTGTCAACCGGAATTGAAGATGTAAACAGGGATTTTGCTTTAAGATTAGACAATTATCCAAATCCGGCACTTGACTATACCATCATTCATTTTGAAACTAAGAATGAGTTTATCAGAATGAGTTTGTTTGATTCCATAGGTTCTGAACTTAAGGTGCTTTTCTCCGGAAAGATCAATGAAGGTGCGCACCAGATCAGGTTGGACACTTCAGAATTACCTGTAGGAAATTATGTGATTCGGATATCCAATGATCAGGCTCAAAAAACTAAAATACTTAGTAAATTTGAACGATAGTTCTCTATGAAAGAATATGGACCCCGGCCAATTGGTCGGGGTTTTTTATTTTTACGCAAAATTAAAGCATGTCATTACCACAAGCCAGTTTGTTAATCCTCGCAGCAGGGATGGGAAGTCGATATGGGGGACTTAAACAAATGGATGCATTCGGCCCGAATGGAGAGACCATCATTGATTATTCCATTTATGATGCCCTCAGAGCCGGTTTCAAAAAATTTGTTTTTGTCATCCGGAAAAGTTTTGAAACTGAATTTAGGGAAAGAATGGATGCCACCTGGGGAGATCAGGCTGATTTACATTACGTTTGTCAGGAATTGGATCAGCTGCCGGAGGGCTTTAATTGTCCTGAGGGCAGAACCAAACCATGGGGCACGGGACATGCTGTTTGGGTAGCACATGATTTATTAGATGAACCATTTGGTGTCATCAACGCAGATGATTACTACGGCAGAGAGGCTCTGGAAAGCTTATATCAGTTTCTTATCCAAAACCCCGATCCTGACTTTTATTATGCTGTAATCGCCTACTATCTTAAAAATACTTTATCCGATCACGGTGCCGTGAACAGAGGGGTGTGTTGGCATGATGAGGAAGGATTTCTTAAAAAAGTGATTGAAACAAAAGGAATTCAAAAATCAACAACCGGAGAAATCTTTGCTGGAAAGGATGATGAATTGCAATATTTTGATCCGGAGACTTTGGTGTCCATGAATATGTGGGGATTTGGGGCTTCCTATTTTAATTTTGCTTCAGACAGATTAAAAACTTTTCTTGAGTCTCATTTAAGTGTAAAAGATGCTGAGTTTTACATTCCTGAACTCATACAAACGCTGATGGATGAGTGTCTCATCAAGGTACAAGTAATACCTTCTCCTTCAAATTGGTTTGGTGTTACGTATCAGGAAGACAAACCATTTGTTCAACTGGCTTTTAAAAAAATGATTCAAGAGGGCTACTATCCCGATAATTTAAAAGCCTGATTTAATTTTCGTTACCTTTCGTGCTTTCCACACTCATAAACTTAAAAGCTGTGATAAATAAACAACCTTCGTTCGGTTTTATTTTTGATCTCGATGGAGTGATTGTGGATACCTCCCGTTATCATTTTGAAGCCTGGAAAAAACTTGCTTCCAAATTTGGTTTTGTACTGACAGAATCCTTCAATGAACATCTTAAAGGTGTAGAGCGGATGAAATCTCTCGAAATCATTCTGCATGCTGCTGAATTGAATTTAAGTCAGGAAATAAAGGAACGATTGGCAGCACAAAAAAATGAATATTACCTTGAACTAATTGCAAACATCAGCGAAAAGGATATTCTTCCGGGTGTACTTCGCTTCCTGGAAGAAACAAAAGAATTATCCATCCCAATAGCCTTGGGCAGCGCCAGCAAAAATGCCATGCTGCTGTTAGATAAAACAGGGGTTCGTCATTTTTTTCACACCGTAGTAGATGGAATTAAAGTAAGTCGCAGCAAACCAGATCCGGAGGTTTTTGTAACAGCTGCAAAAGGAATCGGTGTGCTTCCGGAAGACTGCATCGTTTTCGAAGACTCTATGAAAGGACTTGAGGCTGCTGTTCGAGCAGGTATGCATACAGTAGGAATAGGAATTGATCCCGTATTGAGTGCTGCTCAATTGGTTATTCCTGATTTTACATCCATTACTGCAAAAGACATTGTCGAATGGTTTGACACATCAAACAAAATAGCTAGCGGTGAAATCGTACTTTAAAATAAATCCCTGGAAAATAATCGAAGAAGGTTTTGTAAAAGAAAACCAAAAATGGAGTGAAAGTATCTTTAGTCTGGGTAATGGGCGCATGGGTGGACGTGGAAATTTTGAAGAAGATTTTTCAGGGGCCACCTTGCAGGGAAACTATGTAGCAGGGATTTACTATCCGGATAAAACAAGGGTTGGTTGGTGGAAAAATGGCTACCCTGATTACTTTGCGAAAGTGCTCAACAGCGCACATTGGCATGGTCTTCGGATCACTGTTGATGATGAAATTCTTGATCTAAACAGTTGCACACTACATCATTTTCGTAGGGTATTGCATATGGACAAAGGATATTTGGAAAGATCTTTTTTGGTTGAGTTGAAAAATGGTAAAAGCCTTGAAATTCAAAGTATCAGGTTTCTAAGTATGTCCTGGGATGAATGTGGTGCCATGCAATACACCATTCAATCAAATGATGATCACACGCATATTTGTATCGAATCAATTTTGGACTTTGACATCAGGAATGAAGATTCAAATTATGACGAAGACTTCTGGACCTTCGAGCAAACAGACCAGGAGCAAAATATGCATGGCATTCAATGTTCCACAAAAAAGAATTTCTTCCATGTAGGTTGCGCCATCTTGAATAAATTTTATCTCAATGGTTCTGAAGTGATTGAAAATTATTCCAAAAAAGGTGTTGAACGAAAGCAAACAATTATTTACAAGGCAGTATTGAATACCGGTGATTTTATTCAAGTAGAAAAATCCATGGTTCAATTATCAAGTCTGGATTATTCTTCCGAAACCTTATTGGCCACATGCTTTGAAAAATGCAGATCATGGGCCAATATTCCCTTTGAACAAAAATTAAACGATCACGCCAATATCTGGTCAGACATCTGGGAATGGGCAGACATACAAATTAATAATGATGAGGTGGCCCAACAGTCCATCCGGTACAACATTTTCCAATTGTATCAAACCTATACCGGGAAAGATGCACGATTCAATATAGGCCCCAAAGGATTTACCGGCGAAAAATATGGTGGCGCTACTTATTGGGACACGGAAGCCTATTGCATCCCTTTTTATTTGGGTACCAGTCCTCCTGCTGTAAGCAAGAATCTATTGTTGTACCGTTACAAACAATTGGACAAGGCCATAGAAAATGCTCAAAAACTTGGATTCACAAATGGGGCCGCTTTATTTCCTATGGTCACCATGAACGGTGAAGAATGCCACAACGAATGGGAAATCACTTTTGAGGAAATACATCGCAACGGTGCAATGGTGTATGCCATTTACAACTATGTAAATTTTACCGGAGACAGAGATTATTTAAAAGATTATGGAATAGATGTCGTCTGTGCGATCAATCGGTTCTGGGTGCAAAGAGTACATTTTAGCAACCACAAAAATCAATATGTAATGCATGGGGTCACCGGGCCCAATGAATACGAAAACAACGTAAACAATAACTGGTACACCCTCTACATTGCTCGATGGTGTTTACAATATGGATTGCAAATTTTGAACGAAATTAAAAAAACAGATGCTGCTGCCTATCAAGCTATATTGGTTCGACTGGGCATCAAAGTGGATGAAATAAATCATTGGCAGGAAGTATCCAAGAATATATACCTGCCTCAAGATATCGACACAAAATTGTTGCTTCAACAAGAGGACTATCTTGACAAAGAACAATTGACAACAGCAGACCTTGATCCTGCAGTAAGACCCATTAACCAGCATTGGTCTTGGGATCGGATTCTTCGGTCACCTTTTATAAAACAGGCCGATGTGCTTCAGGGACTTTATTTCTTTGAAGACCATTTTACCATGGATCAAATTAAAATTAATTTTGATTATTATGAACCAAGGACCGTTCATGAATCATCCCTGTCACCTTGTGTGCATGCTATTTTGGCTTGCAGATTGGGATATGAGGAAAAAGCCAAAGAGATGTATTTGCGCACGGCAAGGTTGGACTTAAATGATTACAACAATGACTCAGATGATGGCTTACACATTACCAGTATGGCGGGTACCTGGATGAGCGTTGTACAAGGATTTGGAGGCATCAAAGTAAATGAAAACGGACTGCACATCAACCCTTTTTTACCGAAAGACTGGAGTGGCCTTCAATTTAAAATTTATTTTCTGAATCGGGCTATGAACATTGACTTATCAGCAAACAAAGTTAAAATCGTCAACCTTTCTGCTGAACATGTTGATTTTCATTACAAGGGCAAAAAGATTCTTCTACCCGCAAAAGAGTGTTTTATTTCTGAATTGACCTGATCCTATCCAACAGTCTTGTACAAATTAGATTTGATAGAACATCCGGTTGAATAAAAATATTATCTTGCTTTTCCAAAGGCCTTGTAATCTATCATCAAACCGCTATCAGTTGAATCAATTCTTTAGAAATCGTAGCATTGTTCTGGTTTTCCTAAGCCTGAACTTTTACTTTTCCGGAGCGCAGCAATCCTTACCTTCAGAAATTCCTATTCCAGACTGGGCCCGTTCTGGCGTGATTTATGAAGTTAACCTCAGACAATACACCCCGGAAGGTACCTTTAATGCATTTAGAAAACATCTACCCAGATTAAAAGAAATGGGTGTGGATGTGCTTTGGTTAATGCCCATCTTTCCAATCAGCAAAGAAAAAAGGAAAGGCACATTAGGATCCTATTATTCAATATCAAGTTATACAGAGGTAAACCCTGAATTTGGAACCAAAGATGAGTTTAAAATACTGGTAAAAGAAATTCATCGATTGGGTATGAAAGTAATTTTGGATTGGGTTCCGAACCACACAGGATGGGATCATAATTGGATTATGGAACATCCTGAATGGTATCTACATGATCCTGTCACTGACACCATCGTACATGTTGAGAAAACAGATTGGTATGATGTAGCTGATTTGGATTACAATCAAAAATCAATGCGCATCAGCATGATTAAAGCAATGCTTTATTGGGTAGATGTTTTGGGAGTGGATGGTTTCCGTCAGGATGTAGCCTACTTGGTTCCTGACCAATTCTGGAACCAGTTCTTAAGAACACTCATTTCTTTGAAGAAAGAGTTATTCCTCCTTGCTGAAGCAGAAGTCCCGGAGTTCAGAAACGCTTCTTATTTTCATGCAGACTATGCCTGGACATTTAAGTCATTGAGCTGGGACATTGCCGCCGGCATTAAAAACGCAAAGGATTTCAGAGTTTACCATCAGCTTGATCAGGAAAAATTCAAGAAAGGGTGCCACATGTATTTTACCTCCAACCATGATGAGAATAGTTGGAATGGAACTGAATTTGAAAAACTTGGGTCTGCTCATCAACTATTCAGTGCTCTGACATTTACCTTTGATGGCATTCCATTGATTTACAGTGGACAAGAAGAACCTTTGAGAAGGAGACTCCGGTTTTTTGAAAAGGATACCATTGATTTTAGAAATTATCAATACGCTTCTTTTTATCAAAAGCTTGCCGGTATCCGTAAGTCACATCCTGTTTTCTGGCCCGACGTGCCGGTAATTTGGTCGGACAACTCCAATCCAGGTAATGTACTCAGCTATACAAGAAAGAACAATCTTGAAGAAGCACTGTGCATCTTCAATCTCTCTGCCACAGAACAAGAAGTAAGCATTCAGAATATACCCTCAAAGACTTCCTATAAGGATCTAATGACCGGTAAAAAGATGAAAATTGCATCTGATAAAAAAATCAGATTGAAACCCTGGGAATATATAATTCTAATAAAATAAATCGTCATGAAGGAAAAACCGGAACTCAATTTTTGGCAAATCTGGAACATGAGCTTCGGCTTTATGGGTATTCAATTTGGTTGGGGCCTGCAGATGGCCAACATGAGCCCCATTTACCGATATCTTGGTGCCAAACCGGATGAATTACCCATACTGTGGCTCGCGGCGCCTATGACAGGCTTATTGATACAACCCATCATTGGATATTGGTCAGATCGTACCTGGACTCCGCTTGGGAGAAGAAAACCTTATTTTTTAGTAGGGGCAATCTTATCAACCCTTGCATTAATTGCCATGCCAAATTGCAGCACACTTTGGATGGCGGCAGGTTTGTTGTGGATTCTGGATGCTTCCATCAATGTGTCCATGGAACCTTTCCGCGCATTTGTTGCAGACCTCCTTCCAAAAAAACAATACACCAGAGGGTATACCACGCAAAGCTTCTTTATCGGTGTTGGAGCGGTTATTGCCTCAGCCCTCCCCTGGCTCATGAGCAAGTTTCTTGATCTGAAGGATGTTGAAGACAATGCAATTCCCCTTTCTGTTAAATACTCATTCTACATTGGAGCAATTGCCTTCATAAGTGCTGTCCTGTATACGATCATCACGACAAAAGAATACCCTCCAGATGGAGAAAAATTAAGGCAAGAGTCTGCAAAAGGAGAAATAGGTTTTATTCAAAGTGCCCTCAATGGAATAAAAGAAATCTGGAATCATATTTTTAACATGCCTTCGGTGATGAATAAAATAGCACTGGTTCAGTTTTTTACCTGGTTGGGATTGTTTCTCATGTGGTTTTATTTTGGAGATGCAGTGGCGACTTATGTTTTCCATGCACCATCGCCTTCCTCTGAATTGTACAAAGAAGGTGCTGAATGGTCCGGATTGATGTTTTCATTTTATTCACTGGTCACTATGTTATTTGCATTGGTACTTGGTAGACTTGCGGATAAATTTGGAAAGATAAATATGCATTCAATCTGTTTGATTGCCGGTGCAGTTGGTTTAATCTCATTATCTGTTATAGATCATAAGTTTGGACTTATTTTTTGCATGTTGGGCGTGGGAATTGCCTGGACAAGTATTTTATCTATGCCTTATGCCATTTTTGCACCACATTTACCTGAGAACAAAGTGGGCGTATATATGGGGATTTTTAATTTTTTCATCGTCATTCCTGAAATAATGGCCACCTTATTTTTTGGATATATTATGAAGAACTTTTTACAAAATAATTCCATGTATGCAGTTATTTTGGGCGGATGCATGTTGTTCATTGCTGCCATACTGTGTTTGCGAATAAAGGAAAATTAAGTGAATTTTAGCTATCGTAATTCAATCAATATTCTGATGCAAAACATCCAATTTAGAATAGGTATTATTTTATTCTGTATAATTCTTTCTACAAATGGCTACATTGCTCATGCCCAAAAAAATGATCCGGCTCAACGAATTCCGGATGGAGTGACCATCCCTGACTATTACCGTCGTACCGTCAAACCTGAAGATAAAGTTGAACCAAGAATAGACCCTCCCTTTTGGTGGTGCAACATGCCGGACAAATCGCTGACACTCTTGATTCACGATAAGAATATTGGTTTGTCAGATATCAGCATCTCTAATTCTGCCATCAAATTAACCCGTAAACACTTTTTGGAAAATAAAAATTATCTGTCATTCGATCTTGACCTGTCTAAAATAAAAAAAGGAATCACATTTGAAATCACTTTAACCAAAGGAAAACAGATTAAAAAATATCCTTACACGCTAAAAGAGAGAATTAAAAAATCAAATCTTGAGCCGCTCAATTCCTCTGACCTGATTTATTTGATCATGCCTGATCGTTTTGCAAATGGAGACCCCTCTAACGACGAAATCCCAGGAATGAATCAACAAGGTGTAGACCGGTCCAAAATGTATTTTCGTCATGGTGGAGATTTAAAAGGAATTCAAAACAATCTGGAATATTTTGAAAAAAACAATTTCTCCTGCCTCTGGCTTAATCCCATTCAGGAAAACAATCAATTTGCAGAATCTTATCATGGGTATGCCATTACTGATCACTTTCGCATAGATCCAAGATTTGGCAATAATGAAGATTACGCAAACCTGGCGAAGTCCGCTCATGAAAAAAAAATAAAAGTGATCATGGACCTGGTTTTTAATCATTGTGGCACTGAACACTATTTTATAAAAGATTTGCCGAATGATAATTGGCTTCATCAATGGGATACATTTACCAGGACAAATTATCAAGCATTGCCCTTGGTTGATCCTCATGCCTCATCGGTTGATAAAAAATTAACTCTGGAGGGTTGGTTTGATAAAAGCATGCCTGATCTAAATCAGGATCAAATAGTCTTAGGAAAATATCTCATCCAATATTCCATCTGGTGGTGTGAATATGCAGATCTTGATGGCATAAGGGTAGACACCTGGTTTTATTCAGACAAGACTTTTATGGGAAAGTGGCTGCACGCCATTCAACATTATGATCCGTCCATAAAAATATTTCAGGAAACCTGGGTCAACGCACCAGGAGTACTCGCCTATTTTAACAGTGAAGAATATCTTGGAAAGCAAAAGTCACCCACACAAATTAAAGATTTTCCACTCGCCTTTGCCATTCATGAAGCACTTACAAAACCATACAGCTGGGATGGTGGGGTAGCAAAATTACATGCCACCCTCGCACAGGACTTTAATTATTACCACCCGGAGCATAATCTCATATTTTTGGACAACCACGACCTAAGTAGAATATATTCTATTTTGGGTGAGGATCTTGATAAGTGGAAACAAGCAATTGCATTGCTGTTTTGCCTGAGAGGTATCCCTGCTATTTATTACGGAACAGAGATTCTTATGAAAAATTATGCAAATCCGGACGGTCTGGTAAGGGAAGATTTTCCAGGTGGTTGGAAAGAAGACAGCATCAACTATTTCATTTCTTCTAATTTAAAGAATAAAAATAAAGAGGCCTTTGATTATTTTAATGTCTTGAGTTCATATCGGGCTAACCATAAAGACTTTTACAAAAATGCACAATTCACTCAGTTCCTTTGCAAGGATAACTTATACATCTCCTACCTAAAGCACCGGAATAAAATATTACTTTGTATGATCAATACGGATTCTGTCATAAGAAAAAAAGAACTGGTAGATATATTTTCTGATAAGATTACAAACTGCTTTGATATTTTCAACAAAGTCGATATGGGCAATGAGATCGAAGTTCCTCCGCATGGCGTAAGAGTCATCGAAATTAACCTTAATGTAAATTAAATTTACATGATGAGGGTCTGCATTTCTGATCACAATTAAAACACTGTCTAATAAATTGTCAATTTTGAAGTGGCTATCATTTTGCCAAGTGAAAATATTCTACAAAAATAAATTCCTTGTGCAATTTGCTTTTCAATGTTCAATTCTATCGTCTTAACGGGTGAAAATTTTTCTGACAACACTTGAATACCATCCAAATTGTAAATGTCAACTCGATCAAATTCCTCATATGATTCAAAATGTACATTTCCTGAAGTTGGATTAGGATATATGCGAATCAAATCCCTAGCATCCCAAGATTCATGGGTACCCACAGTGTTCCAACCTGATTGATCTACATACAAACGATGATCTCCGGGAACCAGACTCAATATGTATTTGGGATCATTTATTAATAAACTCGTTCCATCCAAAACATTGTACCATCTGCCCGTATGTGGAAATTGGACTTCGGGATTTCTGGTTACAATGTCAAAATTCCCAACCACAAAAGCATTAAGATCCGTTGAAATAAATTTCATCCATTTGATCAACCCCTCTCCCAAAGAGGATTCAAATACAGCATTTTGGATAAGTCCGGACTGGTTTTTAAAAGCATTCACTTTTGCAATAAAATCGTACAGTGACTTTCGGGAGGGATGGGCAAAATAATCAGCTCTTATCGGCTTCGGAGCAAGTCGACAATTTGTATTGATGGTTCCATCGATACAGTGATTGATGGAATAATCATAACCCACTTCGCCATTTTGCCAAATCATCTTAGGTCCCGGCATCAACAGATAAAACAGATGGACCAATTTTTGCCTGTCGATCGCCGTATTCAATTGTTTTATGTTGTAATTCCCGGTTCCATTTCCATATTGCAAATTTTTAAAATTGAGCCTTTCTTCATCATGACTTTCCATATAAGAGATCAAATGATTCTTAGACCATCCCCTCTTTACAGCCAGAGAAGAATTCAGATCATTGGAACCGTAACCCATGGAAGCCTGATTGAAATTATAATTCATATTACCCCAAAGTAAAAATCCACTTTCAGACAATTCTTTCTCCTCTGCATTATCTGCAAAGTGTTCCAAAATTACATAGGCATTAGGATTCTGACTCTTTACCAAATTTCCATAATCTTTCAGAATAGCGATACGACTTGCATCGTATCTGGACATCAGAGATGCATCACTTCCGCTGTTGAATTGGGTAAAACCTTTTGACAGATCAAATCGAAATCCATCAACATGGTATTCCTTCAACCAATGTTCCAAAACCTGCTTAACATAAGCCCTTGTGTATTTGCTTTCATGATTAAAATCATATCCTACATTAAATGGATGGCGTGCAACCATATTAAAATAGGGGGAGTTTGCTGCAGGTCTGTTACTCGCTGCATCCCAATACATCTGCACCAACGGACATTGACTAAACGCATGATTAAAAACAACATCCAGTACAACTGCAATCCCATTTTCGTGACAAACATCAATTAACTTTTTCAATTGTTCCTGAGTGCCATAATATTTATCCAATGCGGCATGAAATGAAGGGTTGTATCCCCAACTGTCATTGCCCTCAAATTCGTTTACAGGCATTAATTCCAATGCATTGATACCCAAATTTTTTAAATATGGAATTTTATTGAGTACTGAATTAAAACTTCTCTCCTCCGCAAAATCCCTTATAAGGAGCTCGTAGACCATCATCTGATCAGGTGGAACTGGATTAAAATTTGAAGAAGTCCATTGAAATTTTGACTTAGGAATCGAAAAACTCGTTACATATCCGGATGCACGATTTATAGGATATTCCGGAATATCCGGATATACAATTAGAGGTATTTTGGCGTCATTGGCAGGATCCAGAACTTTTGTACTCAGTGGATCGGCAATTATTAATTTACCATCAATAAGATATTGATAATTATAATTGAAATTAGAGTCCAATTGATCAATCAATATCCAAAAAATATCGCCACTCTCAGACTTTTTCATCAAAGCGGAAGAAACCGGCGAATAGTTGTTCCAATTTCCCAACACGAAAACATGTTTCTTCAAAGGAGCGGTCAACATTAAATAGACGGAATGATTGTCAACATAGTTCAAACCGGGAGCTATCCCCGGAGGTGGATTTTGAACTATTGCCTGAGGCTCTCCAACTACCAAATTATATTCTAACTCTACCAACTCTGATCCTGAGGAGCATTTAGCAACAATTTTGTAATTTCCATCTGCCACTGTAGCAAAATCGTACACCAGTTCCTTACCAGTTAAATCGCGTTCCAATATTCCGTTCACATACAATTTAATGTCAGCAGATTTTGAGCAGGCTAAAGAAAAAGTTACATTTTCACTCGGGCTCAAAAATTTATACCGACCGGTAGGATTTAACCATAAAGCCTGAAATTTACCTTCCGGATCAGCCAGATTATAAAAAATATCACCACCATTTGCTTCCCTGCCAGAAAGTGAACCGGTTGAATTTCTAAATACAAAAGCTAATTTCAAAACCTTTTCATTGACAGGCACATTGTAGAAAGACCGAATGTGAAACTTGACACTGTATAAATTTTTTCCCAAAGAAGTCATGATCAATCTTGAATCCGTAGTCCCCCAACTTCCTACTACGTATTTCCAATCTGAGGGAGATTGACTCTTATCGGTGATGAGGCCGGTATGCAAGTAAACCTGTTGATTAAAATCTTTTAATCCGGCATTCCCCATGGAGGCATCATAAATGATGGTGACGGTGTCCTCTGCAGAAGGAAATATTGGCGACACCTGCAACACTTGAGCACTCAGGTAAAAGCCCAGCAAAAACACTGGCATCACGGTTAAAACCAAACATTTATTCTTAAGCATAATCCTAAAATTAGCATACAAACAAGAAATCTGATATTAGTGTTTCGAGAAATGCCAAAATATTCCAATTTTATCATCGCCCGGTTCATCCTACTAATTGGTCTTCCGGAGAATATAATTATTCCGCTTACATTAAAACATACTTGTATTTTGGAAATGGTATATTTACGAATCCATTTTATAGCAATGAGGAAAATAATTCTGATCAATCTTTGCATTTGCCTAATATTTCAAATTTCTCAAGGACAAAATTTACTACCTGAGAGACGTTGCATTTGGAATAATCCTGGTTCACAAAGTTTCAATACAGATCATTTCGAAATTCTAAACCCCCTACACTTCGGCGCAGACTCTTCTGGGAAAGTTGATTGTACTTTGTCCCTCAACTCTTGCATTAAATTTCTGAATTCCAGACCAGGCATTATCCTCTTCCCACCTGGCACTTATCTTTTCCTAAACAATATCATATTACGTGATAGCCTTATCATAAGAGGATCCTGTGCCGAGAAAACAAAATTCATTTTTGACCTTAAAGGCAGACCGGAAGATTGCATATCTATCAAAGGCAAGAAATCGCAAACCTCCATAAAGTTAATTGCAAATGCTTTCAAATCCACCAATAAAATTGATGTTGCTGACCATCGTGATGTAAAAAAAGGAGATTACCTAAAAATATTTGAAAACGATGCCAACAGAATTTTTTCATCATGGGCCAGTAAAAGCATTGGCCAGCTGGTTAAAGTCAAAGACAAACAATTGAATGAGCTTACGCTGGAGGAAGAATTAAGAATTGATTTTTCTTTGACGAATGAAGCATCCTATTCAGTAATATTTCCAGCTTATTTTATAGGACTTGAATACTTCTCAATTGAAAGAAAAGATGCCACTACAACTCAAACCCACAACATCAGTTTGGATCTGGCCGCACATTGTTGGATTAATGGAGTCGCGAGCAGATTTGGCAATTTTGCTCATGTTACCATAAATGAATGCAGCCACATCAGCGTAACTAATTCATATTTCACCAAAGCATTTGACTATGGCGGTGGTGGGAAAGCCTATGGTATAGCCATCCAACAAACCAGTGGCAGATGCCTGATCAGTAATAATATTTTTGAAAATTTAAGACATGCTGTCTTGTTACAATCCTCTGCAAACGGCAATGTGATTTCATACAACTATTCTAAAGATCCTTATTGGACAGGAACGCTTTTACCATCTAATGCTGCAGGAGACATCGTACTTCATGGCAACTACCCTTTTCAAAATCTTTTTGAAGGGAATATTTGCCAAAATATAGTGATAGACAATTCTCATGGCATCAATGGACCCTTCAATACCTTTTATAGAAACCGCGCTGAGTTGTACGGAATTTTTATGAATGATGGTGCCGGCAACCAACAAAATTTCATAGGCAATGAAATTTCAAATCAACTTCTGGGACAATATTTTAAAACCGGTATTGACCACTATGAGTTTGGCAATAATAAAAATAATGTAAACATCCCCGCAGGCACGTCGAGTTTAACAACGAACAGCTTATATTTGGAGAATACGCCGGATTGCCTTTCAGACTTCAATACTTTCCCTTCAATCGGATATCCAAACAGTTTAAAGATTGGCACCAATTCAGCACAACAAAGATTTAAGGAATCCTATCTTACTATATGCTGGAGTTCCGAAAATCAATTAAAGGGATCACTTGCTATAGAATCACCTAAAAAATTATGTTTTGGCACAGAAGGAAAATTTAATATTAATTACGTCCCATGCGCTACATTTAATTGGTCTACCACAAATGGCAAAATCATATCCGGACAGGAAACCCGGAATGTAATAATTGACTGGGATCATCCCGGTGATGCCAAGATCGTATTAAAATATACATCTGGTCCTATAACCGACTCCACTTCTGTTTTAGTACAAATTGATAATTGCACACAAACTGAAAATCTTGAAAATATATCTATCAGACTTGAACTGAAAGAAGGAAGGATTATGGTTATCACAGAAAATAATTTAGCCTTCAAACAATTGAACATTTTTAACATTCAGGGTAAAATAGTGCAAAGTTTAATATCAGGTTTGACCAATACAAGATATAATACACCTGACCTTCCTAATGGAATTTACGTCTGCGCATTACTTATCAATGGCTTCCACCATCAACAAAAAATTATAATTCCCTGAACAAAATAATTACAAAGCATTCCTCTTTTGACATCAATATTTATAGAGATCAATTTCTTCAATCAAATTTTTTTCTATCAAGTTAAAGTATTTTTTGTCATAGATCTTATTAGTAATTTATATTTTTTATTCCCGCATTCAATACATTTCAGGAACGAACATTTTAAAGAGATTCATTACATGCAATAGCTTTAATCTTGCAATGACTTATTCGCTACAAAATAAAATTCCAATCAAGATATTTTCTTTATTCAAAAGAGCCCCTTAAAACTTACCTTTACTTCATGTATGAGTTTTTTAATGTTGGCCATACAATGTTTAGTTTATTGGGTTATCCGGTAAGCTATATGGAATTTGTGGGAACTGTCTTCGGGATAGCCGGGGTTTGGCTCGCAGCCAAAGCCAACATCCTCACCTGGCCGGTAGGATTGGTAAACATCATTTTATTTTTTCTGATCTTTTATCAGGTGCAATTGTATTCTGATATGTTCCTGCAAATCTATTTTTTTTTGATTTCACTTTATGGTTGGTTTTTTTGGGATAAAGAATTGCACCAGAAGGAACCGATCAAATTTCTTAGCAATACCTGGAAAATTTACTTAGCCGTACTTTGTACAGTTCTGACTTTCACATTCGGTTATGTTATATCACAACTTCACAATTGGTTTCCAATTGCTTTCCCCAAGCAAGCCGCTTATCCCTACTGGGACACTTTTGTGGCCATTGCAAGCATCATTGCCAACACTCTGCTGGCCAGAAGAATAATTGAAAACTGGATCATTTGGATCGTGGTAGATGTAATTTGTATTTATCTGTATTTCAGCAAAGGCATTGCATTTGTTGCTTTGGAATTCATAGTCTTTTTAGGCCTGGCCTGTTATGGTGCATACCATTGGCATAAATTATATCTTAAACAAAAAAAAATCGCTTATTAAAGTTTCTCTAAGGCTTCCTGCAGATCTTCTATTAAATATTCCGCATCTTCAAGTCCAACATAAAATCGAATCATCCGGTGCTCTCTCATGTTCGGATTGAATGCTGATTTAGAAACACCAGCCATTCTGGGAATGACTAAACTCTCATGTCCACCCCAACTTACAGCCATCAAAAATCTTTTAAGTGATTGACAGAAATTTTCAATTTTATCTGCCTCCTGACTCTTCACTACAATGGTAAAAAGCCCGCATGCTCCGGACATCTGACTTTTAGCCAACTGGTATTGCGGAAAGGATTCCTCCAAAGGAAACAAGAGCTCCTCAACTTTTGGATGACTTTTCATAAAGGCGATCACTTTGTGTGTGTTGATTGTGATGCGGTCCAATCTGGCCGGAAGTGTTCTCAATCCTCTGATCAAAAGCCAGGCATTAAATGCTTGTATACCATTGCCGGCCATCAAATATTCCAAATCAAAAATTTTCTTCATATGCGCCCTCGTCCCGGAAAGCACTCCTGCCACGACATCGCTATGGCCTCCAATATATTTGGTAGCAGACTGAAGACATAAATCAATACCCATTTCAATTGGCCTTTGATAAATTGGACTGCAATAAGAATTATCCACCACCGTAAGAATATTTCTTTTTTTAGCTTCCATCGCAATAGCCCTCAAATCTTGTATCGCAAAATCCCAGCTATTAGGTGACTCCAGATAAATGATGCGGGTACTGTCATTGACTGCATCCCAAATATTTTTCGAATCTCTTGCATCCACATAAGTAGTAGTTACCCCGAATCTTGGAAGATGCTGATCAAATAATTTTTGCGCCCAGGTGTAAGGTGCTGCGACTGAAATTATATGATCTCCTTTTTGTACAAATGGAACTATTGCAGAATAAATGGCTGCCGCCCCGGAATTAAATACCAAAGCATCTTCTGCCCCATCAAGCGCTGCCAACTTTTTTCTAAGGATGTCCACCGTTGGATTCAACCCTCGTGAATACAAATACCCACTGTATTCATCTTTAAATCTTTCCCGCATTTCCTCCACCGTTCTAAAAGCAAAATTGCTCGTCTGCACTATTGGTGGAGCGATGGCTTGAAAATAATTCTCCCGCTCCTCTCCCAACTCATTAATTATATACGATACATTCATCTTGGTTAAAATTGAATCTGTGTAAATTGAAGATTATGGCCGAATCCATTTCGTGCTACCTTGAAATTGTTGCCTTAACTAACCTTTCTGCTTTTTTGAACGATAAAAAATAAAATTAAAAATACCACAAAAACCAGGGTGCCAATCAATGCCATCATGGGTGTGTTTAAAACTATGGATCCACTTACAAATAAATAGGCCGCAATAAAAAAAAGTGTAGGAACTGGAAACCATTTCATCTGATAAATCCCCGTTCCATTTAAGTGCTGGGTTTTACGTCTTAAATAAAACAATGCCGCAGCTGAACTCACCATTCCAATACTGTCCAGAAACATGACAAATCCGAGTATGCGATCAAAAGTATTGGCGTAAAAAAGAATTATAATAGTCAACACTGTGAAAGCGGTCAGACTGACCGTCAATACTTCATGTGCGCCATATTTCTTTTTAAAAATTTGTGGAAGTATTTGATCATCAGCCATTGCATACATGACTCTCGGATTTGACAACAACAAAACATTTACGTAGGCTAACACTGCAGTGAATAATAGTAAAGAAAAAATAGTCTTTCCCAAAGGCCCAAATAATTTTTCTCCAATGATGGAAGCAATCCCTCTGGCCTCTTTTAGCTGATCAAAACCAATTATCTTGTAGTAGGCATAATTGGTCAATAAATACAAGGTAATGACTATCAGAATTCCGGTAACAATCCCTCTGGGAACAGTCTTACGCGCATTGTCTACTTCTTCTCCAAAATTAATGGTCTGTTGATACCCTCCATAGGTAAAGCAAATTGCTACCAAGGCGAGTCCTATTGATTGAAGAAAATCCATGGGCTTCACTGGCGCAACCGTTTCATGCACCGTTTGAATGGATGGCGCCAATAAAAAAATGGAAGAGATAATGAGAAGAAGCAAACTGATTTTGATAAGCATCAGGACATTCTGAGTGGTTGAACTCATTTTGAGTCCCATCAGATTCACCCCATAAAACAAGAGAATAGCTGTAATGGCTATGAGTGATTTACCAACATCTGTCATGCCTCCCGGGGCCACTACGGATGCAAGATAATCACTCCCAATTAAGGCAACTCCGGCAAGGGAAGCTGCATTAGAAATAATGATCACACAATTTAATGCAAATGCTATAGACGGATGGTAAGCATAAGAAAATACCTTATAGTAACCTCCTGTGACGGGATATCTGGATCCTATTTCAGCATAGGTGAGTGCTCCACAAAGAGCAACCAATCCCCCCAGTACCCAGGCAGTAAAAAAAACTTCCGGATTTATTGCAGCCTTTGCAGCATCAGAGGCAGTTCTGAAGATTCCCATCCCAATAACCAACCCAATTACAATCATGGTCAATGAAAAGGCATTTAACTTTTGAACAGACATAGTTGTAATTTTATTTAAAAATCTACAAAGGAAGGAAGCAACTTATTTTGATGGGTAAATATATCATTATTTTATTTCGCTTTGCCATTCATCCATCTAGGTTGGCATACATCTTCATTCAATGGCATACTTTATGCTGCTCCTCCCCTAACTTAAGTAACAAATAGTCTATTTTTGTAAGGTGTTAAAAGCGATTGATTATTATTTTTATTGTTGTCTCCTGTCTTTCAGCTTGATTCAATGCAAGCAAGTGGAATCAGCCAAATTGCAAAGTGCCCGGGATCTAAAAAAATTATTGATAAATCTGGCACCAACCAAAAACCTGGATTTTTATATCCTGCCCGATTCAGAAGATTTCAAACTCATCCCCCAAGACAGTTCCAATCCCATTACATCTGCGAAAGTGGAACTTGGAAAATTCCTTTTCTTTGATCCGGCCATCTCATTTAATCCTAAGTGCTCGGCAGCTGCGAGAACATTTTCCTGCGCCACCTGTCATTTTGCGGAGGCGGGTTTTCAAGCCGGCATCATTCAAAGCATAGCAGGTGGTGGCCGGGGATTTGGTTTTACCAGACACAAACATCCACTTTGTGATTCTTCGGAGATGGATGTACAAATGATTCGCACACCCAGCATCGTCAACTGTGCCTATCAGGAAGTTCAACTCTGGAGCGGAAAGTTCGGTGCTACCGGCCCAAATGGAGGGACCGATAGTTTATGGCCCAAAGGAAGTTTTACTGAACTCAACCGGCTGGGTATGCAAGGGGTTGAAACACAGGCTCGCATTGCTCTTGAAGCACATGGCATGCGCATGAGTCCTGAGTTGGTTACCAAAACTATTTACCAGGCTTTATTTGACAGCGCTTTTACAGGTGTAGACCCAAATCTCAAATACCGGCGAATAAGCATGGCTAAGGCCATTGCTGCTTACGAGAGGGTTGTCCTCACCAATAAAGCCCCTTTTCAACGATGGCTCAGAGGAGACAGCTCAGCCCTAAATGAGACCCAGATTAAAGGGGCTTATCTGTTTTTTGGTCAAGCAAAATGTTATTCTTGTCATTCGGGACCGGCCTTGAATTCTATGAAATTTTATGCATTGGGCATGAACGATTTTGATGTTAATTCGGTAATTTTAAAGGACAGTTCTGATGACCATCGTTTAGGAAGAGGGGGTTTTACCAAAAAAGAAGCAGACATGTTTTGTTTTAAAGTCCCTCAATTATACAATCTTAAAGATGCCGGATTCTTAGGACATGGTGGGAGCTTCTGCTCAGTCGAGGAAATCATCAGATATAAAAACAAAGCGATTCCTGAAAACCAGAAGGTTCCAAAACAAAACCTTGCTGCTCAATTTGTCCCTTTAATGCTTCAAGAAGAAGATATTATGGCGTTGACGGATTTTATTGAAAATGGACTGCATGACCCTGATCTCAAAAGATATGAACCCAAATCTGTACCTTCGGGTTTCTGTTTTCCCAATGCCGACAAACTCAGTAAACTTCAGCTGGGCTGTCAATAAACTTAGATTCAAGAAAGTTGAAACCCATTTCAATTTGTATTACCACCACTTCCGACATTGGATTTGACCAACGACTGCAAAGGGTTTCCAACACATTGGTGGAACTCGGATACCGGGTAACCATTCTATACAGGTCCAAATCCTCCATAAAAAAATCAATAACAGATCGCTACTCCTTTGAGCATCCGGCCATCACTTTAATCCTCATATCCACCTGGTTCCAATCTTCATTTCTTTTTTATTCGGAGTACAATATTCGGTTGCTATGGAAATTGATGGGCCTCTCACCAAACTGGGTCTATGCGGTAGATGCAGACACCTTATTGGCTTCAACGGTCTTCAAAAAAATTAAAAGGGGCAAACTCATTTTTGACGCCCATGAATTTTTTGAAGAAAGCCCTGAAATAATTGATAAAAAATTCATTCGCAAAACATGGTCAAATATTATCCATTGGGGAACGGCTAATGCTGATTTATGTTTGTCTGTAGCTCCCATCTTATCTGAAGTACTGAGCAAAAAATATAAAGTAAAATTTCATTCAATCAGGAATCTACCAACCAAGAAAATCTTTCCGAATACTTACACTGATCGACCAAAAGTGATTTGGTATCAAGGGGTTTTAAATATAGGCAGAGGCCTGGAATTAATGATTGAAGCCATGCTTTCACTGCCTGAATATGAGTGTTGGATTGCGGGAGACGGGGACATCTCTGATCAACTACATAAACTTGCAGAAAAGCTTAATTTAGGAGCCCGGATAAAATTCTTTGGAAAGTTAACACCTGAAGAACTTGCATTACTAAATACCAAAGCACTAATTGGGATCAATTTGTTGGAAGGCAAGAGTTTGAATTATTACTATTCCCTGGCCAATAAAACCTTTGACTACATTCAGGCAGGGTTACCCACTCTTCACATGAACTTTCCGGAATATCAAAATCTGATAGCAGAATATCCTGTTGGAATTCTACTGTCGGAATGTACCCCGGAAGAAATTTCAGCTTCAGTGAAATCCTTAGAAGATCCTACTCTCTATCATCAAATGTTTCTTGCCTGCCAACAAGCTGCGAATGTTTTGGTTTGGGATAATGAGTCTGGTATTCTGGTAGAATTGCTGCAAAATCTGGAAAACAAAAATGAAGATCCCTCATCGCTCCAACCAAAATAAATATATATAATTTATCTTAATATAATACCTTTGCCAAAACTTTACCTTGCGAGCAGATAGTGGAACGAGTACCTTTATGCATGTCCTGGCGGTAGCCTTGGTTTTTTCATTATTGGGACTGGCACTTTTGGCATTTATTCACAGTGTTCGCCTTGAAGACAGAATCAGTACAGAAACTCCTTATGTCATTGAACTCAAGAAAACTTATTCCAAAGATTCACTTGATGTGTTGAAGAATTGGCTGAATGGCCAATCCGGAATAGTAAAGGGAAGTATACAACTATTGAATAAAGAAGAAGCTCTCAAGGAAATGACTGCTGATCCTCGGGTTGACATTTCCATTGCCCCCGGAGAAAATCCATTTTATGACATCCTGATGATTGGACTAGATCCTTCCCAGGATCAACAATTTACCATCAAGAAAATACAGGAATATCTAAAGACCCAATCAATTGTCAACATGGCAGGAGACCATGTCGCCCTGAAACCTGAATTAACCAAAACCATTGGTAAAGTAAAAACTGTTTTTATCTTCATTACCCTTCTTACAGCCATTCTGGCATTTTTAGTGACCGGATATTTGGTCAGGATTTACATTCGCACAAAATTCGATGTCATTCAATTGTGGAGATTGCTGGGAAGCACTGAAGAAAACATTACGAAACCATATATCAGAATTGCCATTACCCACGGTCTTGCAAGTTCCCTGATGGCTATTGGCCTGATGGGTTTGGCGATGTTGGCTCTGTTCTACTTGTCACCATGGATTTATAATTTAATCGATCTAAAAAATTTTGTGGTGGTTATGCTCGTTTTATTGGTAATTGGGCCAACTTTGCACATTCTTGGTATTCGTCGGGCCTTGAATTCATATCTTAACAAATAAAATCAATCATGGGAGAATCAAAATCTAAAAAAGCACCCATAAAATCTGAAACTGCTTACACTGCGGATACCCAAAAAGTTCTTTCTTCTCTAAAAAGAAAGGACTCAATGTCCTATGGTAAAGCCCATATCCAGATTGTCTTAATTGGGTTGGGTCTGATAGCCTTAGGTCTGTTACTCATGTCCGGAGGATGGATGCCATCTCCCGACGTGTGGGACGAAAGCATCATTTATTCAACCAGAAGGACCGTTATTGCGCCAATTTTTATCATTGCAGGACTTGCCATGCAGGTTTATGCAATATTTAAAGACTAATTCATGTCCGAATATCTGATTATTTTGATCCTGGGCATTGTTCAGGGATTGACCGAATTTTTGCCGGTGAGTTCTGACGGACATCTTGAATTAGCTAAATATTTTCTGGGGGATCATTCCTCTGCGGTGGACAGTCTTCAACTCACCGTTATTCTACACATGGCAACTGCACTCAGCATAATTTTTGTTTTCAGAAAAAGAATTGTTGAATTGATCAAAGGCTTGTTCTCCGCTTCAGATACAGCCTCCAAAACTTTCAGTATCCGCATCATTATTTCGATGATCCCGGCCGCTATTGTTGGACTTTTCTTTGAAAAACAAGTGAGTGAATTGTTCAATGGTAAAATCATGTTTGTAGCGTGTATGATCCTGACAAACGGTTTGATCCTAATGCTGGGACACTACAGAACTTTAGCCACAGGAGGCAACAGTAGCTGGAAATCATTTCTGATGGGCTTCAGCCAGGCGATTGCCATTCTACCCGGAATCAGTCGTTCCGGCAGTACCATCGCCACTGCAAGTCTTGTGAATTTTGAAAGAAATGAGGCCATCAGTTTTTCGTTTTTGATGGTTGTTCCATTAATCCTGGGTAAAATCGCCAAAGATATTTTGGAGGGTGGTTTGATGGTTTCTTCCTATTCTCTTTCTGCTGTTTTGCTGGGATTCATCACTGCTTTTTTAACCGGAGTGTTGGCATGCGGATGGATGCTCTCTCTGGTAAGGAACACTAAAATGAATTATTTTGCCTGGTATTGCATCATTCTTGGTGCGGGACTGATCTTATATCTCCTTTTAAATCGTTGACCCTGATAGCAACTCCATTAAATATTCAGCAGTTAGACTTGTCTGCCGGAGCTGTATTTCTGGTCAATAAGCCATTGCGGATGACTTCTTTTTTTGTGGTGGACCGTATCAAAAGAGCCATTTGGAGATCTTCCAAACAAAAAATAAAGATTGGGCATGCCGGAACACTGGATCCTCTTGCCTCCGGTTTGTTGATTTTATGCACCGGAAAGATGACCAAAAAAATAGATGATTATCAGGCCAGGGAAAAGCATTATACAGGTCATTTTACCTTGGGAGCTTCTACGCCAAGTTATGATCTGGAAACTGAGGTGATTCCATTCGAAGATCCAGGCCATATTAGTCTTGAAAATATAGAGAGCTGCAGGAAATCATTTCTGGGCTACCAGGAACTAATACCCCCCGTACACTCCGCAGTTAAAGTTGGGGGTAAAAGGGCTTACACGCTGGCTCGTAAAGGGGAAGAGGTGTTACTGGCTGCCAAGCCCATCTACATCTCTGAAATGGAATTAAGCACCGACCATTTTCCACAGATTGGTTTCAGCATCAGATGTACCAAAGGAACCTACATTCGCTCGATTGCACATGAATTTGGGCTTAGATTGGGAAATGCCGCCTTTCTATCGGCTCTTGTAAGACAAAACATTGGTGAATACTCGTTGGAGGATGCGTGGGAACTTGACGAACTGATAAAAATTCTTAATCCCTTTAATGCACCTTTGGTACCCTGAATCGTTCTAACTTTGTCAGGAAAACGAAACACTATTTATGTCCATTCAAGTCGAGAATCTTGTAAAAATTTATGGCAGCCAACGGGCTTTGAATGGCATTAGTTTTACCGCAGGTAAAGGCCAGATTTTGGGATTCCTGGGACCGAACGGTGCCGGCAAAACCACCACCATGAAAATCCTTACCGGTTTTCTTTTCCCGACTTCCGGAAAAGCATCTGTTTGCGGATTTGATCTCTCAGAATCACCTCTTGAAGCCAAAAGAAAAATTGGATACCTACCTGAGCACAACCCTTTATACAAGGACATGTACATCAGGGAATACCTCCTGACTTTTGCAAAAATCAGTCAGATTCAAAATCCGAAAAAGCGCGTTGAGGAACTTATCGAATTGACAGGCCTCACCAAAGAACAAAATAAATTGATTGGTTCCTTATCTAAAGGATACCGCCAAAGAGTTGGACTAAGTCAAGCCTTGTTACATGACCCGGAAGTTTTAATACTGGATGAACCAACCAGTGGACTTGACCCTAATCAAATCCAGGACATCCGGGACCTCATACGGAATTTTGGTAAAGAAAAAACCCTGATTTTTTCGACGCACATCATGCAAGAGGTGAAAGCATTGTGTGATCGGGTGATCATCATCAACAATGGTTCAATTGTCGCAGACGATCCCATTGATATGTTGCAGGAAAAATTATCGGACCGCCAAATTGTACATGTAGAATTTAATAAAGACCTGCCCATTGATTTATTAAAAAACATTCCGGGCGTTCAATCGGTAAGAACCAATGGCAAGGCCCGATTCACCGTTTATTCAAGCAACCAAAAAGATTTACGCGAAATGTTATTCAATTTTAGCGTTCAGAACAATTACATCATTTACGAAATGAATAAAGATAAAAACAGTGTGGAAGAGGTATTCAGCTTACTGACCAAGTCATCTCCAAAGGATTAAAAATATGTGGACGATTTTTACAAAAGAAATTTCCGGTTTTTTCAGTCTGCTCATAGGTTATGTTGTAATTGGTATATTCATTCTGATCATGGGATTAATGATGTGGGTGTTCCCGGATTACAGTATATTATATTTTAACTATGCTTCCCTGGACCAATTGTTTATCATGGCACCCATCATCTTTATGTTTATGATTCCTGCCATCACCATGAGATCTTTTTCTGAAGAAATTCAAAACGGAACCTTAGAAATACTCATCACAAAACCAATCACCGAAGCTCAGATTGTCTTAGGTAAATTTTTTGCATGTCTGAGTCTGACCGCAATTGCCCTATTACCTACCCTATTCTACTTCTATGCAGTTTACCAATTAGGGGCTCCGGTTGGGAATATCGATACGGGCGCTGTAATGGGTTCTTACATTGGATTACTTTTTTTGGCAGCTGCCTGTACTTCAATTGGCTTATTCAGTTCAGCCATTTCTAGAAATCAGATCATTGCTTTCTTGTTGGCGATTTGTTTGATTTTCATTTTTTACTATGGGTTTTACTTTTTTAGTAAACTCCCGATTTTTTTTGGAAAAACAGATGACATCATCCAACGAATCGGGATGGATTTTCATTACAACTCCATAAGCAGAGGAAGCCTCGACAGCAGAGACATCATATATTTCTTCAGCTTAATCGGTTTCTTTATTTGGCTTAACATCAGTTGGTTAAAAAATAGATTTTTCTAAGGTGGGCATTATCAATAAAATCCAGGGATCTTTTAAGGTCATCTTCTTGACCGGCATTTTGATTTTTATCAATGTGCTGGGATCTTTCTTTTTTGGGTCAGTGGATCTCACAGAAGAAAAAAGATTTACACTTACTCCTTCTACCAAAAATATTATCCGAAATGTACCGGAGGTAGTACTCGTCCGGGTATTACTTGAAGGAGAGTTTCCTGCAGGTTTTAAGAAACTCCAACAAAGCACCAAAGAATTGCTTGATCAGTTCAGAGCCGAATCAGGTTATATTGAGTATCAGTTCGAAGATCCTAATGATGGATCCATTCAAGAGATAAATGCCAGAAGAGAAGAACTTAAAAAAGATGGTTTGGTTCCTACCAATCTTATGGTTCGAACGGGAACTGAAAATAAAGAACAATTGATCTATCCTTACGCAATTTTTAATTTCGCCCAAAAAAAAATTGCCATCAACCTTTTAGAACACTCAGCTGATCAGGACCAGGAAACCAATCTGAGCAATTCAATTAGTTTGTTGGAATATAAATTTGCAAACGCCTTGCAAAAGTTACAACACCAGGAGAAAAAAAACATTCTTCTTTCAACAGGACATGGTGAACTGGAAAAAGAACAAACCAAAGCATTGGTACTGCAACTCAGCTCCTTTTATAATGTTGGTTACATCAATTTGGACAGTAATTACAACCTTAAAAAAGAAATTGACTTACTCATTATAGCGAGACCTACCATTCCGTTTTCAGAAAAAAATAAATTTGCTTTAGATCAGTACCTGATGAATGGTGGAAAAATCATTTATCTGGTGGATGGCATGTCAATCTCTTTAGACACTTTAAGTACCCGAACAGAATACATTCCGGAACCACTCGATGTTAATCTTTCAGATTTGTTTTTTGAATATGGACTCCGAATTGAACCCAACCTTGTACTGGATCTGGAATGCAGCAGAATTCCACAGGTCATCGGAAACCAGGGAGGCAAGCCACAAATCGAATTATTTCCTTGGTATTATCATCCGCTGGTCGCTTCAAAATCAACACATCCCATTGTAAATAATATTGACCGGATTAGTCTGGAATTTCCTTCATCGATTGATACCCTCAAAACAAAAACATCCTTGAAGAAAACGGTACTCATACAGTCTTCTCAATACAGCCGATATCAGTTATCTCCCATGAAAGTTGGGTTTGACATATTGAGGTATAAAGCAGATCCAGATAAATTCAACAAACCATTCTTACCCATTGGAGTTTTGGTAGAAGGTGAGTTTTCTTCGCTGTTTGAAAACAGGGTAAGCGAAGAACTAAAATCTCAACTCACAAGCCTTGGTATGGACTACAAATCAAAATCAAGTCCTACTTCCATTTTGCTGGTATCGGATGGAGATCTGATACGAAATTTATACGACAAAGAAACAGGCAAGTTCGCACCATTGGGTTACAACAAATGGGAAAAAACCAGTTTCAACGGCAATAAGGATTTTATTTTAAACAGTATTGAATACATGATTGCACCGGATAATGTTCTGAGTGCAAGAGCGAAAGAAATTAAATTGAGAATGTTGGACAAAGTGAAAGCTGAGAAAGAAAAAGGTAAATGGCAATTTTTCAATATTGGATTACCGGTTATCTTAATTATCATCTTCGGCCTTCTCAATCAATTTATTCGCAGAAAAAAATACATTAAACCCCTGAACATATGAAGCAGAAAAATACCCTACTGTGGTTGTTGATTTTTGTAATACTCGGAGGTTTGTCCTGGTACTTTGTAAAATATAAAAACAATAAAACTTCCATAGATACTGCTGACAGGGAATTTGCTGTAAAAGACATTGACCAGGTGACCAAAATCTTTCTTGCAAAAAAAGATGGAGAACCCATTACACTTGAAAAAATTGAAAATCAATGGTATGTTAATCAGAAATATAAAGCCTTCCCAAATGCCATTGAAAACATTTTAGACGTTATCCAAAAAGTCTCCTTAAAATCTATCCCTCCTAGACCTTCCTACCCGTCCATCATGAATGACCTGGCAAGCATAGGGATAAAAGTGGAAATCTATACCAATTCAAATAAACCCTTTAAAACATATTACATTGGCGGTGTGACCGGAGATGAAACTGGAGTCTACTTTCTCATGGACAATGCGCGGCAACCTTACGTGATGCATCTGGATAAACTGAATTCAAACATCCGTCACCGATATGACATCAAATTACAGGACTGGCGGGATCGCTCTTTAGTTCCTTTGGAAAAAAAACAACTGGCTGGGGTGAGCGTTGATTATCCCTACGATCCTTCCTCCTCCTTTTTGATTACCAGCTCAGGCAATGAATTAAAATTGGCACAAGGGCAAAACCCAAATACGTTTATCCAAAACATCAATCAAAAAATATTGGATTCTTATTTCGAGAACCTTCTAATTGCACAAACCGAAGCATTTGAAAATACCAATCCACTGAGATCGCAGATAAGTACTTACCTCCCTTGGTGTCGAATTGCTATAAAAACAAACAACAAACCAGATTCATTAATTCTGAGTTTCTATCCCATTAATGAAGAAAATGAACAACCGGTCGATCTAAGTTCAGCTTATTTAGCAAAAAAGAATTTCTTCAGATTATTTGTCAACCGCAGTGATGGCGATTTTCTTTTGCTGCAATTCAATCAGGCTTCTGCCGTATTAAAAACCTTTCAAGATTTAAATGTCGTCAAATAGATTTCATTAACTTTGCCCCGGACCTAAGGGCCCGATTTTTTTATAACACAACACACCCTTCATGCAACACCCTAGTTTACAGTTTTGGCTGTTTAGATTGTTTTTAGTATTTATTTGGATACTTATCCCATCTTTTGGATTCAATGCCAACATTAATTCTATCAATAAAACGAACCCTGATTGGGGGTTTTACGCACACAAATTGCTCAACAAGTTAGCCGTATTCACCTTACCGGCAAACATGATTGAATTTTACAAAACCAATTTGGAATTTCTAAGCAACCATGCGGTTGATCCGGACAAAAGAAGATATGCAATTAAAGGTGAGGCTACTCGCCATTATATAGATCTCGATCATTGGGGGAAACAATCCTATCAAAACCTTCCGGGTGATCTCATCGAATGTGTGCTGCAATCCTCAGACATAAAAATTTTCAAAGGCTTGGACAGCACATCGGTATTTGAAAAAATTGATTCCCCGGATAGAAATATTAAAAAGTTAGTATTCACCCATTCCTTCAAAAATAAATTTTTGGAATATCGAGATGGTATCGATTTACCTGATTTGAAGAAGTGGTTGCTGGAATATGCATGGATGGATCATGATGAAGAAGATTGGGTAATTGGTACCGATAAAATCACCATTCTCTTCCCGAATGCAAATCTTCAAGATTTTCAGATGCACCTGGTGGACCATTTCAGTCCCCATGGAATTTTACCCTATTTTTTACCTCAGATTTACAAGCGATTGGTACAGGCTTTTAAGGAAAATGATCCGGACAAAATCCTAAAATTATCTGCAGACATCGGGCATTATATTGGCGATGCTCATGTCCCACTGCACACTACAAAAAATTACAATGGACAACTCAGCAATCAAACAGGTATTCATGCTTTTTGGGAAAGTAGAATTCCGGAATTATTTGCAGAACAATATTTCGACTTTGTGGTAGGACCTGCAGAGTATGTTCCTGACATCCGACCCTATTTCTGGAAAATCATACAAGACAGTCATCAAGGTGTAGACAGCGTCCTCATGATAGAAAAAAGAATAAGCCAAATAACTCCTCCGGACCAACAATATTGTTTTGAAACAAGATTGGGGGCTGTTACCAAACTTCCATGTAAAGATTATGCGGAACTTTATCACAATACTTTAGACAAACAGGTTGAGGCCAGATTCAGGTCTTGTATTTTATCCATTGGTTCTGTTTGGATGAGCGCCTGGACAGAGGCAGGTCAACCTGATCTTGAAATTATGACGAATAAAAAATCAAATGCCTCTATCTTTCAGAGAGACTCCCTGCAGGAAAATAAATTTTTAAATGTCAGAGATCATGAATGACCATTGAGTAAAATTTAATGACTCCTGGATAAATAAACCCATTAATACATTTGTCCCAAACTAATTCTTTGAATGCAACAGCTTCCTTAATATTGGAACTTTCCCGGGAAGATTAATTCTCAAAAGACAGACGCCATTGAGTGGTTCCATGTCAATTCTCCATTTATGTTCACCTAATGGAGTTGCTTTGACTGGAATTCTTATACCCACAAGGTTGAACATTTCAAAATCCGGGGAAAGGTCCTCAGAACCTAATTCTACTACAAAGTGATTTTGAAATGGATTTGGATAAATCATGGGCAAACTGGAAGGATCTACCGGATTTATCGTACTGGTCAGGCAAGTTGATCCGGTGGTTTTAAATCTTAAGGAAATTTGTTGTGTAAAATTAAGATTACACAATACACCCAAACGAATCTCGTAATCACTGCAAGAGTCCAATCCTGATAAAAAAACCATGTCTCCCCTAGTGTTGGAATGTTGCCATCCGGGTTCATATAATTTCCGGAATTGATAATACACCAGATCATTACCATTGATTTTTTGAAAATCGATGACTGCCGTATTTTTGGTAGTTCCGGCTAATGCAGCTTTTGCAAGCGGGCCACAGGATCCATTTGTAATAAGAATGCAGTAATCTTCATATTCTCCAAACTCAAGTCCTTGACTGCAAGGACCGGGCTCTTCGATGTTATTTTCCGCATATTTGAGCATGATCCTTAATCTGGTGTAACCATCTTTCGCCTCTGCCGGAATATTGAAATTAAACGATGCTGTTTGATTACTTTTAGAACCTGCCGGAATAAGATTTTCCTGCGTTTCAAAAATTCCATTTTGATTTTGATCCAGCCAGGCCACCATGTGCATCAAGCTGCTGTCATTGGCAAATCCAGGGACGATTTTTATACTGTGCGCTTGCCATTTATCCAACACCCATTGATAGGATGACCCGGTATAGTTTCCGTACCCAAGGTTATTTCCGGTTTTAAATTCAACATTGTCAACAGAAATGGATTCAATCCATTCAAAATTGGATTGGGGCCTGTTGCGTTTACAGTAAGAAATGTCGGTACACTGCCCACATCCATTGGTTTGTATGATTAATGGTTCACTCATTGCAGACCATTCCGGATCACAAAAACTAAAGAAATTGCATTCATATTGTTGACATGGCAGTAATCCATTTATTAGAATTTCTTGACCATTGGTATGATTCATATAAACGGTATCAAAATGGAGATCAAAACGTTTTCGAATTACGTATGCAATCCTGTTGCTGATGCCTGAATGCCGCAAATTCACCAGAACAAAATCATCTCCGGAGAATTTCATGGACAACCGATCCGGTGATTGACAGCAACCGTCTGTCCAAACGGATTGAACAGGTGAATAAACTTCCTTGAAGCGAACACAACCTCCTTTTATTCTAAATTCATATTCGGTACAATATTCCAGGTTATTAAACACAATGGTACTGTCTGAAAATGCTTGCTGTTGTTCCCAATTTGTGGCGCCCTTTTTTCTAAGTTCAATACTTACCGGCAACAGCCCGAGTGGTACAGATCTTCGAAATTCAATTTTGTTAAGCTCACTGTGCAATTCAAATGGTTGAACGGCATTGGCGGCAGAACCTAAATTTAATACACCTCCGCTCACCGTAATGGCCTGCAGCGAAGCTATCTTTTTACAATTGGATAAGATGAGCGATTTGACAGATAAGGCAGCAGTTCCAGGATTTGATCGAGCCAGTTGTGCCAGGTTGTTGCAGGGAATACTGTACAACAATGCAATCGCGCCGGCTACCTGCGGGGCAGCCGCACTGGTACCTGAAAAACTCCTCAGACCATTCGATGGGCTGATGGTATATACATTTTCACCATAAGCACCCAAATCAATTGACTTATTTCCATATCCTGCTGTAGGATCTTTTTGATCAAACCAATCCATGCTGGTTACCGTGATCAAATAATCACTTTCACAGGTAGTGGGCAGATCTCCATCTTCGTCTACATTTAAATCCAGATTGGTGGTGGATGCGGCATTGAGAATGCCTTCAGCTCCCAATGAATCATAAACTGCACACCAAATTGGCGCTTCCTCCGGCATGCCATAATCAGATCCCCAGGATGAGTTGGTAGCGACTACAAAAGCACCTTGCTTTCCATTGCTTTGATTGTAGGCCTTTCTGGCTTTCCATGGATAAGTGTAGGACAGGATGGCATTTGCCTCATCACCTCCGCCTGCTACAAACATGAGCTTTACTTTCCAATTAATACCGCATACGCCCAAATTATTATTTCCGGTGGCAGCAGCAATTCCGCAAACCGGAGTCCCATGAAATCCGGGGTCAAAATTTCCTCCATCCTTATAACTGTTCCAGCCATAATAATCGTCTACATAGCCGTTCTGGTCATCATCCAATTTATTGTCCGGTATCTCTTGATAGTTTCTCCATAGATTTCCCTTAATGTCATAATGAGCAATGTCCAAACCATCGTCTATGATACAAAGCACAATGGTATCGCCGAGTTCTGTGAGCCCGCCTGTATTCAGATCCCATGCCAAATCAGAGTCAAAATCAACTCCCGGAAGTCCCCCCTCTGATCCGGTATTCAAATGATGCCATTGTCTGAAAAAATAGGTATCGTTGGGTGATTTTCTAAGTTGCAATAATTTGTTTTTCTGAACGGCCAAAACTTCAGGATCCTTAGACAACTCAGCTATGATGTCCTCAGGCCTGAATAAGGTAAAATCAAATTCCAGTAAAAGGATATTCCAATCTTCTGATAAAACCTTCTTTAACCTTAACTCACCGTTGCTGGATCGGGCTTTTAATCTATTCCTGAGAAAAAGTCTTGGATTAGAGCCTGAGTTGAGTTTTACGATGAGTTCACCTTGTCTGTGGGTCAAAGCCTGGGCAGACAAATGCAGGGGTAGAATAAAAGCTATACATGAAAGAAAAATGAAAACTAGAGTTCGAAAACCTGTCATGAAATTGGGAATAAGCGAATCTTCCTACAAGATACATACCACTTTAGAGTTATCCGATAAATATATTAAATAAAGTTACCAATCATATACAAATATCAAATATTTGTCATACATTAGCGTCTAATTTTCAGTACTATTGTTAAACTACGACCAAAACTCTTTTTTATGAAATCATTTCGTTTTTACGTTTTGATAAGTTTCGTGTTTTTTGCAGGCATTCTGAATGCTCAAAATGAACTTCTGACATCTGCAAAAGACCATTTTAAAAATCAAAAATATTCGGAAGCCATTCCCCTTTTTGAAAAACACTTATTGTCTCATTATCAAGACGTTAACGCACAAAGACTGTTAGCATTATCTTACCAAAATGCTGGCATGAGCCACAAGGCTAATCAGATGTTTAAATATCTTTTGTCAAAACCTCATCCGGATTCCGAATTGTATTTTGAATATGGGGAGTTTCTACGCAACCAAACCGACTTTGTCTCTGCTAAGGGTATGTATTTGAAATATGCGCAATTTAACCCTGCCATCGGAAATTATTTTGCTCAATCCTGCGACTTTGCTTTGGCAGAGTTAACAAAGCCTAAAAGCTGCAGCCTTGATAAAGTTGAGGAAGCCGAACAAAGCTCGTTAAAAGAATCAGGTAATGAACAGACCACTAAATCTGCTCCAAATTCAAAACCTGCAAATGCCCCAAAATTAATCGCAAACTCCATGGATAAGTCCATTGCCCTGGACGAAATCATTCACGGGAAATCCCTTGCCAATGGAATTATTGCCTACAGTGATCGTAGAGATTTTGTAGCATTTACAAAATCTAATAAGCAGTCGCTTTCCACGCTCATGAATCAATCCGCTAATACTTCTTTGTATTTTGCCCAGGTAGATCAAGATGGCTCATGGTCCGGAATAAGCACTTACGAATATTCCAGCCAAACCTATTCCACCAATTTTCCTGCACTTGCTGATCAGGGAAACACTCTGTATTTTGCCTCTAACAAACCAGGCGGTTATGGAGGTTATGATCTATATGTCAGCTACAGAGAATCCAATCAAAATTCCTGGTCTGAACCTCAAAATTTAGGTTCTCTCATCAATTCCCCGGGAAACGAAATCTCTCCTTTTTATAAAAATAATGATCTTTTCTTTTCTTCCGATTGGCATAATGGTTTTGGAGGCTTTGATGTATTCAGGTCGACCAGGGATGGAATTGCATGGAGTGACATCCATAATTTAGGAGCCTGTGTAAATTCCACTAAAGATGAATATCAGTTTATTCTGGATACAACAAATGATGGCGTTTTTCTTTCCAACCGTGAATCAAAAATTGGCGGTGAACATCAATATAAAACTTCTAAAGTTGCTCTCAATAATGGCGTTGGTTCAGCGCATCCTATCATGGAATCTGACATCAGCTTCAAATCGCCCATGGACATGAATATTTTGGTGGCGCCTTTAGAAGTTGGAAATATAGACGAAACCGGACTGGTCTTTGATGATCCAAACATTGGATTCTTGCCTAAAAATCAACAATTGCAAAAAGTATATTTTATACAAATTGCCGCAATCTCCCACTTTAATGAAGCCATGGCCGATCGATTTAAGAAATTTACCAAATATGGTGATGTATATCGCGTCGAATCAGATGGTATTAATAAAATCCGTATTGGAAGCTTTCAAAAACTAAATGATGCCTTGGCTACCTTAAGCCTCATGAAAAAGAGCGGAATTAAAGAGGCGTTTGTCGTTGCAGATATCCTGGATGACAAGCGTTTTAAATTGATCTTGAAAAATTCGACTGATTTTAAAAACATAAAAGAAACTATAGACGAAACCGGTAAATTCAAAATTCGCGTTGCAGAGTTTAAAGCGCCGGATTGGTTCGATCCATCTCCACTGCGCGACATCGGTAAAATAGAACATTGGACAAAAGGTGGTTGGACCATCATAGTCTTAGGTGATTTTGCAAATTCACACGATGCAATTCAAGCCCTGGACAAAGTAAAAGCTAAAGGCTTCAAAGAAGCTTATATTGTGATTGAAGAAAATGGAAAGTTGTTTAGACAATAGATTCCATAGAAATTATCGGTGATCCATTATTGATGGTTTACAAAAAATCTACAGAAAATAAACCAAAAGCCTTCTCAGTTTGAGAGGGCTTTTATCGGTTTGGGGTTTTGTGAAGTTGTTGTATTCAAAGCATAAATACTCAATATAGAACAAAAGTCCATTAGAATTCCAGTATTCAATTGTAGCACTTCTTCCCCAATTTCACAAACCATTGTTCGCAGCTGGATTCACTTTTTTACTTTTATTTTTCCTTCTTTATTTCCGTATAGTCCAAACACCTCGTAAGCAACCCTTGAAAGAAGTTCGATTATTGATAGAATTTTGTCTCCTTCAAAATTCTCAAATTTTTTAACTGCGTTTTTCTCTGTCACCAAAAATCCCATTCCTTTCAATCCGGTAACTCCCATTCGCGCATTCTTATAATCTAATAAATATTTATCTGACCAGCGAATCTCGATTTTCAAATTCGAATTCCCGTTTGATATTTGAAAAACTACACCTTCATTATCAACTTCGAGTTCAAATTCACTTATTTCTTTGTTTATTATTCTCTCTAAGCAAATTATCAATTCATCGCTATTGTAGTAAAACTGCCTTTCCTTATTTTCAAGATTTGATAATTCATTTTCGTATTCTGGGATTTTATCTTTCGTTATCTGAATTGCGAATTTTGTAAACTCATCTTTCGCTTCGTAGTTTTTCAATCTTTCGATTTTATTTCTTAAATCAAGAATTTTATCGTAATCTGGATTATCCAAATTTTTTAGTATTCGCAATTTTTCCCTAGTGTAAAATAATGGCTTTTTAAATGCCTCTGCTCCCTCAAAATCCCATTCATTAATACAAGCTTTCAATTCGTTTTCCAAATAGTCATGCTCACTTTGCAATACCTCAATTAGTATTTGGAGTTCGTTTATCATTTTTTCATCTTTCAGCTAAAATCTACTAAACCTCACCTAAATGATTTCAAAAATGACTTACCGGTATTTATCTGTACATCACAGATTTAACCGCCTTGATGACCTTTGCCGGATTGGGTAAATATTCCTGTACCATGGTGGGTGCATAACCCAGTGAAACATCTGCCGCATTTACTCTGATCACAGGAGCATCCAAATAATCGAATGCATGTCGCTGCACCTGAAAGGCAATTTCTGCGGAAACGCCTGCAAAGGGCCAGGATTCATCTACTACCACCAGGCGATTTGTTTTCTTTACAGATTCAATTATGGTCTTTATATCCAAAGGCCGAATCGTCCTCAGATCAATTACCTCCGCATCAATTCCTTCTTTCTCCAACTCCACCGCAGCTTGTTTGGCCACTTCCATCATTTTGTTAAAGGAAACGATGGTAACGTCCTTCCCTGTTTTTCTGACTGCTGCCAGACCTATGGGTACATAATACTCTCCTTCCGGCACTTCACCCTGGAATCCATACATGGTCTCTGCTTCCATGAAACAAACCGGATCATCGTCCACAATGGCTGACTTAATAAGACCTTTTGCATCATATGGATCAATGCATGAGATCACCTTGAGGCCCGGGCAGTTGGCTAACCAGGATTCAAATGTTTGAGAATGTTGCTGGGCCAATTGACCTGCTGCCCCGGAAGGCCCTCTAAAAACTATGGGACATCCGAATTCACCGGATGATTGAGACAAGGTTTTTGCGGCATTGTTGACTATCTGATCAAATGCCAAAACTGCAAAGTTCCAGGTCATGAACTCCACTATGGGTCTTAATCCATTCATGGCCGCCCCTACCCCGATACCCGCAAAACCCAATTCAGCGATGGGTGTATCGATTACTCTTTTGGGACCAAATTCATCCAGCATTCCTTTACTGACCTTATAGGCCCCGTTGTATTCGGCAACTTCTTCACCCATTAAAAATACATTGGGATCTTTTCGCATTTCTTCAGACATGCCTTCTCTTAGGGCATCCCTGAGTGTAATAATTCTACTCATAAGCCATTTCTTGCGGCAAAAATAGGGTATAATAAACAACCATCAGAAGGAAATTGGAATATTTGAGGGAATTCTTGGGAATGAGTTCTCGAACTTTCAATTGGCTTGACTACTTGCCCTTCCCCTGAAACAATACCCAAAGTGTGTAAAATAGTATTTTAATGTCCAGGCCAAGAGACCTGTTTTCAATGTACAGAATGTCATATTTTAATCGCTGCAACATTTCATCCAGATTCGATGCATACCCAAATTTGACTTGTCCCCAGGAGGTAATGCCCGGCCGAACTTTTAGCAAATGCTTATAATGCGGGGCCTTTTCCATGATTTTGTCAATAAAATATCTTCGCTCCGGCCTTGGTCCTACCAAGGACATATCACCCTTTAATACATTAAAAAATTGAGGCAACTCGTCCAGTCTCCATTTTCTCATGACCGATCCCCATGGGGTGATCCGCTCATCCTGATCGTTGGAAAGTTGAGGCCCTTCTCGCTCCGCATCGACTGACATCGATCGAAATTTATAAATCATAAAAGGGTGACCATTCGCACCAATCCTTTCCTGACTGTAAATGACCGGTCCTGGACTGGAGAACCTGGTGCGGATCATGATGTACAAGATTAAAGGTAACAATACCACCAACATGACTAAACTTACCAGAAGGTCGATCAACCTCTTAATCAGGATCTGCCATCTGGGCATCATTTCTTGCTTGATCTCAATCAGAACTGCACCATACAAGTGATTCATTTTGACCGTACCTAACAAAATATCATAAGTGTCCGGAATGGTACGCACCATCAACTGATTCCCGAATTCAAACAAGACATCCAGAATGCTTTTAAGCTTCAAATGCTCCGTGGATTCAATGGCTATTATTACTTCTTCGATTCCTTCCTTTCTGATGACATCTGCGATATCCGCCAGCCCTCCTAATTGAGGAAGACACTGGATGAGCTCATTTGACCTTCCACCATTGGAGTGTATAAACCCAACGAACTTATGTCCCAAACTGAATTGAAGAGACATGATGTCATTGTACAAATCAACTGCGCGCTGATCTCCGCCTATAATCAATGTATTAAAGCCGACTATCCCCTTCTTTAACCTTCGGCTCATCACCGAAAGAAAAATCATTCTAAAACTTACTACCAGACCAAAATGCAGAAACCAATAAGTACAGACGGTCCTCAAATATCTGGTTTCGAAATTGAGGGATTTGTGCAACAGTAGAGCAAAAAAAATGGTAATGCTACCGGCAAGTGCCAAAACAAAAGTTTGGGTGAATACTGCCCATCTTGACAATCGATAAACGTCTTTATATTGTTCTGTCAACAAATTCAAAAAATACCAACCTATTGGAATTACCAATACCCCTTGGACAAACAGTTTTTTGCATTCTGTCTCCGGATCGAGAATAAAAAAATTATTGTTGTGCAGGTAATTGACAAATAAAAACCAGGACAAAACGGCTAATAGAAAATCGCCTGTCTGATAAAGAATATTTTCTTTTCGGATGGCCATTAACGATGCGTCACTTTAAAGTTATCCAGATAAATATGCTGTTCGGTTTTGGCTGTATCCTTGATGTATGCAGCAGCCACCGCCATTTTATAAGACGCTCCTCTGTAGTTGTTGAGAATGTCGGTAAAATCAAAGTATATTTTATTCCAGCTTGATTTAGGAAGTACCAGTGCATTGATTAATCTGGTAGGTGATTCTCCTGCCTTGTATCCAATGAATCCAACGTAAAAAGGGATGTCTGATTTGTAATGCAACTCCATGTAAATCTGATTTGGACTAACCGGAATAGGTTTTGGAATATCATACCATGCTTCCAGAATTGGATGGTTATTGCTCACGGTTATTTCTCCTGAATTAGCCCCCTCGAAGGCATCTGCAGCAGCTGTCAGAATAACTTTTGTCTCCTGGTCTCCATCAATTTCTTCATTAAAAAAATGTATGCGCTCAAAATCCTCTATAAATGGAAACTTAACATCGCCTCCATAAAATAAAACTGGTAAAATGGTATCTGTTTTCGTTTTTTCAAGTGGGACATTGATCACATAGGGATCCAGAAAAGGATATCGGGTCGGTTGAGTGACCATTCCATTTTTTCTGAATCCGGCATAGATTTTAATTTCAGTATTTCCTTCTGCGACAATTGGAATCGTAACGGGCATTTCGTAGGCCCCAACATATTCATTATTCGCATAAACCCATACATCTTTAAACTGATGAAAACTGCTGCCCTGATCCGGGCTGACCTGGAGTTTGAGTGAAGGAATATGGACGTAGGAAGGAATGGCTTCTTGTTGATCCAGTTGGGTGCAAGAACAAAAGAAGTTTAAAGCGATGGTTACTAAAAATAACTTTCTAAACATTACTGTTTTCGATTAGGCGAAAAATGGCATCCACGAGGCTTAGTGCGCTGATTCCATCTTCCAGGTTGACTTCCGTTTCAGTATCCATAACGATACTTTTTGCAAAAGATTTTATCTCTTCTTTAATTGCATTTACGGGTTCTGTATCCGCCTGAAACAAACTGATGTATTTCTTTCCTTTGTAGGTGTCAATTTCAATGGTATTGTCCTGATAAGCATCCAACAATGAAATTACCTGTGCCTCCTTCGTTAATAAATCAAGACTGATGTAAGCATCTTCCTGAAATATCCTGATTTTCCTCATTTGCTTCATCGAAATCCGGCTGGCGGTCACATTGGCTACCAATCCATTTTCAAATTCAATGCGGGCATTGCAGATGTCGGCCATCTTGGAAACAATACTGACCCCATTGGCTTTTATATCAATTGGTTTTGAACGCGCAATCACGCTGATGAGGTCGAGGTCATGGATCATTAGATCATGTACTACCGATACATCTGTACCCCTGGGATTAAAAGTGGCCAGACGATGTGCCTCGATAAATTTAGGATTCTTAATGGAATCTTTGACCGCCAGAAATCCCGGATTGTATCGCTCCACATGTCCTATCTGTATTTTTACAGGATGTTTTTGTTGCAATTCTTTTAAGGCAAGTGCTTCCTCAAGACTTACCGTGACTGGTTTCTCTATAAAGCAGTGTTTATCGGCAGCGATCGCCTGAGAGGCGAGTTTGAAATGAGTCACCGTGGGGGTCACGATGTCTACTGCCTCACAATTCTGCAGTAAATCTTCATAAGAATCAAATGCTCTGACATTGTATTCAGTACAGATATTATGCAGGGATTCTTTATCCAGATCGTAACAACCCACCAGCTCAATTTCTTCACAATCCAGTATGCATTTAAGATGAATTTTACCCAAATGCCCGAGGCCTGTCAAACCCAGCTTCAATTTTGTTCCCATTTTAATAAGTCATCTGTAACTTGAAAAGAAATAAAAGTAGAAGCACCAGCAATACAATGGCGACAAACAAAAAGCCTGTCTGAATCATATGCCTTCTGAATACATGCAACAGTTCCTGATCTTCCGGATATTTAGGAAGGATTTCCTCTTTCCATCTCCTGAGTGAAATCATTTGAGAAAAGGTAAACTGAATCCTCCGTTGCACCAACTGACGATAGTAACCAAGGGTACGCACCCGGATGTACAGATTGAACAGGATGAACAATCCAAATATGGTCAGTACCAGTAATATTTTCATGCGCTGCGATTAAATAAGATTTTGATCGAGGATGGTACGTGCTTCTGCAAGTGCTGCATCCATTCCTTCCGCATTTTTACCACCTGCAGTGCTAAAAAAAGCTTGTCCTCCTCCACCACCCTGAATGTGTTTTGCAATTTGCCTTAGCCAGACGGATGCATTGTACCCCTGGCTGGTAGTTAATTCTTCCGAAATGTAACACATCAATTGAGGTTTGTCCGATTCAACAAACCCAAAGATAATGATGGCAGGATCCAGCTCTTTTCCTAAATTAAAAATCAAGGATTTGCAAATTTTGCTGTCTCCCAGATCCACTTTTGTAACTAAAGTCTGGATGCCATTTATTCGCCGTGCAGATTGAACGAGTTGATCTTTGAGGCCCAGTGCCTTGGCTTCTTTCTGCTCTTGCAATTCTTTTTGAAGCGATTTGTTTTCCTCTATCAAATTTTGCAACTGCTGGATAAGATTGGGCGGATTGTTTAGCAATTGCCTGACTTCTGAAAGTTGCTCGATCTGATTCCTCATAAATTCTTCAGACTTTACAGCTGTAACCGCTTCTATTCTTCTGATGCCTGCCGCAATAGCTGAGTCTCCAATTAATTTGAAATAGCCTATTTCTCCGGTTGAATCCACATGGCAACCGCCACACAATTCCCTTGAATAAACAGGGTCAAAGGTGATCATCCGTACATCCTCTCCGTACTTTTCACCAAACAGCATCATGGCACCCGCTTTCCTGGCATCCTCTATGGGTAAATGTCGGGTCTCCTCGAGCGCAATGTTCTGGCGAATTTTTTCATTTACCAGTTGTTCAATTCTTAGCATTTCCGATGCACTGAGTTTCTGGAAATGAGAAAAATCGAATCGCAGGTAATCCTCATTGACCAAAGATCCTTTCTGCGTAACATGTGTGCCCAGCACATTTCTGAGTGCAGCATGCAGCAAATGGGTAGAGGAATGATTTTTTTGTATCAGGGATCTCCTGTATGAATTGATGACGGCCCTTACACCTGCAGTTGGTTCTGATGGAAGCACATCGGTCATGTGAAGGATCAAATCATTTTCCTTCACTGTATCCAAAACCTCCACCGGTTGGTTGTCAAAGTACAAAATTCCTTTGTCTCCCACCTGTCCACCACCCTCAGGGTAAAACGGTGTAGTCTCCAGCACCAATTGATATTTAGTCTGTCCCTTTGTTTGAATTTGTCGCCAGCGTAAAAGTTTGGTTCCCTCCACTTCATGTACATCGTACCCTACAAATTTCACCTGACCTTCCACGACCAAATTCCAGTCTGAATATTCTTTTTTTGCATCTGCACGGGATCTCTCCTTTTGCTGAACAAGACAGACGGAGAATTCTTTTTCATCGACTTCCCAATCTTTTTCCTTTGCAATCAGTTTGGTGAGATCTATCGGAAAACCATAGGTGTCATATAATTCAAAGGCATCCTGCCCGGATATCACCCCTTTTACCGGTTGAAGCAATTCCAATCTTTTCAATCCCCCTTCCAGGGTTCTTAAGAAGGAACTCTCTTCTTCTTTAATGACACGAACAATCAGTTCCTGCTGACTTTTTATCTCTGGAAAAACATCCCCCATTCCGGTCACCAAGAAAGGAACCAATCTAAACATAAATGGCTCCTTGATGCCTAGGTAAGAATAGTAATACCTGACGGCCCTTCTCAATATTCGTCTGATGACATAGCCCGGACCGGTGTTGGAAGGAATTGTTCCATCCGCAATGGTAAATACAATGGCTCTGATGTGGTCCGCAAGGACTCTCATGGCCATATCGGATTTATGGGTACTGGTATATTGTCCGGTGTAGGGAATGTTGCTGAAGCCAGCCATGAATTGGATCATTCCGCTGAAAATATCTGTATCGTAGGAAAACTTCTTATCCTGGAGCACCATGGTAAGCCGTTCGAATCCCATGCCGGTGTCGATATGCTTGTCAGGCAATTCCTCCAGGCTCCCATCGACTTTCCTGTTAAACTGTATGAATACCAGGTTCCATATTTCCATCACCTCCGGGACGCCCAGATTGACCAGAGCTGCACCTGAAGTTTTCTTTCTTTCCTCCTCAGGTCTGAGATCTATGTGGATTTCAGAGCAAGGACCACATGGCCCGGTATCTCCCATCTCCCAAAAATTATCCTTCTTGCCAAAAAAGAGAATTCTGTCTTCCGGCACCCATTTTTTCCAAAAACCAACAGATTCCATATCCCTGTCAAGACCCTCTGTCTCATCCCCACCAAAAACGGAAACATAGAGTCTGGAAGGATCCAATTTGTACTCTTCAGTCAGTAGTTTCCAAGCGAGCTCAATGGCCTCCTCTTTAAAGTAATCCCCAAAGGACCAGTTGCCCAGCATTTCAAACATGGTATGGTGATAACCATCTGTCCCAACTTCTTCCAGGTCGTTATGCTTACCACTGACGCGTAGACACTTTTGGGTATCCGCTACCCGTTTGTCTTGCGCCGGCTTGTTGCCAAGAAAGTAATCCTTAAACTGATTCATCCCTGCGTTGGTAAACATCAGAGTAGGGTCATTTTTCACTACAATTGGGCTCGATGGCACAATTTTATGTTGATTTTTTTCAAAAAAACTCAAGAACTTTTGGCGAATTAGTCGGGACTCCATATATAACATGTTAAAATCAAAATGATATTACACACATAATCAATATTTTACACAAATATTTTTCTTATATATATGAAATAGATTTGTGTATGTTTTGTGGTATGGGATATGTTTATTAATTTTGTATGATCAAACAAAAAGCGAAATGAATCGGATCGCAAAAGTAGTTAATTTAACATAGCTGCCGAATATGAGGTCTGAAAAATATGTTTATAACCCCCATACCCTTCAATTTGAGAAGGAAAAGCTGACCAGAAAGTCAGTTTTCCTTAAAGTTTTTACCTTCATTTCTGCCGTAGTGGTTGCCGCTTTTCTGTTCTACTTTTTTACTTCAGAATACTTTCCCTCACCACGTGAAAAAGCCTTGAAAAAGGAAATCACACAGATGGAGTATCAATATTTATTGATTAAAAATGATCTGGAGCGTGCAGAAAAAGTGCTTACCAACATCCAGAACAGAGATGCCAAGGTGCATAGAGTATTATTCGGTATGGATCCAATTGACCCGAGTGTTTGGAATGGAGGTGTTGGAGGTCACGACCCCTATGCCTGGACAGGGCAATTCCGCAACAGTGGTTCTACAGTGAAAGATGCTAAAAAATATTTAGACAAACTGGAAAGACAGATTTATTTACAGTCCAGATCCCTGGATACTTTGGAAAAACTCGCCAGAACCCGCGAGGACATGATGGCCAGTGTTCCATCGGTTAAACCCGTTAGAATGGATCGGCTTTCTACAGACGTACAGCATCTATCCGGTTATGGTATCCGTTTGCACCCTGTTCATAAAGTCAATAAAATGCATGCTGGTATTGACTTCACTGCTCCTGAAGGAACTTCCATTCAAAGTACCGGTGACGGGCGTGTGGTTAAAGTGGAGATTAAAAATTCAGGATACGGAAAATCCGTACTGATAGATCATGGCTTCGGATACAAGACCCTTTATGCCCACATGAAAGTGATTAAAGTTAAACAGGGGCAGAAAGTAAAGAAAGGGGAAATCATTGGCAGCATTGGAAACACTGGAACCTCTACCGGTCCTCACTGTCATTATGAAGTACACTTCAACGGGAAGCCGGTAAACCCAATTCACTATTGCATGGATGGACTGAGTCCAAAAGAATACCAGGAAATGGTGGCTAAAGCCGAAATGGCGAATCAATCCTTTGATTAACATCACAACTTACATCCTTTCACAAGGTCTTATTTTAGTTTTAAAATGTCAAGCACTGGCTTAGCATTCTCCAATGTCTGACTCCATTGTTCGTCGCAGTTTCAAACTGCGATGCCTTAGGATCATAGCATTTTCAATGCGGCCTGTTATCTCAATTTTTTATGAATGAATAACTACATTTAGACAAGCTATTACTCAAAATGCTCCAGGAACATTTTGCAGTCTTTCCTTCTATCTTGATCTCAGCAACAACTAATTGGTAGTTCCTAAAAATAATGTATAAAAATCATTGCTATCCTGATCATTTGAAGTATTTTCGTTTTCAATTCAAAATATGAAAAAAGTCTTATTTCTCTATCTGATTTTGCAAATTCAAGCTCAGCCATCTCATTCTCAATTGCTGGAACAATTTTTATTTAAAAAGCCAGAGAAACCTGAATGTCTTCAATATCAACTTCCAATAATCCAAACACGTTATATTAATTCTGGTGAAGGTGCTTTTAAATATAAATATAAGGGAGAAGAATTTTCTGGTGAGCTTGAGTCAAGTGCTGAAATCAGATCTGCTGCACAACCTAATTTATTCATTACTATTCAAAATGATAATGAAGGTAACCCATTTATGATTCAAATGGATAGTTTTGATCTAAACCAAAGATTGGTAAAAAAGACTATGGATTTTCCAAAAATGAAATTGATCAATGAATACAATACTTATTCTTATTTTACAGATGGAAATATTTCAAGCGTCAGTCAAAGAAAATGTGCAAACTGTGAAGTTCAAATGAGCCTTGACATCTTAAAAAATGACCGTGGTGAATATGAAAAAATATTATTCAAATATGCTTTGGGTGACTTCGACATTCATATTAAAAAAACAGATAACAAGACTGAATATTTACAATATTTAAAATTCTCGGATGAATTTAAAGAAGCAATGAAACTATCTGGAAAACCGATAAATGACGAGGGGACTTTAGATAGTAAAATCTATAAAATTGAAATGCAAGACTACGATAGCTTATTATACTACTCCAAGCCTTTTGGCGGAAAGGGAATACAGCTAACTAAGATAGAGCTTCTCTCAAAAGATGGAAAAATATTAGAGAGACTTGAATTTAATTCTGAACACGAATTATCCAATCATTTTGTTGTGAAATATAATTCTTCAGGCCAAACAATTGAAATTGAAAACAAATTAATGAATGTAACTTATAAATCAGAATTTAACAATAATGGACAATATATTCTACAATATAACTTATATGCAAGTATTCAGAAACTAGAATATGAATATAATGAACAAGGAATGGTAGTTAAATTGTTTGAATTTGAGTCTATAGAGAATCCACCAAGCTCTGTAGTTTTATTCCAATATTGAAGTTATTGACTGATTAGTTTATTAGTTATAACAAGTTGCCTATGTTCTTCGCAGTTTCAAACCCCATGTTCGTCGCAGTTTCAAACTGCGATGCCGTAGGATCATAGCATTTTCAATGCGGCCTGTTATCTAAATTTTTTATGAATGAATAACTACATTTAGACAAACCTATACCATACGTGTATTTAAAGTTAAAACTTTATACCTAATTATTCGATGGTTGGAAATCGCAAAAATCAAGACCATTGTTCGTCGCAGTTTCAAACTGCGATGCCGTAGGATCATAGCATTTTCAATGCGGCCTGTTATCTAAATTTTTTATGAATGAATAACTACATTTAGACAAGCTATTACTGTTTGTGTGTCTAAGATTAAAACTTTTCACCGTATTTTTCCGAAGTTGCAAACCACGAAAATCAAGCGTCATAAGTCAATTGATGAAACTCACAAATGCATGTTCAAACTCCACGCTTTATCATAAATAAAAATGGCAGGAACTATGCCTGCCATTTAAAATATTTTTTTAGATAAAAATGAATCTACTTGAGTGCCTCCAATCTTGCTTTAGCGGCATTGGATTTTTCAAAATTACCCTTCTTTGCATAAATCTCTTTTAATGCAATTAGGGTATTTACATCCTTATTGTCTACTGCGTCTGCTCTTTCAAAATATGGCAGTGCCTTGTCAAAATAAGATTCCATTTCTGCCTTTTTCTCATTGTATTTGCGGGTACCATCTTTGGTATAATCATTGGCCAATTTATTGGCTTCTTTGCTGATGATGGCTGCCTTGTTGTAATACAATGCGCCTGAACTGTAGAGCGCCGTACCATTGTTTGGATCCTTGGCTAAAACCTGCGCATAATTTTTCAAACTTTCGTTAAAATATTCATCCGCTTTTACCATGTCTCCCTTTTCCCATTCCTTCTGACACAAATTGTCGTACACATTTCCAAGAGTATTGTAGATGGACAGGTTATTTGGTTCCATTTCAATGGCCTTTTTCAATTTTCCAATTAATTCATCCAGTTTGCCTAATTTCAGAAAATGGTTTATTTCAGCAAAAAGAAGATTGGTTTCTTCCGGATATTTAGTTCGTCCCTCAGCCAGATATTTTTCTGCCTTTGCATTGTCTTTTTTCTCATAAAGTTTATACAAACTTTCATAAACAACGGCTCCAGCTCCTGTTGAATCCGTGTAATTGGCAGCGGCCAATTCTTCAAAATATGGAAGAGCATCATCGTCCGCCTTAGCGCTCAAAGCACAAATCGCGGTAATATAGGTCTGACGATTTACATCGTCTTTGGATTGCAATATGGCTTTTCCGCCAGCCTCTGTAATCAGTTTGTCCACTTTTAAAACTCCGCCAAAATTCTTGTAGGCTCCGATAAAATCATTGTTGTTATAGGCGTTGGATCCAAAATTATTTAAAAATTGGGAGGTCTCCTGCAAGCTAGCTATGACGTCTTTCTTTTCATAACCTTTCACCGCCAGGGACATGGCTTTGGTCAAAGATTCTAATGCAATTACTGGTGCATTTGGATTGTCTAATTTTGCTTTTGCGTTCAACACCAGCTTGGTATTCTCCATCCCGGCCACTTCGTTGTAAATATTTCCTCTGACCAGCCAGGTCTTGTACATTCCCGCAACTGCTTCATTGGTGTACGCACCATCTATGAGCTTTTTTGCTTCTTCCAATTTTTCTTTATTGCCTTTGGTATCCAGCAAATAAAGTCCCAACAAACGATCTGCTTTCTTAACATCTTTTTCCGGTTCCTGGGCGAAACTTAATCCGGATGTCAGCAAACTAAACAAGGTGAAAAGAATCAGGTTTTTCATTTTTGAATGATGTTTTAATTTTATGGATAAACTAAAAAAGATCAAATTTGATTTCATCTTGAACGAAATTTATCGTTAAGAAAATTATAATTTTATTCTTCTGAATCGTCATCGGCCAAAGGCATTTCTGTAACATCCGGCAGCACTACTTCTTCATCTTCTTCGCGTTTTACAACGGCCACATCTCCAATCTCATCCGTTTCGTCCAATCGGATCAGGCGCACACCCTGGGTGGCCCTTCCCATGACCCTAAGGCTTTCTATGCTCATTCTGATGGTCACGCCATTGGTTGTGGTGATCATCAGATCATCTGTATCATGCACTATCTTAATGGCCACCAATTGTCCTGTCTTGTCAGTAACCTGTAGCGTTTTAACTCCTTTTCCGCCACGATTGGTGATCCTGTAATCTTCCAATTCAGACCGCTTGCCATTGCCCTTTTCGGACACTACCAATATGCTGGTTGTTTTATCCTCGGGATCCACACAAACCATTCCGACCACCGCATCTCCCTTGGCTTCATCCAGGCTGATGCCTCTAACCCCGGCTGCATTCCTACCCATAGGGCGCACAGTGGCTTCCGGGAATCGAATGGCACGTCCCATTTTATTGGCAATGATGATTTCATTTTTACCATTGGTCAGTTTAGCTTCCATCAGCTGATCTCCTTCATTGATGGAAATGGCGATGATTCCATTAGCCCGAGGCCTGCTGAAATCTTCGAGGCTGCTTTTCTTGATGGTTCCTTTCCTGGTACATAACATGATGTAGTGAGAATTTAAAAACTCCTCATTGGAAAGATTATCCACATTGATATAAGCCCTGACTTTATCTTCCTTGGCTAAGGAAACAATATTCTGAATGGCCCTGCCCAGAGATGTTTTGGCAGCCTCAGGAATTTCGTACACCCTTAACCAATAACATTTACCCATTTCTGTAAACAGCAGCAGGTAATTGTGGTTGGAGGCAATGAACATGTGTTCGATGAAATCCTCGTCCTTGGTTTTGCTTCCGGTGGAACCTCTTCCCCCTCTTGTTTGGGTGCGGTATTCAGAAGTTTTTGTTCGTTTGATGTAACCTTGATGCGAAATGGTAACTACCACCTCATCATTGGCTATCATGTCTTCCATGTTTATTTCACCCTCCGCCATCTGAATCTCGGTACGGCGATCGTCCCCAAATCGAGATTTGATGTCTGTGAGCTCATCCACTATAATTTGCTTTCTTAATTCCTCACTTCCAAGGATCTCCTGAAGTCTGGCAATCTCCTTCATGAGTTCGTCATACTCTTCCTTGATCTTATCCCGCTCCAGTCCTGTTAGTTTCTGCAACCTCATGTCCAGGATGGCTTTCGCCTGAATCTCACTCAACTGAAAAGTATCCATCAATCCAGTCCTTGCATCATCCACCGTTCTTGAACCTCTGATTAGTGCAATGACTTCATCCAGATGATCCAAGGCTATTAATAAACCTTCGAGAATATGTGCTTTTTCCTGGGCCTGTCGAAGTTCGAATTGTGTCTTGCGCACGATTACTTCAAGGCGGAACTTTATGAATTCACGGATCAGATCTTTTAAGCCAAGGGTCATGGGTCTGCCACCTACCAGCGCTATATTGTTTATTCCGTAACTATTCTGCAACAAGGTATACTTGAATAAATTACTCAACACCACATTAGAAATCGCATCTTTCTTGATTTCAATGACGATTCTCATTCCATTCCTGTCGGACTCATCCCGTACATCATGAATGCCAGTAATCTTTTCCTCATTTACCAATTCTGCGATCTTCTCAATCAGATAAGCTTTATTAACCTGATATGGAATTTCTGTGATGATGATGGCCTCCCGGTTGTCATATTGTTCGATCTCTGCTCTTCCTCTGACCACCACTCGGCCGCGTCCTGTTTCATAAGCCTCTTTAATCCCGGCAACCCCGTATATGATTCCTCCGGTTGGCATGTCTGGTGCAGGAATATGCTCCATCAATTCTTCCACTGTAATATCAGGATTCGCTAAATATGCCATGGTACCATCGCAAACCTCTCTCAAATTGTGTGGGAGCATGTTGGTGGCCATTCCGACCGCAATCCCGGATGATCCGTTTATCAACAAATTCGGAAGCCTTGCAGGCAATACGGTGGGTTCCTGAAGAGAATCATCGAAATTAAGTCTGAAATCAACCGTTTCTTTATCGATGTCTTCCAACAACTCATCGGCGATTCTATCCAGTCTCACTTCGGTATATCGCATTGCAGCCGGACTGTCGCCGTCTACCGAACCAAAGTTACCCTGGCCATCAACCAGCGGATAACGCATGGACCAGGGCTGCGCCATTCTAACCATGGCATCGTACACACTGGAATCCCCATGCGGGTGAAACTTACCCAAAACCTCCCCTACTATCCTGGCTGATTTTTTATAGGGTTTGTTATACCTCATGCCCAATTCATTCATCCCGTAAAGCACCCTGCGATGCACCGGCTTCAGGCCATCCCGAACGTCGGGTAAAGCCCTGGAAACGATCACAGACATGGAATAATCGATGTAGGATGTCTTCAATTGTTCCTCTATGTTAACCTGGATAATTTTATCAAATTCTGCCATTCCTGATGTTGGTTTATTTAAGGCTGCAAAGTTAATAAAATAAGGCCTATTTGTGAAAAAAACATAGCTTTTATTTACTATATAATTTATTGTAATTCTTTATCTTAAATATATTATTTTTCATCATGCATAATCTGTTCATTTAAACTGAGTCAAGCCTTGTATCTTTGTCGTAAATCCATCATTTTTGGCAGAAACAAAACCATATACAGACCTGGAAGGAAGCAAGAAATCACAGGTCCGTCAAATGTTTAACCGCATCGCTCCGGTGTACGATTTTTTGAATGGCGTACTTTCCTTAGGCATCGACAGAAGTTGGCGAAAAAAAGCCATTGCAGAATTGGCAGATGTTCCGGCCGGGGAAGAAGTGCTCGACGTGGCTACCGGCACCGCAGTTTTGGCCATTCAGGCGTATAAGAAATACCCCACCCTCAAATTCCGTGGCATGGACCTTTCTGAAGGGATGCTCGAATTGGGACGCAAACGTCTCCATAAATTAGGTCTTACCGATAAAATTCAACTGGACCTGGGGGATTCGGAGAATTTACCTTATGACACCGACCGATTTTCAGCCGTCATGGCTGCTTTTGGCGTTCGCAATTTTGAAGATTTGGATAAAGGTCTGGCTGAGATGTATCGCGTGACCAAACCCGGTGGAAAAATCATCGTCCTTGAATTTTCAAAGCCCAAGAGTTTTCCATTCAAACATTTGTTTCAATTATATTTCAAATACTTACTCCCCAATTTTGGCAAATTGGTCTCAAAAGACCCACGAGCCTATCAATATTTATATGAATCTGTGCAACAGTTTCCGGATTATGAGCGTTTTCTCGAGAGGCTGTCACAAAGGGGATTTGTTCGCTGTGCACACCGTTCACTGACTTTAGGTATATGTTGCATTTACACCGGTATCAAACCATAGTTTTTTTCGTTTTTTGTATTACAACTCTTAGTTTGTCTGCACAAACAAGAGTGCGCAATTACAATTATGAGGGCTTTAAGAAAAAGTCCCATTATTTTGGCCTGACGCTGGCTTTAAACTCTTCAGGATTTAAGGTGGAGCATTCCAGAACACTAAGACCGGAAGGTGCGTTCAAGGTCAATGAAGGAGTTGCAAGCCCGGGCCTCACGCTCAGCATGATTACTAATTTTAAGATCGGCGAATATTTTGATTATCGCCTCCTTCCATCCATCTCACTTTCATACCGAAAATTGCTTTACGTACCCACCAATGGTGGCCCGGTTCAGGAGGATTTGCTGGAATCTGTATTTGGTGAAATACCGATGGTGGTGCGTTTTACTTCTGCCCCATACAAGGATGCCAGAGTATTTATGCTTGCCGGAGTTAAATATTCCTATGATTTTGCCTCCAACAGTCGTTCAGATAAAAACCGCTTTGATTTGGTGAGAATATCGCCGCACGATTTTCAAATTGAAATCGGAGCAGGAATGCAATTCTTTCTTCCTTATTTTATTTTCACACCTGAGATTAAGTTCTCCCATGGTTTGAACAATGTTTTGATTTACGACAACAAGCTGATTGAGTCTACGATCATCGACAAATTATTTTCCCGAACGCTTACGATTTCATTTCATTTCGAAGGTTAAGCCAACTCACCGCTTCTCTGCTGATGTCCTGATAAAAGTGCAGAAAAAGTGCATTCAGTTTATCATGCTGGCTCCTGACAATCTCCAGCGTATTTTCAAATTGCACATCAAACTTTGCCTTGCGGTTCATTCGATTCATAACATCCGCAAGTCCCTCCATGGATTTGTATTGGTCCAACCATGATCCCTGAATCATGCGATGGGTAATGGTTTGCGCCGGCTCCGGAAAATCCATGGATTTCAATTTTAGTAAATCATAAATTTTCTCTGCAAATACATCATAATCAACCTCCATAAAAAGACTCCAGTTGAAGTGAAGAAAATAATCCATTACAATGTCTGTTGCCACTGGTGCATATTTGTGCACAGCCGGTCTGAAAATGACATTTAATTCATCCACGGTGGCATGATGATCGGTGTAATTATCGATCCAACGGTGAAATGAAATTCCCGGGAGGAAATCGGCCAAAATATTTTTTTCATCCCGCTTCTGAATAAAATCTGCGAGGTAATTACCGACCATTAGATTTTGATATGGGTAGGCCAGAACGAGATGTGCGAGATAATTCATGTTAACAGAAGAATAATAACCGAGCCAAACAGGGCTTAAATAAAGGGAATTTCTACCTTTGCGCCTTTGTAAAAAATGATCACCATATGGGTTTACAATGCGGAATCGTAGGATTACCTAACGTAGGAAAATCAACCTTGTTCAATGCGCTCACCTCTGCAGGTGCGCTGGCAGCCAATTATCCATTCGCCACGAAGGACCCGAATCTGGGTGTGATCACCGTGGCAGATCCCAGGCTTGCAGAATTGGCGAGTTTGGTGAATCCGCAAAAGTTGATCCCTACCACAGTCGACATACTGGATATTGCAGGCTTGATCAAAGGTGCTTCCAAAGGTGAAGGACTGGGCAATCAGTTTTTGGCCAATATTAGAGAAGTGGATGCCATCATTCACGTGGTCAGGGCTTTTGACAATGACAATGTAGTGCATGTGGACGGATCCGTGGACCCGGTAAGAGACAAGGAAGTGGTAGATACAGAACTTATTCTGAAAGATATAGAATCGCTGGAGAGAAGATTGGACAGATTACGCAAACAATCGAAATCAGGCGACAAGGAAGTATTGAGAGACATTGAAATCGGAGAAAAGTTATTGATTCATCTTAGCGATGGGAAAACTGCACGCGCTTTTGTCCACGATGAAGACAGCGCTCAATTCGTTAAATCCAGTCAGATCCTCACTGGAAAACCTGTTTTGTACGTATGCAATGTGGATGAAGGGAGTATTCACACCGGTAATGGACACACAGCAAGATTTATTGAAGCCATCAAATCCGAAAAAGCAGATGTGTTGATTATCTCCGCAGGCATAGAAGCAGAAATCACTGAATTACCTGAAGAGGACAGAGCAGGTTTCTTTGCGGACCTGGGACTTACAGAGCCCGGCACTCATAAAATCACAAGAGCGGCCTATAATTTACTAGAGTTAATAACCTATTTTACAGCCGGGGTTAAAGAAGTTCGTGCCTGGACAGTAAAGAAAGGCACTAAAGCACCCGGAGCAGCGGGAGTTATCCATTCAGATTTCGAAAAAGGCTTCATCCGTGCGGAAGTCATTCATTACCATGACTACGTAAAATATAAATCAGAAGCGGCCATCAAAGCAGCCGGAAAAATGGCAACAGAAGGAAAGGAGTACATCGTTCAGGATGGAGACGTGATGCATTTTCTGTTTAATGTGTAAATAATTAAGACCATAAATACTTGGTTTACACTATAAGTATTACTATACTTGTAAAGTTTTGTTATTAGCCCTCGGATAAATTTACAGATTTCCTATTAAGATCGACCATTATGGGATTTTCCTATAGTGCATTCTGTATTATCAAATTAAACTCCCTGTTATGCCATTTAACAAGAATTCTTCCTTTTGCTTTTTAATTTCATCTCTATTCATTTGGAATTGGATATTTCCATTTTCATGGTCAGAGCCATCGAGCACATTTCGATTGAAAGCACCTTCTGATCTGGTGTTGAGTTGTAGTTATTCCATCGACTTGGATAGTTTGTCAAACCCTGATCTTAGCTATCTAGGAGGATTGTCTCCAGACACAGGACAACTGGGTGATTTAATTGTCTTCGACCTCGTTTGTGCTTCATTTTGCATTGAAGATTCCAGCATTTCTTATCCGGGAATAAATACAGATGCAGGTCTTAAGGCTTGTACCTATTACCATCAATTGTATGATTCACTAAGTCCTTTCAATCTTTATGCTTTAAATTACGGAAATGATGGTTATGTTACAGAAGCAGACTCCGTAATCATTCGGATCGAGGACCAGCGTAAATGCAGGCAGGGTCTTATCCAGAGGATTTATCAGGCCTATTTTGATACGTTGATCTTAAGTGACACACAATCAATTTGGGTAATAGATTGTCATCCATTTTACATTAATACCGATAATCTGTGTGACCCCCATGATGATCTAATCTGGGAGTACCCTTTTTGTGATCCAGCCTACATCGTTAAAATTTATGGCTGTCAAGCACCGGTTGATACACTTAGTGCGCCAAGGATAATCAATACAGATTGCAGCATGATCACCAAGGAATATTTTGACCAAATCATTGGAAAATCCGATTCCTCCTGTCTTTCTATCAAACGAAAATGGGTCATTATTAATTGGTGCATTTATGATCCTTTCGCAGACCCTAAGAGGGGAAAATATGAATTTATCCAAAATATTGAACTTATTGATACAGCTCCTCCTACGGTTTCCTGTACAGTAGGACCTTGTGAAGCTGCAATCAAAAATATGCTCAACGGCCAATGCGAGGGCCACATCAAGCTGAGTTCAGAAGCCATAGATACATGTACTCCTAAAGATTTTCTTATTTACTCTTATCAAATTGATATGAACAACGATGGTTTAGGTAAATATGGTAGTTATGACTTAAAAGTTGGATCTTTAAGTAAAAGACAAATAGCGATTGGAGAGCTACCCGTGATCTCAGATAATCCATTTGCGGATAAGGCTTTCGACCCTTCGAATGCAAGTGGCAAATATCCACTAGGCATTCATAAAATTTTTTGGTCCGTGGAAGATGGATGTGGCAATAAGGGAATTTGTGAATCCACTTTTGAAGTCAGAGATTGCGTTGCACCGACTATTATTTGCAAGGGTAATTTAATAAACTTGATTCTTGATCATAATGGAGAAGTTTCCATAAATGCAAAACAACTCCTTGAATCAGCAGAAGATAATTGTACTGGACAGGAGAAAATTAAAGTATATTTCGGAGAAAACACAGACAGTACAAGAATTACTTATACCTGTGAAAAATTTATAAGCGATAGGGCTTGTGATTATTCTCGTGATGTAGTTCGAATCTGGGCAGAAGATGAAGCCGGTAATAAAAGTTCATGTTTTGTTACCTTACTTATTATTGACACTGCCAATATCTGTACCGGAAAAACGCTAAGAAATATAAAATTCCATGCTACTCAAATAACAGATACAGCCATCCATGACATCGACCTTTTTACAAGTTTTAATGGCATACAAATAAATTATGGAGAAACCAGTTGTCAGGATTTTGCAAATCTTGGTATTTGCAACAGTAGTTTTGGCTTAACCAAAACTGATCAAATCATAAACGGTATTGATGTACTGGACATCGTGTATCTCAATGATTTAATCAATGGAAATTCACCCAAAAATCTATATAATTTTAAATCAGGAGATGTCAACAGCTCCGGAACTTTAACTTCCATTGACAGTAAGTTACTGAATGAATTAATTTTGGATCAAATCATAATAAGAGAATCATCAGATGCTTATTGGAAATTTGCAGAACCTGCAGACACTAGCTTTCGCCTTACATTTTCATGCGACAGTTGTGAATTTAGAGGGGTAAAGATCGGTGATTTGAACTCAGATGCACAAAGCCGATGCAATACTTCTACATCCCTTCCGGAAAAATGTGTACTTATGGACATTCCGGACAATAATTTAGTCCAGGATTTTTATCAGGATGTCCCGGTATTTGTAAAAAATTTGGAGGAAGTATTGGGTTTTCAATTTTCTTTCCACTTTGATGAAAAGAGATTACAAATTGTTAGCTGTGTGACACTAGATCCCGATGCGAATTTTAAATATTCAATTGTTAAGCAGAATGACACTTCATTTTTGGTTGGCACCATAATATACGACCGGGGAAATCCTTCAACACTGAATGACTCATTTCCACTTTTATACCTTAAAGTTCTGGCCAAAGAAAACAGTACGGTAAGTAAATTGCTCAAATTTGAGCCGTTTGATTTACTGAACAGAGCCTACAAATACGATGAAGTGAGACATGCTATCTGTCTTAACTTTCCGACTGATGCCAAGACAGCAGAAAAACCACAAAATATATTTATTGCTCCAAACCCAAGCAGTGGCCTTGTCAGGATAATTAATCCATCCGCTCAAAAAATAAATTCAATTGAATTTCTTGATCCTCATGGCAAATTGATAAAAAAAATAAAAGTACCAAATGACAATTCATTGGGGAAAGAGATTAATCTGACTCTGCCAATTGGATTTTATATGGTGAAATTTATTTTGGACAATGGTTCCTTAACAAGAAAAATCATCATCCAATAAAGCTGAACGGATAAAACCCCAAGCTTTCAAGCAAGATCTCCTTTTTGAGATGAATAATCTTCAGATTGAGATCTTGCTTCCATTTTTTCCTGGCTGGTCCAATATTAAAATCAAGCTTCATTTAAAGTCTACAGATTTAAAAAGAGGTTGAATTATTCTTTTATCTTAAAATGTGCTTAACAATAGAACTTTATCATTTTTATAAATGACCTGCGTCATTTAAATGGGTTAGAATGAATAGCAAATTGCTGAAAAAATAAAAATGAAAATTTTTAATTCATGGTTATGGGCGTTCAGCATTCTTGCAATGTTAACATTGGGTTGTGATAAAAAAACCGGAGAGGATGGTGCGTGTGGAGGTGATAAATTAAAATGGGAAGCAACGATATCTAAAACAAGTCCTTTTAACAACTACGTCAGTGGGGATCAGCGGTTTTTCGTTTTTGAAGACTTGTTGACCCCGGAAAACATCTGTACCGAAGAACACGTTGAAGTTGTGTATGAAGTAGATCGCTGTTGCTACGAAGATTCCGTCGAAATCAAAATCAGTGGAAAAGCATATTGGGGTTTGTATGCATCTGAAAAACCATTGCGGTGCCTTCAAACCCACGTCGGCGACGAATTGGAGTGTTATGTTTCAGATAATATTGGTCTAAAGCAAGCATTTCCAGATGAACCGGGATGGATTGGACTTCAGCTGCTGGTTCAATTTCCTACCAGAGGCTCTTATGAAGCAGATTACAATTACATGTTTTTAAAAATTTACAGCTTGGGAATAACGCTCCAATATTCGGAGCATAAGTAAGAAAGAAAATGGTAACTAATGATACTTCAATTTATCACCTGCTGAGGTGTTCGTTTTTACTGATTAGTTCAGTCACTTTAATAAGTTCTAAGTCGAGATTTTGCTGCCAATCTTGCGGTTGATAAGTTAGGGGGTAGTCAGGCATTACACCGTGACCGGAATCTTTTAACCCAAGGCCGGAGGTAAGTTGATAGACATTTAAACCTACTCTCAATCCTGATTTTGACAGTTCAATATTACCGGATGCCAATCCCCTGCTGGCAAATTCACTGCCGCCTGTTTCTTCTCCGATTACCACAGCTTGTTTCTGATGCTTCAGATGACTGGTCACATAACTCGCCATGGAAAAGGTTCCCCCGTTGGTAAGCACATAAATTTTTCCATCGAAATGATATTTATATTTTTTAAAAAATGGAAAACTGTGATACCATCCATGCCTTCCGGGAAATTGGATTGGATTTAGACAAAACAAAAGCGGAGTAATCCTTTCTAAAAAACTTGCCTTGAATTTTGGATTAAATGGTGTCAGACTCAATCTCCTGTGGAAGGTAAAAAATCGGACTGGCTGATCCAATAGATAAGCTAAAAAAATATTGCCTTTAAAAACGTTACCTCCCCCATTTCCCCTGAGGTCAATAATTAGATTTTGGCAGTGATCTGATTTTAATATTTTAAACACTTGTCGGAACCATTTACCTTGCCCCTTTCCGGTAAAATGATCTACATCCAAAAGATAGCTTCCAACACATCCATCCAATTTTTGTAAGTGGATTCCACTTTCTTTCAGAATAGATTTCCGGGATGCTTCATCTAAAATTGTATTAGGCTGTGATACAGGAATTTTAGCAAAGAGAACAGTTTCGTAAATTTCTCCTGAGTGATCTTTCAATTTCAAAATAAATTTATCGCGATGACCCAAAAGATAGTAAATAAACACTGCAAAATTTATTTCTGCACTGTAGGTTTTATGGGTTTGATTGTACCCATCCGAAAGAGAAAGTTCCTTCATTGAATTTATCCATTCATTTGATGCTACACCTTCAATACTTATGATCTCTTCTTTTGGCTCAATCCTCTTTAAACTGTCCTCACAAGAAACTACAAACAATCGGTCCTCTAAAATCTTTACCTTGACAGGAATTAAAGGAATTAACGGGCCTTTTGAAGCGGATTTTCTGCCAGAAACACTTATATGTCCACAACCCACTTTACCCACTGCTTTTCTCAGGACATTTCTGAATTCCCTCAAGGACAGGGAATCTGCACACAAGTCTTTCATTAAAGCATAATGTATCTGCATCTGCTCTTTGTTGGCATAAGCATAGTAAGCAGGATGCCATTTTTTCATGTAGCGATTCAATTGATCCAAATCCTTATGCATTTCTTCTTTGGAAAGCAAGGGGATCTGTGCATTCAAATGTGCAGAAAAAAACACTACAAAAAATAGAATGGAAAAAATCCACCAAATAATGGAGAATGTTCTGTGGTTATATTTTTTAAAGACAATCATATGCAAGTAATTCTAAAATTAATTACCTATTCGATTGATCGAAATAGCCTTTGTTCTCCATTCTGCTGCTGAAAAAATTTAAGAAGATCACCACAAACAGAAAAAATATAATGGCCTGAATACTCACCAATAATTTTCCAATAAATGTAGTTGGCACAAAATCTCCAAAACCCATGGATGACCCTGTGGTGAAACTAAAATAAATGGCATCGTACCAGTGTACCAAAGGATGGTTCAGGTAGTCTCCTGAACCATAGATCACTGCAAAAGCAAACAGGATTTCCAGATAATTCAGAAAGACCAGGAGCATAGACCTTTGGTAAGATTTTGGTTTGGATAAGGTATCTGAGGCAAAGATCAAAGTTGGGGCATGCAATAAGGTTTCGGCAGTGAGCCAAATCTGAAGTGCAAGCAGCCAGTGGTTATGCTGAAGTTGAAAATAAAGTAAAAATATTGGAAATGCCAACTTGGATATAACAATCAAATCCACTGCAAGATCCTTAAAATGTGTCCCGTATCTTTCGAGATAATGCTTGATGTAACTGGAAGGAAAAACAAATTGTGAGGCCGCAAGGAATAATCTAAAAATCTTTTCAAGGCCGTAGTCATTGTGATGTTCATTATGCCAGATGGCTCTGATGTTCTCCTTTCTTTTGTCTTTATGGAAGTCATTAGAGATGGTATTGGTCGCAGGATCACCCAAAAAGAGCTTTTTTAGAAAATGCTTCATAAGGCAAACTTAGGAAAAAATTAGAACTGTCAGCCTAGAGTACTAAGATGAAGTCCTTGGTTACCTATTAAATTCAATACACGGACAGTCCTTTTAAAAAAAAGTAAAACTGATAAAAATCTACCTCAAATTAATTTTTAAAACATTCACTGAGGACAAAACTTTCCCATCTGCCAAATAAAAAAGCCTGTAAATACCAGGTGGAATAAATTCTGTATTGATATTTGTCTGACCAGACTTTTGCACATTTATGTCAACTAACTTGTTGCCCTGTATGTTGATCAATTGCAGCTTATAAAGCCTCGATTGCAAATCAGTTTCGTAATCCACTGTTAAATAATTATGAAAAGGATTTGGTGAGACGAGAAGTTTCCCTGACCTAGTGATTTCTTTTGTTGTGACCAATCCAATATAAGTTTCAGCGGCATTTGTTAAAACTGGAGTATTGTTATCAAAATAAATAGACGCTCTGTTCACAAGTACAAATGGCTTTGAACCTACTATAGGCTTAACTGAAAATTGGACAAATCCATGAGATGCTGGCTCATTTGTACTACTATCTGGGAGTAAAATATTTTTAAATAAAATCTCCAAAATACCCATTTTTTTAACTTGCATAACAAATGGATGACTAGCATGTACTACCCTTACAGTAGTAGGATCCAATTTTTTGGCCAAGGTATCTAGTATGGTGATGTCGAAGACAGTGTCAGTCTCAGTATTTTGAAATCTTATAGTATAGATTAGTTGACCAGAGTGGTCTGTCGATGGATTATAATTGGTCTTATCTACAAGCTTACCATTTGGATCATAATAGGTCACAATTTCGTCATTCCATATAGCTTGATTGTTGAGAAGATCAGCATCATTCTGGCAATATACATCGGCTACTAAGCTAAAAGAAGAACCTACCTTGGCTGCTGAAGGTGTCCCGAGAGTAATGGTAAAAATCTTGGATTCTTTTATTCCTAACGTATCCCATATATCCCAAATCAACTGATTTCCTCCGAATACCGTTTGATAGTCTGGAGTGGATTCTATTATGTTCCATCCACTTGGAAATTTCAGAGACAATTTTGAATTTGGAACCAAAACATTACCTAAATTGGAAACTTGTATATTCACAATGGAGGAGTGGCCAGGACGTGAAAAAGTTGAACTTATTGCAACCTCCAGATCAATCCATGGTTTTTCCTGAATTGCAAAATCAAATTGGCCTAAAACCTGACCATATTCTTTTCCTACATTAATGAGGTGTTCTCCAGGCACAGAAAATGTAAAATTTGGATTAGGAACAGAAACTTTGATTGTGTTTATTGTATCTCTAGTCACAAGTAATATATAACCGGAATCTGAAGAAAAAGTAGCAAAGGATCCAGGATCTGAATTAAGCAAATAATTTTTCAAAATTTTATCATTCGAATTAAAAATCCCATCCACATTTGTATCTAAAAAAACACGACCAGTAACGTAAGTTGACTTTTTGCACCAAAGGCTGTCGTCATAGATGACTTTAAAATGAACAATGGAGTCAAAATTACAACATGTCTTAAAATCTGAAAATTCATGCCGATATTCACCTGTATAACAAACCAATTCTCCAAACCAATTATATGGCACTTCTTCACTGCAGATAAACCTTGGTGAGCCTATTTTATCTGGACTCCTTCTCACCTTAATAGTTTTGCAAATTGGGCCATACTGATTGCAAATAGAGTTGGATCTAGAATTACCAACAAAAGGAGTAACACACAGTTGAAAATCACCTTCTACAGGAAAATCCAAATTAACATTTCCTAAACTATTACCAACTTTTCTACCATTCAAAGTCCAAATGTAATTGGGTTCACAATTTCCGAGTGGCAAAACGACATATTTAACATCACACGCTCCCCCACAAAGATCACTTACCCCTAAAACATCACTAAATGCAGGAAATTCTGGAAGTGCTCCACCTGAGGTTGAAATTTTGAAATCACAAACATCCCCCGAACAACCGTCTACAAAGAGATAATAAGTTTTACAAGCTGTAAGATTCCCAGACAAGGTAAAAGAACCAGGACCGTTACAGTTAGCATTACAAACTATAGATTCGTTACACTCACAATCACCCCAAATACCCATTTGAACTCCAGTCCCATTAACAGAACAGTTAGAAAAAGTCATGGTGATGGAAACTGGTCCTCCGTCACATATAAATGCCCACCAGCCAGTGTTATGGGCACCTCCACCGGAAGGACATAGAGGAGTACAGCCAGTAGGATTGCTATAGTTGGTATTCTGGCAGGAATACCCATTTAGCTCATCTAATGAACAGAAAGTAATGGCTTTTTCACAGACATCCGCTGAAGGCGGAGTGCATTGTCCAGTGTTTTTTACAGGGGTAAATAAAAGAAAAAGCAAATAAAAAAGTGTAATAAATTTTAGGTTCATCATATTGGTATTTTTTATGATTTTCTAAATAAACCGGGCTACCTCACTATAATCCAATTACAAAACATCTTGCCGGATGACAAAGACACTCAGAACAAGTTTTTCACTTGGAGGCACTAACCCATAAGGTTTACTAAATTAAAATTAATATTTTTTTTTGAAACAAAATTCAAAAAGAAATATATTGAATTTATTTTCACATAAAGAGACAAAATAGTGATTTGTTAATATCCATTTGGGAAGTTCAATCTTAAGAATCATACAGTTGAATTGCCATCAATTCATCCTGATCACTAACGATTCCAGGCAGGTTCAAAGATTTATATAGGCTTCTGAAAATCGGGTAACCTTTCTAAAAAATACATCTTCCTAACCCTTTCAAACACTTCTTATAAATGATTATATCCTTTCAAAAATAAGGAGTTTAAATCACTAGATGTATATAACTTTAATCTTAGCTAACAAATATGAATCACTTTAAAACTTAAAAGTATTTAAAACAGGTCTGTTTTTAAATCCAAAACTTATGGCATTTTCATAATATTCATTGAAGAAAGCACCTTTCCGTCCGCCAGATAAAAAATTCTATAAATACCCGGAGGATATAATTCCGAATTAAATTGAATTTGCCCTGCCTTTTCTACCACTGCATTCAATATTTGCTTCCCCTGTATATTAATAATTTTCAATCGGTAATCTCTTGAATTTCCGGTGGATTCATATTCCACCATCATGTGATGATTAAATGGATTGGGTGTCACCCTTAGTTTTCCATGTTTAACGGGTAATTCTGTATTCACCAAGCCAACATATGTGGAAGCCGTGTTTGTCATCACCGGAGGGTTAAAATCAAAATAAATGGATGCCCGATTAGTAATATAAAATGGGTCAGTGGTAGTTTTTGGTTTGACTGCGATCTGGACAAATCCATGGGAAGCAAATTCGTTGGTGCTGCTATCCGGAAGTAAAATATTTTTAAATAAAATCTCCAAATTGCCCAATTTCTTCATTTGCAATTGAAATGGATGACTCGCATGTAACACCCTCACACTTGTGGGGTCCAACGCATTGGATAAGGTATCTCGTATGATGATGTCAAAGGCAGTGTCTGTCCCAGTATTTTGGAATCTTATGGTATAGATTAGTTCACCGGAATGATCTGCTGAAGGATAATATTTTGCCTTATCTACAAGCTTATCATTTGGATCAATAGAAGCCCGAATTCTGTCATTCCATATGGCTTGATTGTTGAGAAGATCAGCATCGTTCTGGCAATATACATCGGCTACTAAGCTAAAAGCAGAACCTACCATGGCTGTGGAAGGTGTCTCGAGAGAAATTGTAAAAATCTTGGATTCTTTTATTCCTAACGTATCCAATATATCCCAAATCAACTGATTTCCTCCGATTACAGTTTGATGTTTTGGAATGGATTCTATTACATTCCATCCAATTGGAAATTTCAAAGACAACTTTGAATAAGGGACCGGGACATTACCTACATTTGATATTCGTAAGTTGACGATTGTAGAGCGCCCGGGACGGGCGATGGTTGAACTAATTGCAACCTCCAGATCAATCCTTGGTTTTTCCTGGATGGCAAAATCATATTGGCCAGGAAACTGTCCATATACATTACCCACATTAATAAGATATTCATCAGGTACAGAAAATGCAAAATTTGGATTAGGAACAGCAACCTTGATAGTGTTTACTGCATCTTTTGTCACGAGTAATATATAACCGGAATCTGAAGAAAAAGTAGTAAAGGATCCAGGACCTGAATTAAGAAAATAATTTTTCAAGATTATATCTTTCGAATTAAAAATCCCATCCACATTTGTATCTAAAAAAACACGACCCGAAATGTAAGTTGCCTTTTTGCATCCAAGGCTATCGTCATAAATCACATTAAAATAAACAATGGAATCGAAAACACAGCAAGTCTTTTTGTCTGTAAATTCATGACGATATTGCCCAGTAGCAGTAACTAGCTCCCCATGCCAATTGAAAGGTACACGTTCACTACAAAGAGTCCGTGGTGTTCCAACTTTGTCTGCTGTAGGTCTAACCAAAATGGTTATACAACGTGGACCGTCCTGATCACAAATTGATCCGGATTGAGGGTTACCAATATAAGCCGTAACGCATAATTGAAAATCTCCTTCATCTGGAAAATTAAGTGTCACCTCCCCTAATCCACTACCAATTTCTGTTCCATCCAATGTCCACTCATAAGTAGGATCGCATGCACCACCCGTACTGATGGTGTATTTAATGTTACAAGCACCTTTGCAGACATCACGTGGGCCCATGATCTTACCTAAAGGAGGTAACAAAGGGGCAGAACCACCTGTAGTTGTCAAGGTGAAATCACAAACGTCTCCGGAACAACCATCTACAAACAAATAATATGTTTTGCAAGCAGTAAGGTTACCTGAAATTGTGAATGATCCAGGACCATTACAAGCAGGATTACAAACTATAGATTTATTACAATCGCAATCTCCCCAAATACCCATCTGAACTCCACTTCCATTGACGGAGCAGTTACTGAAAGTAATGGTAATGGTTACCGGTCCACCATCGCACACAAATGCCCACCAACCAGTATTATGAGCTCCCCCACCTGATGGACAGAGTGGCGAACAACCGGTAGGATTGGAATAAGTTGTATTCTGGCAGGTATACCCATTTACCTCATCTAATGAACAAAGAAGGTTGGCGTCTTCGCATTCATCCGCTGATGGCGGGGTGCATTGGCCAAAACCATCCATTGAAATGAACAGCACCAAACCAATGAACGGTAAAAAGAAATTGAAACTTCTGACCATGTTATTAAATATTTGAGGAGGTAAATTGACTCACTCTAAATATAAGACGCAAATTGATCTACTTGTGCTGTATAGACAAACTAAATAATGTTAATACTATAATCAGCTAGGGGCTCAAAAAGTTAGATATTCTATCAAAAAGCCTTTTGTTGGTTGCTTTTTGTAAAATGGCCCTAAATAAAAAATGAGCACAAATATTATAATCAGAAATAATAAAGACAGATCGTATAAGGTATTTAATCTATCCCTTATTTTAAATAGGAACAGATTGCTGAATTAATTTTTGTGGAGCTGCGGGGATGAAAATTCAAAGGCTTCTGAATTTTCATTCAGACCGGAGCGTCTGCATAACGACGCACGCTTCTCGTGGTCGCCATGCCGACTAATAGTCGGCAGTCGAATTTATAAGTTTTGTGGAGCTGCGGGGAGTCGAACCCCGGTCCAGAGAAAGAACCCATTAACTTTCTACATGCTTAGTTTCCTATTCGGTTGTCGGCTAAGGAGTAGGTTAAGAAACCACCTTTCCAAAGCGTATTCCCTTAATCTTGTCTCTTGCCCGGGACTTGCAAGCGACCAGTCTGAAAAGGTTTGATGCGCGACAGGAGCCTATCAGACTTCAGCTCCATTGCACAGAAGCAAATTAATTCCTAGAATTAAGCTGCAACGGCAAAAGTTGTATTGCCATTTGTGGTTTGATAATCGTTTTTTACGTAGCGTACTATCATCCTACGGCATGCTTACTAACCAATCACATTTCCTGTCGATTCCAGTCAGCCCCTTATACGTTTACAAGTAACCCAATAACTGCAAATTGGCCTGATTAAGTTCCCGTGCTATCCAAACTTTATAAATTTATTTGCTTGGGAAGGATCCGGTAGTTGACAATACTCTTTTTTTCTAAAAATGCGCAACCGATGACGGGCAATGAAACGATAAACGCCGTCTGTGATATTTGCCGGAAACAAACCTATGACTTTGCTAAGAATCCGCCAAATCCCTCCTAATTCGTACAATGCAGCCGCTACTGCCCTGCTGTAGACAAAAACTTTACCCTGCTGCAGCCCTACCAGAGTATCCATTGCAAGCAAATTTCTCTCCACCAAAAAAGGCTGAATTCTTTCTTCCTGTAAACTCGCAAACCGAAGTTTATCCTTGTGATCTCTGGCCAATAAAAATCTTACCGATGCCAAACAAAATGGGCATTCCCCATCGTAAAGGAGCAGCAATTTTTCTTTTGGTATAAAATCAGGGTACATCATCCTTAGAACAAGTGCGATAAAATTAAGTTTCTCAAATAAATAGAACAGCAGCTATATTTGAAAAAAATTGGACCCATGGACTTTACAAAAGCTTTTGAGACTACCGCAGACCGCTTTATTCGTTACGCAAAGATAGACACACAGGCAGATCCGGCATCTACTTCCAGCCCTTCTACCGCAAAACAAAAAAATCTTTCAGTGATGCTGTTTCAAGAACTCACCGCTGCTGGAATCCAGGCAGAGACGGATGAATTCGGTTATGTATATGCAAGAATTCCAGCAAACAATGCGGATAAAAAATCCAAAATATTCTTTTGTGCACATGTGGATACCGCACCGGATTGCAGCGGAACAGATGTAAAACCTATTTTGCACAAAAACTACAAAGGTGAAGATCTTGTTTTGCCGGATGATCCCACTGTGGTCATAAGCCCTGCAGATTTTCCGGACCTCAAGCAGAAAATTGGATTGGATTTGATCACCGCCTCCGGACATACGCTTTTAGGTGCAGACGACAAGGCCGGCGTAACCGCCATAATGGAAGCTGCGCTATTTCTAAAAAATCACCCGGACATAGAACATGGGGAGATGATTATTTTCTTTACTACGGATGAAGAAATCGGACACGGGGTCGATCATGTCAATATTCAGAAACTGGGTGCAGACTTTGGTTACACCCTGGATGGTGGACCAATCGGAAGTCTGGAAGATGAAACCTTTTCGGCGGATGCCTGTACCATAAAAATAAAAGGGGTCTCCACGCATCCCGGTTATGCCAAAGGCAAGATGGAAAATGCCATAAAAATTGCCGGTGAGATCATTGCAGCTTTACCTAAGAATCGCATGTCTCCTGAATCCACTGACGATTATGAAGGTTTTGTTCATCCCACCAGACTCGAAGGCAATCTGGAGCACGCTGAAATTGATTTTATCCTGCGCGATTTTGTCACCTCTAAATTGGATCAACACGTGGCCGAACTTACCTCCATTTGCCAAAAGGTAATGGATTCCTTTCCACATTCAGGCTTTGAGATAAGCCGTAAGGAACAATACCGAAACATGAAGGAAGTGCTGGACCAGCATCCGGAAGTTTGCAAAAGAGCAGAAGATGCGATTGCTGCATCCGGACTAAAACTTATAAAAGGTCACATTCGTGGTGGAACAGATGGCAGCCGGCTTTCCTTTATGGGATTGCCATGCCCGAATTTATTTGCAGGTGAATATGGCATCCATTCAAAAAAAGAATGGGTCTGTGTTCAGGATATGCAAAAAGCTTCTGAGGTCATCATCAGAATGGTAAGTGCCTGATATAAATTGGGCTACCAAATAAAATAAATACTTCGAAACTAAATCCTATTTCTTTTTTGCGGGGGCTTTTGCCTTTGCTTTCACAGTCGCTTTTGCCGCTGGTTTTGCCTTTACCTTTTTGTCAAAAGCACCGGGAACCTGGGCTTCTATAATTTTCTTAAAATCCTCCTTACTCATCGTAGCGGCAATCTCAGAAGTAACCTTCTGATCGTTGACTTTTGGAATGTTGATGAGCTTCTTACCAAATTTGATGTAAGGACCCCACCGACCATTTTCAACACTGATTTTGTCTTCCGGCCAATTGTGGATAAATCGGTTGGATTCTTTTACCTCTTTTGCGTCAATCAATGGTATTGCCTCTTCCAATGTCAGGGTATCGTGATTTATTCTTTTCGGAACATTGATAAACATTCCATTCCATTTAATGAAAGGCCCGAAACGCCCTTTCCCTTTGGTGATTGGAAGTTCCTTATAATGTCCTATTGGTGCATCCTCCTTTTGTTTTCCCTGAATCAGGGTGATGGCATCTTCCATACTCAATCCTAAAGGGTCCGTACCTTTGGGGATAGAGATAAACTGTTCGCCGAACTTTACATATGGACCAAACCTACCAGCACCAACAGATACTGGCAAATCCTGAAAAGTGCCCAGATCTTTTGGCAATTTGAAAAGATCCATTGCTTCCTCAAAACTAATGGTTTCAAGGCTTTGTCCGGGACGCAGGTTGGCATAACGCGGTTTTTCGTTTTCGTCCAATTCTTCTACATCTCCGATCTGTACAACCGGACCAAATCGAGTTAACTGAGCAATCAGTTTCCTTCCGGAGACCGGATCTGAGCCAAGATCTCTTCGTCCTCTAGCCCTTTCGCCTTCGGCCATCACCTTTTCTACATCCTTGTGAAAAGGCCAGTAGAATTCATCTATCATCTTCACCCAGTTACGCTTTCCGTCTGCTATTTCATCAAAATCCTTTTCAATTTCAGCGGTAAAACCGTAGTTCATGATTTCTCCGAAATGGGAAGCAAGGTAATCGCAGACTACCATTCCGATGGCTGTTGGATACAAGACATTTTTAGTAGCTCCGGTATTTTCAGATTCTGTAGTGGCCACAATCTTTCCATTGGAAAGGTTGAATTTTTTAAAATTTCTCACCATACCTTCTCTGGATTCTTTCACTACATAACCTCTTTCCTCTTCCATGATTTTACTGATGGTCGGGGCGTAGGTGGAAGGACGACCGATTCCTAATTCTTCGAGTTTCTTTACCAGACTGGCTTCCGTATATCTCGCCGGAGCTCTTGTAAATCTCTCTACAGCCGTAATTTGTTGATAAGGGAGCAAGTCTCCTGCCTTTACCGCAGGCAACATACCTTCCTGTCCATCTTCTTCTTCATCCGATGATTCCAGATAGAGTTTCAAAAAACCATCAAAAAGCAACACCTCACCTTCCGCAACAAATTTGTGAGCGGTTGATTTACTGATTGAAAGTTGTACGATGGTCTTTTCCAATTCTGCCGGAGACATCTGTGAGGCCATGGCACGCTTCCAGATCAACTCGTATAGTTTTTGCTGGTCACTCGTCTCGCCGGCATTTCGAAGATCCATGTAGGTAGGTCTAATGGCCTCATGCGCTTCCTGTGCGCTCGAGTTTTTAGTTTTGTACTGTCTGGTATTGACGTATTCTTTCCCAAACTGTTTTTCGATTTCAACGGCCATGGCTGATAATGCCGTTTGGCTGATGAAGGTTGAATCCGTTCTCATGTAACTGATGCTACCGGATTCATACAGTCTTTGTGCAGTAGACATGGTTCGGTTTACACTGAAACCAAGCTTCCTGCTCGCCTCCTGTTGCAGCGTCGAAGTAGTGAATGGTGGAGCCGGATATCGTTTTACCGGCTTAACTTCTACTCCATCTACTTTATAGCTTGAGTCTTTGCAAATTTTTAAAAATTCTTCGGACTCCTGCGCCGTTTTAAATTTATGATCGAGTGTAGCTTTTAAAATAGCTTCTTTCGGGCTTTTGACCTGAAAAAGACCATCCACTTTAAAGAACGCCTCCTGACTAAAATCCTGAATCTCTCTTTCTCTATCCACCACCAGCTTGACGGCTACAGATTGGACACGACCGGCGGATAATTTATTTTTTACTTTTCTCCAAAGAATTTCAGATAATTCGAAACCCACCAGTCGATCAAGGACCCTTCTGGCTTGCTGGGCATTCACCAAATCGAGATCTACTGTCCTTGGATTCTTGATGGCATCCTGAATCGCGGGTTTGGTAATTTCGCGAAAGACAATTCGCTTGACCTCTTTGGGATTCAAACCCAAAACCTCACATAAATGCCAGGAAATGGCTTCTCCTTCACGGTCCTCGTCCGTCGCGAGCCAGACTTCATCCACCTTCGCCACCCATTCTTTCAACTCCTTGACCACCTTGTGTTTATCTGGAGAAACAATGTAGCTAGGGGTGAATTTATTTTCAATGTCAATGCCTTTAGGCCCTTTGTCAAGGTCTCGTATATGGCCATAAGAAGACTTAACTTTAAATTCCTTTCCGAGAAATTTTTCGATGGTACTTGCTTTGGCTGGGGACTCGACAATCAGCAATTTATTGGCCATATAATAATTTTCTATATCTGAAAAATTGGGCAAAGCTAAAGGAATTTTGGGAAATGCACCCTTTGTAGGGAAGTACAAGGCGGAAAATCAATATCAACAACCCACCTTATTTTATCTTACAACGTCGACTTTTATCACTGAGGAGTGCCCTTCGCGGTCCATAATCATAAAGTGATGCCGGCCCGGCGGAGGAATAAAAGTAAGTTCAAATGGATAGTTGGAACTGGCAATATAGGTGTTGTCCATAAACCACATGATCTCTGCACCGGGATCCCTGTGAGTTGCCTTGAAGATCATGGGATTTTTTTGCAGATCCAGATCTACAGGTATCATAATCTGAGCATTGTGGTTGGGATAAATAAAGGCGAGCGTCCTGAATTGCTCAGCCCCCTTCTCCCGGCAATCCTCCCTTAATGGCGGCATGGCTTTGAATTCCGGATGTGCGGAGGCATAAAAGTATTCCATAGCCGGAGGCAACACAAACCAGTTCGCCTCTACAATTTGAGATTCACAATCCTTAAATACCCGAAAATTTAAAGTGGTATCCAGGAATATCTTTTGATGAAAAGTACAAGTTTTTAACAATTTGGAAGCTTTTGGAAGGTATTGTGTATCGATGTCCGTACAATATCTACCAGGGGTAAAGCCACTTTGTCTGCATACGGGTATAAATACCATGTCGTCATATGGGATTGTCCATTCTCGTTCGGCAGGAAGTAATTGTATAATTTCCTGCATCAATGGCGCGGCGGTTTGAATTCCTATCAAACCCGGTCTTGCCATTCCATTGGCATTCCCAATCCATACCACCACTGTGTAGTCAGGGTTAACTCCTACACACCAGGCATCCTTATATCCAAAAGAGGTGCCTGTTTTCAAGGCAATGGGGGAAAGCGAATTACGGGTGTGGATATTAAACTCCTCCTGATTCATCCCATGCAAACGCATGCTCTGAAACATGTGATGGATGGCCCCGGCAGTTTGAAGGTCAGGATTTGAGTTTAGTATATTCTGGTGAGGCTTTTCATTTTTTAACAAGCGTAAGTGGTAGTCAGAAAAATCAGGATATTTCTGTTGATGATCCTGGTATACATTCAGAGTATGTGCCAGATAAGCATACGTGCGTGCCAAATCGGCCATATTCACTTCTGCCCCACCCAATATCAAGGACAATCCATAGTCTTCCCAGGGTCTGAATAAATGAGAAAAACCAAATCTCTTAAGATTCGCATAAAACACAGGGATCCCGTATTCTTTTAACATCAGGACACTTGGGACATTCAATGATTTTTGAATTACTTCCCGGCAACTCACCGCTCCGGAATATTGTCGAGAAAAGTTTTCTGGTCTAAAACCATTTATTAACGTGGGAATATCAGGAACCAAAGAACCCGGACCAACCAAACCCAGATCCATCATGGCCACAAGCAGCAAAGGTTTTAAAACAGAACCTGAACTTCTCGGCGCATGAACCATGTCCACATCTGCGTTTCGGACAACTGAAGAATCCATACTGTTACCAAGATATGCCAGGATGTTCCCGGATTTATTTTCAACCACCAGGACAGCGAGATTATGAATTTCATTGGCTTTAAAAATGCGATGATGGTTTCTGCTGATCCGGATCACTTCATTTTGTAAATTCAAATCAATGGTTGAATTCATAATGGTTGCATCTCCTTTTAATTTGATGGCATATTCAAGTGCGTGAGGAGCATTTCTTGGAAGAACCAATGGTTTATCCGGAAGTGGTTCTTCAATGGACAGCGAATAAACATCTTGACTGATAATAATGGAATTATTTAAGTCCCTTAGTAAACGGTTGCGTTTTAAAAGCAGTTTTTCCCTGTTTTTTGAAAGATGTAACATGGAGGGTTGATTGGGTAAAACAGCAAACAGCGCGGCTTCTGCCCAACTAAGATCTTCAAGTCGTTTGTGATAATATTTCCAGATGGCTGTTTCTAATCCCACCACATTGGAACCAAATGGTGCCAAACCGGAATAGAGTTGAAGTATTTTTTCCTTGGAGTATAAAAATTCAAAACCAATGGTCAGATACATTTCTTCTAATTTTGTAAAAATGCTTCTTGACTTATTCTTAAGACACAATCTGGCCAATTGCATACTGATGGTACTGGCTCCGGAAATTACTTTTCCATTCTTCAGATTCTGGTAAAATGCTCTCACCAATGCAAATGGATCAATGCCAAAGTGCCGGTAGAAATTCTTATCCTCATAAAATATTAAAGCCTGCTTGTACGTCTCCGGCAATTTCTTTGTGATGGGAAAACGCCATTGCCCATCACAGGCTACTTTGGCTGACAAAAAAGCATCATGCTTATCCAACAATACGGCGGAATAACAAAATTGATCCAATGCATAACTAGCCTTCACTAATGATCCAAGCCACAAGATTGAACCTGCTGCACAAAACCAGGTAAATCTTCTGAGGATCATTCCTCCTATCTCGTTGATTTTATAATCAATTTGCCGGGTTTGTATCGAGCAAAAACAGATGGTTCGTACATGGCTTCACAGAAGAATTCCGGTGAAGAGAATGTACCTGCTGTAGCCGCAGTCAATGGTATGTTAATCAACATTTCCTTACTTGCAGACAAATCAAAATAATACATAACCCGATCATCACGAAAATCCTGATACTTGATATCCGTCCTATTACTTTCAATTCCTCCTACCCTAAGATTATTAATCTCCATACCGGAAGGAAAAACTGCCGTAAGTGCAAGATTTTTCAGATTGCCCAATTTACCATTTTGAGAGATTTGGACCCTTGCAATCAAGTCCTTTCCCTGAGGTAAATTTGCAAGGTCCACTTTCCTTCCTTCCTTATCCAGATAACTGACCAGCAATTTCAAGCCATTCGATTCTGAGACATTAATGGAAGAGGATAATTTTCCAAATTGTATGATTTGTACAGAGAGTGGAATGGAAGAATTGTTTTTGAATGTTAAATTATTTTGATTTTGATCCCCCAATGATTCCTGATAAGCAGCAAATTTTGAATTAATGTCTTTTGGTTGATTGTTCCAATCAAGCGTGAACTTCATTTCTGTAGAAACCGCTCCGTTTTTATTTAAAATCTTACCCATACTTAAAAGCAAAACGGACATTTCTTGCGTGGAAAAATATTTTTCAGCGGCAATTCTTTTAATAATTTTTTGAATCAATTTTGCTGATTCCGTTTTGTTTCCCATATCGTTTAGCACCATCGCAATAAAAGACTCATCGCGCATATCGGAACCATAATTAAAGTAATCATCCTGATAAGCCGGAACTTCCATAGCGGATCCTTCAATTAATTTCGCAGCGATTTCCTTTTTACCTGATAAGGCGTATGCTCCAGCCAGCAACCATTTACCCATCAAAGTCTTTTCCTGCTGCAACATCAGTCGGTTCATAGCTGCCCAATCGGCTCTACCTGCCACCGCCAATGTATACAATCTATAAGCTTGATTAAATTCAAGATTACTTGCATTATTGAATTTTAATTTGTTATAAGCAGCACAAGCTTTACGTTGATACTCATTCAGATTGTTCAACATTTCTTCAGGCACATTAAAGCCCTTGGATCTGGCTTCTGATAAGAAATGACCAACATAAGAGGATGCGTAATCATAAGTAGCTGCTTCACCTGGCCAATAACTGAATCCTCCATCAAATCGCTGAAAGCCTTTCAATTTCTGGATAGTCTTCCGCACATTTTCAGCACACAGATTCTTTTGTTCCTGACTCAACTCCATGACATCTGCCAGATAAAGCTGAGGAAATCCTGCAGATACAGTCTGCTCAACACATCCATGGGGATATTGAATTAATTTTTCAGCAAAATCTGTGAGCAATCCACCTGAGAATGAAGCAACATTGAGCAAGGTTTTTCTGGTTCCTGAAGTTCCATAAGCCGCAAGTGACTTTTGTATGGATTGTCCGGGCTCCACCCAAAATTCAGTTACACTCCTTGTAACCGGATTCGGATTGTCGATAAAAACTGTAACCGATGATTTATTCAAATACGCGCCTGAACTGCAAACTATGTCCAATCCAGACGGTCCAATTTTTCCTTTAGCTTTAATGTCAAAATATACTTTTTGCTCACCCGGCCGGTCAAAATTTACAGTCTTTTGGCTTGGACCTACAATTTCAATTCCATCTCTTGCAGTTACTTTTACATCTACTTTAGAAATGTTCTTCTCGTGAACGAAAACTGTAACTGGCACTTGTATGTTGTCATCTGTCGCCATCACGCGTGGAAAATTGATGCTGCTCATCAATTCACTTTTAACTTTCACCTGTTTTTCTGCTGATCCATAAGCATTTTGGTTGTTGGCTACAACCATCACTCTGACCTCACCGATGTAATTGGAAATGGTAAACCGATGTTTGTTTTTGGTCTTTGGTTTAAGATGTTGCACTCCTGTTGACAGAACAACAGAAGAAAATCTTTTCATCTTGGCAAGATCTTCTGCGGATACTTGTTGATCACCACCAATACTGAATATTTTTTGAAAGGAGGCACCATGAACGCCGATAATAGAATTGTAGTTATCCCAGGTCATCATCCTCATGGCTTCTTTTTGTAAGAAGAAATCGTAAGGATTTGGCGTTTTGAATCTTGTCAAATTCAATAATCCTTCGTCTACCACAAACAATTGGTAAGCCATCTCTTTACCGGAGGCTTCGTTGACTTCGATTTCAAATTCCTGATCCGGTTTGATGGACTCGGCCATTTGGATACCGGGTTGCAATTTTCGATTTTCATTTTGTACCATGATTGGAATTACACCAAACATACGTACAGGCAAATCATTGACTACATCTTTGACAGGTTGGATCAGACTTACATCTGCATAAACGTTTGGTTCCATCTGATCTTCAATATCAAAAGTGAAACTGGTCCTGTCTTTCTGTGCAGCAAGCTGAAAATGCTTGATAATTTTATTCTCCTTGATAATGCAAATTTGATATTGTCCTGAAACGGCACCCGGCAGATATAAAGTTGCTTTTTCTCCAATTTTATAGGACTCTTTATCGGCCTTAAAATTCAGCACATGCACAAAGTCTTTGTTCTGATCATTTTCTTCATATGGCCAACCGGTATAAAAATAATCTCCGGATGTTTGATTCGTAACCAGATTTGTTACTCTGATGTAATAGCGATCGTAATCCTTCATGGTGAAGCTGACTTTTGCCTTTCCATTGGCATCGGTCTGCGTCATTTTTTGAGAAACCAGTTTTCTAAAATTACTGTGTGTGTATTGTCCGTTTTGGGCTCTAATCTCATACCACCATTCCCAATTTACGGTGAACAACTCAACTTTTAATTTACGATTTGCAACAGATTGTTCAGCATCGGTCAACACCGCCAGTTCAAACTCCTGAGATTCATTTACTGGATATAGTTTTCCAAAATTAGTTTCCGGACATTTGATTCCCACATATTCAGGAAACATCTTAATGTTTTTTTCATAATAATCAGTGCTCATGTCCCCTTCATCAAAAATTCTGGAAACAAACACCGCTTGAATATCCCCATTAAACATGGATCTGTTTAAGGTACCTAAATCCAAAATTGTCTTTCCCGCTTCATTAAGATTTCCATCGATGATATCCAATTGACCACTTACTTTTAGTTTTTCAGGATCATCAAAATTAAAATCCTTCCACTTTTTAAACACAGGAGGTTTTTGTTCATAATGAAGCTCTACTTTGACTTGTTTGCCGTTAGCCGCAGCTCCATGCAAATATTCAGCTGCTAAAGGAACATTTGGCAATTCTGCCCCAGGTTTCCAGTTTGCAGGAAAATCGACCAATACTTTAAATCGGTTGGGCTTTACTGTTTCTACTTTAAGGGTATGTTCAAAAACCCCGGGTCCGGCTTGTAAGACCGCTTTATAGTTACCTGTTATTCCGGATAAGGAAATTGGAATTTTAAAAGCGTACAATCCAAATAAATTTTGAGTCAATTGTTGTGTAAAGACTGTTTGGCCATTGGGTGATTTTACTTCCAATTTTATGGGAAACTGGGACGGTATTGATTTTCCGGATTGTGCCACCACTGCATTCAGTAAAATGGTGTCTCCAGGTCTCCAAATACCTCGCTCAGCATAGATAAATGCCTTGAGCCCTGACTCTGATTTGGCTCCACTGACATCAAATTCACTTAATGGTAAACTTCCTGATTCCTGGAGTTTAAGGTATGCATAGTGCTTATTTAATTTGGCAACTGCATAGGCTGGCATTTTTTTAGTTTCAGGATGAAAAACACCTTTACCATCGGTGGATCCGGATTGTATCACCTGCAATTGCTGATCGTAGAAAGTTACCTCTGCTGATTTTGAAGGAAGGCCATCATTGATGTTAAACACCGAAACAAATGTTTGGCCTCCATCTTCTGAACTTTTGCAAGTCATGGCAATATCAGAAGCGAGTATGCTTTTACGTGCAAAATTATGGGAAGAATAATAGGATTGACAGCAAGGATCTTCATAATCATAGCAAGTCATAGTTGATTCCGAACCTTCATATTCATAATTACCCCATGGACTCCAGATGGAGGTATATTCCTTGGTTCCGCTGAAATCATCATATTCATTTAAAACCAATTTTCGTTTTCCTGCTGCGCAAGGAAAGTTTGAATAGTCGGGTTGAAACCCTATTCTAACTTCGTAAATCGCTCCGGGTTCCGGCGTAATCATTTTACTTAAATCCAGCCCATAAGTCAACCAGGTCTGACGATTGGAATTGGGATTAATATTTTCCAGCACGATTGTTTGCTGATGGATTATGCGTCCTAATTTTATCATATTGTAAACATCTTCCTGAAAATCCAGATGCATATTGTACAACACATTGTTGGAGAAAATTTTAAAAATCTCCACATCCACTTTTTTCAAATTTATAGCTTCAAAAGGGAGTATGAGATTTTCAGAAACCGGTAATATATTTCCTGGAGAAGTAAATCTAACTTTTGGTTTTTCCTCATTAAAACTAAATTCGAAATTAAATTCACGATCCAGTAATTTTCCTCCCTTACTCTTGATGTTCTTATCAAAAATCAATTTCACTTTGCTGGTCTGAAACTGGTCACTAAACTTAACATGAATCAGATCCAATTCTTTGCGCAATTCAAGGCTGCTGCTGTCCGGCTCAAGCCTTACGAGTCCTCTTAAATCCTGTGCCTGATCGAGCGGATCAGAAAAATAAGCGATGACCGTTTTTTGAATTTCCGATCCTGTTTCAATTCCCGTAACTACAAAACTGGCTGAGGAAGGTATCTCAAATTTCTTTTCCTGCAAAGTGTTCTTCTCTTCAGGTGTTTCACTCCACTTAATACTCAACGATTCAGTTTGGGAGGTTCTTGGAATGGAAGATATTTTGTATAATATTTCTCCATTTTGATTTTTAGTAAATTGATATTTTAATGCACCGGCAGAACTATGCTTAATTTCAAACAAATTAGCCAGAGTTTCTTCTGACAATTCATCGCTTGGCACAACATTGGCTTCCAGCATAAGCGCCCCATCTTTCTCCGGGTCAACCCTCAAATATTTCCATCGTACCTGAACGACAATCGGTTCAATGACAAACTTAAAATTCATTACAGACAATGAGTCCGGTACATCCTTAAACAGCTTGGCAAGTTGCAGATTTGCTTCGTATTCTTTCGAACTGATTTCTTGATCTGCGGCAGGAAGAAAGCTTAAGGTATATGCGTTGGTCCAACTCAATTTCCCTTTAAGGCCGGGAGAGAAGGTCAGCAAGCCTGGATCGGCATCCTGACCAATTTGGGATTCGTCAATGGGGCTTTGGTTGAAATGAATTTTTATACCGTCTGATCTCTTTACATTTCCGGCTTGAATACCATTTATATAGGTTTGGAAAGCCTGTGGATTCTTTAGAAAATCAACCGAGTTTTTTTTACTGCACGACCAACTGAGCAGGATAAAAAACATCCAAAGTCTGGCTAAATTCATTCCATTCATTTTTTAATTTTTATTGAGGTGAAATTCTAAGTACCAATTCAAGCAAAAGGTCTTCCTGTGAAACTCCTGCCACATCCACTCCTTTCGATTTAAGATCATATTCCTTCAGCATTGAAAAAATCTGTTCCAATTCTGCGACACTGTACTTTCCAGCTGCTTCCTTGTATTCCTTGATATAAGAACTGAAGGAAAGTTTAAGTATCGACATCAGTTCCTGATCACTTTTCGAAAGATAATGTTTTGTAAGCCAAATCTTTGAGAAATGATTATAAATCGAGGTAATGCAAGGTATGAGTGGATTTGTCTTGATGTGCAAGACGAGATTTTTTGTTATCAAATAAATCTTTCTTTTGTCTTTTTGGGAAAACGCCTTACACAATTCGAACACATTGTATTCCTTACTGATTCCAATGTGCTCTGAAACTTGATCCTTGTTCACCTTGCTGCCTTCCTCGAGATTGACCCGAAGTTTTTGGAGTTCGTTGTTGATTTGACTTAAGTCATTTCCAATGTATTCTGCAACCAACATGGCGGCCTCCTGATCCAATTTCAGTTTTAGGCCGGAAGCTAAATTGGAAATAAAAGCCGGCAGCTGTGAATCGTAAATTCCTTTTGATTCAAAAAAAACGTGTTTTTCTTTTAAAGTCTTGACCCAGGCAGACCTGCCGTCGGGTTTTTTGTTTTTGTAAGCAATTACCAGTGTGGTGGTAGGTACCGGTTGCTTAAAATAAGTCTCCAATACGTCCCAGTCTTTTAAATCCTGTGCCTCCTTGACCACCACCAATTTTTTGTCCCCCATAAAAGGAAATTGCCGGCAGTATTCAACCAAAGCCCTGGTGGTAGTATCTTTTCCGTAGACCACCTGAAGGTTAAAATCTTTCTGTGACTCAGGCACCAGATTATTCTCTGCTTCTTTTACCAGACTGTCGATGAAATAATCTTCATCTCCGGTCAAAAAGTAAACCGGCTTTACTTTGCCGCCACCAAAATCCTTCAATATAGCCTGGTAATCCATCCTCTTGTTGATAATCCAATCCGTAAAATTAAACAGGACCTGACTATCTTTGGGCTTTCATCGAAGAATTAATATGAATAAAAAGTTAATCCTGGTCACCAATGATGATGGCATTTTTGCTCCGGGTCTAAAGGCCCTGGTCGAAATAGCTAAAAACCATGGTGAGGTGGTGGTGGTGGCTCCTAATTCCCCACAATCAGGCATGGGGCACGCAATCACTATGAATCTCCCACTCAGGCTCCATAAAATAGACGTTTTTGAGGATGTAGAATCCTATGAATGCAGTGGGACTCCGGTTGACTGTGTAAAACTTGCAAAAAATGTGTTGCTCAAAGAAAGGACCATTGATCTTTGTCTTTCGGGTATAAACCATGGGTCAAATGCCTCTATCAACATTATCTACTCCGGTACCATGTCCGCTGCTATGGAAGCAAGTTTGGAGGGAATTCCAAGCATTGGATTTTCACTGTTGGACTATTCATTTGATGCGGATTTTTGGCAGGCCATGCCGCACATTGACTTTTTGATAGACAAAGTACTCAATGAAGGAATTAATCATTGCAAACTTTTAAACGTCAACATTCCGAAATTAACCCGGAAGGAAATCAAAGGCATTAAGATTTGCCGGCAATCTGAAGGAAACTGGGTGGAAGAATTCAAAGAGGGAAAAGATCCCCGAAATCAGACTTACTATTGGTTGACGGGCCAGTTTTTATGGGATGACCCTCATGAGGACACGGACCTTTGGGCCCTTGATCATGGTTTTATCAGTGTAGTACCTTCCGGACATGACCTTACTGTTCACAAGGCCCTTCCTGCCAATGCTCATTTAGAAAATCAGACAAAATGAATTTATACCCTCCTTCCACCCACCCCTACAACAAAGTTTACGTCGGAATTCTGGCGGGACTGATTTTACCTTTTGTAGGTTATGCCATCCTTCTGATGATTTATGACTTTCTTGATAACCAGGACATCATCAGCAGCATTGGAATGTCACCAAATTTCAGAGAACGGACCATTGGTCTGATTGCTTTAATACTCAATGCAATTCCTATGCAAATTTTTAGCCGACGCTATTGGCAGGATGCGATGAGAGGAGTTGTCTTTCCGACGCTGGCCTATGTAATCATATGGATGTATTTGTATGGTTTTGAATTATTAAAATTCTAGTGTCAAAGAATATTTACATTATTGCCGGCGAGGCTTCGGGTGATTTGTATGGCAGTAAATTATTAGCGGCCTTGCATTCGATAGACCCCGGATTGAAGGCCAGGGGTTGGGGTGGACAGAAAATGGCTGCCGAAGGATGTGTGTTGGAAGTCCGTTATGAAGATGCCAGCTTCATGGGTTTTGCAGAGGTTATCATGAACCTTAGAAAAATTTTGGGTCTCTTCAAACTTACTAAAAAAAGTATACTGGCGGACAAACCTGATGCCCTCATCCTCATTGATTATCCAGGGTTTAATCTCAGAATGGCAGAGTGGGCAAAAAAACAAAACATCAAAGTATATTTCTACATTGCCCCTCAAGCATGGGCCTGGAAGGAAAACCGGGTAATAAAATTGAGAAAATATGTGGACAAGTTATTTGTCATCCTTCCTTTTGAAAAAGAATTTTTCCATAATCATGGAATAAGCGCTTATTATTTTGGTCATCCATTGATGCACCACATCAGAGAATTTAAAGCAGATCCCGAATTTCGTAAAAAAAATAAGTTGGACGAAAGACCGATCATTGCATTGTTACCGGGCAGCAGAAGACAGGAAATTATGACCATGCTGAAAGTATTTTTAGAAGGTTTGGAAAATTTCCGGGAGTATCAAGTGGTGATAGGAGGATTGGAACATCATCGCCAACTTTATCAGGACATTATCCAAAATAGTCATGTGCCTTGCAAGGTGATTTATCAGGACACTTACAACTTGCTAACCGTCAGCACAGCCGCTTTGGTAACCAGTGGAACAGCCACGCTGGAGACAGCATTATTTGGTGTCCCCCAAATCGTTTGCTACAAAGGAAACTGGATATCTTATCAAATTGCAAAACGGCTGATAAAAGTAAAATTCATCAGTCTGGTAAATCTGATTGCCGGTAAAAAAATCATTGAGGAATTGATTCAGAATGAAATGAATCCAATTCGAATTAATCATGAACTTGAGAATTTACTGGAACCAAAAAAATACCAGGAGATCAAAAATGCCTACAGCCATTTGCACGAAATGCTGATATTGCCAGACACTGAAAAGAAGATTGCCGAAGTGATTTATAAAGATTTATAGTTTACCGCTTTAACTGGAAATATTTTTTGTGCCAAATTCCTGAGACATCCTTTAAATCATCAGGACCTGATTGAATCGTAGATTATATTTCAAACTCCTCCAGGCTTTTCTGTGACCTCAACTTAAATAATTCGAAAAGCATGGTGCCGAATTTTTTGAATCCATCCAATTGTTGTACGGGCAAAACTTTATGTTGCGTATGAATGACCAAATAAAAATTCATTCCCTCCATATTAAATTCTTTCTGTTGTTCAATTAAATTCAAAATGTCGGAATCAAAGTAATACCTAATCACACTTTCGAATTCTCCTGTAAGTTTGAATTCTTTGGAAAATTCAGGATGGGTATTAAAATCAATGTCTTTAAATCCAAACCACTCAATCAAAACATCAAAAAAATTCTCAGGTTTTAACCTGAATTGCGGAAGAGACAGCGCTTTAGAATCAAAGAACTGAACACTTTGAGAATAAGTGTGAGATGATTTTCCGGTGGAAATGGTATAGTCATAATCAAACATAAAATGTTCCGGATCCATCTCCCGGTCGATTATCAGGTTTTTTATTTTCCGTTGAGTCCCCTGTTTAAAAAGTTCAAAAGCTTGAACCTGCTTGAGCATTCCAATGGCTGCACTCTCACTGTAAACCATTCCGGCATTGTAGGCAAAATTCCTGATGGCAGCGTTCCGATCTCTTTCCTGGTCGGCACCAGTAATGATGTCCCATAAACCCATGACAAATGTATTTTATAGTTTGAATGTTAATTGGTCAATTCGATTTTTTTTTCCACTGCTTTAAAGTCGGCTTCATCATTGGAAGCTATGACAATTATTCTGTCTGATTTATGCTCTTCCAGCAAACTAAAATACCAATTTTTTGTAAAGTCATCAAGATTGGACAAAGGTTCATCCAGAAAAACAATTTGTGAACGAGTCAAAAGCGCCAATGCCAGCTTCAAGCGCTGCTTCATTCCGGAAGAAAAATTTTTGATAAATTTATCTTTATGTGGTTCAAGGAAACAAATTTTTAAAAAATCATCAATACTCAAATTACCCGTAAATTCCTTATGACACAAGTACAATTCCAAAAATTCATTTACACTGAGATAGTCGTAAAGATCTGCATAGGGGGCTGCAAAACTAAAATGTCGGAACCATAGATGATCCTCAATGGCCACACCATTTGATTGATAGATTATCTTTCCTTTTGTGGGGATAATTAATCCTGCCATTAAATGCATCAAGGTGGTTTTTCCCGAACCGTTGGCACCGGAAAGCCCGTAAACTTTTCCTGCGGTGAGATTGAGGTTAAGATCTTTAATTACCCAATAATTGTTTGAGTATCTTTTGTAGAGATGCTCTGCAAAAATCTCCATCTGAATTAACGTCGATGTCCTTTCATGATTCCCCTGTTGCTACCCTGGATAAATTCCAAAATGACCGTCTTTTCTTCAGACTCAGGAAGTTCCTCCCTGATCATATTCACTGCCTTGGTGATGTTTCGGTATTTAATGAACAGGTAACGATATATTTCATGGATGCGGTCAATTTGCTCTTTTTGAAAACCTCTTCGACGCAATCCAATCGCATTTACTCCTTCGTAAATCAAAGGTTCTCTAGCGGCTTTGGCAAATGGTGGAATGTCCTTGGTGACAAGTGAGCCACCGCCTACCATCACATGTGCCCCTATTTTTACAAATTGGTGAACAGCGGTCAGTCCACCTAAAATGGCGTGATCCCCTATATCTATATGCCCGGCAAGATTGACGTTGTTGGCAAGAATTACATGATTTCCCACGAAACAATCATGTGCCACATGAACATAAGCCATAAGGAGGCAATGTGCACCTATTTTTGTGGTCATAGAAGCCTTTGTCCCTCTGTTTAAGGTACAATATTCTCTGACTATGGTGTGGTCGCCTATTTCTAACAGTGAATTCTCCCCTTCGAATTTAAGGTCTTGTGGAACAGCGCCCACTACGGCGCCCGGAAAGATTTTTACATTATCTCCAATTCTTGCCCCGTTCATAATGGTAACATAGGGTCCAATCCAACAATTTTGACCAATGACGACATCCGATTGAATGGTTACAAACGGCTCTACAGATGTGCCGGTTCCAATTTTGGCTCCCGGACTAATGTTGGTCTGGATAGAAATCATGAATCTCTCTTTATAATTTGCGCGGTCAACTCGGCTTCACAAACCACCTTGGTGCCCACATACGCAGTGCCGGCCATCTGGACCAACCCCCGACGAATTGGCGAAATTAACTCCATTTTTAGTATTAAGGTGTCTCCGGGAACAACTTTTTGACGAAACTTGGCATTATCGACTTTTAGAAAATAAGTATCCCAAAGATGTGGATCCTGTTGTTGGCTTAATGCATAAACCCCTCCGGTTTGAGCCAAAGCCTCCAGTAGCAGCATTCCAGGGAATACCGGGTTGTTGGGGAAGTGGCCCATGAAGATGGCCTCATTCATGGTCACATTCTTTACTCCGACCACTTGACTGTTAGTCACTTCAATGATCTTGTCTACCAGTAGGAAAGGATATCGGTGCGGAAGCATGGATTGAATGTCCACCGTATTGAATACCGGATTCTTATCCGGATCGTATGTAGGCAAACCCCTTAACTTCTTTTGCTCGATCATTTTCTTCTTCAGGACCTTCGCAAATTCTACATTTGATTTGTGTCCTGACTTCTTAGTCACGATTTTGCCGAGTATTGGCTTTCCCAATAAAGTGAGATCGCCCAGAACATCCAATAATTTATGCCTGGCCGGTTCGTTGGAAAAATGCAAAGTCAACGTATTCAAAACTCCCTCCCGTTCAACTTTAACCGAAGGTTTATTTAATTTTCTTGCCAATTCGTCCAGATCTTCCTGATTCATCAGCCGATCTACAATGACAATTGCATTATCCAGATCACCTCCCTTAATTAGATTTTGTTCCAGCAAACGCTCCAGTTCATGCAAAAAGACAAAGGTCCTGCAAGGTGCGATGTCAGATTTGTAATTTTCCAATCCATCGAGTGAGGCGAATTGCTGCCCAAGTGTTTTGGAATTAAAATCAATCATGGAAGTTAACTCAAAATGATCTGACGGGATGGCCATGTACTCCGCGCCGGTGTCTTCGTCTTCAAATGAAATGGATTCACTGATGATGAAATAATCCTTGTCCTGATCCTGTTCTTTGATTCCACTTTTTTCAATGGCCTGTACAAATTGGATTGAACTGCCATCCAAAATAGGAATTTCGGGTCCATCCAATTCAATCATTACATTGTCAATTCCCATTCCCGTAAGGGCTGAAAGGGTGTGTTCCACAGTCCACACCTGGGCTATTCCTTCCTGAAGTGTGGTCCCTCTGTTGGTTGAAATTACTTTGGAAGTGTCGGCAATGATCACCGGTTGCTCCGGAAGATCAATTCTTTTAAACTTAATCCCATGATCGGCCGCAGCGGGCATAAAACGCATGGAGACTTTGGCTCCAGTATGCAAACCGACTCCCTGGATTAAAATATCCTCTGCAATAGTTCTCTGCTTCATATTTAACTCTTGGTCAATTCTGAATTCTTAAGGAGTTTTTCTAGTTCGTGTATTTTTTTTCCAAGTTCAGGAAGTTTTTTAAATTCACTGTAGGATCTTAAAAAACTGAAATAATCCATTGCCGGCGAACCATACCATTTGGTATTTTCCTCCAGCACATTGCTCACCATTCCACTCTGAGCCTGCACCATGGTGCCATCTGCTATTTGTATATGCCCTACGATTCCTACCTGTCCACCAATCACACAGTTGTTGCCAATTTTAGCACTGCCGGCAATTCCAGCCTGTGCAGCAATTACCGTATTTTCTCCAATTTGTACATTATGAGCTACCTGAATAAGGTTGTCCAACTTTGTCCCCTTCCCTATCACCGTTGACCCCATGGTGCCCCGGTCGATACAAGTATTGGAACCGATTTCAACATTGTCCCCCACCAGTACATTTCCTATTTGCGCAATTTTAGTATAGGTGCGGTCTTCTTTGGGTGCAAATCCAAACCCATCACTCCCAATTACTACATTTGAATGAAGGATGCAATGCGCACCAATCTCACATTCATGGTAAACCTTGACCCCAGAATGCAATACGGTCCCATTGCCAATCTTCACATTTTTTCCTACAAAAACCTGCGGATGCAGGATGCAATTCTTGCCAATGGTGGCCCCCTCCTCAATCACGACAAAAGCGTGTATGGTGGCTTCAGGGTCAATCACCGCTGAAGGTGCTACCTGGGACATTGCATGAACTCCCCCCGTCTCAGTAGATTTGGTTTCAAATGCTGCAAGAAGTTGACTTACAGTCTGATAAACATTTTCAACTTTCAAAAGGGCCACACTGACCGGTTCCTTTGGCACAAAATCATTTTGTACAATAACCAGTGATGCTTGTGTGGTGTATAAATGGGGTTCATACTTAGGGTTGGCCAGAAAGCAAACGCTTCCCGGGGTACCTTCTTCAATTTTACTCGGTTTATCAAGGACAATACCCGGATCCCCGATCAAAGTTCCTTGTACAAGCTTTGCTAATTCGCCTGCTTTGATTTTCATTAAGCAAAAGTACAAGGAATGTTTTATATTCAACCCATATCATTAGCTTTAGCACAGAAAGGACTAAACCAATGAAGGGCAAATAAAAAATTGGACTAATTTTGCTCACAAGATCAACTTATGGGTAAGAAATCTGCCAAACAAAAGATTGAAAAGGCCACGGTAGTTGCCAGCACTCCGGCCGGCCCTTCCTGGGTTATTTGGGCGATACTCGGAATAACTTTTTTAGTTTTTACGCCGAGTCTGCAAAATGGTTTTGTCAACTGGGATGATGACCGGAATGTTTATGAAAATCCTTTGATCAAGGATTTAAACAGCAAAAATGTAAAAGCCATTTTTCAAACGCCCATTATAGGGAACTACAATCCATTGAGCATTCTGAGTTTTGCCATAGAACATGAGATGTTCGGGATGAGCCCAAAAGCTATGCACTGGACGAATTTACTGCTGCATTTACTTTGTACTTTTTTCGCTTTTAAGATTTTCCAGAGGTTGGGATTGAGTATTTGGTTTGCCGCCCTGGGAGCCCTTTTATTCGGGATTCATCCATTACGGGTGGAGTCAGTTGCCTGGATTACCGAGCGAAAAGACGTACTCTTTTCCAGTTTTTTCCTTCCTGCTCTGTATCTGTATGTAAAAAACCTGGATGAACCAAAAGCTGGAAGAATGTTTTGGGTATTCCTGTTGTTTGCCATTGGACTGTTTGCCAAAATACAAATGGTGGCCCTTCCACTTTCCATGATTGCCGTAGACTATTGGAAAGGGCGTAAAATAGGGTTTAATCTGGTTCTTGAAAAATGGGCATTTTTCCTGGGTGCTCTTGCAGTCGGAATTCTTGGTATTTACATGTTAAAACAACAAGGCTCGCTTGAAGCAAATGTGACACATGCCGGAATAGGCCGATTGTTTATAGGCAGTTATAGTTTAATAACCTATTTGATAAAGTGGTTAATTCCTTATCGGATGTTACCATTGTACCCATATCCCGAAGAGTTGAGCATTTGGCATTACTTGTCCATGCCGGCGGCCATTCTCATACTTGGGGGAGTTTACTGGGCGTACAAAAAAGATTTAAAAGCCGTGGTCTTTGGATTCTTATTTTTCTTTGTCAACATTGTTTTTCTCTTGCAGGTTTTAGGTGCCGGACAGGGATATCTGGCCGATAGGTTTACCTACATAGCCTACATCGGCTTGTTTTTTATAAGCTGTTACTACCTTCAGGAATTTTTTAAGCAAAACAAGGAAAAATCTCAGGCATTGAATTTTTCCCTGGGTGTTTACCTTTTATTTCTTGGGTATTTGTCCTTCAAACAATGCCATTATTGGAAAGATTCGGGTACACTTTGGACCAGAGTCATTGAGTTTTATGACAACACTTCCCTTCCTTTTAACAACAGGGCGAACCACCTTCGCGATTTAAAATTATTTGACAAAGCCCTTGACGATTACAACAAAGCCATTGAACTCAAAGCAGGGCATTCTACCTATAACAGCAGGGCAAAATTATTTTTTAATAAAAACGAAGATCAAAAAGCCATCCTGGATTACAACAAGGCCATTGAATTAAATCCAACTTCTGCCGAATACTATACCAATCGAGGTGCCGCACACGCCAAAACCGGCAATCTTAAAGCGGCTTTGGAAGATTTGAACAAAGGCGTTGCACTGGATCCGCGTTGGAAAGTAGCTTATCTCAACCGATCCATCATTTACAATCAATTGGGGCAATACGACAAATCGCTGGCAGACATAGACGCGTATCTTCAACTGGAGCCAAATGATGCAGATCTTTGGTACGAAGGTGCCCGATGTCTGAGGGCAATAGGTGACAGCAAAAAGGCCATCACTTATTATGACAGAGCATTGAGAATTAATCCCCGATATGGTCTGGTTTACCTTGAAAGAGGAAGAACCTATCAGAGCCTTGGCAATACCAGTCAGGCACAAGCGGACTTTGAGCAAGCGCGCAGACTGGGCGAAAAAGTAGAGGAAGCCCAGCCATTATTTAACCAAAGCAAATAACAGCATGCTCGCTTCACTCATGATTAAGAATTACGCCATCATTGATTCCCTGGAAATCAACTGGCCTGATGGACTTATCGCCATCACCGGAGAAACCGGAGCCGGTAAATCCATTATGATTGGCGCACTTCAATTTGTTCTGGGTGCAAGGGCTGACAATAAAGTGCTTAGAAATCCAGACGAAAAGTGCATTGTGGAAGTAACATTCACGGAGTTGGAGCAGGTAAAATCTAAAATAAAAGATTTGTTGGATGGTGAAAATCCTGATCAGCTCATCATCAGAAGGGAAATTTTACCGAATGGCAAATCACGAAGCTTCTTAAACGACTCCCCTGTTTTGGTCAGCCAATTAAATCTACTGGCCCCGCACCTTATCAACATACACCAGCAATTTGACCATCTTGACATATTGGAAGAAGAAATCCAAATGGACATTTTGGACAATTTTACAGGCAGTAAGGACTTGCTGACCAATTACCAATCGAAATACAAATCATACAAAAGCCTGTTGGCCCAAAAAAAACAATTGCTGGAAAGTCAACAAAAAAGTCAGTCAGAAATGGACTTTCTCCAATTCCAATTAAATGAATTGGAACAAGCCAGTTTAAAACCGAATGAGTATGCCGTATTGGAAGAAGAACTCAATCTGGCAACTAAGTCGGGTGAAATTTTGAAAAATGCGGGATCGGTTGCACAAATTCTGAATGATGAAAAAGGAATCTCCGAGCAACTCTTACAATGCCTTCAATTGCTGAAACCTGTCCGCATTAATCCCATTCTTAATGAAAGTTATGAGCGATTGGATCAATTGCGCACAGAAATTAAAGACATTGGCGATGAGCTGGAACGCCTCAACGAACATACTGAAATGAGTCCAGAGAAGATCAATCAAATGCAGGATCGTCTGGATTTAATCAACCGATTGTTAAAAAAGCATCGCTTGCAGACAGACCATGAACTGATCGAGCTCATGGAACAAACCGGTAGCAAAATTCAATCGTTCACTGATCTGGAAGATCAGATCATTGAATGTGAGAAACAAATAAAATCTGGTTCAAATGAGTTGAAAAAATTGTCAGAATCATTGACTGATAAAAGAAAAAGTAAAACCTCAGAACTGGAAAAAGCAGCCGTCCGACTGTTGCAATTACTTGGAATGGAGTTTGCCCAATTTAAGATTGAACTGAAGGAATCTCCAGATTTTACCGAAAACGGAAAAGACCAGATAGACTTCCTTTTTTCTGCCAACAAAGGTTCGACCGTCAAGCCAATAAAAAATCAAGCTTCCGGGGGAGAATTGTCAAGACTCAATCTTGTTTTAAAATCTTTGGTTGCTAAAAAATCACAGCTGCCCACCATGATTTTTGATGAAATAGACACGGGAGTTTCAGGTCAGGTCGCACTCCAGATGGGTAACATTTTAAAGGAAATGTCCAGCAATCAGCAGCTCATCACCATCACACATTCAGCTCAGGTAGCCTCAAGGGCAGCCCATCACTTTTATGTCTTCAAAGATTCTTCAAAATCCATTACCAATACCCGGATGAAAAAAATTGAGAAGGAGGACCGTACGATTGAAATAGCCAAAATGCTGAGTGGAGATCCGCCGACCGATTCAGCTTTAAAAAATGCCAGCGAACTTATTGCATTAAATTAAAAAATATCATTTATCATTACAGAAAATAAGAGATATGTCAAATCAACTTTTATCAGGAAAAAGAGGAATTATTTTTGGTGCTTTAGACGAGCAATCCATTGCCTGGCATGTAGCAGAACGTTGTGTAGCGCAAGGTGCGCGCATTACACTTACCAATGCACCTGTGGCCATGCGCTTTGGGAAAATATTTGAATTGGGAAAAGTCTTAAATGCAGAAGTGATTCCGGCAGATGCTACCTCTGTGGAAGACTTGGAAAACCTGCTGACAAAATCCATGGAAATTCTTGGCGGGAAAATAGATTTTATATTACACTCCATAGGCATGTCTTTGAATGTAAGAAAAGGAAGATCTTACACAGACCTGAATTATGAATTTATGCAAAAAACCTTTGACATTTCTTCCATCTCTTTTCACAAATTGATGCAGACAGCCTATAAGCTGGATGCTGTAAATGATGGCGGATCTATCATGGCACTGACCTACATTGCCGCACAACGAATTTTTCCGGATTACAGTGAAATGGCTGAATCCAAGGCTTTGTTGGAATCCTTTGCCAGAAGTTTTGGGTATCATTATGGCGTACACAAAAAGGTAAGAGTGAATACCATCTCACAATCCCCTACCATGACCACTGCAGGATCAGGAGTCAAAGGATTTAAAGAGTTTTTTGAGTATGCAGATAAAATGAGTCCGCTCGGTAATGCATCGGCAGAATCCTGCGCAGATTATTGTGTAGTCATGTTCTCGGACCTTACCAGAATGGTGACCATGCAAAACTTGTACCATGATGGTGGATTCTCTTCCATGGGTATGAGTCCTGCCCTACTCAACCTCTAACATTTGACAAATTCTTAAAGAAATAAAAATGCATTCTACTTTTAGTTGGAAAGTGGTTTTCATGAATTGATGTTATACTTGTTTTCAAATCGGTCCTTCCTGATTAAATTAGTCGAACAACTTATTACGAAGAAGAGTCAGTCCGGTATTATTCAATGAAAATCAATTGAGTAAATGATGCCGAATGGAACTTCAATAAGCTTAATAAAGTATTTGCCAAATAAAAGTATGATCGTATCCTAAAAGACTGAAAAATGCTTGGATTTAGTCAATATTCCTACATTTCAACAAAGCCAATTCTATTTATTTAATCTGGAAAACATCAGAAAGTATAACTTTGATTGAAAGTTGTGTGTGGCTGACCGGTTATACCAGAAATTATTTTTGTTTTACAAAGTCAGTTTAAAACTTTTAACGATTGTTGGTATTTGTTATCTCATTTTTTTAAAAGGAAAAGAAATCTGCAAATCCTGACTTAATAAAAAATAATTGTTTTGAGTTTCCCGAAGGAACCAATGTAAATTCATAACATTGATGAACCTTTACAAATTGGTTTAGATACAATAATCATTCGAGCTCATGGACTGGTCTTTAATAATAAAAACCTCACTTATAATAATTGTTGGAGCTTATCTTTTGAGCTGCAGGACTAAAAAAAAGGAAATCGGTAATCTTCAGGATTGGATTGACACACATTATCCCGGAACTTTAAAGGTGATCGAAACACAAACGGAAGATCCAATTCGCCGGCTTAGTTTTAAGGTAAAAAATTCAACAGTAGCCAGCCTGGAAGATTCAATGCTCCAAATCAACATACATTGGGACAAGCGTCAACCCGGATTAGGGATCATAAAATCAGAAGTGGATTCAATGTTGGCCAATGCTAAAAAAGAACTTTCCGATACCCGACATTTATTGGGATTGCTTCAATCCAAAGGAGTGGAATATTTTAGCTGTGGGATTAACCTTGGAGATATCAGAATCTTAGTCTTTGAAGAACCCCTGAAAAAAAACCGGGACGAACGTCTTGTTCAATTGCTAGAGGCTCTTTCCGATTGGCCTGAAGCTGATCATTATGGACTCGGAATATATTTTATGGAACCCAAAGCCTATGGTGAAGAATTTAATGAAATTATTCCTCTGGTACATTGGCATTGGTCAGCAGCCTGGCAGCGAAAGAATTCGATTATCAGTTTATTATTTCAGCCCGGATACCTTTCTGAACCTCAAAAGTTAAAAAAAATGTGGGAGTTCAATACAGAGTCTGACCGCCTGTTATCCTGGATTGATCAGTCGAGACCTGTCGCTGAAAAATGGGCAAAGATGCATTTAACTAAACCATTCACCATGCCTCCTGAACACGCAGAATATGAAATACTCTCAAATGCACTTGGCGTCAAAATAAAATTTCCATTCAATTATTCCACTACTGCCAAGGAAAGTGAAACTTACGACGGGTATATTGCAGGAGAATATCTGTTGGATGAAAAGGAGTTCAGCTCCGTGAGAATTTCAAAAGAATAATGGACTATTTGAATTCAAGTAGATTTTGCATTAGAAATAGTTTGATTTCAAATTTAATTGTCCCATCACAAAAGTTATCGTGCGTTAAAATAAACCTAATCCGGTGTAGTATAATGTACAATATGAAATCCAAATTGACAGTCTATCATAAATCCATTATGTTTGCACCAGATTTTAATGAGAAGAGAAACTAAATTCACTAAATTACTTAAACTCACTTTTGGGTTATTTTTAAGTTTTACACACCTTGAATTTATCAAAGCTCAGACCCAGGTAGATTCCACCCTTCAAAGGACCCAGGATTCACTGGCTAAAATAATAACGGCCCAACCAATAAAAATCAAAACAGGAATCAGCTCATCAGCCGACATCCTTTCGGAAGTAGATACCAGTAATTATTTGTTGGTTCCTTATCGGAATACAGGTTACATCAGTACCAACAATTTGGGTGCTCCCATATTGGCTGCAAGGGAAGGCCTTCAATTCCATACCATGGTAGATCATGGATTTCATTCCACTGATTTTTTTCATAAAAAATTTGACCAGCTTCCCTTCTATGTTTGTTCCAAAGCATATTCGGAAGTGATTGTTTCACAAGGTTTGTATCCTTCGAGTTCAACTTCGTCTCTTATCGATAACCTCACGGTTGACGCAATGCTGGCGGCTTCATTCAGGCACAATGTGCATGTTAATGTATTTTACAACAGAATAAATCACAAAGGCATCTATCAAAACGGGCGAAATATATTGAGTTCCCTGGGAACCATCCTCCAATGGTATAATAAGCAACAGACACTTGGATTAAATTTTGTATTGGTAAGTAATACAGATGCATTGCAACACAACAATGGAATTACCAATGACAGTTTTTTAATATTGGATCAATTCCGGGTCAGGGAATCAGTACCGGTGCATTCCACTTCTGCAAAGACCAATCACTCAATCAGGCATTATGGGGTAAATGGCTTCTACAAGACACCATTGAAATGGGGTGCTTTCAGGCCTGCATTTAATTTCATGGCTGCCTACAAGGAATTATCCCATGCATTCGAAGATGCAAGTTCCAGATCTTCATTATCTGATTACGGTCCACTCTTTGCAGTCGACACAGTAGGAATAAGTGCTTTTTACAAACAATATTCCTGGATCGGAATGGGAGGTATCAAATTTTTTGATTCCGAAAACACCACACTTAATGGAAATTTTGGCTTTGACCACAACCATTTACTGATTGATTCTGTAGAAAAAAACATTTTCAGGATCCGGTTTAATGGAGATGGTAAAATCAAAATTTCGGGATTTGAATTGTTCGCACACACTCAATTAATAGGAAATGGAAATCGCCTTGCAAATTTGAATTGGGTTGGCCTCAAATCGACATTGCCTGGCATAGGAAATTTAATTGCCAAAGTAGAATGGGAATCTGCTACTCCCAGTTGGCAACAACTTTATTTGATTGCAAACGACCGAGCCATTTGGGAAAATGATTTTAAAAATGTTTTAAAAAACAATTATTCAATTGAACTCCAACCAAAAAAATCTTTCTTGCCAAAATTGCAATTAGGGTATGCTTTAATTGATCAATTAATTTACATGGATGCATCCAGAAAATTTCTGCAGGAAGGTAGAATTCTTCAGCATCTTCATCTTAAAGTAAATGAGACGCTCACTTTTAGACGATGGAGTAGCCATCACGAATTAAATCTGCACCGCCTAAGTCCTGATCCGGCAGGCTGGACCGGATGGTATACCTATCATGACCTCAGTTACAAAGCTTCTTTTTTTAAGAAAGCAACCAACGCTACTTTTGGTATCAATGCCCAGATTTACGACCCTACCCAATTGTTTGGTTTCCACTCCATCACTTTACAATATTATCCATTAAGTCCCTTTTCCATAAAAACAAAACCCATTGTGGGCGCTTTTATGATTTTTAAGGTAGATGATTTCACTGCGCGAATTCAATTTGAACAGTTGGATACTTTTTGGGATAAAAAGAGAATCAGTTTTGCAGAAGGATATCCGGTCTATGACTTTGCAGTAAGAGTTTCTATCCAATGGAAATTTATTAACTGATCTGGGAAACCGCATTACGCTCCTTTTGTAAGGAATTGTATCAAGATATTTCTACCTCATAATGAATAAAAGTGTAATTTCCGAAATGAAAACGTCTGTTATGAAATTTTTAAAATTGACCATCATGTTAAGTTTTGTCCTCATTGGTTTTTCTAATGCGGCAATAGGACAAACCAAAACTGACACCACCTGGATTGTTGAAACCAAAGATGGGAACAATTACGTAGGGACTGTTAAATACTTAAGAGACTCCCTTGTAGAAGTTACTACCAAGCTGGGAACCTTGACTATTCCAAAAAGAATGATCCAATCCATCTCCCTACCCAAAAAAGATGAAATGGTAAAAGGCGAATATTGGCCGGAGAATCCCCATTCCAGCAGACATTTTTGGGGGCCAAGTGGGTATGGATTAAGAAAAGGAGAAGGGTACTACCAAAATATATGGGTCTTTTTCAATCAGGCGAGTTATGGATTCACCGATAATTTTACTTTAGGAATTGGGGTGGTTCCTCTCTTTCTATTTGGCGCAGGATTGGAGTATACGCCCTTTTGGATTACCCCTAAATTTAATTTCCCTTACAAGAATGGAAAAGGAGCCTTTGGCGCCGGAACCATTTTATTCGGCATCGCCGGAGAAGAGAGTCAATTTGTGGGCATACTTTATGGCGCCAATACATTTGGCACACGTGACAGGCAATTGACACTGGGACTCGGCTATGGATATAACACAGGAGAGGATGGAGGCTTTGCTAAATATCCAACACTTTCGGTCAGTGGCATGATCAGGACTTCAAGAAAATGGGCTTTTATCACTGAAAACTATTTAATAGCCGCCGGAGAGAACACCACCATTGGTTTTGTTTCAGGTGGTGCCCGATTTATGGCGAAGCATTTGGCCATCGATTTTGGAGGATTCATTCCTGTTGGCGGAGAACTGGACCGGATCATTATTTTGCCCTGGTTGGGTATTGCGGTACCATTCAAATAATAATATTTTCTTATGAGTATGTTTAATACCAACGGTACTTCAGCATACTATCCGATTTGGAAAATCATTCAATAAATCCAATTTATGGCACACTTTTCTTAGAATTAAGAGAAATTGAAATGCCTACTTTGATTATATCCCGTTGATTCCAATCGTAAATCGATCAATGTATTAATTCGAGAAGTCTTTTGAGCAAAGTTTGCATATTCATGGCTACAAACACGAATGGCTCTTCTTCGATAAAGCATTAAATTTGAATATCCCTAAGGCAAATTTGTTCCCCTACCAACTGTGCATGTAAAATTGATTTACTTTTGCGATATGAAACTTAAAGGGGTTACGCTCGTATTCTGTTTATTATCCACCCTCACTTTTGCACAGGCGGTGGTTCCTTCTACTCCTTCAAACAAAGGAAAATTGTTTGTGTTTTGGGGTTGGAACAGAACAGCCTACAGCAAATCAGATATCCGATTTAACGGCAATAATTACGACTTCACTTTAAGGAATGTAAAGTCCATCGACAAAAAAACTAAATTTAATCTGAACACTTATTTCAATCCTTCTAAAGCAACCATTCCACAATATAATTTCAGGGTAGGATATTTTATCAATTCAAAATACAATGTGTCCATTGGCGTAGACCACATGAAATACGTGGTCAGAGATTTACAAGATGTGAAAATTTCCGGATACATTCATTCAGGATCGGAATATGATGGTCTTTACAAGGGAGAATCCATCAAAATCAAAGAAGGATTTCTGGCATTCGAGCACACTGACGGATTGAATTACATCAATCTTGAATTCAGAAGATTTGAAGAAATAATCAAGCATAAAATAATCCGATTAAATATCACTGCAGGAATTGGTGGTGGTGTTTTATTGCCAAAATCGGATGTCACATTATTGAATCAAAGAAGAAATGATGAATTTCATTTGGCCGGGTATGGGTTTGGAGCGATCTTAGGAATTAACATTCCCATATGGAAATACTTTTTTCTCCAATCCGAATTCAAAGAAGGATTTATTCATTTGCCTGATATTAGAACGACCCAATTTTCTTCAGACAAAGCACATCAATCATTTTTCTTTTCCCAATGGAATCTGGTCTTTGGGGCATCCTTCCCTCTTTAAAAAATTTTGTGAGGTCATATAAGCGCAATAAGTCTGTCCTGCAGCAGTCTTAAATATGGTGGAATTATTTTTTCATTAATACAAATAGCGCCCCATATAGTATCTCAACCCCAGGCTGATGGTATATGCACTTTTGTCAGCATGATCAGAAAAAAACAAAGTTCCGATGGTTTCAATTTCCATCTGATGAATAAAGAAAAACTTATATCCAAATCCAATTTGCGAAAAGGGATCAAAAAGTATTTTAGGATCCGCCGATGAAAAAGATCTGGATACAGACCATCTGGGATTGGTCTGAAATAATAAATAAGTAAAATGTTGCGGGTGGATCAGATAACCGGGTAAGAAACTGATGGGAATTCCAGCATAAACAAAATACGAACTTTCCTTTTTAAACAATCCAGAGGTTAGATTGTCAAATCGCAATCCCATTTCTGCAAAGAGTTGAATTTTATCCAACAGGACATTGTAAAAGCATTGACCATGATAAGACCAGCCGGCCCAATCCAAATAACCCAATACATCCGTGCCCTCCAAACTTTTGCCCAGAGGAATCCCTATCGTATGCTGGACGGACAAGGAAGGAGTATGCGCACTAGTTTTGTGTCTCAGAAAAAGTTCTGTTCCGCTCAAGCCATATCTGCGGTATGAAAGTCCATTCTTCGCCATTTGCGAAAATCTCAACACATCGGAAAGGTTGACATGACTGGAGCGAATAACATTGCGCAATCTGAATCGCACTCCAACATTTAAATCACGACCAACGCCTAATAAAAATTCAGGCTGCACATTGAAAAAAACATATTCATCAGAACTGTTCAATTGTTTATTTTTTTCAAAATACAAGCTGTTGAAAATTCTGAAATCCCCCTGACCCTTCTCATAAACCAGGTAGGACAAATTACCGGACTGTGCATGCAGCTCGAGACTAAGAAACAACAAACAGTAAATAAAATTTCGCACTATTTTCCCATAGATAAAAATGAATTCATGGCCGCTCCGACCCATGCAGCAAGCCCTGAACTAATTCCCCCCACCAATCCGGTAATCCAATACAAATGATGCGGATGCAGTCCTCGAAAGACCTGGCCTACCATCGCAGAAAGTGGAGATTGACTCCACTGATCCATCCAGAAAACCATGCCTGACCATAATGCACTGGTGGTTGCAAATGCAATGACAAATGCTTTTAATTCACTTGGCTTAAAATAAAATGCAAGCCCAAATGAAACCAGCATCAGCACCCACCAAGGTAGAAAAAAACCAATAAAAATGCTGCTTGCAATCAGCAAACCTATATATGCTCCTGTACTTTTCATTTCTTTTTAAATTCTAATGTGGAGAATGAGGATATTCGTTTGTCTTGATCATCCACCAAATAGTTTAATAAATAGTATTTTCCTCTCGCCCAATCTTCTATCATATTTTTGTAATTTGGATTTCCCGGTCTTCCGTCTTGCCCTCCCGGATAAACTCCAAAGGCCTTCGGACCACTTGGAGTCAATTCAACAATCATCCTCCAGGAAGGCCCGAAAGTCTTGGCATGTGCATTGATAATTTCTTTACCTCCTGAGGTAGAGATAAATGGAATTCCAAATGCTTGAATTTTCGCCATGTGAGGAATAATTGAAGCTTTGTAATCTCCCCAGTTTTTGTTTTTCATTTCAGTGGCTGAAATTTTGGTCATCATGGAATCAAAACAAATGGCTACCAAATCTTTTAATTGCTCTGTGTCTTTGCTGGATTGGATGTCATAATAACTGAGTAAAGGCTTATTCTTCATAAGCGCTACCGTGGTTTCATCAGATGGAATAGCTGTGGCTTTTTTGGTGGTATCCATGGTAACTTCATCCCAAATCATTTGATGAATTGCGTCAAACCAAATATCAAAGTAAATAGCTTCAACAGAGCTGGAATCGTAATTGTAGTTCCATTTCTTTAAAGCAGCAATTACAGATTGTGCCTTTGCATCTGTCTGGACGCTGTCCATTTTCTCCAACATCAAAGGCAAAATGGACTCCGCTTTCAGACTGTGTGCATTGTGTTGCAATGACATCATGTCTTCTACACTCCATTTTTCTTTTTCCCTCAACAGTCTGTTGACCATATTACCTCGGTAGGATCTAAAATCACCATCATTGTAATAATTTGGATAAGTAGCATCGGTCGATTTTTGATTGGCAGAAGAGATAAATCCCCGTGCAGGATTCAGGCAATGCGGATTGAATTCAAGTGGCAGAAAACCATTCCAGGAATGTTCACTTTTAGTACCGTCTAAAACAAACCTTCCCAATTGATTGGATTTAATGGGCATCAATCCCTGCACCGTTAATGCAATGTCATTGGACTTACTGATGAAAGCCATGTTCTGCGCCGGATATGGAAATTTTCGAATGGCCGCACGGTAATCGTTGTAGTTTTTTCCCTTTCCCAATCCCACGAAGGCATCCAGCTCGCAAACGGTAGAAGGCTCGTGAATGATCCAATGCATGGACAGCCCTTCTTTCGGATTGTTCATGTGTTCATAGACCACCGGTCCCCAATCAGTGAGCTTGACGGTATCAATGATAAAATTTTCATTCTTAATTCGAATGGTGTCGTAGCGGGTGTTTACTTGTTTCCATTCACCATCGAGTAAATATTCATGGTGTGTTTCATCTTTCCACTGTATGCGGTACCAATCCATTACGTCCCAACCAGCGTTGGTCACCCCCCATGCGATGTCGTTGTTAAAACCAATTACCACGCCGGGTATTCCAGGAAAAGTCACACCATAGACATTCATTTCAGGTGTTACAATTTGTTGTTCGTACCAGATGCAAGGCAATGTCAGCGTAAGATGCGGATCGTTGCAAAGTATTGGATTTCCGGTTGTAGATTTTGCTGCATTTACAGCCCAATTATTAGATCCCAATCCACTGGGCTGATGTTCTCTTTGGATGTCAAGGTAGCCCATATCTTCCTTGGGATTTGATTTTTCCAAGCCCAAATTTTCCATTTTAAAACCCCAATCTTTGGTGGGTGGAATGACGGGTTCCATTTCAGGATTATTCTCAGGGAAGAGTAAATCAAAATCCTGACCGAAGACCAACTGAGCATTTGACAATTCAATATCCTGCTCTCTGCCGCACAATATTTCTGCCATGGATTTATGAAACAAGGCACTGCGATATGGAGACCATCTTCGCGGTGCATCGTTCATTAATTTATATTCTATCGGATAATTCTGTGGAAGAAGATGATCAATGTAAAAATTCACGCCTGCGGTATATGCCTCCACCAGCGCAAAACTTTCCGGAAATGTTTTCCATACTTCAATGCTCTTTCTGGCAGATTCTGCCAAACCTTTCCTTCGTTTGATTTTATCAAAGTCCAGAGCCCGAACTCCTGCAACTTCACTCACCCTTCCTTCAGCTGCCAAAGTAGCAAAATCCATTTGCCACAATCTATGGTATGCATGCATGTAGCCCTGTAAAAAAAATGCATCCTTCAAGGAACCTGCAAAAATATGAGGAACCGCCCGATCGTCGAGATGAATCTTTCCATCAACATTGGAAAGAACATCCATAGTCTTAGCATTTTTACCTGCACTAAACACATTTTGCCAAAAGCCTGTGGATGGACAAATGAAATTACCCAAAGGAGGTAAATTGGTTTCTCCTACTTTTATTGATCTGGTCATCAATGTAATCCAGCCCCAGGACAATAATATCGGAAGTAAGATTTTTAAAAATCGCATTTCTATTTTTATTTAGCGAATGAAATAAAATGATTTCTCATTTGACATTTTCTCATCAAATGTATAGGATTCCAGATCAAAACCCTTAATTGATTCTACATCAGCTGTTTTTTCCATAGCCATGTATCGCACCATAAGACCTCGTGCCTTTTTTGCATTGAAAGAAACAAACTGCATTTTTCCGTTTTTGAATTCTCTGAAATGGATGTCAATCACCGGAACTTTTATTTGTTTTAACTGCACTGCTTCGAAGTATTCCTGCGAAGCCAGATTAATGAGGTATTTTCCGGATTGTTGTTCAATGTCTGATTGAATCAGATCGGCAATTTCATTACCCCAGTATTGATAAAGGTTTTTCTTTCTTCCAATTTTCAGGGCTGTGCTCATTTCCAATCGATAAGGCTGCATCAGATCCATGGGGCGAAGGAGTCCATATAAACCTGAAAGTATTCTTAAGTGGGATGCACAATAATGAATGGATAAAGGATCGAGACTCTTAACGTCCAATCCCCTGTACACATCCCCGGAAAAAGCATAAAGAGCGGGCCTTGAATTTTCCTTGGTGAATTGTTGAATAAATGCCTGATTTCGTTGATGGTTTTCGGCCGCAAGTTTCGGACTGATGTCCATTAAGGCTGCCAGCTTTTTGGGCGAATATTTCTTCAGCTGCTCGACGATGGGCCATGATTTTTCCCACAGCCTTGGAATCTCGGTGGAGTTTTGTTCTATGTTAGATTGATAGTCGAGATCCTTGGAAGGAGATACCAGGATGATCATATGATATATTTGTGCAATGTTAAAGATTTTTTGTGAAACACTCTGTCGGAGAATTTGGTAATGATCGTATAATTGCTGGGGATGAAAATAAAAAGCTACCCTTTACAAATAATTTTATTCTCTTCAATGATCCCACCACATCAAAACCTACGTAGAAACCCTTAGTTTCCAAGAAAACTTTATCAGGGTAAACACTGATTTTTATATTTTTAAAAAGAATATATTAGGAAAAGCAACATTTGACCCATAGTTTTGAGTCAAGTTATTCAAGCGATCAAATAAAACGAGACCATATGTCATTTTTTAAAAAATCAGCCTTGTTGCTGATCACACTTTTGCAATTTTCAGCATCCGCGCAAAAGGTCATACTGGGGGGAGGTCAGTCTCCCCAAATAAAAATCAAAACCAGTGATCAGTGGCATCCGGAGTTCTGGAAAGACTCTGCCTATGCCAGGACGGCCTTTGACGGTTCGGGCTTGAACTATGATTTGTTTAATGCAAGTCGTTTCTTGTATCAGGCTACCCTGGGATCCGGCGAGGAAGAGATCAAGCGAACAGCCAGCATTGGCTTTGCGCCCTGGATAGATGAGCAAGTTAAACTCAAACCAAGTTCCATAAGCGATGAATACGAGAAAGTAATTGATGAAGTGGTGGATTGGTTTTATCTGAATGGAGGAGACTCCACAGAACAACCGGATTACTTCTGGGCCGTACACTTTAATTATGCCTGGTGGCAATTAAATTTAACAAACCGAGACAAACTTCGTCAACGGGTTGCCCTTGCTTTGAGTGAGATATTCGTAGTTTCCGGAAATGGGGATCTGGGAGGTTATGGCAGAGCCATGGCCAGCTATTATGATGTGTTGATTAGAAACTCTTTTGGAAATTTCAGAGATCTGCTGCGCGAAGTATCCCTCCACCCTTCCATGGGATCCTATCTTTCACATTTGAACAATCCTAAAACGGATACCATTGAAAACATCCGACCGGATGAAAACTACGCCCGCGAAATCATGCAGTTATTTACCATCGGTCTGTATGAATTAAATATCGATGGCACGCATAAGAAAGATTCATTGGGCAACAGCATTCCCACCTATGATCAAAAAGACATTCAGGAATTTGCGAAAATATTTACGGGACTCAGCTTTTCAGAGATCATGCCCAACCGATGGATAGACACTCCACAATTTGGCGTCACCCTGTATCTGGGAATTCCCACCAAACCCATGAGAATGTTTAATGAATGGCATGAGCCGGGTTCCAAATATTTGTTGAATGGATTTGTGACACCGCGCAGGCAGGATGGAATGAAAGACATCGACAATGCCGTAGATAATTTATTCAATCATCCCAATACCCCACCCTTCATTTGCAAACAATTGATCCAACGTCTGATCAAATCCAATCCAAGTCCTGAATATATAGAACGCATTGCCAGGGTATTTATCAATGACGGATCGGGTGTCCGTGGAAATCTGGCTGCAGTAATTAAAGCTATACTGCTCGATGCAGAAGCACGGGATTGTGACTGGTCTCTTGATCCTGACAATGGACAACTCCGCGAACCCATGATACGTTATTCACATTTTATGAATGCCATCGGGGTAGAACAATATTATGGCCGCTTGTGGAATTCGGGATATGACTTTTTGGACAACACCGGGCAACATGTTTTGGAAGCTCCTACCGTATTTAATTTTTACTTTCCGAATTATGCACCGAAAGGCTCCATTTCGGCCAATAACTTAATGGCTCCTGAATTTCAAATTCACAATTCAAGGACCAGCATCGGGTTTTTGAATCAGGTCAATAATTGGATCATGGATTATGTCATGTATTCCTGGGAGGCAAACGATGTGCCCACCATCCTGATTACAAAAGAATTGGAAGACCTTGCCAGAGATCCGGAAGCCCTGGTAAACAGAATTGACGTACTGCTCACACACGGTAATCTGTCTGACAGATCCCGCGGGATTATAAAAAATGCCGTCAGCAGAATGCGTTCAGGAAATTATCGGAAAGATCGTGCGCGGCTTGCTTTGTACCTGGTGATGATGTCTCCGGATTATGCCATTTTTAAATAAGAAAATCATGAATCAAAATAATAATTCAAGAAGAAAATTTATAGGTCAGGTCAGCTGTGCAGCATTGGGATATACCACCTTCCGTAATTCCATGATTAATCTTCAGGCCATCAATGCACTTGCCATAGCCAACAGCGCATTGGACCCCGAATACAAAGCACTGGTGTGCATCAATCTAAGTGGTGGAAATGATTCCTTCAACATGTTGGTTCCATCTTCCAACAGTGAATACAACACGTACAAGACGACCCGTGCAAATCTTGCAATTCCAAAAAACGAATTGCTGAATCTTTCCGTACTCAATACACCCGGAAGAGAGTTTGGACTTCATCCGGCCATGGAGGGATTGCAAAAAATATTCAATCAGGGAAATGCTGCATTTATTTCAAACGTAGGAACCCTGTTGGAAAAAACGACCAAGGATGATTTTTACAACAACAAAGTAAAATTACCATTGGGTCTGCTTTCTCATTCCGATCAATCACAACACTGGCAATCAGGAATACCACAATCGCGTACCAACATCGGTTGGGCCGGAAGAATGGCTGATCTGATCAGGGACATGAATACCAGTCAGGAAATTTCCATGAATGTAAGTCTCTCCGGAAGTAATTTATTACAAACCGGAAACGAAGTGGTGGAATACGTGATCGACCGAAGAAATGGAAGCATTGGCATCAATGGTTATCGACCGGACAACATGTACGATCAGTTCAACATCATAAAATCCGGGGCCATTGACAGTTTGCTGGATTACAATTACCGCGATGTATTTCAAAAGACTTATGTAGATGTTATTCGCGGCGCAAGAGACGGACATCTCAAGTTCAAGGATGCGCTGGACAATGGAGTAGAAATCAAAACTCAATTTTCCGAAAATGAATTTTCCGAATCTCTTAAGATGATTGCAAGGACCATTTCTGTGCATCAGAAATTGGGATTCAAAAGGCAAATTTTTTACATCAACTTTTACGGATGGGATCATCATGATGAAGTACTTCAAAACCAACAAGACATGCTGACCATGGTGTCAGACGGACTGGAAGAATTCAACAATGCCATGATCGAATTAAAACTCAGCAAACAGGTCACTACTTTTTCCATTTCAGAATTTGGCCGCGCATTGCCGTCCAATGGAAATGGAACAGATCATGCCTGGGGTGGTAATGTTTTTGTAATGGGCGGTGATGTGATTGGTTCAAGAATTTTTGGAACCTATCCTTCTTTGAATCTCGATGATGATTTGAATGTGTATGATGGGGTTATCATACCGACTACTTCTGTGGATCAATATTTTGGCGAACTCGCTTTGTGGATGGGTGTTCCACCTTCAGACCTGTCCTATGTATTGCCGAATCTGAGCACATTTTACAACATCAACTCCGGCAAAGCGCCACTTGGATTTTTAAATATCTAAATCTGAAATCATGAAATTATTCTTCAACATATTTTTCTTCCTGCTGATCAATCTTCATCTCAACGCACAATGTTATCCGGATCGACATTCCACCAATTGGTTTGACGGCTGGGTTTCCTGTCAAAGCAAAGAATCCCCCAACCCTGATAACAAACAGGGACACTGGATGCTTTTTGATTTAGGCACCCGTTATAAAATTGACCGCATCAAATTTTGGAACAGCAATGATCCTGCACATTTGGATTGGGGAATCAGAGAACTAAAGATTGATTATTCCAAAGACAGTACTACCTGGCGCAGCATCAGTGTGATCAATCTGGAAAAAGCACCCGGACACAATCGCTACGAAGGCATGGATTGGCTGGATGTAAATATTCCGGATGCACGATACCTGTTATTGACTGCTCAAAGCAATTTTGGCAAAGACTCTTGCTATGGATTGGCAGAAGTCCAGTTTTCTGCAGAGAAAGTAAATACCGTAAATGTTGCCGACGAAAATCCGGAAGAAGATTCCTTCCAGGTAAACATCAAACCGAATCCTTTCAAGAGCCAGTTTGTTGCAGAAATTTCCGGATTAAAAGAAGAGCTAATTCAATATCAGGTCGTAGATTTATTGGGCAAAGTTTGGCAGTCCGGTCAAATTCAAATGCAAAGGAGCAATTACCAATTGAGAATTATCAGTGAAGAATGGCCTGCCGGAAATTATGTTCTCTCGCTAAGAAAAAACAAACAGTCCAGTAAGTTTTCATTGGTCAAAATGGATTGAGGTTTTATTAGATCGTTTTAACCAAACATGACCTATGGACTTTAGAGATTATAATAATTTCCTTTTTGCGCATTTTTATTGTAATTTTGTGTAAGTTTTAAATTTAAATTAATTTATTATGAAAACACATGAAATACTTATTGCTCATCCAAAAACTACTGAGGAAGTTGATGCCATTAAAGCTGTTCTGCATGCTATGAAAATTGAATTTGAAATTTCCAATGAAGAAAGCTACCATCCAGATTTTGTAGCTAAGATATTGGAGAGTAAGGAACAAGCTAAAAACGGAAAAGTTACTAGGGTAGAAAAAGAAAACTTGAAAGAATTCTTAAGCGTGTAATGCTTAATGAGCTATTATTTAGAATTTACTGATAAGGCCTCTGAAGATATAGCTGATCATAAAAAGTCGGGTAATAAAACTGTACTCAACAAACTGCTTGTCTTATTGGAAGAACTTAATGATCATCCATATACAGGGACCGGGAGGCCCGAGCCACTTAAACATGCTCTTTCAGGCTTATGGTCTCGCAGAATAAACCATCAACATAGATTGATTTATGAGGTAAGCGATACAATCGTTTATATTCTCTCGGCTAAAGGACATTATTAGTTTGAAGAGTTATTTATTTCATTTCCAAAGGTGCAGCTTTTACTCAAATGCAAAGAAGCAATTACCAATTGAGAATTATCAATGAAGAATGGCCTGCCGGAAATTATATTCTTTCGCTAAGAAAAAACAAACAGTGCAGTAAGTTTTCATTGGTCAAAATGGATTGAGGTTTTGATTAAAATAATCAAATGAGGTAAACTTCTTGGGACTTAGTTTGTGGTTGATAATAAATTTGTTAAGTTATAATAATTGTTCAATTATGTTATTTTTGCGCTTTAGTGGCTTACTTTTGGAAATTTGAGCTCTTTATTGAATGGCGATGAACGAATTGGAAATTCATAATGTAAAAGATCGAAGTTACAACTCCCGCCTATCGGTGAATCCTAAAAGGATTGATTATTTGTCCCTTTGACGAATGAGCTAACCTTGTCAATGTGTCAATGAACATTGCCCTTTAATTTGTTTGGGATATATTATTGCAGGAAATCTTTCTTGTAGAAATTCTATTTAAAATGATTTTAGATATATTATTTTAATTACTTTTATATCAAAATAATCGAAATGTCAGTTGTCAAGAAATTAGTACGGAAAATTACTTCAACCAATACAAGTACAAAAAACCATACTCATTTAACAAAAAGACTTCTTTTAAGAAGAGCAAGAGCTGCTGGCAAGTTGGCTTCAAATAAAGCAATGAGCATTATGGGCTATGTTGTTGTTGTGCAAAATGATGTAGTGATAAAAAAATATCAAGACGGCAGGACCGAAATTATTGACCATTTAAAATAACATATCGCATTTGCCAGTTATTAAATTACCTAAACAGGAATTGAGACTAAGAGTATTCGCAGGACCGAATGGCTCAGGAAAAAGCACGATAATCAAAGCAATTAAAGATACAAAAATAGGAGGCATTCCTATTGATTTTGGATATTATATTAATGCTGATGATATCACACAATCACTTGTTAATGGTAAATTCTCATTTTATTCTTTCAAATTAAAAATTTCTAATTTAAGTTTTCTTGAATTCGCTAAAACATCTGGCCTGTTAGGAAAGGAATTTACAGAATCACATTTCGTGGAATCATATACAATTCAAGGCAATTCCATTGTTTTAATTGACAAAATTCATGCGGACAAAATTGGCCAAATAATAGCACGTTATTTAAGAGAAGCAATGATACGATTAAAAAGGCGATTTAGTTTTGAAACAGTTTTCTCACATGAATCCAACTTGGACATTATGGAACGAGCTAATAATGCCGGTTATAAAGTTTATCTTTACTTTATTTCAACAGAATCCCCTGAAATTAATAAATATCGAGTAGCACTCAGAGTTGCAGAAAATGGACATGATGTTCCTCCGCAAAAAATTGAGGAACGCTATTACAGATCTTTAAAACTGATGTACAAAGCATCTCAATTGGCTTATCAAGCATTTTTTTTTGACAATTCAAAGGAAAGTGCTCCATTTGAATTGGTTGCACATTTCAAAATAATACGGAATAAAAAAAAATGGGATAAAATTGAAAAACATAAGGTGGCGCATTGGTTTAAAAAATATTATATAAATAAATAATTGGTTTAATCATTTTACACTTGTACTCATAATTATGTACAAATACAAAATACTTTTACACAAAGAAACCGAAGGCGTGTTTACTGTAACTGTTCCTGACTTGCCTGGCTGTATCACTTATGGCGAAAATGTGAATGAAGCCATTTCAATGGCTAAAGAAGCTATTGAATTGTATGTTGAAGAGTTGCAAGAAAGAAATGATGCGATTAATTAAGTAATATTATATGTGGACCAGGGCCTTTCAGAAATTTAATAATATCAACAAAAACGAGGCTTTGAAAGCTTGTGTTCAAATATTGTTACAAAATGTAATAACCTCGACTTGATCTGACAGACGGTCATAAATTAGACGATAACTTTTGTTGGAAAACATCTAAGCCCATATTAAAACTTTTTAAGCCTATTCAAATCTGAACAACCAATCCTTCCTTTCCCAGAATGGTATTGGGAAAAACAGATTGACATTCCTGAAGGAATACATTCAATTCATGGTAACGTGAGGAATAATGTCCTGTAATGAGTCTCTGAACAGAAGCTTTTTTCGCCATGGTGGCCGCCTGGTGCGCGGTGGAATGTCCCGTCTCCTGTGCTTTATGGGCTAAGGCTTCCAGATAAGTAGTTTCATGATACAAAACATCCACTTCCCTGATAAATGGCACAATGGATTCATCATATCTGGTGTCGCTGCAATAAGCGTATGATTTTAAATAATGCACCGGCGTAGAAAATTCATCTGCCTCATAAATGTTGCCGTCTATATCGGAAACGGATTCTCCTGCCACCACTTTTTTATATTGGGAAACAGGAATGGCCAGCTGGCTTATTTTTTCAATGTTTAGTTTGCGGTAATGCTCTTCTACTTTGAAAACATAACCGATGGTGGGCACCCGATGGTTCAGTGGAAAAGAAGTGATGGAAAGCAAACCATCGTCGTAAAACTTAGTCGCCACCTGATGATCGAGTTCGAGATAGGTAATTTCAAAATTCAAATGAGCTCTGCTGTGCTTGAGCGTCCCTTCGAGAAAATCCCGGATTCCTTCCGGACCACAGATGGTCAGTGGTTCTTTGCGCTGCAAATGACTGAAACTGGTGATCAGTCCCGGCAAACCAAAAACATGGTCACCGTGAAGATGAGAGATGCAGATATGGGAAATTTTGCTCCACCGGACTTTGTAAGACCAAAGCCTGTTTTGCGTAGCCTCCCCACAATCAATCAGGAAAAGTTGCTCCCGAATGTTTAACAATTGCGCACTTGGAAACCGGTCGTCAGAGGGGATTGCAGAGGAGCTTCCCAGGATGAGAAGCTCAAAGAGATGACTATTCTTCCTCGTCATTCAGATCCCGCTCTATGTCTTCCATAAAAATGTAATCAACGGACTCGTCAATCGTCGGGATAATGGTCAGAATGCCATCCAGTTTACTAATCTCAATCAATTTTCTAACGCCCTCACTGTTCATGTTGGTGAGCACGAAAGAACCATAATCCTTCCAAAGTCTGTTGGCAGTAAGGATGGAGCTAAGGCCTGATGAATCAATGTAATCAACTTGCTGTAGATCAAAAATCAGGTTTCTCACTCCTTCATTGCGAAGGAAGACAAATTCTGATTTAAGAAGCGGAGCGATCATGGAGTTTAATTGAGGTTCTTCCAGGGTAAATACAGAATATCGCTCTTGTTTGTCAATCTGGTATTTCATGAGATATGAATAAATTAATATATTTAATGTTTTAAAATTTAGGCAATTATTTATTATAAAAACAAATAATTATTACCAAATGTCGATTTTTATCTAATTTTGAGATAGCAAATTTATAAAACTTTGACGCTTTCGTACAATTTAGCTTGTAAATAGCCTTTTAAAACGAATACAACAAAAAATAAGCCTTTAATGTTATTTGGATGTGTGTTAGTTTTGACCAAATAGAATAACCGATAAAATGAATAAAAGATTTTCTCAAAAAGTCAGAAAAGTATTGGCCAACAGCCGTGATGAAGCCATCCGTCTGGGACACGATTACATTGGCACTGAACATATTCTGCTTGGCATGCTGGCTGAGCGGGATACGCTGGCAGTCAATGTGCTCAAGTCACTGAAAGTGGACCTCAGCCAATTGAAAGATAAACTGGAGGAAGCCATTCCGGTGAGAAAAGGTGAGGAAACCTCTTTTCAGGTAGGAAATCTTCCATTGAACAAACAAGCAGAGAAGGTTTTGAAGTTTACCTATCTGGAAGCAAAAATCACCAAGGAGGACGAGATCTATCCTGAACATCTTTTGCTTTCCATATTGAAGCACCACGACAATCTGGCTTGTATTGTGTTGGAGCAATTCAACATAGACTACGATAATTTCCGGTCTGAGTTAGATTACCTCAGCCAGCAAGGAGGCATGGAAGAATTCCCGGATATTACTGCAGCCGCCAGTGATCCTGATTCCTACGAAGAAGAGCAGGCTTCTTCTTCCTTCTCCAAAAAATCCGGATCCAAATCCATGACACCCGTATTGGATAATTACGGTCGTGACATTACCAGGCTCGCTGAAGATGGCAAGCTGGATCCTATCATTGGAAGAGAAAGAGAAATCGAGCGGGTCTCTCAGATTTTGAGCCGCCGCAAGAAAAACAATCCAATATTGATCGGAGAACCCGGAGTCGGTAAGACCGCCATCGTAGAGGGACTTGCCCTGATGATCATGCAAAAGAAAGTGTCGCGAACTTTGTTCAACAAGCGCATCGTAATGCTTGATCTTGCTGCGCTCGTGGCCGGAACTAAATACCGTGGCCAGTTTGAAGAGCGCATCAAGGCCATCATGAATGAATTGGAAAAATCAAGAGATGTCATCCTGTTCATTGACGAAATACATACCATCATCGGAGCAGGTGGCGCTACCGGTTCACTGGATGCTTCCAACATTTTCAAACCTGCTTTGGCAAGAGGAGAGTTGCAATGCATTGGTGCTTCTACCCTGGATGAATATCGTCAGCATATTGAAAAAGACGGAGCACTTGATCGTCGTTTTCAGAAAGTGATGATAGATCCGCCTACTGCAGAAGAGGCCATTTTGATTTTGAACAATATAAAATCCAAATACGAGGAATTCCACTCCGTATCTTATACCGACGAAGCCATAGAGGCCTGTGTCAAGTTGAGCGACCGGTACATTACCGATCGTTTTTTACCGGACAAAGCCATTGATGTACTGGATGAAGTGGGTGCGAGGGTGCATTTGAAAAACATTCACGTGCCCAAGCATATTGAAGAAATTGAAGCCCAAATCGATACCATCAAGGAGCAAAAAAATGTAGCTGTAAAAAGTCAGCAATACGAGAAAGCTGCTGACTTGAGAGATCTGGAATCAAAACTTCAAAAGAAACTGGAATCCGCAAAGGTGGCCTGGGAAGATGAATCCAGAACCAGGAGATTTCCGGTGAATGAAGAAAATATTGCAGAAGTAGTAGCCATGATGACCGGAATTCCGGTTAAAAAGGTAGCACAAAGTGAAAGCAAGAAGCTGGTCAACATGGCCGACGACATGAAGAAGTCCATCATCGGACAGGACGAAGTCGTCGTCAAAATAGTCAAAGCCATCCAACGTAACCGGGTTGGATTGAAAGATCCAAAGAAGCCGATAGGAACCTTTATTTTCCTGGGTCCTACTGGTGTAGGTAAAACAGAGATGGCCAAGGCATTGAGTCGCTTCTTGTTTGACTCAGAAGACGCACTCATCCGTCTGGACATGAGTGAGTACATGGAGAAATTTACCGTTTCAAGATTGATCGGTGCGCCTCCGGGATACGTAGGATACGAAGAAGGCGGACAGCTTACTGAAAAAGTACGAAGAAAGCCTTATGCGGTGGTGCTTTTGGATGAAATCGAAAAAGCGCATCCGGATGTGTACAACATCTTGCTGCAGGTATTGGATGAAGGTCAATTGACAGATGGCTTAGGCCGTAAGGTGGATTTTAAAAACACCATCATCATCATGACTTCCAACATTGGAGCCAGACAATTAAAAGATTTTGGCCAGGGTGTGGGCTTTGCCACCCAGAGCAGAGTGGACAATGCGGATGAATATTCCAAGAATGTGATCAAGAATGCCTTGAAGAAGACCTTCAGCCCTGAATTCCTCAACCGTGTGGACGACGTGCTGGTATTCAACAGCCTGGAGAAAGATCAGATTTTCCAAATCATCAACCTGGTGGTAAGCGGATTGCTCAAGCGCATCGAACAAATGAAGTTGGAACTGACCATCACGCAGGAGGCCATGGAATTCCTCGCCGAGAAAGGGTACGATCCTCAGTTTGGTGCCAGACCACTCCACAGAGCGGTTCAGAAATACCTGGAAGATCCTTTGGCAGAGTATATTTTGAATGAAAATCCGGAACCCGGGACTAAATTAAAAGCCGTGCTCAACAAAGAAAAAGATCAGGTGCTGATTTCTCAATCTGCAAAAAGCGGAGTTGGTAAAAAATCCTCCTCTTAATGTGCAAATCCCTGTTATTTTTGCAGAATAAATCTTAAAATCCTTAATTTGAATCTTAGAAAGAAGCCTCAATCCTATCTTGATGAACTCAGGAGCCAATTTAGAATCAACGAACAAATCAGAAATCACTCTATACGTTTAGTTGGCGATAATTTTGACGAACTCACCCAGGTTGCCGGAAAAACCATAGAACCCGGAATTTATGATACCATGCATGCCATGAAATGGGCTTTTGACCTGGGCATGGATCTCGTGGAAATCACCGCCAAATCCGATCCTCCGGTTTGTAAGATCATTGATTTCAATAAATTCCTCTACCTCAAGAGAAAGAAAGAAAAAGAAATTAAGGCCAAGACCGCCAAGGTGGTCATCAAGGAAATTCGATTTGGTCCCAATACGGACGATCACGATTTTGAATTTAAAATCAAACACGCGATCAAATTTCTGGAAGAAGGTGCCAAAGTTAAAGCCTATGTACAGTTCAAGGGTCGTGCCATAGTCTTCAAAGACCGGGGCGAACTCATCCTGTTGAGGTTCATCAATGAGCTGCTTACCCACGGTGCTGCGGAGGAGCTTCCAAGACTGGAGGGCAAGCGGATGTACGTCATCATTTCCCCTAAAAAAGGCGTTGCAAAAAATTAATCTGCATTTATAAGGTTTTGTTCAAATATTTTCTACCTTTGCGTGCTCAAAAAATAAGGCCATGCCAAAGGTAAAAACCCATTCAGGGGCCAAGAAAAGAATGAAGCTTACAGGAACAGGAAAGGTTAAAACGTTCCAGGCAAACACCTCTCACCTTATGCGTAATAAGAGTAAGAAGTCCAAAAGACGCCACAGAGGCAGTGTTGTAGCCCACCCTTCCGAACAAAGCAGACTAAAAGCATTGTTGGGAATATTCTAAGTATGTTTAACCGGTGTATGAGGTTAAGTATTCCTTCACGGGAGTCCCTTACACGCCAAAAACTATAAATTATGCCACGTTCAGTCAACGCCGTCGCATCCAGACAGCGCAGAAAAAAGATCCTCAAAGCCGCGAGAGGTTATTTCAGCGGAAGATCAAAAGTTTATACAGTCGCTAAGAATGCTGTAGAGAGGGCAATGAAGTATGCCTTCATCCACAGAAGACAGAAAAAACGCGCTTTCAGAAGACTTTGGATCGCCAGGATCAACGCAGCCGTAAGACCTTACGGTATCAATTACTCCAGATTTATCGACAAGTTGAATAAAAGCAACATTGTTTTGAACAGAAAGGTGCTGGCAGATTTGGCCTTGCACCATCCTGATGCTTTCAAATCAATCGTCGACAAAGTAAACGGGTAATTTCCCCTTTAATTTATTCCTTCCATTGCCTTGGATTTTCTAAGAGGTGTAATGCTATTGGAAAATCCAGGGGTAATTCCTATTGGATTTACGTATTGATTTCTTGGCTTTGGTTTACGATATCAATAGTAGACTTTTGGGTCGAGTCAAAAGTTTTCAGAGAAACCGGTTTGGTGGATCTCGTTATTCAATAAAGTTGCCTTAAAGTACATCCCATCGTCATTGTTCTTTTTTGTTTTGATACAAAAAAGAACCAAAAAAAATCAAGGCTGTTTTCATTTCTTAACGCCAAAACTAACTTAAAAAGCTAAACAAAATAAACTCGCCCTAAGCAGTAATAATAGCTCTTGGCCTTACTGTCATACATGTTTTAGATTATCTGGATGCGAGCTCAAACAGTATTTTGTTTTTAACGCTTTTTAAGTTAGTTTTAGCTAAAATGAAAAAGGCCGATTTGAATTTCTCATTAATCCCCATAAAATTTAACTGACTCAACTTTAGTTTCATTGCCCCCCTTTGTGCAGGTCAAAAGCTTAATCGTTTCCCTTATAGTTTTATTATCTTCTCATGGCTTCCACCGGGTCCATTCTGGAGGCATGCAGCGCCGGAATAATGCCGGAGACAATGCCTATGATGATGGACAGAATCAAGCCGATCAATATGTTGGTCATCGAGATGTACATGTCAAAATGAAGGACCTTGCTGAAGAGCAACAAGATGCCCCACACCATGACGAGTCCTGCAATCCCCCCTACCAGACAAAGGATGATCGCTTCTAAAAGATATTCCAGTAAAATAAAAAATCGCTTGGCGCCCAGGGCCATTTTAATGCCGATCAAAGGGGTGCGCTCTTTTACGGATACAAACATGATGTTCGCCACTCCAAAAGCACCTACCAGCATGGCAAAGAGGCCGATGACGAAACCTGCTATATTGAGGACACTAAAAACCTTATCAATGATCGCCGTCAGCATGGTCACCTGATTGATGGCAAAATTATCCGGATCAATGGGTTTTAATCCCCGCACCGGACGTATGATGCTGGCCAGTTCGTATTTCATTTCTTCCAGGTCCTCCCCTTTTTTGGCCTTTACATTCAGCATGGTGCCCCAGCTGGAATTGCTGTTGATGTTGATAAGCTTCCGCATGGTCTTAAAAGGAAAGAAAGCTGCTTGATCCACCGGCATGATGTTGATCAGAGAGGCGCCTTCGACCTTCAAAATCCCTACGATGTTGAATTTCCGGCCCATGGCTTTGACTTCTTTGCCCACTGCATCCCCTCTCGGAAAGAGCGCGGCAGCCAGTTTGCTCCCCACGATGATCTGGTCAGATCCGTTCTGAAACTCTGCACTGGAGAAATAACGCCCGTCTTCAAATTCCATTTTGATGACCCGATCGTAGTCCTCTGTAATGCCTGCAAAATAAGCTCCTTCCACATATGACTTTCCGGTCTTGATCTGGCTGCTGGGCAGAAAAACAGACAACGAGGCATACTGGGCCATTTTGGATTTGCGCTGTATGGCCCTCAGATCTTCCAGATCAGGGCTAGGCCTGGACATGTATTTCCAGTAATTCATGCCCGGATCTTCTGTCCAGGGGCTCTTGTCAATGTACAGGACGTCGTTGCCGAATTTCTCAAAACTCTCCACCAGGTTGTCTTCCAGAGAATCCACCGCAGAGAGTACTGCAATGACGCAGAAAATTCCAATGGTGATGCCCAGTAAAGTCAGAAAACTGCGCAGCTTGTTGCTGACCAGTTGCTGTTCCGCCTGCCGAAGGCTTTCTTTGAAGATTCTGAATACAATCATGAGCTGCTAAAGTTCCATAAAATTAAGCGCCGGAGCTTAAAAACCATAAAAATATAGATGACAAGGGGTATAATTCCGATGAACGCACAACAAAAACACCCTGATTATCATTGATGTAGAAAGAAATATAAAATTAGAACGCTCCTTACTTGCTTTTGGGTACTCCAATTCTTTATTTTTGCCGAAATTTAAGCAGCACAACTACATGCGTACAAAACTATCACAATTCAATTTTACCCTTCCAAAAAATTTAATTGCCCAATATCCTGCTGAAGAGCGATCAGAATCCAGGATGATGGTCATCCATCGGGATACCGGTAAAATTGAGCACAAGGTCTTCAAAGATCTGCTCGACTACGTCGAGGACAAAGATGCCATGATCATCAACAATACCAAGGTGTTCCCGGCGCGCATGTTTGGCAGGAAAGAAAAAACCGGGGCCAAAATAGAAGTCTTCCTCCTCCGCGAACTCAACAAACAAGTAGGCCTTTGGGACGTACTGGTCGATCCGGCACGAAAAATAAGAGTCGGCAACAAATTGTATTTCTTTGACAAAAACAACAAAGAAGTCCTGGTAGCAGAAGTCGTGGACAACACTACTTCCAGAGGAAGAACCATCCGTTTTTTGCACGATGGCGACGAAGCTTCTTTCCAGGCCATCCTCAGACAACTGGGACAAACTCCCCTACCCAAGTACATTACCCGTCCTACGGAAGCCAGCGACACTGAAAGATATCAGACCGTATTTGCCCGTGAGATAGGAGCCGTTGCAGCACCTACCGCCGGCTTGCACTTCAGCCGAGAACTGTACAAAATGCTGGAGATCAAAGGGGTGAATTTTGGTGAAGTGACCCTGCATGTGGGCATGGGCACTTTCCGCACCATCGATGTGGAAGACCTCTCCAAACACAAAATGGAAGCCGAGTATTTCAGAATAGATCCGAAAACTGCCGACCTGGTCAATGAGACCAAGGCACTGGGTAAAAATATATTTGCGGTAGGTACGACCTCGATGAGGGCCTTAGAGTCTTCTGTGTCCGCCTCCAAGCAATTGAAACCGGCCGAAGGATGGACCAATTTGTTCATCTACCCGCCGTATGAATTCTCGATAGCCAACCGAATGATCACGAATTTCCATTTACCAAAATCGAGTTTGCTGATCATGGTATCCGCCTATGCGGGACATGAATTACTGATGGATGCCTACCAGGTGGCGATGAATGAAAAGTACCGTTTCTACAGTTATGGAGATTGTATGTTAATTATTTAATTTCGCGGAACTTTTTAGAAACTTTTCTATTTTATTAAAATTAATTACCTAATAAAAATAATTATACCAATATGTACTGGACTTTAGAGTTAGCCCATCATCTGGAAGAAGCGCCTTGGCCTGCAACCCGGGATGAGTTGATCGACTACGGCATCAGAAGCGGAGCTCCGATAGAAGTAATCGAAAACCTTCAGGAGCTTGAAGATGACGAAGAGATTTACGAATCCATGGAAGACATCTGGCCCGATTTTCCTAGAAAGGATGATTTTCTTTTCAACGAAGATGAGTATTAACTCTTACGGGTTAAAAGAAATGTTACCAAAAAATCCTATCCACAGACCGGGTAGGATTTTTTATTTTCACCTGAACAATCGTGGATCCCTGTGACGACCAAGCCTGCTGACCATATCATCATTGCAATCGACGGCTACTCTTCCTGCGGGAAAAGTACCCTGGCGAAAGACATTGCCGAACAACTGGGCATACTCTATGTGGACAGCGGAGCCATGTACCGGGCGATCACCCTTTTCTGCATGCGTCATGGCATTCATCCCGATCGCCGCCTGGATGTCCTAAAGGCCCTGAATGGCATTACCCTGGACCTCATTCCGGACCACAGCCTGCAGGTGTTTTTAAACGGTGAAAATGTCAGTGAGGCCATCCGAAAACCCGAAGTATCAGAATGGGTCAGCGAAATATCCGTTATCCCGGAGGTGAGAAAAAAAATGGTCGCCCAGCAAAGAACCTTTGGCGAACAAAAATCACTGGTCATGGATGGCCGCGACATCGGCACGGTGGTTTTCCCGCAAGCACAGTTTAAATTTTTCATCACCGCCGATCCAAAAATTCGTGCCCAGCGAAGATTGCTCGAGCTGCAATCCAAAGGCATCCGTTCCGATCTGGAGACTGTCCTGAACAACCTGCAGCACCGCGATCTGATAGATTCCACCCGCGAGGACAGCCCTCTTCGACAGGCAGAAGACGCCATTGTGATAGACAACAGTCAGCTGGATCGCAGCCAGCAATTGGAGAAGGTATTGGAGATCATTCGCAGTAAAGAATAAGGGTCAAGACAAATATTTTGGAAACAGCAGTTTTGAAGATCCCGTCATTCACTGAAGTTGTACTAAAATCCAGCCTTTCGTCCTTGTTCTTTTTTGTCTTGACACAAAAAAGAACCAAAAAAAATCAAGGCTGGTTTCATTTCTTAACGCTAAAAATGTTTTGAAAAGCTAAACAAAATAAACTCGCCTGGAGCAGCAATGATAGCTCTAGGCCTTATTGTCATACATGTTTTAGATTACCTGCGTGCGAGCTCAAACAGTATTTTGTTCTAAACGCTTTTTAAATAAGCCCAAAATTGTCATTAGAGTTCGTAGTGAAAGACAAAAGAGCAACAAAGGCAAGACTCCTCGCAAGAAATTCGCGCGGAGGTGAAGTTATATTTCATTGAGCACGAATTTCGAGAAGAGGCTTGCATTTTAAGCTATTTTGGCTTGTAATAGAATTCTAATGACAAGTTTGGGATGTGTTTTAGCTAAAATGAAAAAGGCCGGGCTGAATTTGTCATTCGATAACTATATGATGTGGTATTGGAATCTATTTTTAGGGTCAAGCGAAAAATTTGGGGAGACAGCAATTTTGAAGATCCTGTCATTTACTGAAGTTGTACTAAATTCTATCCTATCGTCATTGTTCTTTTTTGTCTTGACACAAAAAAGAACCAAAAAAAATCAAGGCTGTTTTCATTTCTTAACGCTAAAACTGTTTTAAAAAGCTAAACAAAATAAACTCGCCCTGAGCGGCAATAATAGCTCTTGGCCTTACTGTCATACATGTTTTAGATTATCTGCAGGCGAGCTCAAACAGTATTTTGTTCTAAACGCTTTTTAAATCAGTTTTAGCTAAAATGAAAAAGGCCGATATCAAATTCTTATTCGATAAATGTATGATGAGCTCCAGGCCTTATTGTCAAACATGTTTTAGATTATCTGCAGGCGGGCTCAAACAGTATTTTGTTTTGAACGCTTTTTAAATAATCCCACAATTGTCATTAGAGTTCGTAGTGAAAGTCAAAAGAGCAACAAAGGCAAGACTCCTCGCAAGAAATTCGCGCGGAGGTGAAGTCATATTTCATTGAGCACGAATTTCGAGAAGAGGCTTGCATTTAAAGCTATTTTGGCTTGTAATAGAATTCTAATGGCAATTTTGGGAGATGTTTTAGCTAAAATGAAAAAGGCCGATCTGGATTTCTCATTCGATAACTATTTGATGAGGTATCGGGATCTGTTTTGGGGCAAGACAAATATTTTGGAGACAGCAGTTTTGAAGATCCCGTCATTTACTGAAGTTGTACTAAATTCTATCCTTTCGTCATTGTTCTTTTTTGTCTTGACACAAAAAAGAACCAAAAAAAATCAAGGCTGTTTTCATTTCTTAACGCTAAAACTGTTTTAAAAAGCTAAACAAAATAAACTCGCCTTAGGCTGTAGCAATAGCTCCAGGCCTTGGTGTCACAAATTTATTGGCTTATCTGTCAGCGAGCTCAAACAGTATTTTGTTTTTTACGCTTTTTAAATCAGTTTTAGCTAAAATGAAAAAGGCCGGATTCCAATTTCTCTTTCGATAACTATATGATTAGCTCTAAGCGTTACTGTCATACATGATTTAGATTATCTGCAGGCGAGCTCAAACAGTATTTTGTTTTTAACGCTTTTTAAATAAGCCCAAAATTGTCATTAGGGTTCGTAGTGAAAGACAAAAGAGCAACAAATGCAAGACTCCTCGCAAGAAATTCGCGCGGAGGTGAAGTCATTTTTCATTGAGCACGAATTTCGAGAAGAGGCTTGCATTTAAAGCTATTTTGGCTTGTAATAGAATTCTAATGACAAGTTTGGGATATGTTTTAGCTGAAATGAAAAAGGCCGGGATGAATTTCTACTTAATCCCTATCAAGACTTAAAAATAAGGCAACACCCCGGGAAAGCTATTCTGCAGGGTTATCCATCCAGGTCTTTCAAGCTAATTATTCCTTATCCGATGCCGAAAGTTTTACTTTCTTAAGGGCAGGGCCAAAGGCGGAAACGTCGCCTGTTCTGAGGAGGAGATAATTTTTCTCCATACTGGTCTCCTGGTGAACAGGAATCCTTAGTTTCAGTTGGTTGTAATCCTGTAAGATGGTGGTGGCATTCGTGCCAAAGCCTTCCGGAATCATCTTATAGGGTTCCGGCAACGAAGAAGGTTTTAGGACTCCACCGATCAGGTCTTTGAGTAGCTGCAGATCCGTGTGGTCTATGATCGCATCCGCATTAAGGTCAGCAGCAAGCAATCTATAAGGATCGGTAATGGTCCTGCGGCCTTTCAGATGATCTTCCAGCAATTGTACGTCAAAGAGGTCAATGCCTTTGATCTCCGTTCCGGTAAATGCATATTTCAACTCGTATTCCTGGTCCTTACGCAATCCGTTCAGGATGTAGGAGGCATTCTGATCCTGAGCAGCAGGCGTGATCACATGGCTGACCATGTTCTCCAGGCTGAGCCTGAGATTGGTTTTCTTTTGCTTGCGGGTTTCGTCCCAGAAGCTGATGGACAGATCGTAGCGCACATGGCCCAGACTGTCCTTGCGCTTGCAATCCGGTACGTTGAGGTTGTTCTGGATGATGATCTTGGTCTTGCACAGGTCTGCATTGCCCAGAGAATCCGTCACCCACATCTCCACTTCGTTTTCGCCCAGTTCGGCACAGGTAAAAATCCGGGCGCGGTCGAGTACATCTTTGGAGAAGGAATAGCGCAACTTCTGTTTAGGGCATTTATGAAAACTAGCCTTGTTCAGATCCGAGGCCCAGACCTCTATCATCCCTGATTCTGCGATGCCGTCCAGATCCTGATCCACCGGCATCAGATCTACGATCACCCCGGTGAGGCAGTATGGAGTCGGTGGAATGGTATTTTTGACAATGACGGTCAGTTCGCACTTGATCTCTGATCCGCAACCGTATTCTGCGATGTAATAAAACTTAGTGGTTCCGTTGGGATAAAAGCCGCTGGCATCGTTGCCGGTGCTGTCGGCGTATTTAGAAGTGTTGTGGATGACGAAAGGCATCTTGCAGGGGGACACTACCGTAGCGGGATCGATCTTCACATACACCCCATTGCAGTCCTGAGAGGCCACCACGATGGTGTCTTTAGGGCAGGAGATTTTAGCATCCGGATCGATGGTGATCAACTTGATGACCTGCTGGGCGGTAAAAATGCCAATGCCCGGATTTTTATAAGGGTCGTACACGCACCAGTCGAGTATCTTCCAGGTACGGATGATCTTGACGCAGCCATCGTTCACCCTGAACACCTCATCCGAATAATTCACCATCGGGCGGGCGCATTTATTGGTCTTCCAAGTAGGCTTGTCGTAGGGTCTTGGCAGGTGCTTGACGCTGTCCTGTGGATTGCAGCTCTCTATGGTGATGTCCTGAGGGAAAGTGATGTCGCGATAACCGAATGCATTGGCGTTGCTCAGGGTGATGACCTGGGTACAGGTAAGCCATTGCCAGTTGTTGGGATTCTCAACGCCCCAGGTACGGGTGATGGTCCCTACCCCACAGTCGTTGATGTTGTACACCACCTTGCAGTCGTGCTGCCACTTGATGAACCCGTTTTCGTCCGTATAGGCCTTGCCCCACTTATTGAGGTCGCTGTAATTTTCGGTGCAGGAGATGGTCACATCGCCCGGACATACCAGCCGGAAATCCTGACCCTGCATGGCGGTCAGTCCGATGAACAGTAAAAAGACAAAGGAATGGAGGAGTTTCATTCTTTGATTTTGGTTAGGTTAAAGATGAACAAATATATGAAAAGTATTTATACAAGGTTTTTGTGGGGGTGAAATTTAAGACTTGCCCTGATGGCAAGAAAAACAACCCAAGCCAAAACCAGCCTGAATCCAAAAAAAAACCTCAAAAAAATATCTTTAAAAATTTATTAACAATGTGAAATTTTTGTATTTTGCTGACCTGAAGTATACCGACGCTATTTTTGCTGTACTGCCCACACGAAACACGATGATTTTTTTAACCTGAATCCACTTATGATGAAAAAATGGAGAGTGCTCAATAAAGATTGTGAATTAAGACAAATTCTTGTATCCTATGGACATTTCAATAACTTAGAATATACAAAGGTTCTTAAAACTTGAATGTATCAAAATGGGAAATTGGAACAAAAAAGTGTTAATGTAATTATGAAGGTCGTATTAAAAATAGATTTTGGGCTGGAAGTGGACATAGCTTTCAATAAATTGTTAAATATGTGCACTTTTAGTGTTCATAAAAGAAGTTATGGGCAACCTTAAACAACGACCGTTCAAACAGTGACAGAAGAATTAAAAACATCAATTGAGGGACTTTACACGACCTTCTCACGCTATCCATTCAGTTCGACAATGGTCGGCTGCCCTTGCTGCGTTTCTGACACAGACAAAGAAAAAATTCACACTAAGCAACTTCGACATTTAGATGGTGACGACCTTTCGAGGTATGCTTTTAAGGCAATGACAACCTGGGGCGACACGGACGACTTCAAGCACTACTTGCCACGGATATTTGAGTTACTTTCAACAACTGACTTTATCGTTGACACCTTTGTTGTTTTAGGTAAACTTGACTATGGTAAATGGACAACTTGGGCGACAGAAGAGCAAAGAGTAATCAAAGACTTTTTACTTGCATGGTGGACAGACATGACGAAGAACAAAAGCTATTTCGACAAAGAGGCTTTTATAGAAATTTACAAGTTGCTTGGCGACATAGACCAATTACTTGACAGGTGGGTAATAGCTTTTGACGACAACAGTTTCAAAAACTTAATTGACTTACTTGACAACTATTATCATGACTTGACCAACAAAAGCAATCAGTGTAAAGAGGTTGACAAAGGTTCTATTGACAAACTGGTCGTTTGGCTGACGGACAAGCAGGAAATAATTGAGAAGGGCTTTTTCCACTATGAAAATATTGATAAAGAGTTTGCTGAGAAAGTATCGAACACACTTTATGTAATTGAATGGACAACATGATAGACAACAAGGCAGCCCATAACAGCACCTACAAGAAATTGGCGGTTCAGTGGTTAAATGAAGCTTTGTGCTTCGTATCAAGTTCAGTGCTGGCAGACAGTTTTCATCTCCGAAATCGCCAACTTCTTGTAGCTGCAATCCGTTAGCGGTCAGGCTAAGACGACCTCGAACACAATCATTGACAGACATAAACTATGAAACGATTAACAGTTGACGAATTTATTAGGAAAGCCACTGAAGTACATCAAGGCAAGTATGACTATTCGTCAATCAAATATGTTTATGCCTTAAAAGAAGGAGTGGAAATTACCTGTCCCATTCATGGACGATTTTTTCAAAAACCGAATTCTCACATAAGCGGACAAGGTTGTCCATCATGCGGTGGAACTACAAAATCGGACACTGCAAGTTTCATAACGAAAGCTAGACTGAAACATGAAAACAAATTTTCATACGAAAAGGTAGATTATTCCAATAATAGAACGAAAGTAATTATCACCTGCCCGATACATGGCGACTTCATGCAAACGCCAGACTCTCATTTAAACGGAAAAGGTTGCTCAAAGTGCGGAAAAATAAATACGAGCAAAAAGCTTGTTATGACTCAGTCCGAATTCATTGAAAAGGCGACAACTAAACATGACGGAAGATACAGTTATGGTAGCGTTATTTATAAAAATAGTAAATCGCCAGTGATAATAACATGCAAAACGCATGGCGACTTTGAACAATCACCGAATATGCATCTACAAGGTTATGGATGTTCAGAATGTGGAGGGACAAAAAAACTAAACACCAATTCCTTTATTGCAAAAGCGAGTGACGTGCATCTAGGTAAGTACAATTATTCTAAAGTTCATTATGTAAATAATTCTACAAAAGTTACAATTACTTGTAATGAGCATGGCGATTTTACTCAAACACCTATGAAGCATTTGCAAGGACAAGGTTGTCGCATATGTGCAGGAAATAGTAATCATTCACTCAATAGTTTTATAGAAAAAGCGAAAATAGTTCATGCCAATAAATTCAATTATGAGAAATCTAAATTCGTAAATGTCAAAACTAAGATTGTCATAACTTGCCCTGTTCATGGCGATTTTGAACAAATCCCTTCTGAACACTTGAGTGGCTACGGATGTAAAAAGTGTGGAAATAATACCAAATATTCGACAGAAGAATTTGTTTCAAAAGCAAGAGAAATTCATGGAAACAAATATGGATATCAGAATGTAATTTACGAAAGCAGTACGAACAAAATTAAAATAGAATGCCCATTTCATGGACTTTTTGAGCAACGTCCGACCAATCATTTAAATGGTCAGGGTTGTCCAAAATGTAATTTACCGAAAGGCGAACAAAGGATAATAAATCATTTGGAAAAATTAAATTTGAGTTACATTACGCAATTCACATTTGAAGATTGTATTCACGTAAAACCTTTGCCTTTCGATTTTGCGGTGACAAAAGATTCGGTAAAGTATCTTATAGAATTTCATGGTGAACAGCATTATGAATCGGTAAATTATGGAAAACACAAAACAGATCTTGATTATCGAAAAAGAATGGATAAAATAAAAATGGAATACGCTACGAGTAACAGCATTCCAATTTTAGAAATTCCATACACCGCAATTGACAGAGTTGAGGAATTAGTAAATAAATTTCTTGGAATTGAAATCAAGTAGAGTAATAAAGCCCGAACCGCTAACAGCACCTTTGCGTTATGGCGGGGGAAGTGCGAATATGAACAGTAGTGCAATTAATAAACAGTGTGCGTTTAGACAGGTTAGTGCATCTAATCCGCCACAACGCAAAGCTGCAAAACGTTAGAGATAAGCTATTAAATTAAAAATAATGGATTGGAATAAATTATTATCTACAAAAAGAATAAGTGACTTTTGCGATTTGACAAATGATAAATCTTCACAATTCAAAGATCCTAGATCAGAATTTGAGAGGGATTGTGACCAGATATTCTATAGTTATCCATTTAGAAGGCTTCAAGACAAAACACAAGTAATCCCTTTCCCTGAATTTGCATTTGTGCATACTAGACTAACTCATAGTCTAGAGGTTTCGACAATTGGACGTTCATTAGGAAAGATGGTATTTGAATTGATAAAAGGTGATTTAGCTGATAAATCTATTACTTCAAGTGATCTAGGAGCACTAGTTGCGGCCTCATGCTTCGCTCATGATATTGGTAATCCCCCTTTTGGTCATTCAGGTGAGGCCTCAATTTCAATTTTTTTTGATGGCGGACCTAGAATGGTTGATTTAAATTTTCCGTCATATTGCTATTTTGATCATCAAAATAATGATTGGAAGATTTTAGATTATAACAATAGCGAGGATGTAAATATTGACATTGCTCTTGAAAATTCGAAATATTATTATGATTTAAATCGATATGAAGGCAATGCAAATGGTTTTAGAATTTTAACCAATAATTGTGGGAAAGGAATAAATCCAACTTATGCACTTATTGGAGCTTTTAGCAAATATCCAAGAGAGTCTTTTATAGAAGAAGATCTGGATTATTCTTACGATAGAAAAGAAGCCCCTAAGCAACTAGCTAAATATGGATTTTTTCAAGCCGACAAAGAAATTTTTAGTGCTATTGCAGAAGAATTAGGCTTAGTGAAAATTAGTAAAAATCCAAAAGACTTAGCTTTTAGTAGACATCCTTTATCTTATCTGATGGAAGCAGCTGATGATATAGCCTATCAAATGATTGATTTTGAAGATGGATGCAGATTAGATATAATTCACTATCATGAAAATTACAATAAAATAACACCGAGAGAAGTATTACTTAAAATTGCCAAAATAGATACTAGGTTTTCGGAGGAACATTTAAATTTACTATGTAAAGATGGAGATCATAAGTCAGAATTGTCTTATTTAAGATCATCGGTAATTAATGTTTTGACTCACTTATGTTATGAAGTCTTTAAAAATAATTATAATTCAATTATGTCAGGAAATTTTACTAAAAGCTTAATTGATTGTATAGAAAATAAAATAGTTACAGATGCTTTAAAATATATGAAAGACTTAATCAAAGAAAAAGTATATAATTATGTTCCAGTTTTGGAATCAGAAGCAGCAGGATTTACAATATTAAAAGGCTTAATTGAGTCATTTGCACGCACTGCAAAAATTTGTGTAAGTTGTGGAGATATAAAAAATGCTGAAGAGAAAAAAATCGAATCACTTTTACCGGGAGAATATCGACCTAATTCAGAAATCGAAGATGGGATAATCAGACCTATTGAAATTTATAATAGGTATTTAAAAATTTTAGATTTTATTTCTGGGATGACGGACAAATATGCATTTGATAAGTATAGGAAAATACATGGAATAGTTATGCCAGGAGTAAAATAGCCTAAATCTACCAATGTACTTGCAATCATGCCACCAATTAGCAGAAATTTTAACTTTTGGATTTTAAAGAAAAAAATATTTTTTACATTTAGCTTATGCGCAAGCGTGACGGCACTTCACAAGTACATGGCCGTTATGCCACATTAAACAATAAAAACATATGATAACAGATTTAGAAATATTGAACTTTAGAAGTATCCAAGGTGGCAAAGTGCATCTTGAGCCTCTAACAGTAATTGTGGGAGCTAACTCAACTGGAAAAAGCAACCTTGTTAAAGCACTAGATTTTATTTCTGACATTGCTCAATATGGCATTCATGACGCTGTATACAAAAGAGGTGGATTTAATGAAATATTACCCAAACAAATCAAGAATCTAAATGGATTGGAGATATATTTTAATTTCAACATTAATCTTGATGAACCTGAAAATTGGCCAAAAGAGTTTGGAAAACTAACCGCAAAATATGAATTAGGAATTGAACAAAGCAGAACTGGAAAAATAAAAATAAAAAGAGAGTCTTTAGAGATAAAATCAATTCTATTACTTTCTTATTTTCTTGATAAAAAATGGGATGACAAAGAAAATAAGATTAAAATTGACCTTGAATTACCTGATCTAAATTTATTCCAACAATCATCTTTTAAGATATCAAGAATAAAACTAAATAAATTAAATTTTACTACAAATGTCAAATTAGATTCTGAGCATTCGTCTCTTCTTTTAAACTGGTTAGGTATTAAACGTTTTTTCGAATCACGTAAAGACAAAAAGTTACCAGAAGTTAAGGAATTAGAAAAAACCATAAACTCACTATTAAGTGCTGTTCGCCCTGGTGAAAAAAGTGAGGATTTACCAATAATTTCCCTCAATAGAATTTTATTCGGAATAAGTCCACATTTGCGCAAACTAGTTTCGGAGCTTGAATCAATTTCAAGATATGACCTTTTCATTAATGAGCTAAGGCAAGAACAAATAATTTCAAACTCAAGACAAGTTTCGGTTACTGGGGATAATATACCATCTGTAGTAAAAACTTTCGCGAAGGAAGATAAAGAAGCATGGGAAAGAATAACTAGTACAATGTCAAATATTTCTCCGTATTTTTCTCAAGTGCGCTCCGAAAGTTTAAGAGCTGGGAAAGAATATCTTCTATTCGAAGAAATATTTAATGGAAGAGCCATTGAATCTTGGGAAGCTTCAGATGGTACTTTGAGAGCACTTGCTATTTTACTTTGCTTAGAATCTCATAGACAAGGTTCAACAATATTAATTGAAGAGCCCGAACATAGACTACACCCTTGGGCAGTAAAAGACTTAATGAGTCATATAAAGGAAACAATAAGTTTAAAAGACATTCAAGTTGTTATTACAACTCATTCACAACAAGTATTGGAGTGTATTCTTCAAAATGAGCTATTAATCACTGAACGTGATGAAAATGGCACTCGATACAATACGCTAGACAAGGTAATATCAAACCCAAATATATCAATGGGAGAAATAGGAGATCTATGGACTAGAGGTTTATTAAAAGGCGTCCCTATAAGTTTTTAATTATGGCAGTAGAATTAGGATTTATTGTTGAGGGGCATTGTGAATATGAATCCATACCTTCAATTGTAGCAAAAATACATGGCTATTTTAATTACCCTATTGTCAATGCAAAGGGTATTGGAAACGTTATTAAAAATACTGGAGATGAACTTCTTTATCTCGTAAAACATTTTGCTCCAAGAAAGGTAATTATCACTCTTGATTACAGGGAAGCAGAAAGAGAAGGGTTAGTTAATAATTGTACTGAATTGAAAGAAATGGTTCTGCAAAATTGCAATGCATTTATGCAAACCCAACAAAGTGGGAGTTTAACACTTCCTGAAGAAATAGTAGTTGTCATTGCAGATAAAACATATGAAAGTTGGATTTGTGCAGATTATGAAAATCTGAAAAATAATGATTTATTCGATTCAGATAAAATAACTGAGACATATCAAAATGTTGATGCTGAAATACCAAATCCGTGTATTTGGTTACAGTCTAAATTGAAAAAAAAAATTGACATGAAATCTAGAGCAAATAGAAAAAAAGTATCACAAACTTTAAGACCTGAGATAGCGGCATTAAAATCTAGATCTTTTAGGAAATTTCATAAGGAGGTAACAAATATTAACGTGACATAACAGCACCTACAAAAAATTGGCGATTCAGTGGTTAAATGAAGCTTTGTGCTACGTATTGTAATACTCCCCATTTGTTGTACCAAAAGTTCATTAAGTTAAGCTAATAAAATTCATATTAAACAGCCTAATTTTTATTTGACTCTTCATACCTTTTATTCGGTGATTGATTTGTGGTTTGATGCTTTTTCTGTTCCCAATAAGTGATATGCTTATGAACTACCTCAAAAAGTTCAAAACCATTATCGCATGGATTGAAATAAATAAATGTACACAAATTGTAGATTCCGAAGCAATCTGCCTCCCTATTCCGTTTCAAAGTGCCCCACTATTCCGGTGAAGCTGACCCTTCACATTTCCAAAATTCGGATCTTTTTCATAGTAATATAATAAGTTAATTAGGTTGATGAATGGAGACTGCCATTCAATTGGAACTGCCCATCCCACTCATGGTGGTCTGATAAATGTTTCCCACTCTAACCTTCAGTAAACCCCCAATCTATGAACACACCTTAGCTCAGCTTGACACTTACAAAAAACATAGCCTGTCTATAAGACTTCGCACCATCTTTCCGGTCATTAATTGTGATTTCCCTACTGTCATTCTTGGTTCCATGATTATTACCTTCCAGAAAAGGTCATTTTTTGCTAAAACACGGAAATGAATAATATCTTTGAACAATACTATTTCATTAACCCAGTAGAGCACAAATGCAAGGAAAACAACTTAGAAAATTAGAAGCCGAACTGTGGAGAGCCGCAGACCAACTGAGGGCAAACAGTAAACTGACTGCTTCGGAATACTCAATGCCCGTATTGGGACTGATATTTTTACGACACGCTTACAACCGCTTTCAAAAAGTAAAAGTGGAAGTGGAGAAAACCTTGCCCTCGCATCCACAACGGGGCAAACGACCGCTGACCAAAAAGGACTTTGAAGAGCAAAACTCCATGTTTCTGCCTGAGAAATCGCAGTTTGATTACTTGGTTTCATTGCCCGAAAGTGCCGATATAGGGGAAGCCATTGACAACGCCATGAAACTGATTGAGGACGAATATGAAAACCTCAAAGGTGTATTGCCCAAGAATTTCTCCATTTTCAGCAAGGACTTGTTGAGGGAACTGCTCCGCATTTTCAATAAAGAAGTGTTGCAGAAAGCCGAAGGAGATTTGTTCGGAAAGATATACGAATACTTTCTAAACAAATTTGCAATGACCGGGGCACAGGAAGGCGGGGAGTTTTTTACGCCCATGAGTTTGGTGCAAACCATTGTAAACGTCATTGAACCCGACCATGGCATAGTGTTTGACCCTGCCTGCGGCAGTGCGGGTATGTTTGTGCAAACAGGCTATTTCATAGAAAACGAAGGTCTGAAACCTGCTGAGAAGGTAACCTTTTACGGACAGGAAAAAGCCGAACTCAATACCAAACTTGCCAAAATGAACCTGGCAGTACACGGCCTGGAAGGCAACATACAGGAGGGCAATACTTTTTACGAAGACAAACATAACCTGGTTGGGGGTGCGGACTTTGTAATGGCAAATCCTCCGTTTAATGTGGATGGTGTGGACAAAGGTAAAGATGCCGTTAAGAAAGACCCGCGGCTGATGTTGGACGGAAAAGTTTACCTGCCTAAAAACGACAACGCCAATTATTTGTGGATTCAGTATTTCTACAACTACCTGAAACCAACAGGCAGAGCGGGTTTTGTAATGGCTTCCTCTGCCAGCGATGCAGGACACAGCGAAAAAGACATACGGGAGAAGTTGGTAAAAACCGGTGCCGTAGATGTGATGATGGCGATTGGCAACAACTTTTTCTATACCCGTTCCTTGCCTTGCACGCTTTGGTTTTTTGACCGGGGAAAAGAGTCTAAACACGATTTTGAGGATTCTGAGATTAACACAATTAAGGCAAACGGAGAACAAAAATCCTGTCTATCCTTTAATCAGCGTAATCGTGTCCTGATGCTGGATGCCCGAAAAATTTACCGCAAGGTAACCAGTAAGGTAAACGACTTTAGCTCCGAGCAATTGCAAAACCTGATTTGCATTGTAAACCTGTACAGAGGTAATACCAAAAAGTTTGAAAGTACGGTAAAAAGTTATTTGCAAACCTCTGCCTACTTAGCCAAAGAAACAGCCGAAGCGACCACTGAACTGCAAAAGCATTTACAGAAAGTGTTTAAAACAGTAAGCGAATATTGTCTAAAACAGGATTCTCAGGATTTAAGGATTGACAAGATGATTCCTGAGTGGATTGAAATAACAAGCGAAGCCAAAACCATTTTTGAACAGCAAAACAATTTGCTTGCAGATATTTCTCGCTTAGATAATCCTGCCAATCCAATATTCGAGAAAATCGTATCCCAGACAAAAGGATTGCGCAAGCCTCAAGACAAACTCATCAAGCAGTTGCTCGACGCCATCAGCACAGCCGCCAAAGAATACCAACTCAACAAAAACAAAGATTGGAAAGAGTTGAACTTAAAAGAACATCTTGACCACCTAAAAGCCCTGCAACAACAACTCAGCGGCAACCCCGATGAAGAAGAACCCGGCTTGCTGCATGAAACCGAATATTTCTACAAACAAGCCCATTGGCTTACGAGCCGTTTCCCCGAAGGCGTTTATACCGATGTTGAAGGACTGTGCAAAGTAGTAACGCAAAATGAAATAGAAGCCAAAGACTGGAGCCTGAGTCCGGGCAGGTATGTAGGGGTGGACACCAGCACCGATGAGGATATTGACTACGAAGAACGATTGAAAGAAATACACATAGAGTTGGAGGGCTTGAACGAAGAAGCCATTGCTTTGGCGGATGCCATTTCTAAAAACTTTAAATCGGTTTTTGTATGAAATGGGAATTAAAATCATTTGATGAAATTGGTTTTATCGGAAGAGGTAAATCACGTCATAGACCAAGAAATGCAGAGCATTTGTATGGCGGTATATATCCATTTGTTCAAACAGGTGATATCAAAGCGGCAGGTTTTAGGATAAATGAATACTCACAAACATATAATGAAGCAGGACTTGAACAAAGTAAACTCTGGAAAGAAGGAACACTTTGTATTACGATAGCAGCAAATATTGCCGATACAGCCATTTTAGGAGTTGACGCTTGCTTTCCTGATAGTGTAATTGGCTTTGTACCTTATGAAGATAAAAGTGATGTTCGCTTTGTAAAATACTTCTTTGATATTTTTCAAGCAAGAATGAAAAGTATTGCAGTAGGTGCTGCACAAGATAATTTAAGTCTAGAAAAACTTCTAACTTTTAAAATTCCTACTCCCCCCCTCCCCACCCAACGCAAAATCGCTTCCATTTTATCGGCTTATGATGATTTGATTGAGAATAATTTGAAGCGGATAAAGTTGCTGGAGGAAAAGGCGTTATGTGAATACAAGTTGATTAATGAATTTAAAAATACAAAAATTCTTGGCGATGTTTTGAAATTAAATTATGGAAAGTCTTTAAGTGCTGATAACAGAAATCCTGGCATGTATCCTGTATACGGTTCAAGCGGTGTAGTTGGTTTTAATGAATTATCATTAGTAAAAGGACCAGGTGTTATTGTTGGGAGAAAGGGGAATGTTGGAACTGTCTTTTGGAGTCATTCCGACTTCTTCCCTATTGATACAGTTTACTATGTTGAATCAGAAATTAGCTTATACTTTCTTTATTTCAACCTGAAACATAGCCAGCATTTTGACAATAGTGATGCAGCTGTTCCTGGTTTAAACCGAACCTCCGCTTTGAGTAATAAAATTCATTTGCCATCATTGACTGATATAAAAGCATTTGAAGACTATTGTAAACCAATTTTTTGTTTAATGAATGTCCTTCAAAAGCAAAACACCAAACTCCGGGAGGGACGGGATATTTTATTACCTAAACTGATGAGTGGGCAAATAGAAGTCTGAATTAGGATTTTTTGGATTAAAGGATGATAAGATTATCAAAAGAAAAGAATTGAAAATAAAAGAAAAGTAAAGTAAAGTGAACAAAACAATATTGATTATTTTATGGGCATAATGATATGGAGGAATATTATACTAAAATCAATAAATCTTACGAATCCAAATTCTGACAAATGAAGCACGAAGAACTGACACATAAAATAATTGGCTGTGCGATGAAGGTGCATAGTACCTTGGGTAATGGTTTTCAGGAAGTGATTTACCAGCGGGCATTGGCCATAGAATTTGAAAAACAGGGATTGGGATTTCAGCGTGAAATGGAAATGACCATTTATTATGAAGGCATTGACATTGGCACCCGCAGGGTTGATTTTTTTGTAGAAGATGTGATAATGGTAGAGCTGAAGGCATTGATAAAATTAGAAGAAGTGCACCTGACACAGGCTATGAATTATTGCCAAGCATACAACCTGCCCATTGGTTTGCTCATCAATTTTGGGGCAAAGAGCCTTGAGTTTAAAAGAGTATATAATATCAACCACCCCGAAAACAAAACATACAAGAATCAAATCCCAAAATTAACAAATCCAACAAATCCTAATTCAGACAATTAATGAATGGCCAAATAGAAGCATGAGTGAAATAGTAATATACCAAACCCCCGATAATCAAACACAGATAGATGTGCAGTTTGAAGGGGAAACCTTTTGGTTAACTCAGGAAGATATTTCCCAACTATTTGAACGTGACAGAACAGTTATATCCAAGCATTTACGCAATATTTTTAAGGAAGGTGAATTGGAAGAAATAGTGGTAAGTGCAAATTTTGCACACACCACTCAACACGGAGCTATTAAAGGGAAAACACAGGAAAAGCAGGTAAAGTATTACAATCTCGATGCCATTCTTTCGGTAGGATATAGAGTTAATTCCAAAAGGGGGACCCAATTCCGTCAATGGGCATCCCAACGGCTCAAAGATTATCTGGTGCAGGGCTATACTATAAACGAAAAACGCCTTGCCGAAAAAAAACAACATGTAGAATATCTCAAAACCGGCATCCGGATTTTAAGTCGAGCCATTACTCAACAAGCCAACACAGAAGACAGCCAACTTCTGCAAATCTTCGCCAACGGATTGTCGTTGCTGGACGATTACGACCACGAAAAGTTAGACGCTTCAGGCAGAACCAATCGCCAAACTGTTTATCCCGATGTGCAAGACTACTTAAAGGTGATTGCAAAAATGAAGTCAGCCTATACTTCGGATGTATTTGCCAAACCGAAGGATAAGGGATTTGAAAGTTCAGTAAAACAAATTGCACAAGCTTTTGGCGACAAAGATTTGTACCATAGCATCGAAGAAAAAGCCGCTGCGCTGTTATACCTCATTGTAAAAAATCATTCTTTTGTTGACGGCAACAAACGTATAGCAGCGGCTTGCTTTCTCCATTTTCTGGAGCAGAACGGTTTGCTTTATTTAGAGAACAATACGCCAATCATCAGCAACGAAGCACTGGCAGCCATCACCCTATTTGTAGCCACCAGCAAGCCGGAAGAAATGGAAATAGTGAAGCAGCTTGTTATTAGTATTTTAAACCGATCAAAGTGAAAAGCGAATAGTAAAAAGTCATGGAGAGTCCCTTAAAAAATAAGAGTTATTCGTTTGCTATTCGAATAGTCAAACTTTCAAAGTATTTACAAGCAGAAAGAAATGAATTTGTTTTAAGTAAACAAGCACTGAGAAGCGGAACGCTATGTTGGTATCAACCGGTAAAAATTCAAAAGAATTAAAATAATGACGCAACCTATCACTTATCACTATTCACTTATCACTTATGTTTGAATACTCAGAAGATAATTTAATAGAACAAACAGCGATTGATTTATTTTTTCATCAATTGGGGTGGGATACACTATTGGCCTATAACAAAGAAAGCTTTGGCGAAGGAAGCAGTTTGGGAAGACTGAACAAAAAAGAAGTGGTGCTCAAAAAGACATTTTTGGAGAAAATTAAAGAATTCAATCCAGACCTACCACAAAAAGCGTATGAAGAAGCCTACAATAAAATTATAGAAGAAAGCATTACCAAGTCATTAGATGAAATCAATTACGAAAAATACCAATTGCTTCGCAATGGCATTCCCGTTGATTTCATCAACGAGAAAGGCGAGCAGGTTAAAAACAAAACACTCAAGGTTTTTGATTTCGACCATGCAGATAACAATAACTTTTTAGCCGTTCGCCAGTTGTGGTTGCAGGGTAAAAGCAATCGGGAACGCAGGCCGGATATAATAGGTTTTGTAAATGGTATTCCGCTTTTATTTATAGAGCTTAAAGCAGCACATCGAAAATTAGAAAACGCCTACAACGATAATTTCACCGATTACAAAGCCGTAATTCCTAAACTGTTTTATTACAATGCTTTTGTTTTGTTGAGCAATGGCATTGAAAGTCGCATTGGCAGCGTTACAGGCAAATATCAGCATTTCCACGAATGGAAACGCATAGCGGAGGAAGATGAAGGCATTGTTGCCCTGGATAGAATTATTGTGGGTGTTTGCGAGAAAAAACGCTTTCTGGATTTATTTGAGAACTTCATATTGTTTGATAATTCCTTGGGCAAAGTGGTAAAAATCATTGCCCGCAATCATCAGTTTATTGGTGTTAACAAAGCCATTGAAAATATCAAACAAAAAGAAGAACTTTTTAAAAATGGCAAAATCAGCTTAGAAGAAAAACAAAAACTCGGCGTGTTTTGGCACACACAGGGAAGTGGAAAATCCTACTCAATGGTTTTCTTCTGTCAAAAGATTCACCACAAATTCATAGGTAGTTATACTTTCTTAATCGTTACCGACCGAAACGAATTAGACAGACAAATTTATGGCACATTCAGCGGAATTGGTGCAGTGCCACAAGTCAAAGCAGGCTCTAATGATTCAATACAAGCCAACAGTGGAAAACATTTGAGGGAATTACTCAGTTCGGAACATCGCTATTTGTTTACACTTATTCATAAATTCAACTTTGAAGAAGAAATTACCAGGCGTGATAACATCATTGTAATTTCAGATGAAGCGCACCGAACACAAGGTGGAAATTTGGCAATGAACTTGCGAAATTCTTTGCCCAATGCTTCATTTATAGGTTTTACCGGAACTCCCCTTTTCAAAGACGATGAAATCACCAAGCGAATTTTTGGCGACTATGTTTCCCGATATGATTTCAAACGAAGTGTAGATGATGGAGCAACTGTCCCACTTTATTATGAAAACAGAGGAGGACCTTTGAAATTAGAAAATCCTGTAATCAACGACCAGATACGAGCAATAATTGATTCAGAAAGTGAAGATTTATACGGTGACCAAAGAAGCAAACTTGAACAGCTTTTTGCGAGAGATTATCATATTCATATTGCTAATAAAAGATTGAATGATATAGCCAAAGATACCGTTTGGCATTTCTGCAACCGTGGTTACAAAGGCAAGGGAATGTTCATCGCATTGGATAAGCTCACGGCGGTAAGAATGTATGATTTAATTACGCATCATTGGCAACTGAACGTTGAGCACTTAGAAAAAGATTTGGTAAAAGGAAAATATGGGGATCAGGAATTATTGGAAAAGAGCCGTGAACTGCAATGGATAAAGGAAACGGAAATATGTGTGGTGGTAAGTTCGGAACAAAACGAAATACAAAAGTTTCAGAAATGGGATTTAGACATTGAGCCACACCGTGAGAAAATGAATAAGGAAAACCTTGAGGCAAGGTTTAAAGAGGAAAATGACCCATTTCGTTTTGTGATCGTTTGTGCCATGTGGATCACAGGTTTTGACGTCCCTACCCTTTCTACTTTGTATCTGGACAAGCCTCTAAAATCTCATACGCTTATGCAAGCCATTGCAAGGGCCAACCGCATCAGCGAAGGCAAAAACAACGGGTTGATAGTGGACTATATTGAAACTTACACAGCTCTGTTAGACGCTTTGGCAATTTATGGTTCAGGTGGTGAAGATGGCGAAGGTGGTGGTGGCGAAAAACCAGAGCCACCAGTTAAGCCGAAAGAAGAAATCATCAAGCAATTAGAAGAAGCATTAGAAGCGACTGAAACATTTTTAAAGGACGAAGTAAATTTTGATTTGCAGGAACTCATCAATGCGGATGGTTTGCACAAATTGGCTGCAATGGAAAAAGCAGTTAATGCTGTCTATACCAATGACGAAACTAAACGAAAATTTCAAGTTCTTGCAAGAGAGGTTTTTAAGAAATATAAAGCATTACAACCTCACAAAGTATTAAACCAGTATGCACCAAGAAAAAACGCAATTGATGTGGTCTACACTGCCATTGAGGACAATATTGAAAGTGCAGATGTTGCAGAAATTATGCGAAAAATTCAAAACGTGGTGGATGAATCCATAGAAAATATGGTTGCAGAATCAGGCCACAATGAAAGTAAAATCATTGACCTAAGCGGCTTAGACTTTGATTTGTTGGAGCAATACTTTCTGAAAACTAAAAATAAAAATGCAGCCGTTCAATCACTCAAAGACAAAATTGAAAAGCAACTGAAACAAATGGTAGAAAGAAATCCATTGACAGTTGACTATTACAAACGATATCAGGAAATTATAGAAGAATACAACAGAGGTAAAGACGAAGTAGTCATCAAAGAAACTTTTAGAAAACTAATTGAGCTTGTAAACTCCTACTCAGAAGAGGAAGCCGACACCAAACGAGAGGGCCTGACAGACGAGCAGAAAGCAATTTTCGACATTCTAAGGCATGGTAAAAAATTGGAAGAGAAAGAGAAAAATGAAATCAAAAAAATCTCTGTTGAACTGCTTGAAGAATTGAAAAAAGAGAAATTGAAAGTGGCGCAATGGTCTGACAAATCAGTAACAGCAGCAGCGGTTTTCAACACAGTAAGCAAAACACTATTTGAGACTTTGCCTTACCCTACTTATCAAACTGACGACATTGACTTAAAGACAAATTTAGTTTACGAACATTTAAAACACCAGTATTTCGGTGGAGGAGTGAGTATTTACGGACAATACTAACCCACGCTTGTAGATTCCGGCGGAATCTGAATCAAACCATGTAAAATGCTGTGTTAGCTAGCCGCATTAAAAATACTTTCATCATATGGCATGGCAGTTTTAACCTGCGACGAGCAAAGGGGGAATGAAAAATGGAACATGGTTTTTGCCATCGCCAAGCTTAGTATTAATCAACCACCGATTCACCATTCAAATCGGTGGTCAGCACCTCACTCATGTAGTCATAGAATGGTCTTACATTTTTAAAAGTCTGATTAAGGGTTTTTAAAAAATTCTTATCCAGCACTTCGGCATCTGTAAAATTTCGTTGGAAGTAAAATTGTTTGTGCTTCAATAATTCTATGGACGGGTGGTCTTTTGAAAAACCCTTGGGACAGGAAGCCAATGTTTCACCCTGGATTTGACCAAAGGTATTGAGCAGTGATTTATTTTTAAGTAGTTTCTCCCAATCTTTATAATTGAGTTCAACATCCTTTCGGATACGAAGTAGGTCAGCAGGGTTTGGCCCGTAGAAACCTCCACAGGCCATGGACTTGCCAGGCTCTATGTGAAGGTAATATCCGCCTCGCAATTTTTTTGTTGCCCGATCGATTCCGCCACCCATGTAAGTTTTGTATGGCGTCTTGTCTTTTGAGAAGCGTGTATCCCGATAGATTCTCATTAAGACATCCTTCGCATTGGGATTTTCAATTTGGTCGTGTTTGTTCATTTCTATTAATAAAGCATCGACGAAAGTGGTCAAATTTTCAAGTGAGGCGAGGTATTTGTCTTTGTTGTCATTAAACCAATCGCGGTTATTGTTTTTGGCCAATGACTTGAGAAATTGAAGGGTGGACTTTTCGATCACTGCGGGCATGATGCACAAATTTGTTCAAAGGTAAGGAAAATGGCTCTTTCTTGGGGATCTGAAAGCTGTAGTACGACTGCCATTCCGGCGGGATCTGAAATGAACCATGTAAAATATGGTGCTGGCAGGCCGCATTAAAAATGCTTGGAGCGTATTGCATCGCGGTTGCAAACCGCGACGAGCAGAGGAGTAGGATCTGAAACAACCATGTGAAAAATGGTGCTAGCAGGCCGCATTAAAAATGCTTGGAGCGTATTGCATCGCGGTTGCAAACCGCGACGAGCAGAGGAGACGAGCAGAGGAGTGGGATCTGAAACGAACCATGTGAAATATGGTGCTAGCAGGCCGCATTAAAAATGCTTGGAGCGTATTGCATCGCGGTTGCAAACCGCGACGAGCAGAGATTTAAACGAAATCATTAATATTCAAGAAATAGATGGTCAAGCAAAAGCTTATCAGGTTAAACAAATTAGAGAAGTAATCATTAATAATAAATTAGAAATTCAAGAAGATGATGAATCATAGATATGAAATAATAATTTACTGGAGTGAGCCAGATCAAACTTTCATAGCTGAAGTTCCAGAACTGGCAGGCTGCAAATCTGATGGCAAAACATATCAAGAAGCAATTTCTAATGTCCAAGTCATAATTGAGGAATGGATAGAAACAGCTATATCAATGGGAAGAACCATTCCTATTCCAAAGGGTAAACTTATGTATGCCTAATAAATGAAATAGGACGAGATAATAAAAGTCACCGACTCTACACCGCCAGGCATCTAAAGACTGCCATTCAGGTGGGATCTAAAAAGAACCATGTAAAATATGATGCTAGCAGGCCGCATTAAAAATGCTTGGAGCGTATTGCATCGCGGTTGCAAACCGCGACGAGCAGATGAGTAGGATCTGAAACGAACCATGTGAAATTTTGTGCTAGCAGGCCGCATTAAAAATGCTTGGAGCGTATTGCATCGCGGTTGCAAACCGCGACGAGCAGAGGAGTAAATCTGAAATGAACCATGTGAAATATGGTGTTAGCGGGCCGCATTAAAAATGCTTGGAGCTTATTGCATCGCGGTTGCAAACCGCGACGAGCAGAGGAGTAGGATCTGAAACGAACCATGTGAAATATGGTGTTAGCGGGCCGCATTAAAAATGCTTGGAGCGTATTGCATTGCGGTTGCAAACCGCGACGAGCAGAGGAGTGAAATCTGGAACGAACCATTTAAAGTATGTTGTTAACAGGCCGCATTAAAAATGCTTGGAGCTTATTGCATCGCGGTTGCAAACCGCGACGAACAGAGGAGTAGGATCTGAAATGAACCATGTAAAATATGGTGCTAGCAGGCCGCATTAAAAATGCTTGGAGCGTATTGCATCGCGGTTGCAAACCGCGACGAGCAGAGGAGTGGGATGTGAAACTAACCATGTAAAATATGATGCTAGCAGGCCGCATTAAAAATGCTTGGAGCGTATTGCATCGCGGTTGCAAACCGCGACGAGCAGAGGAGTAGGATCTGAAATGAACCATGTAAAATATGGTGCTAGCAGGCCGCATTAAAAATGCTTGGAGCGTATTGCATCGCGGTTGCAAACCGCGACGAGCAGAGGAGTAGGATCTGAAACGAACCATGTGAAATTTTGTGCTAGCAGGCCGCATTAAAAATGCTTGGAGCGTATTGCATCGCGGTTGCAAACCGCGACGAGAAGAGGAGTAGGATCTGAAATGAACCATGTAAAATATGGTGCTGGCAGGCCGCATTAAAAATGCTTGGAGCGTATGGCATCGCGGTTGCAAACCGCGACGAGCAGAGGGCCATAAGAATGTTCATTTACAAATAAAGGAATTCTTTCATATTTTAAATAAATGTCCAGTTTTTTAACTAATAAACTGGACAAATCAGCTAGATTGCCATTATAATGTTCATTTACAGATAAAGGAATTCTTTCATGTTATTATAAAATGTCAAGTTTTTTACACCATAAACTTGACATTTAAATAAACTAAACTACCTTTGTGGTATGAAACGAAACCTTAAAGTGGTTCCATTCGACCTAAAAAAAGATCCATACAAATGAAAGTGGCATCGCAAATACTTAAAACCATTATAAAACTCCCCGAAGACAAAACCTTTGGGTATGCCGATTTACCTATTGGTAAAAACGAATATCAGTCTGCCGCCAAAGCCTTGGAAAGAATGCAAGCCAAGGGGATAATCAAAAAAATGTCGAAGGGTATTTTTTACAAACCCATTAAAACAGAATTTGGCGATTTGTTGCCTGGTGATAGCGAAATGTTAAAACACTATTTATTTAAAAATGGTAAACGTATAGCCTATATCACAGGTGAATCACTTTACAACCAAATGAATCTTACAACTCAAATGGCATTTAGAATCAAAATAGCCAGTAACAAAAGAATAAATATTCACAAAGGAGCTATTAAAGCAAGATCTGTAAAAAGTTATGCCGAAGTAACGGAAGCCAATTATCAGGTACTAGGATTTTTAGATGCCATTAAAGATATTAAAAGAATACCTGATTGCACTGTTGCTAACGCAGTTAAAATTTTAATCAAGAAAATAGAATCATTTGATGATAAATCAGTAGGTGACTTAATAAAATATGCCCTTTTGTATCCGCCTAGGGTAAGGGCAATGTTGGGTGCTATGTTGCAAAATATAGATGATGGAATTATTACAGAAAAATTAAAAGAAAGCCTAAACCCCATGACAACGTTTGAAATAGGCTTGAAAGAAAACGATCTACCAACCATTAAAAACTGGTACATCGTATGAAATTGCATCACAACAAAGAACTTTTTGTAAACTACCTAAGGGTAACGGGACAGCAAATGAAAATCCCTGCCATTTATGTAGAAAAAGACTATTGGCTTACTTTTGCTTTGTTTACCATTTTCAACAATAAAATTGGCAAAGACATAGTATTTAAAGGTGGCACAGCACTGGCCAAGTGCTACAATATGATAGAACGCTTTTCAGAAGATATTGACTTGGTAGTATTGAGACGTGAAGGAGAAACAGACAACAAGTTAAAATCTAAATTGAAAGAAGTAAGCATGATTGTAGAAACCTTATTACCCGAAGTAACGATTGAAGGAATTACTCATAAAATGGGAATGATCCGTAAAACGGCACACTCATACAACAAAGAATTCAAAGATGATTACGGACAAGTAAGAGATGTGATAATTTTGGAATCAACCTGGTTGGGAAACTACGAACCATACACCACCAAAAGCATCGTTTCTTTTGTTGGTCAGATGATGTTGGACAATAAGCAGTCTGATATTGCTAAAGAATACGGACTCGTTCCTTTTGATTTGCTGGCATTAGAACCTATAAGAACCATTTGCGAAAAAATAATGAGCCTGGTTCGTTTTTCATATGGCGAAAACCCAATAGAAGATTTAAAGAAAAAGATAAGACATACTTATGATCTGAATCAACTACTAAAACAAAAAAGGTTTTCTGATTTCTTGGATTCAAGTGCGTTTGAAGAAATGCTAATAAAAGTAGCAAATGATGATGTAATTAGTTATAAAAATAATAATACATGGTTAATCCACCATCCCTCCGAAGCGTTGATTTTTAAAAACTTGGATAATGTTTGGAATGAGTTGAAATCAATTTACAGCACTGACTTTAAAAACTTGGTATTCGGAGAATTACCAAATCAAGTAGCCATTTTGGAAACCTTAAAAAAGATTCAAGAAAGATTAAGGACAATATCTTGGACAATAGAAATTGAAAGCAAGAAATAAAATTTACAGAGGCTAGTTTAGAAAAGACATTTTCCGAATTGGTGGGTCAAGAAGGCTTTCCCCTCCATTTGACCATTACGATTACGCGTATGCCGGTAACAATTAAAATCAGCATTTTATGAACAGCGAAATATTCATATACTAAAACCCAGACGGCAAAATCAAAATAGATGTTCGATTAGAGGAAGAAACCGTTTGGCTTTCGCAAGACCAAATGGCAACCTTGTTTGGCAAAGCCAAGTCAACCATCTACGAGCATATCAAAAACATTTATGAGGAGCAAGAGCTAGAAGAAGCATCCACAATGAAGAAATTCGGAATTTCCGAATTTCAGCAAAAAGCCCTGTTTAACTACAATCTGGATGTTATCATTTCCGTTGATTACCGGGGTATCCTGTAAAACAACGGGAGGCAACCATAAATTAACCTCCCCTTTTTTTATGTAACCACCAAAGGACTCTATATCAACCTCTGCACCATGACAAGCACATTTTCAAGCTTTCTTTAAAGTTAAAAATTTTATGGTTTGCAAAAGAGCTTGCAATTTTCCCCATCCTCAGCTTCGGTCAGCAGCAAAACGTTCTGTAAAAACGTGATACACTCCACAACCACTGACCGACAGGCCCCAATACGACCTTAACCCGGCAGTCAATTTAGCTGGAAGTTCCAACAAGCCGACCCAGAAGGATTTTATAATTGTCCTGCCTCCCCTCTAAAAAAGGCTTCCAATAGAAAAAAAATAAATCAATTATATTTGTATGTACAAACAAATATGTTGTATATTTGCAGCCGTAATGAAAAAGAATCCTTCCAAATACTGTGGATGCCTGTATTATTCGGTCAATGCTTTGTCGAGATTAATGACAAAAATTGCGGACGAAGAATTTGCCGTTACGGGTCTTTCCTCTTCTTATGCTTTTCTTTTGATGACGGTTAATAACAAGCCGGGTATACAGCCAAAGGAAATTAGTGAGCAGATGCAGCTTACTGCTTCTACCATTACGCGACTGATTGAAAAGATGGAGCAGAAAAAATTATTGGTACGCAAATCAACAGGAAGATCTACTGAAGTCTTCCCAACTGATAAAAGCATGGCATTGAATAATCATATTAAGGAAGCCTGGAAAAATTTATACAACAGATACTCTGAAATTCTTGGAGAAGCTGAGGCAAAGAAACTTACAGCAGACATCTATGGAGCTGTAAATAAATTGGAGTAATATTTTTTACTCCCTATCATTCAGAATCACAAACCAAATAAAAAAAACTAAAAAAATGAAAAAAATCGGAGTCATAGGATCAGGAGCTGTTGCCCAAACATTGGGAGCAGGATTCTTAAAACATGGATATCAAGTGATGCTTGGTACCAGAGACAAATCAAAACTTGACGATTGGCAAAAAAAGAATGGAGCTGATGCGCTAGTGGGTTCATTTGTTGATGCAGCAAAGTTTGGTGAAATTATTGTTCTTGCAGTAAAAGGAAGTGTAGCAAAAAATGCTCTTGATTTAATGGGGCATGAGAACTTAAACCACAAAACTATTATAGATGCCTCCAATCCTATTGCGGATGCTCCACCTACTCATGGGGTATTGAAATTCTTCACCAATCTTGACAAATCATTAATGGAAGAACTGCAGGAAACTGTACCTACTGCAAATTTTGTAAAAGCATTTAACAGCGTTGGAAGCGCATCTATGGTTAATCCTTCTTATGAAAGCAAACCTACTATGTTTATTTGCGGAAACAATGAAAATGCAAAAAAGGAAGTATCCCATATCCTTGACACCTTCGGTTGGGAAGCTTCCGATTTCGGAATGGTAGAATCTGCAAGAGCCATCGAACCATTGTGCATGCTTTGGTGCATCATAGGCTTTACCAACAACCAATGGACGCATGCTTTCAAATTATTAAAAAGGTAAACCATTCAAATAATTAATAATAAATAAAAATCTAAAACTATGTATGTAATTACAGGAGCTACCGGTAATACCGGAAAACCAATTGCGCTTTCATTGTTGAAAGCAGGAAAAAAAGTAAGAATCATCAGCAGAAATGCTGAAAAGGCAAAAGAACTAACTGATCAAGGTGCTGAACTCTTTATGGGCGACACCTCTGATGCTGAACTATTAAAAAAGGCTTTTAATGGAGCCACGGCTGTATATGCCATGATTCCACTTGCCTGGCAAGCAGAAAACTACACAGATCATCAGATCGTACATGCCAAGGCGATTGCAGAAGCGCTGGAATTTTGTAAAGTAAAATATGTGGTTTCACTAAGCAGTGTAGGAGCACATCTTGAAAGCAACTCAGGTGTAGTTCTTGGTTTAAATAAAATGGAAAAAATGTTCAATGAAATAGAAGGTTTAAATACGCTTCACTTGCGTCCAACCTATTTCATGGCAAATACATTGGGAATGGTTTCACTGGTTAAACAAGCCGGCATATTGGGTTCGCCCTTAAAAGCAGATCTTTCGTTTCCTGTCATCGCGTTTAATGACATTGCCAATTATGCAGCAAAAAGATTGCTTGCCTTAGACTTTCAAGGTCACAACGTACAATATTTGCTGGGTGCGAGAGATGTTACTTATCCCGAAATGGCCAGGGTTTATGGCGTAGCGATCGGTAAAAACGAGCTAAGCTATGTTGAATTCCCTTACGCAGATTTTAAAAATTCCATGATGACAATGATGGGAACTTCTGAAAGTGTGGCTGACAATTTGAATGAGTTCATTAAAGCGATGAATGATGGACATGTGCTGGCGGAAGCGAAAAGAGATGCAGAAAGCACAACGCCTACCACTATTGAAGAGTTTGCATATACGTTCAGTTATGTTTATAACATGTAATTAAAAAGATGATGGCTACTCAATGTACATTGGGTAGCCATTTTTAATTCTATTTATGGAAAAGATAGCATTGGTAACAGGAGCTTACAAGGGATTAGGCTTGGAATTCTGCAAACAATTAGTAAATGCAGGTTATAAGGTAATTCTTACTGCAAGAGAAATACAAAAGGCACAGGCAGCAGCAGAAACTTTGAATGTGCGACAACAATCTGCAATTCCAAAAGCACTTGAAGTAACGGATGAAATTCAAATTAAGAATTTAGCTTCCTGGGTAAAGGAAAGCTATGGAAGACTTGACTTGCTTGTAAACAACGCTGGTGTAAATCCAAAAGACTACGCAGACAAATCAAGAATGTCAAAGGCCTTTCACCTGGACAATCTTGATGCAAAAGAAATGTTGGACGTAATTCACATCAACAGCATTGCTCCTTTGCTTGTTGTCAAACACTTTCGGTCGTTGCTTCAAAAAAGCGAGCGCCCAATTGTAATAAACATTTCTAGTTGGTTGGGTTCAGTTACCAACCTGACATTTGGTGGACATTATGGTTATGTTGGAAGTAAAAACTTGTTGAATGTATTCAACAAATCGATGGCAAACGAACTCCGGCAAGACAACATCATTTGTGTAAATGTGAATCCGGGTTGGGTTCAAACCGACATGGGTGGACAGAAAGCCCAATTTACTACCGAGCAAGCAGTATCCAATATTTTGACTAATGTTGTATCAAAACTTTCAATGAGCGACACCGGTAAATTTCTGAATTATGATGGCAACGAACATCCCTGGTAAAAACTTTATACAGGTGATGGCATCGCAGTTTTAAACTGCGACGAGCAGGGGGGATTACTGAGACTGTACACTTTTATAAAAGAATTGGAATGTATTAATAAAATGTCCTAAATTTGTTAGATGAGTAGAAGAATTGAGCTAACGGCAGTCATAGAAAAGGAGGACAATATGTACCTATCACTTTGTCCTGAATTAGACATTGCCAGCCAAGGGGAGACTCCGGATGAAGCAAAATCAAATCTTGTAGAAGCTATTGAATTATTCTATGAGACTGCTTCTGAAACTGAAATAACCAAAAGGTTGCACAACGAATTGCAAATTTCACGGGTTACCGTAAACATCCATGCTTAATTGAAAACCTTATCGGGCAAGGAGGTGTGCCTAATATTATCCAGACATGGATTTATAAATGTGAGACAAAAAGGAAGCCATGTTATCATGCAAAAACAAACGGAAAATTCAACAATATCTGTTCCTGTTCCCATGCATAAGGAAATTAAAATTGGAACCTTACATTCGATAATAAGGCAAGCAGAACTCTCAAAGCTTGACTTTGAATGACACCTCTGATAAGCTGGGCCATATGGCAGTGATAAATTGAGACATCCGTTCCGTTGGAATCTGAAACAAACCATGTGATATATGGTGTTAGCAGGCCGCATTAAAAAGGCTTTGGTCGTATGGCATCGCAGTTTAAAACTGCGACGAACAGAGGATTTTATAAATTTTTGAATAAAAAAATGGTGCTTTCACACTCTGGCGATAGCAGCTAGCCCAAATAAGACCACGAAAGTTTTGTATCTTTGTTTTAATAAAGTGTTTTATATGAAACGAGATAAAGTAATCGAATCAATCAAAGAACTCCCACAGGAATTTGAATTAGAGACACTGATAGAAAGGCTAATTTTTATTGAAAAGGTCGAACAAGGTTTAAAACAAATAGAGGAAGGAGAAACTATTTCACATGAGCAAATAGAGCAAATTGCCAAGAAATGGTAAAAGTTGATTGGACTAAATTAACGCTTGATGACCTAAAAATAATTCACACATCTATTTCGCTAGATTCCACTTCTTATGCAGGAAGATTTATTGATAAACTTTTGAACAGAGTAAGACAGTTAGAAAATTTTCCACGCTCAGGAAGAATTGTCCCGGAATTTGGAATAGAAAATATCAGAGAGTTAATTGAAGGAAACTACAGAATCGTTTATAAATTAAACAATGAAGGGGTTTTTATTGTAAGGGTCCACCATTCGTCTATGATGTTGAGTGACATCTAAAAACCTGCTAGGTACTAATTATATACTTAAATTACGACTGCCATTCCAGCGGAATCTGAAACGAACCATGTAAGCCATTGTGTTAGCAGGCCGCATTAAAAATGCTTTGGTCGTATGGCATCGCAGTTTAAAACTGCGACGAGCAGGATTATAATTGATAATAGCGTTTAATTAAAATTGTATAAAAGTTTCAATAGTTTTTGTACTTTTGATACTATCATATGATAGTATCAAAATAATGAAACCTCCCTACGAAATAACATCCAAAATATTAAAAAGCATTACTTCTATTTCTCAAAAAACTGGCGAAGTGAACGCTAAATATTTAGTAAAACAGAATCCTAAGCTTCGAAAGCAAAACCAAATCAAAACGATCCATTCTTCATTAAGAATTGAGGGAAATACGCTTTCTGTAGACCAAATAACCGCCATTATTGAAAACAAACGAGTGGTTGGACCTGAAAAGGACATTAAGGAAGTCCTCAATGCATTAGATGTATACAAACAACTTAAAAACTACCAATATGCTTCAGAAAAGGATTTTTTGAACGCGCATAAGATGTTGATGACTGGCCTGGTTGCAACACCCGGTAAATACCGGACAAAAGGTGTTGGAATTGTGAAAGGCTCAAAGGTCGAACACATGGCTCCTCCATATGAGCAAATAAAATTTCTCATGGGTGATTTATTCAAATATCTCAAAGACAAATCTGAATTGACATTGATAAAAAGCTGTGTTTTTCATTATGAGATGGAATTCATCCATCCTTTTATGGATGGGAATGGCAGAATGGGTAGACTTTGGCAAACGATCATTTTGATGAGTGAATACCCTTTGTTTGAGTTTTTGCCATTTGAATCGCTCATCTCGAAAAATCAAAATGAGTATTATCATGCACTCTCTATTTCTGACAAAGAAGGAAAGTCAACAAAATTTATTGAATTTATGCTTCGCATCCTGGATCAATCCCTCGATGAACTACTTGAAAATGGTACAAAAAAATTAAATGAAACAGAAAGGTTAGAGATTTTTTTAAGTGAATGTAATCAAACTTTTAGAAGAAAAGATTACCTGAAACATTACCCTGAAATTTCAACTGCCACCGCCAGCAGGGATTTGAAAAATGGGGTGGAACGAGGGCTGATTGAAAAATTTGGCGACAAAAAAACAACTCAGTACATAAAGAAAAAATAATACCGCTACCAGCAATTAAATTGACAAAAATGAAATATTTTCACATTCTATAACTTAATTATGAAAATCAGTTATCAAAATATTGTTCTTGCCATTTGGGGACTTTTACTTTTAGCTTCCTGCAATACACTAGAGAAAGCTTCCACTCACGGCTTGAATAGTGGTTATTATAAATTGAAATCTAAACATGAAAACACCCAGAACATTTATTTAGATGTTACCAATGAGCAGATAAATGTTTATCATCTCACAAAAAACCAACCGGATAAAAATCAATTCCTGACCATCCCATTGACTAAAATGGACAGCCTTGTTTGTAAACCGATGGTTTTTAAGAAGCACAGTCTTGACATTGACATCACCACCATTCTTTTAAAATACCGACCATCTGTTTATGGATTACCCGCGCAGTTGACTACGGATTTAAACATGGCTTTGTATTTCGGCTCGAGGCATGACTACTTCCCTATCAGGAACAAAAAGGATCCCCTGGGGATGAGTTATCATAAACTCAGTAATTGGGGTTACGATTATGGCGTATTTGTGGGACCAGGCACTACCTTAATCAGTCCTTTTACAACCAACAATAGGAGTACAAATGAATACAGCGGAATGATCATTCAGACGGGAATCGCAGGTTTCATAGAGTCAAACATAGTCAGTTTTGGTTTAGCTATAGGATACGATTATCTTATGAATCATGACAGAAAGATATGGATATACAACAATAAACCCTGGGTGGGATTTATCGTGGGGGTTGCCTTGAATTAAATTAGGTTTTGCGATAAAATGATTTAAAACATTTTTCACAGTGAATGAATACAAATGACCAAAACAAGACCAATGTAATAGGCGGGGTTTCTTGTTTCAAAAAAGGTCGGTAGTAAACAAGCATTATTTTTACAAATCAAATTTTAAAAGAAAACTTTCTGTTGGGTATAGGCCTCATGACTTTCCTCTTGAGTGGCCTCAGCATGTCAACTCCCCCACTCCGTTCATGATGGGACAGGCAGTTCTACTTGAAAAGCGGATGACACAGACAGTCCTTCCATCGGATAAACCTAATTAAATATATTTTCCCACTCCACATTTACAATTACAATTGCAAAAACGTATGCAGTTGGTAAATTTTGCTTTACCACCAACACACAAGACGATCTAAAAGTAAACCACAAAAGAGCCTATCTCCTAATATTGCTCATACCAGCTAAACTTATCCCGGACGATTTGTGATTTTTCCTTTTTTAAATACTCCAATAAAGACTTAGAAACCGGAGAATGCTTTTTCCCTTTTAACCATATCAAACTCCAGGTTGTTTTAATTGGAAGTCCTTTGATTGAAATTATTTGTAACTCATTATTGTGTAGTTCATTTTTTATCCCAATGAGTGGCATAATGGAATACCCTAATCCGGCCAGTAATGATTGCTTCACCGCTTCATTTGATGTTAACTCCATCTTTTTTAAGACGGATATGCTGTTGCGTTCAAAAAAACTTTCCATTGTTTGTCTTGTCCCGGAACCCTTTTCTCTAAAAATTAAAGGCAAATCTTTAAAAATTTCTTTTGTGCTTATTCCTTTTTTAAACTTTTTCTCAACACTGCCTACAAGGAATAATTTATTTTGAAGTAAATCAAGCTTCTCAATATTTAAATTATTTGGCAGAATAGAAACCAGCGCAAAATCAACTTCATTATTTTCCAAACTCTCCACAACCTTGTTTTTATTAGTTACATCCATCAATAATTCTATTCCGGAATGTTGCTGCATAAAATTGGTTAGGAAGTAGGGCATTACGTATTTTCCAGTGGAAACTACCGAAATCTTTAAACGACCTGTTAATTGGCCTTTATAAGCGAGGGTTTTATAGTTGATGGCAGAAACCTGGTTAATAATGTTTTCAGCCGCCTCCGCAATTTCCAATCCAAAATCTGTAATGTAAATTTTCCGGCCAACTACTTCCGTTAAAGGTATGTCAAACTGATCCTGAAAATTCTTTAACTGAATGGAAACGGCCGGCTGTGTAAGGTGCAATTCTTCAGAAGCCTTTGTAACGCTTTGTGTTTGAACGATTTTTAGAAATATCTGCAATTGGTTCAATGTATAATTCATAAATTATTTTTATGGTTTACATTACAAAGATAAATAAAAGGTTATGAAATAGATTGTTCAATTTTGCACCGTCAAAAAAAATTATACATCATGAAAATAGTCAAAGTCATTTCTGCAGTTACAGTCTTAACAGCATTCACCAGTTGTGCAGTTGTAAGACCAGGAGAAGTTGGAGTAAAACAAAAGCTTGGTAAACTTTCTGAAAAAATTCATGCACAAGGCCCTGTTTGGTTCAACCCATTTACTACTAAAGTTATAAAAACAAATATACAGATAAACGACATTGAATTATCACTAAGTCTACCGAGCAAGGAAGGCTTAAGTGTTACAGCTCAAATATCCATTCTTTATAGAATCGGTCAAAACAGTGTACCTAAAGTAATCAAAAGTATTGGACTTGGATATGAAACGATTATATCCAATGTATTTAGATCCGCATCCGCAGATGTGTGTTCCAAATATTTTGCAAAAGACATGCACTCAGGGATGAGAGCTGAAATAGAAAATGCAATTAAAATCAAAATGGAAGAGACCCTTGCTGATCAGGGAATTCTTGTTCAGGCGGTTCTGATGAAAAGCATCCAATTGCCTACGGGTCTGGCAAGTTCAATCGAACAAAAATTACAAGCAGAGCAAGATGCTATGAGGATGGTTTTTATTTTACAACAAGAAAAATTAGATGCTGAAAGAAAAACGATTGAAGCAACCGGGACAAGAGATGCTCAAAAAATCCTTTCAGAAGGTCTAACAGACCAAATCATTAAGATTAGAAGTATTGAAGCTTTTATAGAATTATCAAAATCTACGAACAGTAAAATAATAATTACTGATGGCAAAGTGCCATACCTCATCGATTAATTAAAAAAAACAAAACAAAAATGATAACTAGAATTACTGTAGCAAAAGGAGACGGAATTGGCCCTGAGATAATGGACGCCACATTAGAAATAATCTTAGCAGCAGGTGCTAAAATCGAAATTGATGAAATTCAAGTTGGCGAAAGTGTTTATCTGGCAGGCAATACATCTGGAATCGCAGCTGAATCGTGGGATACTATCAGGCGAAACAAAATCTTTCTAAAAGCTCCCATCACCACACCACAAGGTGGCGGATACAAAAGCTTAAATGTTACCACTCGTAAATTTCTGGGTTTGTATTCAAACGTAAGACCTTGCAGGAGTTTACATCCTTTTGTAAGCACAAAGCATCCTGTTATGGATGTGGTGATTATAAGAGAAAATGAAGAGGACTTATACGCAGGCATCGAGCATCAGCAAACGGACGAAGTGGTGCAATGCCTCAAATTAATAAGTAGACCCGGTTGCGAAAAAATTGTACGATACGCGTTTGAATATGCTAAACAACAAAATCGTAAAAAAGTAAGCTGCTTTACTAAGGACAATATTATGAAGCAAACAGATGGTTTGTTTCACCAGGTGTTTAATGAGATTGCAAAAGAATACCCGGAAATAGAAAACGAACATTGGATAATAGACATTGGGGCAGCAAAAATGGCCGATACGCCTGAATATTTTGATGTCATCGTCATGCCAAATCTCTATGGAGATGTTTTAAGTGATGTTGCTGCACAAATTACCGGTTCAGTTGGTTTGGCGGGTTCTGCTAATATTGGTGAAGAGTGCTCCATGTTTGAAGCCATACACGGTTCAGCTCCGAGACGCGCAGGTCAAAATGTGGCGAATCCTTCAGGTCTATTACAAGGTGCGATTATGATGTTGAATCATATTGGACAAACCGATGTCGCGGAAAAAGTACAAAATGCCTGGTTAAAGACACTTGAAGATGGCATACATACGTACGACATTTTTAAGGAGGGAATCAGCGCCCATAAAGTTGGTACTAAGGAATTTTCAAAAGCAGTAATCGCGAATATCGGTCAAAAACCATCCATACTTAAGTCTGTTTCGTATGCAAACAATTCAGCTTTAAATCTGCCTAAATACAAACGCAAACCTGCAGCAAATAAAGAATTGGTGGGAGTGGATATTTTTGTACACTGGAACGGCTCCAATCCTAACGAATTAGCGGAGAAAGTGAAAAAAGTTGAAATCAATGGAATAAAACTCTCCATGATAACAAACAGAGGAATCAAAGTATGGCCTGATGGATTTCAAGAAACATTTTGTACTGACCACTGGAGATGCCGTTTTAAACCATTCGAAAATTCTGAAATAGACAAATCAAATATCATTGATCTTATGAAAAATGCAATCAATGAAAACATTGACTGCATAAAGACTGAAAACCTGTATTCGTTTGATGGTCAAGCATCCTACTCACTAGGACAGGGACAATAAATTACAAAAACTAAAACATTCTACTTATTCAGGGTGAATTTAATTACCAAGATGCATAAGAGTTGTGAACTCTTATGATACCTGTCAATTGAATGTAAGAAAAAATAAAAATTAAATAAAATGTATAAAACCATATTAAAAACCAGTCTTTGGATGTCACTCATGATTGCATTTCTAATCATTGCATTCCAAACGAATGATGCAATAAACGGCCAGGTATTTGCCTCACTAGGAATAATAACCGGTGGTTTCTTTCTCAAATTTATTTCAAACCCAAAATTAAGCAAATGATGAAAAATACTGAAACATTCACACTCATTGATCGTCACTTCTCTTATGATGACGCCGAGGAAACGCTCTTGGAAATGTTTTCCTCCAAAATCAATTATCATAAAATAAAAAATTGGAGTTCCCAGGAAAGGTTTGGCAAAGATGATGAAATTGCCCAAATAAAAATTCCGGAATTAAAAAAGGAGTTGGAAAAATTACAAACCTTACTGTCAAAAGCAAAAAACAATGGAAAGGGAATAGATATTACCTCTGAAATAAAAATCACTCTATTGGAAAGATAGTTTCAGATGTTCAAAGGGAGAAGTCTTTTAATAGCTACGAAACACCATAAGGAACAAGTGATTGCTACAATTTTAGAAAAAGAACTTGGTGTAAAATGCTTTGTTGTTGCGGATCTGGATACGGATGAACTTGGGACTTTCACCGGAGAAGTAGAACGTAAAGACGATCCGATCACTACGTCCAGGAACAAATGCCTTATGGCAATGAAATTGAGTAAGTATGATTTGGTCGTAGCCAGTGAAGGCTCTTTTGGACCACATCCTTCTATCCCTTTGGTACCTGCAGATGATGAATTTTTACTCTTTATTGACAAGAAAAATGATTTAGAAATCATTGCCAGGGAGCTAAGTATAGAAACCAATTTCAATGGCTCAGAAATTAAAAATGAAGAGGAACTAAAAGAATTTGCAGCAAAGGCAAATTTCCCTTCACACGGCTTGATTCTTAGAAAATCAAAAAATTATTTTGCAGACATTACTAAAGGAATAACTAATGCAGATCAACTATTCAGTACTTTTAAAAAGCTCATTGAAAAATACGGAAAAGCTTATGTAGAAACGGATATGAGGGCTATGCATAACCCCACAAGAATGAACGTGATTGGGAATGCAACCTTTAAATTGGCTAATAAAATTAACTCACTCTGCCCAAATTGTGATACGCCGGGTTTTGAAATAACAGATTCGAATCCAGGTTTGCCTTGTGAATTGTGCAATTTTCCGACCCAAAGCACAATAAGTTATCTCTATACCTGTAAAAAATGCTCTTATAAAAAAGAAGAAAAATATCCGCATGGAAAACAAACCGAAGATCCAATCTATTGTGATCTTTGTAATCCATAAATCCATGTATGAAAAGAATAGTAATCAAGCAAGCGCAGGTAGTAAATGAGGGAAAAATCACTTTGGCGGACGTATTAATTGTTGGTGAAAGAATAGAAAATATTTCAGATTCCATTTCCTGCAACAATGCAGATGTTATAAATGCCGAAGGCTTGTATCTCCTGCCTGGAATAATTGATGACCAGGTACACTTTCGTGAACCCGGGTTAACTTACAAAGGAACCATTTATTCCGAATCAAAAGCAGCAGTTGCCGGTGGAATCACTTCATTCATGGAAATGCCAAACACAATACCCAATACCTTAACTCAAAAATTATTAGAAGAGAAGTATAAAATAGCCTCCAAAACAGCCTTGGCAAACTATTCCTTTTTTATGGGAATCAATCAATACAACTTAGAAGAGGCTTTAAAAACAGATAATGAAAATGTGTGTGGCATAACCGACGATGGGCTCTATTTTAATAATGATGAAGGCATCCTCGCCAATTACCCTGAATTTTTAGAAAATCTTTTCTCCAGATCTGATAACTTAATAGCTCTGCATTGCGAAGACGATGCCATTATTAGCAAGAATACCTACAAATACCAAAAGTTATATGGAGAAAACATTCCCATTGAATTTCACCCCCTGATAAGAAGTGAAGAAGCCTGCTTATCAGCGACCAAACGTGTTTTACAAATTGCTAAAAAACATAATAATCGGTTACATTTCCTTCATATTTCAACTCAGGCAGAAGCAAATTTATTTGAAAACAATCTCGACATCCGAGAAAAACGCATTACTGCAGAAGCTTGTGTGCATCACCTTTGGTTTTCAGATAAAGATTATGAGAAATTAGGAGCCAAAATAAAATGGAATCCTGCCATTAAAACAGAGGAAGATAAAAAAGGAATTTTAGCGGCTCTTTTGGATAACAGACTTGACATCATCGCTACAGACCATGCACCACATTCAATTGTCGAAAAAAATGGAACCTATTTTAAATCTTTATCAGGAGGACCTTTAGTTCAGCATGCTTTACCTGTAATGCTTGAATTTTTTCATCAAGGAAAAATAAGTCTTGAAAAAATAGTCGAAAAAATGAGTCATCATGTGGCTGAAATTTATAGAATAAAAGAGCGGGGGTACATTCGGGAAGGTTATTTTGCTGATTTAGTATTACTGGATTTGAAAAATAAATGGACGGTTTCTGCTGAAAATATACTTTATAAATGTGGCTGGACACGTTTCGAAAATCAAATCTTCAAAAGTAAAATACTTAAAACATTTGTCAATGGAAATCTAGTCTATGCAGACGGTATCATAAATGATACGAATAAAGGAAAAAGATTGAAATTTTCAAAAATAAGATAAAAAGATCAATTCTTATTCAAGCAGAAATACATTCATGAATTATAATCTACTCATAGAAAACCTAACAAATCCAGCTTTACTCTTTTTTGTACTTGGTATAGTTGCCGTTTATTTAAACAGTGATTTAGAAATACCTCCAAATTCATCAAAATTTATTTCATTGTACTTGTTATTTGCCATAGGTTTCAAAGGTGGCCAGGAATTATCACATGAGGCATTTACTATGGAAATTGGATTGTCAATGATATTTGGGGTTTGTATTTCTTTAATGATACCACTCTACACATTCTTTATACTTAAAAGAAGATTGAATGTCTTTGACGCCGGTGCAATAGCCGCTGCTTACGGTTCCGTAAGTGCAGTCACATTTGTGACGGCCGTTTCTTATCTAGAATCTCAGCAACTATCCCTTCATGGACACATGGTGGCTATTATGGCCTTAATGGAATCTCCGGCAATTATTATTGGCCTATTATTAATTTCTATTTTTAATAAAGACCAAAACGAAAAAATACAGAAACGTTCCGCTATAAAACATTCATTCACAAATGGGAGTGTATTGCTCATACTGGGCAGTTTAATAATAGGCTACTTGGCGAATGCCAAACAGGCAGAAGGAATAAAACCATTTACAAATGACCTTTTTAAAGGTTTTCTTGCCATTTTTCTCTTAGACATGGGAATTACAAGTGGCAGAAAACTAAAAGCATTTTTCTCATTTGGTTGGTTTCCCATTATTTTTGCCATTTTAATTCCACTAATAAACGGCTGCATCATTGCGATGTTAAGCTCCTCTGTTACACCAGACATAACCAATCGTTTTATGTTTGCAGTTTTGGCCGCGAGCGCCTCTTACATTGCAGTACCAGCTGCTATGAAAATTTCAGTTCCACAATCAAATCCTGGGCTCTTCTTACCAATGGCTCTTGCCGTTACCTTTCCGATAAATATTACAATTGGTATGCCCATCTATTTTCTCATTGTTCAAAATACTTAAATATAAATTATTGTTGGCTCCCAGATGTAATCACATTTCCAATTCGCATGAGCAACCAGACAAGCCAAAAATTGCATAAGAATTTTTATTTTTCTGATTGAATGCTCATTCATTTAAAAATAATTTCCTCTTAGACTTTTCAAGACGCCTCCCACAACCCGCGAAACAACAACTATTCGCTACTCGACAAATCACAGCGAAAAAAGGTAAAATTTGACCCTGAAAGAAAGTTGAATTTCAATAAAGTGGAGGTCAATGCACAAAATTCGCTCTCATCAAAATTCCATCTTAAATGCATTTTGAGACATTTCACAAATCTAATCCGGATGATCAGGTTAGAAAGTATCCTGCATTGAGAAGGAAATTGGCAAAACGACCATGATTATCAAGAAAACATTCAGCATAATTTTTGGCTTTGAATAGAAAATACAGGTATTTTCGCCAATTACTCCTGAAAAAATCTACGGTAAAAATGAAAGACACCGCACTCATCAATGGCAAGGCAAATAAGATCATCAAGGCGATCCTGTTCTGTGTAGTTTTTACTGGGCTTTTCATTGCTTTCTCTTTCTTAAAATCTTTCATTCCTGAAACGTTTGAAAGAATCGCACATGGAGTTATCGGAACATTTGTTGCACTGCTGTGCACCTACCTTTTTCTTCGTTATGACAAGAAAACTTTTTCCGAAATAGGTCTCCTATTTGAATCAACGACTGTGAGAAAATTCATCTTGGGATGCTGCACAGGATGTATGTTAATGGGTTTGCTGACCTTTTCGATCATCTTATATTCAGATTTTAAAATAGAGTTAAATACCCACAGCAACATGGGACAATTCCTGCTTTGGACACTGCCACTGATTCCTTTGGCATTTATGGAAGAAGTTGCGTTCAGGGGATATCCACTCTCCATACTTAAAGAATCCGTAGGCATAAGAAATTCAATTCTCATCAGTTCTATTCTGTTCGCCTCCTATCATATAGCCAATGGTTGGACCATCCAAACTGCATTTTTAGGGGCGGGATCCTGGGGTATATTGTACGCGCTATTAGCCACTGGCTCAAAAGGAATTTCCATGTCCACGGGAATGCATTACGCTGCCAACCTGACCACATCCGCCTTTGGGATTTCGAATGATTCTTACCATTTATGGGTGCTCAAACAAGCGAATGGAACAAGCCTTGAAAATTATCAAAGCAGCACATGGGCCACTTTAATCCCACAGCTCAGTATTTTGATTGCAGGAATATTCTGCATGGAATGGTATCTAAGGAGGCGCTTACCAATCCAATAATCACCCTCCTGACGTACATCCAATACCTAATTACCAAGCGGATTACAAATACTCATTTGATGGATCAAATGCACCCGCTTAAACATTTCATCATCAGGAAGCCACATGTACAATTAGGGTACAAAATTGGCCTTTCCAATCTCTAAAAGACTCGGCTGAAAATCCAATGAATCACCTGAATTCGAGTAGTTTACAGCAAAAAGTCTGCGACCCACCCTACCTTCAAAGACCCCGGATGGCTGAATTAGATTTTCATTTATTTTCTGTTATTTATTATTTTTTTATTGTTTTTCAATAAATATTTATTACTTTTGCCGTACAATTTAAAATACCAACCATGATGTCTAAAAAAACCAACTATTTATTTATTGGCCTGCACATTGTCGCCTGGGTCATTTTTGTAGGCTTGTGCATTGAAGCAGGAGCACTGATCGTAAATTTTATATTTAGTCTGTTTAAACCTGAAATCGTCCATAACCTATACCAGAAGCTGGACTTGAGCGATCTATATTCCAGGAGCAAATGGTCATATTATTGTATGTACAGTTTTATAATGGTCATCTCGGTTTTAAAGGCCTACTTATTCTACATAGTTATTAAGCTTTTAACTAAATTCAATTTATCCAAACCATTCAGCAATTTTGTATCGGAGCAGATTACACAAATCAGTTACTACACTTTTGCAATAGGAATCCTGAGCTATGTTGCCAGACAATCAGCCAATTATTTGCTTCATCGTGGATTTGAAATTGACATTTTAGATCAATTCTGGGAAGACAGTCAGGCTTTTGTCTTGATGGCTGCAATCATCTACATCATAGCAACTATTTTTTCAAAAGGAGTTGAGATCCAAAATGAAAACGATTTAACTGTATAAGCTATGGCAATTATTGTAAACCTGGATGTGATGATGGCGAAACGGAAAATTTCGCTTAATGAACTTTCTGAAAGAGTTGAGTTGACCTTATCCAATTTATCCATCTTAAAGACCGGAAAGGCAAAAGCTATCCGATTTTCCACGCTAGACGCCATTTGCAAAGCTTTAGAATGCCAACCCGGCGACATTCTGGAATATGCAGAGGATGAAAAACGTCCTGTGTAAAAGCAAGGAGGCGCGGCTTTTTATTGAAGGAGCAGACTGCTCTCCTTATGGAAAGGAATTTAGAATTTCATGTGTAAAACAAGAGCACAATGATAAAACATCCATCAAAATCAGCTAGAAACCACGATTGAAATGCGAACAAGCCTTTCTGTTCAACTTCTCATAATTAGACATTTTAATAAGACATTTTGTAAACTTTAATTGTCTTTTAGAAAAGTTTGAATACAACTGTTTTCAACATGGTACTAAATCCTAAGTCCGGGTATTCTTCAATTGACTTAATTATAGAGTAAGAAAGCGATAAAGTCCATACAATTGTCAAAGAATTCAGAATCTGAAGCATGTTACTAAATTGTTAGCCGCGATAAGTTTGAATTAATGGAACCATGCTCCTTGCTTTTGGATAAACCTCGCTCCGCCAAATGGTCAAGGATGGAAAATTTGCATGCAACAGTTGAAACGATCAAAATATCACCAGAAACTTGTGGCTCAGAACAATTTAGAATTTAATGGTGTAGACATTTTCATTTAATTAATTAGTCAATTGGTATTCGAAATCTTTCGGTGAATTCACTTTTTGCCATACCTCTAAAAAATCCTCCCTTCAAATTATAATAGTGGGTTCATAAATAGTTTAAAGGCTCATAATTTTCATTTCATTTAAGACAATTGATAAACCATTGCCACTTGTATAAGGAAATGCCCCACTTATCAATTTGATGCATACATAGGTGTGTTTTCATATTTTAATTATGATTAACTTTGCTATGGATGAAATTTTTTAAACATATCCTATATAAAATACCTCAATCGAGTTTTTTGATTCTGTTATTTTATAATTTCTATTATGTACAACAATATGCTCAAGTTACAGAATCAACCTTCCAGCATTTCAGTATTGAAGAGGGCTTATCGGACAATGCTGTGAATTGTATTGTACAGGATAATGAAGGATATATTTGGATGGGCACTGAAGATGGTTTGAATAAATTTAATGGATACACCACAAAAGTCTTCAAAATATCTCAAATCGATCCGTTACTGAATGGAATCAATCACGTTAACTGTGCTTTTAAGGATTCAAGGGGCAGATTATGGTTTGGCTCCAAAGGACTTATACTGTATCACCCCAATGAAAATAAATTTAATGTTTTCCAACACAGCGCCAGCGCAAACAGTCTAAACCACAATGACGTTTTCTGCATTACAGAAGATGAGTATCACACTATTTGGGTTGGAACTCGGGTGGGACTGGCCCGTTTTGATGAATCTACCAAAACATTCACAAGATTTAAACTGGATACCTTAGGACCTCATCTAGAAGTATATGGGAAAAATCGAATTATCGATATCATTTCTGACCATCGGGGATCTTTATGGCTGTCCACCCTAATAGGCCTTCATAAATTTTCAATTGCAAATTATAAATATACCACATTTTTATTAGATACCGTTGACAAAGAATCCCTTAATGCCAATCATTTTGGTCCAATGGCCATGACTCCTAATGGAGAAATTTGGATCAATTTTTATGGACAAAAATTGATGCGATTTGACACAAGCATTCAACTTTTTAGTGATGTAAAACTACCCAATAAAGAACTGACTTCAGACATGAGATACATGGAATGCATGCGCACAGATACAAAAGGCAATGTGTGGATAGCGAGTTCATCTAGTGGGTTGATCGTGTTTAACAATAAACAACAAAAATGGGATCATTTTAAACATGATCCATTTAACTCCAAGAGCCTGGCAGATAATAAAACCTTATCCTTGTTTGAGGACCGATCCGGCATGATGTGGGCAGGAACAGCCAGCCGTGGAGTTGATAGAATGAGTCCTAACCCGGAAAAATTTAAAAGCTACATACTACAGCCCGGAAAATTGAATTCATTATGTGAGAATGACATTACATGTGCCCGCGAAGACAGCAAAGGAAACCTTTGGATTGGAAGTAAAAGCGGACTTATGTACTTTGACAGACGCACCAATACATTTAAATGTTTTCGGCATAACGAATCTCAAAGTAATTCATTGACTGATAATCGTATTTACGCAATTGACATTGATTCACTAGATCATATTTGGGTCGGAACCAATGAAGGACTCAACTACTATAACCCTGAAACGGATAAATGGACTGTTTATAAATACTATGAAAAGAACATTGACGGATTGCCGGGAAAAATAGTAATGGATGTGATTGTGCGGTCCAATGGAAAAATATGGGCAGCCACCAATGGCATGATTTGCGCGCTCAAGTCAAAAAGCGGAATCTTTGAAAATCAATTTAATAACAGCAATATAGCAAAGCATAAAAGAGCATTTTATTGTACCCTATTTGAAGACAGCCATAAAACCGTTTGGCTGTCCACGACACGATCCGGCATCCTACGGGTCAATGATCATTTTGAAATTATCCCTGGAATAAAAACTTCAAAAGAATTTAATCCTGGAATTGTCCATCAATTTGCAGAAGACAGTCATGGAAATATATGGATGGCTACAGACCAGGGACTGTATCTTTGGAACAGATCAAATGATTCGATAATTAGATATTGCAATGTTTCCGATATTTTTTGTGAAAACATTTTATCAGTAGTCATACAGAATGATCAAAAGATTTGGATCAGCACATCGAAGGGATTAAGTCATATCGTTCTTAATCAAAATTTCGAAATAGAATTTCACAGACAATACACAGTTCATGATGGTCTCCAAAGCAATGCATTTAACAGTTTTGCAGGAATTCGATTAAGCACCGGAGAGCTTTTCTTCGGAGGAATTAACGGATTTAATATTTTTGAACCATCTTCCATAAGGCAGAATGAATATATTCCTGAAGTAAGCATTTCGTCCTTCAAAGTATTCGACAAAGAATTTGATTCCTCCAGAGATTTTATAAACTCAGGAACTATTGAGTTAAACTACCAACAAAATTTTTTTTCCTTTGAAATGACGGCATTAAGTTTTGATCACCCTGAAAAAAATCAATATGCCTATAAATTAGAAGGATTTGATCCTGAAACAATAAATAACGGCACAAATCGATTTGCCTCCTACACCAATGTTCCGCCTGGCAATTATGTATTGCATATTATTGCTTCCAACAATGATGGTAAATGGAATTGGAAAGGAAAAAAGATTAACATTGTCATCAAACCACCATTCTGGAAAACCATATGGTTTCGATTACTACTTTTAACTGGCGCATTCTCCTTTATATATTATTTATATTCCAGACGAGTAAGTCAAATCCGAAAACTAGCAGATGAGGAAACAAATATCAACAAACAAATATCAGAAGCGCAATTAACTGCCTTGAGAGCTCAAATGAATCCGCATTTCATTTTTAATACCTTGAATGCCATTCAACAGTTAATTTCTGAATCTGACAAAGTAATGGCACTGAATTATCTTTCGAAATTTTCGAAATTAATAAGACTCGTTTTACAAAATTCCGGGAACCAAACCAATTCTCTGGCAGACGAACTTATTATGCTGGAATATTATTTGGAATTAGAGTCTTTGCGCTTTGCAAACAAGTTTACTTATCATTTTTCCATCGACCACCGCATCAACAAGGAAAGTACCGATATCCCAACAATGTTATTACAACCTTATATTGAAAACGCAGTAATTCATGGTTTGTTAAATAAAAAAAGTCAAGGTCATCTGGAAATAACCCTGGAAAATAAGGAGCATGTATTAATGTGTACCATTGAAGACAATGGCATAGGCAGGCAGGCGTCTGGAATTATCAATGATTCAAAATCAATGCATCACGAATCATTGGGCATGAAAGTTACGGAAGAACGAATAAAAATGATCCGGAAAAGCTCCAACACAAAAGTTGAAGTTGAAATCCTGGATTTAAAAGATACATTTGGAAATCCATCTGGAACCAAGGTAATTATCAAAATACCCATAGATCAATAAATATGATTAAGGCTATTATTGTGGAGGATGAAATACGAAGTGTCAAGCTACTTGAAAATTTACTTAGAGACTATTGTCCGGATATTGCACTGATGGGTTCCGCCACCTCTGTTGAGGAAGGATTTAATCTGATTAACATTCATAACCCAGACATTGTATTTCTTGACATCGAGATGCAAAAAGAAAGCGGATTTGATTTGTTGAATAAATTTAATGAAATTAATTTTGAAATTATTTTTACAACAGCTTATGAACAGTATGCCTTAAAAGCCATAAAATTCAGTGCAATTGACTATTTGTTAAAACCTATTGACATTGAAGAATTAAAGACTTCAATTGCCAAAGTGCTAAAAAATAGTCACATTCACCAAATAAATAAGAAATTTGAAACTTTGATGCAAAATAAAAATCTGGAACAACCAGGTCATTTGCAAATTGCACTTCCATCTACAGAAGGGCTGTCCATAGTTTTTGTGCATGAAATTTTGTACCTTAAATCGGACCGACAGTATACCTTATTCGTATTTAAATCAGGTGAGCGAATAGTTACCTCTAAAAACCTCGGAGAATATGAGGATTTATTGTCGACTCATAACTTTTTTAGAGTTCACCACTCAGCCTTGATCAATCTTACAGAAGTTAAAAAATATGTGCGTGGTGAGGGAGGGTACGTTATCATGAGCAATGGAGATCAGGTAGAAGTTTCAAAACGTAAAAAAGATGCCTTTATTAACCAATTCGCTAAAAAATAATTCTAAAAATCTTTACCAGCTGTACATTAATCACTGACCAAGAAAGCACAATTATTTTAAAATATCACTTTGAATTGAGTTACAACCTGGCACTCCTATTTAACTACCATTTGACAGTAGTCATTGCATACTTTAATGCAGTCATTTAATTCAATTATGATCGATCCATCTGTAAAATGAAATGCATCGATTGTCAATTGGCATTTATGTACTCCACTTTTATTTAGATCTTTGAAATAGATATTCAATCAAGCAGTAGCAAGACATTTCTAATATTCTGCATTAAGAACCTATGTGTATCAGACAATAAGTGCTTGATAAAATAAATTTATCAGCACCTAACTTGATGATTACATGAATTGCATGGATTCTTGTGCTTTCAATTAAATCTAATTATTTATTATTAAAATACATTATCATGAAAAGATTGGTTGCGTTTATTTATTTTAGTTTATTGGGTTTGATGGCATTTACGGTTAAAGGGCAAGATCATTGTGGATTCGATGAAATGCACAAATCCAGGATGGAAAATGATGAAGAATACCGCAAGTACATCAATGATTTAGAATCCAAAATTAAGACCCATACAAAATTGCATAAGACAAATTACAGATCGCAACCACCCGTATATGATGTCCCTGTGGTTGTTCATGTAATACATTTAGGTGAAGCAATCGGTACTGGCACCAATATCTCTGATGCCCAAATTAAAGGCGCCATTCAAACATTGAACAATGAATTCAGAAATGTAAATGGAACCGGAGTCGATATGCAAATAAATTTTTGTTTGGCGGCAAGAGATCCAAATGGGAATCCAAGTTCAGGTATAAACAGGGTCAACGGTACAGTTATTCCAAATTTTTCCACTGGAGGCATAAACAACTTCTATTACAATACCTGTGCAAATGAAAAAGCGGTTAAGGATTTAAGCAGATGGCCTTTTGAATCCTACCTAAACATCTGGGTGGTCAGTAAAATTTGTGGAGGGAACATCAGCGGATATGCCACCGGACAAACGGGTTCGGTCTACAATGGAATTTCCATTCTTTCTTCGCAAATGTCTGCCTCAAAAGTAACTTTAGCACATGAAGTAGGACACATGTTTAATTTATACCACACTTTTAACGGGGACGGGACCAATGTAACCCAAGGAGGAATACACTATTGTCCAACAGACACATCCTGCGCAGATAATGGTGATCGGATATGTGACACACCGCCCCACAAGCAAGGTGATTTTGGTTCTTTTAACCCCTGCACATCAAATGGAATATGGGACAATTCCAGATACAATATAATGAGTTACAGTTTTGTCTATTCAGGAAATTTCAATACAGGAAATATGAGATTTACCCAGGGTCAGAAAGACAGGGTGCGAGCAGTTTTATTGGCCATCGCCTACCATCCTTATGTCTTTTCAAATGGATGCACACCGGCAACACCGAATGATGCGAGCGTTCAATCGATTTCATATCCTCTGCAAACCACCTATACTTCTGAATGCACAGCTCCTTACCAACTAATTCCCAAAGTCAATATTAAAAATTTCGGATCCAATGTTTTAACCTCTTTAAACATTCATTATAAATTAGACAATAACAGTATCAACAATTATGAGTGGATTGGCACTTTAGCTCCCAATGCTTCCACACAAGTTACTCTTCCGGGCATTGATATTTCCGAAGGCGCACATAACCTCCTGGTCTATAATTCCAATCCCAATCAAATGCAGGATGGATATGTAAATAATGACAGCGTGATGTTTAATTTTAATTACCAATCAGTTCCATCTCTGGAATTGTCAAGCATCGTCACGAATCCTTCATGTTTTAGTGGGCAAGATGGAATGGCTACTGTATTGGCAAAATCCAAAATTGAAATCAAAGAAGATTGGGAGTCTCCTTCGGATTGGACTATTGCAAATGGTTCAGAAGTAAATCATTGGGTAATAGGATCGGCCACCTCAAACGGTGGAACTAAATCCATTTATATTTCAAAAGATAATATTAATAATACCTACAACACTTACACAACATCCATTGTACATTTTTACAAAGACTTTTATTTTCCTCCAGGCGCAACTAACATAAAAATAAAATTCGATTGGAAAGGAGAAGGTCAATTTAGCAATGTACCCGGAGGCGTGGATTACATGCGGGTTTATCTTATACCGGTCGACCAAGTTGTACAGCCCTTATTTCGAATATTATCTCCCCCACATCTTGGAAGCTATCATTCCCAATTGGTCTATCGAACGGACTCAATTATTGGCATTGACAGCATTGCCGGGTCATTTAAACGGTTGGTATTTAGCTGGCGAAATGATTACGATTATGGAGGTCCATCCCCTGCATCGGTAGATAATATTGTGGTAAGTTATGAACTGCCAAATACATTCAGTTACACATGGAATACCATCCCTGTGCAAACAAATGCAACAGCTACAGGATTAACTCCAAATGAGTATCAGGTTTCAGTCACGGATGCATCTGGATGTTCATCAACCCTATCAATAAACGTACAACAACCTGCACCCGTTCTTGCTACGATAACAGCCAATGGGCCATTATCTTTTTGTCATGGAGGACAGGTCACCTTAAGTGCAAATGAGGCTACCAGCTATCTTTGGAGCAATGGAGAGGTTACCCGGGATATCCTGGTTTCATCTACCGGAAATTATACAGTTACAATAACAGATGGGAATGGTTGCACCTCAGCTTCAACAACTACCTCCGTTAATGTTGTGGATCAAATTGTTGCAACTATTTCATCAAATGGTCCTTTAACTTTCTGTCAAGGAGGAAGTGTGACATTAAAGTCAAATAATGCAGCTTCTTATTTATGGAATAATGGTGCGACAAACCAGGAAATAGAAGTTGGAACGACTGGTGATTATCAAGTTACGATAACCGATCAAAATGGCTGCACCGGAATTTCAAACATCACAATGGTAAAAGTGAATGAAACACCGATGGCTACAATTACTCCAAATTCTGAAACTACATTTTGTGAAGGGGGTACGTTAATTTTGAGTTCCAATATTGGAACAACTTACTTATGGAGCAATGATTCCATCACGCAAAATATTATGGTCACCGCTTCTGGTGAATACCAGTTAACTATAACAGATGAAAATGGATGCACAGGAATATCTGATCCCATTGTTGTAAATGTTAAAAAAATACCCCTATTCCCCGAACCAATAATGGGTGAATATAATGGAGTGTGTTCTAATTCAATAAAGCAATATTCAATTCCATTTGTTGACAATGTTTCGTATTATTGGGTGGCTCCTTCAGGCGCAAGCATCATTCAAGGACAGGCCACGAATCAAATAACCTTGCAATTCAGTCCGATTTTCAAAAATGGAACCCTGAGTGTAGTGATGTATAATGAGTGCGGCATAAGCCCAATAAGGAAACTGGTTATAAACTCCACCCCTATCATTCCAACATCAATTTCCGGATCAGCTTATTCAAATTGCAACACAACTTCAGTTTACAAAACAAATAAAGTTATCGGGGCAAATACTTATACCTGGTCAACTAATATCGCAGGTGCAGTCATAACCACCTTTCCAAGTCCGAATGATACCATGGTTAACATTGTCTTTCCAGCTTTCACTTCCGGATCCATCAGTGTTGTTGCCAACAACAATTGTGGCTCAAGTCCAATGCGAACTATCAATGTAATTGGCACTCCTCCTGCGGCATATAAAATATACGGGGTGGTAAATCCTTGTGCGGGCACCTTACAAAATTATTACATCGCAAAAATTCCCGGAGCAACTTCTTATGAATGGACTGTACCATCAGGCAGTGTAATCACAAATGGAGCAAGCACAAATACGATCCAAGTTTTGATTGGGAATAGTGCGGGCGACATTACAGTTAAAGGGGTGAATGCCTGTGGTGTTGGTTTGCCCAAAAAACTTAGTCTACCGGAGCCATGCAATAACTTGACAAGTAGAAAGCAATCGGCATCCGAATTTAACATTTTTCCAAATCCTACGAATGGTACATTCCAACTTTCATTTAATGGAATGGAAGCCTCTACAGCAAACCTTCAAATATTTGACCTAAGAGGAAATGCTATTAAATCAACTTTATTGGATTACAATAAGGGACTCAATGTATTCACTTTTGATTTAAGTCAATATAATAATGGGATGTATTTTGTAAAATTCACTTTGAGCAATCAGGCCCAAACAATTAAAGTGATTAAGCAATAAAGATTAAATAATTAGTTACCTTTCACATTAAAAAATAGCAAATGCGAAAAATAAGATATATAACCTGGTGCTCAATATTTTTACTAAATCTAAATGTGTCTGTAGGCCAAGTCGGTCCGGAAATTTATATAAGTAAGGACAAAAATGAGACTAAAATGGAGAATCAAGCCGATCACCCCTGCATTACTTCAGATCAATATTCTGTGATTGAAAAACGGTGCAAGGATAATTTGGAAATGCTTCAACAAAGTGGCATCATTAAAAGCAGTCTGCACAATGTCGTATTATTGAAGTGGCCCTTAAAGGCATCAGACAGTCTTAGGGATTGTAGCTTTTATCGTGTTTCTGCATATGTTGATCAAAATACCACTTCCGGAGCGTTTCAGGATTTTAATTGTGGCACCAATACCTATGATGGCCATCGTGGGACTGATATTTCAATTTGGCCTTTTAATTTCTATAAAATGGACCATGATTTAGTCGAGGTAGTTGCTGCGGCACCTGGAATCATTCTTGATAAACATGATGGAGAATTTGATAAAAACTGTGCGGGCAATAACTTAACAGCCAATTATATAATTATTCGTCACTCAGATGGTTCACAGGCAAATTATTGGCATTTGAAAAAAAATTCATTGACCAAAAAAGCAATTGGCCAAACTGTGACAGCAGGTGAATTTCTAGGCATTGTAGGCAGTTCCGGAAGTTCCTCAGGACCTCATTTACATTTTGAAGTTTGGACCGGAAGTACCAGTGCTACCAGAATTGACCCCTTCAAAGGAACTTGCAATTCCTTGAACAGTAATTCATGGTGGGAAGCACAAAAAGCCTATACTGAGACTTCCATTGTTAAAGTATCTGTAAACACTACAGATATCGTATTACCACCTTGTCCAATGACCGAAACACTTAATGAAAGTGACAATTATCAAATTCCGTTTCAGGGAAATGGCCTTCCTCCGGGATTTGCAAAATTTTACATTTTTATCAGGGATGAAATAGCAGGGAAAATTGCTGACATGAGTATTGTTAATCCTGATGGATCTACTTTTGCAAGTTGGACCTATGTGTCATCTGCAGCAAGCAAAACCAGAGCAAACGGAACCTCCAAAAAACTGCCGACCATTCCCGGAAAGTATACTTTTAAAGCGAGTTACAACGGCACTGAATGTTCTAAATTATTTAATATAATTTCACCTACAAATACAATTGATGAATACAATGGAAACAATATTATAATTTACCCCAATCCAACAAATGGAATATTTCTGATGGACAAAAAGGATGTTGTTGCAACTGAATTAAAAATTTACAATCTGTTAGGAGCGAATGTCTATAATTTAAAAATTGTTGATCAAATTACAGAAATTAATTTAGACTTGCCTTGCAACTTGTATATATATCAAGTATGGAATAAAAACCAGGTTGTTGACAAGGGTAAAATATTGATTAAATAATAACTATATATTTGTGGCTGCTGGATTTCATGTTCATTAAAACTTTGCAAAATTCAATAAAAGCAAAGCAAATTTAATTTTACAAAAGAATTTGAAAAGGTAACTGTCTATGATTAAGAACGGTTGTTAAAGTTCTTAAATAATTTTTTGTGTAACATAACTAGAGTATTTCTGAAATTAAATAGTTGGAGATTCCTATTTTTGGTTCTGAACAATTTGGATATTTGATAATCAGAAAAACATTGTTGACCATTATATAACCTCCAATTAGAGTCATAATAAGAACTTTTCAAATACACCTTTGGGTAAAATATGACCATTCAGTTTCAACTCGCCGTTTTTTGAAGTGCATTTACTTCAAGAATTACCATACATAACTTTGATGGCAATTAAAGTACATTCATTCATGTTAGTTCCAGTGTAAATTGTTCATGGCCTTGCCTGAAGAAGTTCTATTGTATATTATGTTTTAAACAATAGAACTATAGCGCAAAATGAAAGCATATTCTTGAAGTACATACAAATGCTTTGAAATGACATAGGAATCATTAAGTATTAAATATTTAATTAAAAGATATTATATTTGCTTATACCCTCTTAAGCAAATGCTACCCTTAGAATTTGACTATAATCTATAAAAATATCAATTCAGACAATGTTTTAGTTCTACTTCTCTTTGATAAATAGGAAGCCATTATTTCAAAAATTAGTGTATTTTGCGTATAAATCCGAATCTATGAACCTTAGGGACAACAATTTTTCATTAATTCGTCCACAAGCTGGAAGTAAAATTTATTAGTTTTTAAATAAAATTTATTAATTCTATGTCCTCAAAAAAAATACGGACCCAACATTGCAAAAATTGCAACTACGATTTTAAGATTGACCTGGCAATTATGAATTACTGTCCAAATTGTGGTCAGAGAAATCACAGCCCTCGAATGCCCTTCTTTCACTACTTATACGAGTTAATGGAAGGCATTTTCCACCTTGACAATAAGACTTGGTTAACCGTTAAGACCTTAATTTTACATCCTGGTAAAATCACAAAAGATTATATTGAAGATAAAAGAGTTCGTTACTCCCCTCCTGTAAGGATGTACATTTGGTGCACAGCATTATTCATGTTCAGTTATTGGCTTCTAATAGATATAGGTGCTCGTTATTCAGAACCTTCAGTGGAATCAGGTAAAGCACTAAGCTTGCGATTTGATGAAATGTCTGATTCATCAAGCACTTCAATAAAAATTATTTCCAATACACTCTGGCCTACCCTGCCCTCGACACCCCTTAGTACACAAAGAGAATTAAAAAGCATTCCTGACCATAAAATAAAAAGTTGGTTGCAGACTCAAATGTACAAGACAGATTACTTTCATATTCTATTAATAAAAGCCTATCGAAACCAAATAAATAGCAAATTAACCTTATCGGCCTACACTAAAAAAATGACTACCGGAAATAATCTAATTTTTGTTCTGTTGCTTCCACTCAATGCTCTAATATTATTCCCAATACTATATCGAAAGAAAATGTACTATTATGATTCAATGATATTTACTATTCATACAAATACATGGATTCCTCTTTTTCAGTCTATATGGTTATGGATCCTGGCGGCTATGATCAGTTTCTTCAATGCTCCCTATTCGATTTTTTTATCAATTCCAATTATCAATGCTGTTTATTATTTTATGGCAATAAAGAAGACTTTTGACTTTAGTTTGGTCAGTACCTTCATACGATGGCTGCCTATATTTTGTATAGATACTTTATACCATTGGATTATATTGTTGTTGGTTGCCGCATGGTATATGAACTAAATGAAATCTACCATAAAAGTTCACCTGGAAGAAAAGTTCCCTCCAAAGTCGAAGACAAAATGACAAATACTACTTGTGCGTGGATTCTTTATAGACCGCCAGACTAAAATTATCAACTTGCAAGGAATGCCCAATTTTAACTGGATTCTTTTGAAGGAAGATTTGTGTAGGAATTTCCTATGATGAATCTTATAAAGAATTAATTAGAAATATTAATACAATATAAGAAAATTGAATGAATAATAATCTATACCTGTTTCTAATTTCAATATTGTGCTTGAATTACTCTTGCAAAAATATCAAAGATATTACTCAATTTGCCCCGACTGAAACATTCCTTAACGACACCTTACTTCAAAACATTGAACCTAAAAGAGCCATGATCATCGTTGCCCACGATGACGACATGTGCGGAATGGCAGGAACGATATCAAAGCTCAACAAAGATGGTTGGGAAATTGCGGTAGTAAGTTTTTCAAAGTCACCGGAGAGAAATGCTGCTCAAATATTGGCATGCCGCAATATTTTGGATACGGTTATGTTTGTCCATTTGACGCCTGAACAATACAGAAATGATTTGAAAAGTGCCAAAAATCCCTCCGAACCAATTCCGAAAAATAGATTTAACGATGTTTTCAATAAGGAAGTTATTGTGAGGGAATACATAAAATACATCAATAAATTTAAGCCGACTGTCATTTTTAGTCTTGATAATGAAATGGGTGGTTACGGGCATCCGGAACACGTTTTCATAAGCCAGATGGTCATTAATTTAACATCAGACAAACTTATTTCACCGACATACATATACCAAAGTGTTTATACTCAGCACATGGAAAATACCATTATGAAACGCCATGGTGAAAGAATGAAAACTTGGGGATTTTCCGGAGATGAATGGCAAAATGCAAAAAAAATATACGAAGTGTCCGGAATGCCGGAACCCAGCGTGCAGATAAATATAACAAGTGAGGCAAAATTAAAAATGGAGTATCTAAGATCTTACAATAAGCGAGAACGTGAAATTTTAGATTTCTTTGTCCCACATTTTGAAAAATTCAGCGCTGAAGAATACTTCACAATATTTGACAGAGAATTTTTTAGGATCTTAAAAATATAATGGCAATAGAGTATAGACTATAACTGAATGAGTAGTTTACCTTGCAAATGATCAAAATTCAGAAAAATAATGTGTTACCATTTTACAAATGGAATTGAATGCAAACGCTGATCAACAGACCAAGCCTTCATAAAATAAACGCCAGGCAAGAGTTCATTCAGATCTAGTTCCGTTATTTCTTGTTCTGCAACTAAGGACTTAATCTCTATTCCTTCCACCGTGCAAATCGAAATCCTATTTAAATGCACGCCTCGGTGGTTAATAATTAATCTGTCACGAAGAGGATTAGGAGTAAGTCTAATAAATTCGGTACTCTTTTGCTCCTCAACAATTGAAGTAAAGCAACAAAACTCATAGGGCCCAATGTCATAAGCTGCCCCACCAACGCCATCACCATCCTGAGGTCTTATACGCCCATCCAGATCCAATTCTACTACTCCAGTTAAGTCTACCCCGCGATCAATGGCCAATAAACTCGCTGTACTTAAATGGAAGTCCAATGGTGGATTTACAAAATTTGGATCGCCATTTTGACCATTGCGCTCATGCGCTGGATATTGGTTGCGAAAGGTTGATAAACTGTTAAAATTTTGATTGCCAACCGTGATCAGATTTTGACTCTGAACAGGAAAATGGTAAAGGTTGTGATCGAGCATCACACCACTCAAACCAGATAATGCCTGGAAGGTGATTAATGAATGTCCGGCCTGAGGGGTGATCTTGTAGAATATATTATTTCGAATCTGCACATTGACAGGCTGAACTGCTTGACAAATTAAAAGTGTCGGCTGATTGTTGGTCGAATGGAAGAGATTGTTAAAAAAATAAATATCTTTCACAGGGCCATTGGATGAGATTTGCACCATGGCCGGAAAGATGTTGTTTCTTACCATCACATTTTCAGTAAGGAGGCTCTGGTTTCCTGATTCCGACGCAATTCTTAGGCCTTGGGGAACATTGAACAGGATGTTACCCTCAACAATTACGTTGCGCATACCTCCTCCTTCATCCCCTCCAAGATGAATGCTATGAATGCGGGTATCGTGTATAATGTTGTTGCGCACGATGAGATTGTTGGTGGTTCTTAGCTTTAGACCGTCGTCCGCATTTTTGATTTCATTACCTTCGATCAATACATTTTCAGTTTGGCTGATGTACATGCTGTGCACAAAAACGCTTCCACTGCCGTTGTTGTCTAAAACATTGTCGCGAATAATTACATTTTTTGCAGAACAGAAGATTCCCTGACCTGTATTGCCATTTCCATTGTTGGTGAAAAGACAATTTTGAACTGTAATGTCTTGCTCATAAAGAATCATTCCATTGCTGCAATAGTTGATCCGTAAACCATCCAATAAAATATGGTGTGGCTTATTGGGATACCATGACTCCCCTACCCAGAGACCCGTTGGTCGATTAGTAGTCAATCGGGTGCTCAGTGCAATTTGGCTGATGTGTAGAAATGAAGAAGGATCCGTGTCAGAGCCTCTGCAGGTAAGTACATTACCCTGACCTTCTAAATAGATTAATGGTAAAGAACCATTTCCATAAGCTCCTAAAAAAAGGTATTGGTTGGGGGATCCGTTGGCAGATCTAAGCTCGATGCCTTGAACAGTGGTCCAGGTATCAGATCTGGACATAAAAACACTGTCTCCCGCCCCAACAGTTTGATTCAGCAAATTGCTCAAGGTCTGTAGACTGTTTTTGGGACCATCCGTTCGGGAAGCGTTGGGTTCTTGAAGACGTCCGCTCCAATTATCGTTCCCCCGGCTTGAAGAGAAATAATAATTAGTACAATTTACCCTACTACCTAAGCAAAGTAAAAAAGCTATAAATAAAATAGATCCTTTCACTGATGACAAATTTAATTGGAATTTTGATTTAATTGAAAAGTTGACCCTAAATTTTGCCAGAATACAATGTATTTTTACCATTGACTCAGTCAATCCGACCTATAACACAGGTTAACTTATTAGGAGTAAATGGGATGCTGCATTCAAGTTCTGATTGCTCTTATCTACTTTCCAATATCTTTTGATTAGTGTTTTGCAAAATCTTGCGACAATAAATCAATTAATATGGACATAATTCTCGAAGCAATATTTTCACTTTAAATAATACACACATTTAGGTTTAATCACCATAAAAGAAGCAGGCTGCAAATGCATAATAATTCGCTCTCAATTAAAAATTAAATTCGAGGAACTTTTATACGAAACGACAAAAATTCTTAGAATTGTCGTTACGATCAAACAAAATATTCATTCATCAAATAAAACAAGAAAGTAAAAACAAAAATGATAAATTTACGTTGAATATTTATGTATTAGATTATTCAAATTATCAGCAAATACTGCAATAAATGAAAATCTCGGTTCTCAAAATCGATACCAAATCAATCGAACCGTTCCTCACCTCTAACGAATAATCCTTAAATCCATGAAAAAGATAATAATTGTATTCTATTTTATAATTTTAGCTTGTTCTTGCAATCAGAACACCAATAAAGTACAACTAGATCAATTGAGTCCCCTGGACAAATTGAAATTGGGAAATCAAAGATTTGCCAAGGGAGCTCCGATTCATCCTGATGAAACTTTGCAAAGAATAAGAGAACTTAAAAAAGGACAGCATCCGTTTGCTGTCGTTGTAAGTTGTTCAGATTCGAGAATTCCACCTGAACTCATTTTTGATCAGGGACTAGGAGACATTTTTACAATTCGGACAGCCGGGAATGTGATCGGTGACTATGAGTTAGGAAGTATAGAATATGCTGTTGAGCACTTGCACTGCAATCTTGTAATTGTGCTGGGACATGAAAACTGCGGTGCGATTGAAGCATTTATTTCATCCAACAATGAAAGGCATGAAGATCACATTCAAAACATCGTAGACTATATTTCAAACGAAGATGAAGAAAAAGCAATTCTGGACAGCTTAAAAACCAATCCTGATCTGGCCATACATGCCAACATCAACCATGGTGTCACCACCTTGCAAAATTCGACACCTATTTTAAAGCATCTTGTTGAGGACAAACACTTAACTGTGATAGGAGCATATTATGATTTAGACACCGGCAAAGTGACCTTTAAGGATAAAATAGAAAGTAATTAGCAAATAACAATTTTAAGACCTGAACTAGTTGACCGAAATTATATCTCCCTAAATGTTAAATGGGCTGATTTTTTTATACTGTCCAATCTAATTTGCAATGTCAGGATTTGGCCTCAGTCTGTCCGGATAATACCCGCGCAACAATCACATACAAATTGTCAGAATATTGGGGCAACCTCATTTTGCGAAATATGGCAGATAGAAATGTGGTTTCGCCATAGTATTTATATTCCATTGTAGAAAAGCCAAACCTCTTTAGCTTGATTGTCATTTCATCCAATGTGCAGACGTTTTTGACATACTTATAATACTTAGGTCGTCCAAAGAGTTTGTAAGAAAGCGCCTCCAATTTTCTGTATAGACTCTGTTTGTTTGGCATAGATAATAAAAACACCCCATCTACATTCATTGATTGCTTAATCAGCTCTATAGATGCATCCAGATCGTCGATGTATTCCAATACGCTTGAACAAATGACCATATCAGCCTTGTGATCAACGTGCTGAGACAGGGACTCTATATTCCCATTTATGAATTTTACATTTTTTGTAGCCAGTTCATCCAACTTTTCAAAGCATATTTGCAACATCTTTTCACTTGCATCAACACCAATAACCTCTTTATTCCTTTCTGCAGAATAAAATGAAAACACCCCACTCCCACAACCAATGTCTAAAACGAGAAATTTATCATTACTGTATTTGTCAATAATGTCCGTCCATATGGAATAACGTTCCCTGAAATTCTTGCTCGTTGTATATTTTTGGTCAAAATTTCTGGCAATACCGGTATGCCAATCAATTGCATTTCTCGCGATCATATTATGTTCCTCTATTATGAAGCCAAACTCTATAATTGACTGCAAAATGCCACTTGTCTCTGCTTAAACATTTGTTTATAATTTGATTCCCAAACTAATTTTTAAGAAATCTAATTCGCAAATATTAGAAGGCGTATATTGCAGTAAATTTAAACCGTAAATATAATAAATAATATGAAGCAATGAAATTTTAAATTGTAAAATTGGGAGCAGTAGATTTTTAAGAAAAAGTACGTCCTCGCTGCCAAAAATAAAAGGTAATTATAATCATAGAGAATGAAACTAAATATTTATCTGAAAGAAAATCCATATTTACTTTTATTGATTACATCCATTTTTTTGGTAAATGTTGTGGCATTTCTTCCGATTGCAATACAAGATAGACAGGAAATTGTTGTGCTTGGAATTTCATTTAACAATTTCCTCTGGATCATTCCCATTTCTCTAACATGCCTTTGCATATTGTATTTAGGGATCAACAATTACTTATATTCTAAAACCCTTAGCTGTACTCATGTGCTAATAACGACAATCACAGCATTCCTTTTATTTATCCTACTATATATCGGCATCCATCCATCACATTTTACAACAAAGAATCATGAATTCATTGGAATCTCTATTCAAATTCTATTTTTTACATTTGTATTGGGTCAGCTTATCCTTCTAGCGAATATTGCACTTGGAATAAAAAGAAAATTTAAGACTCACTAAATTAAGGAATTCTTTAATCAATATAGTCCAATTGATTTCTTATCTTTCATCTTTATATACAATCTCATGTTTGGAAATCTGTTACTTGGCCTTACTTCCACTACTTATCTTGCACTGATCATTTTCAACTTACAAAAGGTGAATGCAACCGGTGAACGGCTTATGGGATATGCCTTTATTGGATTCGTCATTATGGCTGCGTATGCAGTAAGCAGTTTATTACTGACCATTTTCATCACTTCCAAAGGAGGTTTTAATTGGTTGTCCGACACTAAAACATTGAGAAATATTGGAGTAGGAATCTTGTGGTCAGGTATGGTGGCAGGAGTTGTTTATTGTGCGATGGCCAGAATGGAATTTAGGTCATCTGCCCACCTTTCAGGAATGTGGAATTTGCTGAGCCTGCCTGTATATTTTGGTTCTTTATGGTTGCCATTGCTGATGCTGGTGCCGTATGCCATTATATTAAATCCGGAATGGCAATCCACACTTTCGCCATTTTTTTATAAGGCTCCACTTTTGCTGGGGTGTTTTCTGGGTTTTGGACTTGTACTTATTCCTAAAATAGTCAGGACAGCGAAAACCGTGCGACACACGGAAAGCGCAGACAGTTCTCAATGGGCATTCAATGCCTCCATGCAAGAAATCAATAAATATCAAGATCCTTCCATAAAAGGGCTGTTAAGCCATACTCATCGAAACAATGATGAAAGGATTCGAAGTGCAGCAGTGAGCAAAATTAAATCATACGAAAACTGGGAAGGAGAACTGATGGAGATGCTAAACCATCCTGAACTTAGTGATGTATATTGGGGATATGCATTTTTAGATGGCAATAAAATTGATCATCCAGCAGATTTCATTCAACCCTTAAAAAAAAGTCTTCCCCTGATGGCTGATGGCCTGCAAAAATCACTCAGTGACCCAAACAGTCTTTATATAGGGTACATCCAAATTGAAACCGTGTGTCGTGTTTTAGAAACACAATTTAAAGACAGTTCCGATTTATTCTTGCCGGACATGTTAAGACTGCAGGAAATTTTGATCAAAACTCCCCCTGAACGTACGAGCAAACAAGATAAACAGTATTTTGATGAATCGCTCAATTCATATCGGCTGGCTGTTAAAAACTGGTTGGACAGCCACCAATAAAAACTTCCTTCTTCATGGTATTTTTTATTGAAAATATAAAAATTGAACTGACCGAAAACATTCATGGCTTAACCCTAACTACCTCCTCCGGTGAATTCCCATTGCCCGGTCAAAACATTTCGGAGACTACGGAGATCCTTCAATCCAATTTTGAAATTGTACAAAAACATTTCATTAAGCCATCCGAAGATAAAATTAATGCAGAAGACCTCCATGAAATTTGCTTAAAAATTGTGGTCTACTATTTCTACCTGTATAATTCATGGAGAACATCCAATCCAAATAAAAAATCAATTGATCTTAATTTTCTAAAAAAAGACTTCGACCATCCTTACACATATGACATCATTATTCAATACTTTAAAAATAAATATCCAGAAGACTATGAACATAAATCCAGTGTGATGCTGGACATCCCTGTTGAAAAATTATTAAAATATGAATACGATCGGGCAGAATTTTACAAGGCCTTTAGATAGGATGAATTCATCATTAGGCATTTAAAAAATTAAAATTATTTTACTTTTTTTTGATATTTACAACTTATTTTTTGCAAACAGATTATAATTTCGCAAAAATTATCAAAACATGAAAAACATCTACTGTATTTTAACTTTCATTTGGATGCTTACCATTGAAATAAGTGCCCAGAATCTATTCACAGAAGATTTTATCTACGCTCCTGTGGACAGCCTTGAAAATTCAGGGGAATGGTTTAGATCCGGTATTGATTTAGAATACAATATTAAAGTAGTAAGCCCGGGACTTGAATACAAGGATTATGCAGGTTCAGGCAGGGGCAATAGTTGTCTGATTTCCAACTCCGGCAACGGGGATGTACTTTATCACCACTTTAGTGAGCCGGTTACTTCGGGGGCAGCCTATTTATCTTTTATGTTTCGGGTGGATAGTTTGCCGGCTACTGTCACAGAAGGATATTGCATTGCCTTCAATCCCAATTCCGGTGGCACCAATCTGAATACGAGCCTAAGCATTAAAAGGCTTTCTAACAGGACCTTTAATCTCGGTGTACAAAAGCAAATCGAGAAAGATATCAATTATGCCAATGCCGTATTTGAAATACAAAAAACCTATCTCATCGTGCTGAAGTATTCCATCAAACAGGGAGTGGCCAATGACTCATCTTCCTTGTATGTTTTTGAAAGAGGGGTCCCTGCGGTCGAACCAATAAAACCTATGGCAACGACCATTGATGGTGATGATTATACCGGACAGGCAAGCGTGGTATTGGTCAACAACTATGCACAATCCGGCCTTACCGGGTGCTCCCTCCAAATAGATGGTATCCGGGTGGGAAACTCATGGGCCACCAGCGTTTTGAACCCAGTGAGTGCAACTAAACCTGAAGCAATTCAAACCAATTTTGTAATTAATCATTTTCCAAACCCTTTCCATCAAAAGGCCAACATCAGCTTCGAAATCCCATCGAAAGGTATGGTACAGCTCAGCATTTTTAATGAATCAGGATTTAAATGTACAACCCTACTCCATGCAATAAAAGAAAGTGGAAAACATCATATAGTTTGGGATGCAGAACAATTTCCGGCTGGATTGTACCATTGCAACATTCAATTCAACGATGGGTTAATCAGTCGTAAGATGTTACTTATAAAATAGAGTTTCAGAATTTCATAGATTGCTTATCATATTTTAATTTTTCAAAAGAATAAATCACAACCTTAAGAACTATATGGAAAAAAATATTTTTAATTCATTCGTACTAATAACCCTGAGTGCCATCACCCAAATGGTATTTGGACAAGGATGCAGCGACGCAGGATTTTGCACGCTCAATAGTTTTAAACCATCCAAACAAGAAACTGAACTTGTAAAAAACAATCAAATTAAAATAGGAGCTTTCATAGGAAGTGCGGACAATTCCATATCAGTATGGGGAAATTACATGGAATACAACAGACAAATAACAAACAAATTTGGGCTGGATGCCAGAATCAATACCCTGGCTCAAAATGGCAATGATTTATCAGTATTTGGGGTGAGTGACCTCTTCTTGACAGGTAAGCTCTCAATTTTCAAAAGGTTTAAGTTGACGCTGGGAACCAAAATTCCTCTTGCAAATGGCAATAGAAAAGACAACAGTTTGCCCCTGTCCATGGATTATCAATCAAGCTTAGGAACCTTTGACCTAATTCTTGGCGGGGGATACGAATTTAATAAAATTAGTTTTGTTCTTGCACTCCAACAGCCTCTCAGCCAAAATAAAAATGAATTTTTGGCAGAAAATTATCCTGCAGGTTCACCGCTTCGAAATTTCCAATCCACCAATAAATTTATCCGCAGTGGAGATATTTTACTAAGAGTCTCCTACCCTTTTAACATCGGACAGAAATTAACTTTAACACCCAGCCTATTGCCGATTTACCACTTGGCCAATGATCAATATACAGATATAACAGGTGTTGAAAAAGAAATAAGCGGTTCACAAGGCTTAACACTCAACGGCAACTTATACATTGATTATGAATTGAATCAACGAAATGCCCTCCAGCTAAATGCCGGCGTACCCTTTGTCGTGAGAGATGTTAGACCCGATGGTTTGACCAGGAGTTTTGTGGTGAATTTAGAATATAAAATTAATTTTTAAACTTCGCCCTGAATCAGCAATTCTTACCAGAGAAAGATTTCTAACACATACTTGATTAAAAATGTAATAGCAATTGCTAATACCAGGCTGACATTTAAGGAAACTGTACAGAATCAGATTATCTATTCTATTTAGACTTATACATTTGATGCAAAATTATGATTTGCATCCATTTCTATTGTTAAACTGACTAATAATCTTTATAGAGTCTGCTTTTGGTTCGGCTGTTAAGATTAAACAATATTACAACCGATCAAATTTTCAAAGTCTGAAGAAGTATTTTCCTGGCAATCAAATACCTGGATGCAATTGTTCGGTTTTGTTTTATTCTATTCCTTTGCCATTATTTATAAAAAAGATTCCTTTAAACATATGCGTTTTATGGTTGGAACTGCTTTGATCATGATTGGCCCGGGATTGAGCAGGACGCTCAATGAATATGGTGGAGCCGGAATAACAGCTTACACTGCAACCATTGCCCTTTCTCTCAAAACAGTTCTTGCTGCTGCCCTCCTGGGGAAAGATTTATTAAGTAAGAAAAGCTGGATACCTTAAACAGTTGTGCTCATGGCACTGCTCCTGTCCGATCTGGTGTATTACGCCCGATATTCGGTGGTATGGCAGGGATTTGGAAAATTTGTAATAAATAATCTCTATTGACTAATTTAACTATTGTATTTGGTAATTAAATTCATTAATAAAATTTGAATCTAAACTCTGGATTAAGCTAATAGGAAGAAATACAGTCGAAAAAGTTAATTTTTGGAAGAACTTGTGTTGATTACTGAACCAGGCCATAGATGCTCATCAAGATATAAGGCAAGCTTTAATTATAACTATATTAAATAGAAGTCTAAGATACTTGCTGGAGGCAGCTAGTCAACGAATATTCATTACCCCACCCCTTTTGAGACAATCAAATTGACTTCAATTAACAGTCATGAATATTTCGACAAATAATAATAATAATATTGTTAAACAGACATACTTTACCTAAATTTAAGAATGGCGGCATAAAATAGACTATAGCTCAAGAAAAATCAAATATTTTAGTCCACATATTAATATTCCAAGGATGGTGTTAACTTTGTTATTAAGTACCCTAAATTATGAATAAATTGCAAATAATTGAACATCAGAGCCCAATACGGTGTTTATTGAATTTGTAAAAATTGACATATAGCCTGGAAATTGCAATGTATATATTTGATCTAAACTCAAAACTAAATGCAAAAGGAAGAATATAATCTAGATAAATTATTTGAATTCATAAAACTAGAAAGACGGGAAATAACCTCAATCTATTTTTACGCTATTTTGAGTGGTTTAATTCAGTTAAGTCTCCCGCTTGGCATACAAGCTATTTTAGGATTTGTGCTTGGGGCTACTCTGGTAACCTCTGTCTTCATATTAATCATCATCATTATAATTGGTGTTATTTTGGTTGGATATTTTCAAATCAATCAAATGAAAATCATCGAAAAAATTCAACAAAAGATATTTGTAAGATATGCCTTTGACTTTGCGGAAACAATACCAAGACTTGATTTGAAAGAAATTGATCATTATTATTTACCTGAAAAAATAAATCGTTTTTTTGACGTGGTTAATGTACAAAAAAGTATCTCCAAAATACTTTTAGATATGCCAACGGCAATCATTCAGATTGCATTGGGACTAATTTTGCTTTCCTTGTATCATTCACTGTTTTTTCTTTTTTCATTAACTTTAATATTCATCATTTGGGTGCTATTTAAGTTGACTAGCAAAAAAGGATTGGAAACCAGCATGAAAGAAAGTAATTACAAATACAAAGTACTGGGATGGCTAGAAGAAATGGGGCGCGTAATAAAATCAATCAAATATAGCCAAGGCACCAATATCAATTTAATAAAAACAGATGAAAAATTAGAAAAATACTTATCGGCAAGAACTGCCCATTTTAATGTTCTGCTTTTTCAATTTAAATCTTTGCTCATATTTAAAATTGCGATTACTGCCGTAATGCTTATTTTAGGTTCTTATTTATTGTTTAACCAAAAAATAAATATTGGACAATTTGTTGCTGCAGAAATTGTCATCATTACGATTATCAACTCTTTAGAAAAACTAATCATTAGTCTGGAACATATATATGATGTAATTACAGGACTTTATAAACTAGACTCTGTACTCAACGATTCTCTTGAGAAAGATGGAAAAATTGACTTCAAAGCCAATGAATTAAAAATTGAAATAAATAATTTGAGTTTTTCATACAATGAAAATCAAAAAGTATTTACAAACTTATCACTTTTAATACATCCAAACAGTATAACATGCATCTCTGGAGAAGAAAATAGCGGAAAATCTACTTTACTAAAATTATTAACAGGGGCCTATAAAAGCTTTGATGGTTACATAACTTTGAATGACATACCATTGCAGAATTACACCTTACAAAGCCTTAGAAAACAAACAGGTGTATTGCTTTATGAACAAGAACTTTTTGAGGGAACGGTATTTGAAAATATTTCCCTTGGCAAAAAAGAAATTACAACTGAGAGCATAATGGAACTATCTAAAAAATTAGGCTTTGAAAATATTATTCATCGATTCCCGTCAAATTTAACTGAAAAAATTGACCCATTAGGAAAATCTTTACCTACTTCTGTTACAAGAAAAATACTGCTGTTGCAATCACTTATTCACAATCCATTGCTAATAATTATGGAGGAGCCTTGGATTGGGTTAGATGAAAATGTTAAAAAAAGACTCCAGGCATACCTTTTAGAAGAATCGAAAAACAAAACAATTGTCGTCTCAACAAATGACAATGATTTTGCCAATTTATGTAAGCATCATATTCATCTAAACAAAGGAAATGCCATCATAAAAAAATAGAAAATGAATCAATACAATATCCCATTAAAATCTTTTGATGCTATATATTTAATTCATCAAAAATCCAGAATAAAATACTACTTCTGGACATTAATTCTGCTATTGGTATTATTTCTTTTTTTGCCTTGGACACAAAATATAAAAACCATTGGCAATATCACTACGCTAAGCCAAGAACAACGTCCGCAAAAAGTAAATTCACCTATCCCTGGAAAAATCAGCCAATGGAAGATCAAAGAGGGTGATTTTGTAAAAAAAGGTGATACAATTATAATTTTAACGGAAATAAAAGAGGATTACCTGGACCCTAATTTAATCACCAGAACACAAAGTCAAGTTGACGCAAAAAAAGGAAGCATCACTTATTATAAAGGAAAAATAGGTACAACCGAAATGCAAATTGGCAATCTAATACAAGCCAAAAATTATAAAATTCAACAACTGGATAACAAAATTAGTCAAATCAACAATAAATTAGAAGCAGAAAATGCAGAATTAGTCGCCAATGAAAACGAAGTCACATTGCTTAAAAATCAATACGAAAGACAACTTAAAATGTTTGATGAAGGATTGGTTTCTCAGACTCAATTACAACAAAGAAATATACAATATCAAAATGCTGTATCTAAAAAAATAATTACAGAAAATAAAATTGCCCAGACAAAACAGGAACTAATAAATATACGAATAGAAAAAAATGGTGTAGAGCAAGAGTATGCTGAAAAAATAAATAAAGCAGAGGGTGATAAATATCAGAATTTAAGTCAAATCGCCAGTACTCAGGCTGATGTTGCTAAACTTGAAAATCAAGTTAGTAACTACACTATACGAAACGGCATGTACATTGTAACAGCTTCTCAGGACGGTCAAATCGTGCAAGCGAACAAATCAGGTATTGGTGAGATTTTAAAAGATGGGGAGACCATTGCGATTATAGTCCCTACAAGAGTTGATTATGCAATAGAAATGTTTATAAGACCAATGGATTTACCTCTAATCAACATAGGACAGCCTGTTCGCTTTACTTTTGATGGATACCCCGCTATAGTTTTTAGTGGATGGCCGAATGGAAGTTATGGTACTTTTGCAGGAAGGATAACTTCATTTGAAAATGCTATTGGCCCCAATGGTATGTACAGAGTATTGGTAGCAGAAGACAGCTCCATAAAAAAATGGCCGGAACAATTAAAAATTGGAACAGGCGCTCATGGCATCCTCCTATTAAAAGACGTATCCATATGGTATGAATTATGGAGAAATGTGAATGGGTTTCCAGTTGATTTTTATATTCAAAAAAAATATTAACGGAAGACAATAAATGAAAAAATCATTTCTTTTACTCCTGGTCATATTAAGCTCTAATTATCTTTTTGCGCAAAAAGATAGTACTACACTAAATATTGAAGAATTTTTAGAAATTGTAAGGCAATACCATCCTGCGGTAAAATTATCCAACATCGCTATCAAAAAATCCGAAGCAGATATTTTGATAGCTCGAGGTGCTTTCAATCCAATAATCAGCAACATCACTTCAAATAAAACTTTTTTAAATACAGAATATTACAACTATTTCAACCCCAACATAACAATACCTCTTTGGTATGGTGTGGACATCATGGCAGGTGTAGAAAACTTGTCGGGTAATCGCATAGACCCTACCGAAACATTCGGAAAATCAAGTTACTTAGGTATAAGCATTCCATTGATCAAAAATTTAGTCATACAAAAGCGCAGTGCTTATCTTATGCAAGCCAAATTGTATAAAGAAATGACTTATACAGAACAAATAGCTTTGATTAATAACATTATGATGGAAGCTGCCAGTCAATATTGGCAGTGGGTAAATGCCTATCAGAATTATCAGATAGTAGACAAAAATCTTAGTATAAGTTTGCAGCGTTTTGAGATGATAAAAAAAATGTGGAAAAATGGAGAGCGTCCTTCTATAGATACCATTGAGGCGATGACCCAACTTCAAATATTTGAATCTCAGAAAAATGAAAGTTGGTTGATATATCAAAGCGAAAGCATAGCCATGAGTGCTTTCTTGTGGAAAGCCAATAACACGCCATATCAATTACCCGCAAACACCATGCCTCAGCAGGGATGGGAAAATGAATCAAATATTGAAGCGTTTCAGCTCAATCTAACAGACCTAAAGGAATATGCACGACAATTTCATCCTGAATTGAAAATATATAGTCAAAAATTTGAAGTTTTAGGAATTGATAAAAAATTAAAATTTCAAGAATTATTGCCCGAACTTGATTTCAAATACAATCATTTAAGCAAAGGTTACAATGCCTTCAACACCGACGGCATATTTTTTCAAAATAATTTTCAATACGGTTTCAAATTAGAGATGCCATTACTGTTTTCTCAAGGCCGGGGAGAATACAAAAAGGTCAAACTAAAAATCGAAGAAAATAAAATCAATCAGAGTCAAAAATTACAAAATATAGAATTGAAAA